>NZ_CP104562.2:4800000-5544683 GCF_025398155.2 Roseateles amylovorans
GGCGCCCCTCGCGGTGCTCGCGGCAGACCTGCGCAATCTCCTCCATCAACAAGGACCAGGGCAAGGCTCGCGCGGTGGCGGCCCCATCCAGGACTTGCAGGGGCGGCGGCAGACGGGAAACTGGGGTCATGACATCGATCATCGGGCACGAAGGCGCACATCGCGCGCGCGGCGGACGGTGCCACGTTCGGCGCTTCGCATCTGTTCGCTGGCGCACAGAAACGCAAAAGAAGAAAAGCCCGGCACTTCGCAGAGCCGGGCTTCGGGTCGGTTCACGCGACGGCCTTATTTCCGCGGAGGCGGCACGTCGGTGCAGGAGCCATGGGCCACTTCCGCCGCCAGGCCGATGCTTTCGCCCAGCGTGGGATGGGGATGGATGGTCTTGCCGATGTCGACCGCATCCGCGCCCATCTCGATGGCCAGCGCGATCTCACCGATCATGTCGCCGGCATGGGTGCCCACGATGCCGCCGCCGATGATGCGATGGGTCTCCTCATCGAACAGCAGCTTGGTGAAGCCCTCGTCGCGGCCGTTGGCGATGGCGCGACCGGAGGCGCTCCAGGGCAGCAGGCCCTTCTTCACCTTGATGCCGCGGGCCTTGGCCTCGTCTTCGGTCACGCCGACCCAGGCCACTTCCGGATCGGTGTAGGCCACGCTCGGGATCACCCGGGCATCGAAGCGCGACTTGGCCAGCGCCTCGTCACCCAGCAATTCGCCGGCGATGACTTCCGCCGCCACATGGCCTTCGTGCACCGCCTTGTGCGCCAGCATCGGCTGGCCGACCAGGTCGCCGATGGCAAACACGTTGGGCACGTTGGTGCGCATCTGCACGTCCACCGGAATGAAGCCGCGGTCGGTCACGACCACGCCGGCTTTGTCCGCGCCGATCTTCTTGCCGTTGGGGCTGCGTCCGACGGCCTGCAGCACCAGGTCGTAGACCTGCGGCTCCTTCGGTGCGCCTTCGCCTTCAAAGGTCACCTTGATGCCTTCGGGCGTCGCCTCGGCCGACACGGTCTTCGTGTTCAGCATGATGTTGTCAAAGCGCGGCGCGTTCATCTTCTGCCAGACCTTGACCAGGTCGCGATCGGCGCCGGTCATCAGCGTGGGCAGCATTTCGACCACGTCCAGGCGCGCGCCCAGCGTCGAGTAGACGGTGCCCATCTCCAGGCCGATGATGCCGCCGCCGACGATCAGCATGCGCTTCGGCCGGCTGGTCAGCTCCAGCGCGCCGGTGGAGTCGATCACCCGCGGGTCGTCGGGCATGAAGGGCAGCCGCACGGCCTGCGAGCCCGCTGCGAGGATGATCTTCTTGAACTTCAGGGTCTGGGTGGTGCCGGTGCGGACCTGCGCCTCGCCGCTGGTTTCCTCGACGCTCAGATGCTGGGCATCGAGCAGCGTGCCGTAGCCGCGCACCACGGTGACCTTGCGCATCTTGGCCATCATGGCCAGGCCGCCGGTCAGTTTGCCGATCACCTTCTTCTTGTGATTGAGCAGCTTGGGCAGTTCGACCTTGGGTTCGCCGAATTCGACGCCCAGGTCGGCGAAGTGCTTGACCTCGTCCATCACGGCAGCCACATGCAGCAGCGCCTTCGACGGGATGCAACCCACGTTCAGGCACACGCCGCCCAGTGTGGCGTAGCGCTCGACCAGGGCGACCTTCAGGCCCAGGTCCGCCGCGCGGAATGCGGCCGAGTAGCCGCCGGGACCGCCGCCGAGCACGATCACATCGAACTCGCCGTCAGCGCTTCCGGCGTAGGTCGCGGCTTGTGGCGCCGCAACGGTCGGGGCGACCGGAGCAGCAGGCGCAGCCGCCGCGGCGGGCGCCGGTGCGGGGGCTGAAGCGGCTGGCGCAGGCGCGGCAGCGCCTTCGCTTTCCAGCGTCAGCAACACCGTGCCTTCATTGATCTTGTCGCCGAGCTTGACCTTCAGCGCCGTGACCACGCCGGCCTGCGAGGACGGGATCTCCATCGACGCCTTGTCCGACTCCACCGTGATCAGGCTCTGCTCCTGCTTCACGGTGTCGCCGACCTTGACCAGGATCTCGATGATCGCGACATCCTTGAAATCACCGATGTCGGGGACCTTGACTTCAACCAGTGCCATTTGTGTCTCTCACTGTCTGTTTCTTAGCGCGCCGGGCGGGCGCCGCGCTGCCCGAGGGCAGCCGGGCGCGGGCCTGGGCAGGGGTGACGGCCAGCCGCCACCGGAAGCCGCATCACAACGCGATGCGACGGAAGTCCGCCAGCAGCGAGGCGAAGTACACGTTGAAGCGTGCCGCCGCAGCGCCGTCGATGACGCGGTGGTCCCAGCTCAGCGACAGCGGCAGGATCAGGCGCGGCACGAACTGCTTGCCGTCCCAGACCGGGCGGGTCTGGGACTTGCACACGCCCATGATCGCCACTTCCGGCGCATTGATGATCGGCGTGAAGTAAGTGCCGCCGATGCCGCCCAGGGACGAGATCGAGAAGCAGCCGCCGGTCATGTCGGCCGGGCCGAGCTTGCCGTCGCGGGCCTTCTTGGCCAGCTCGGACATTTCCTGGCTGATCTGGAAGATGCCCTTCTTGTCGCAGTCACGGATGACCGGCACCACGAGCCCGTTCGGCGTGTCGGCGGCAAAGCCGATGTGGAAGTAGTTCTTCAGGACGAGCTGGGCGTTGTCGCCGGTGCCGTCGAGCGAGGCATTGAACTCGGGGAACTTCTTCAGGGCCGCCACGGTGGCCTTGATCATGAAGGCCAGCATCGTCACCTTGATGCCGGACTTCTCGTTCTCCTTGTTCAGTTGAACGCGGAAGGCTTCCAGCTCGGTGATGTCCGCATCGTCGTGGTTGGTGACATGCGGGATGGTGACCCAGTTGCGATGCAGGTTGGCGCCGCTGATCTTCTTGATCCGCGACATGTCCTTGCGCTCGACCGGACCGAACTTTTCGAAGTCGACCTTGGGCCAGGGCAGCAGACCCGGGAAGGCGCCTCCACCGGCGGCCGGTGCGGCGGCCTTCTGGGCCACGGTCTGGGCCTTGCCGGCCATCACGGCCTTCACGAAGTCCTGGACATCGGCTTCGGTGATGCGGCCCTTGGCGCCGGAGCCCTTGACCTCTTGCAGCGGCACGCCCAGCTCGCGGGCGACCTTGCGGATGCTCGGCGAGGCATGCGGGAGCTTGCCTTGCGGCGCGGTCGGCTCATGCGGCGGCAGCGCGGCGGTCGGCACCTGGCGCTCGGCCGAGGCCGGCGCGCTCGCCTGGGCGGGCGCCGGGGCGGCAGCGGCCTGGGCCGGTGCGGCCGCAACGGGTGCCGATGCCGGTGCGGCAGCCGGTGCGGCCACCACGGCGCCAGTGGCTTCCACCACGGCGATCTTGGTGCCCTTGGCCACCTTGTCGCCGAGCTTGACCAGCAGTTCCTTGACCACGCCGCCGTGCGAGGACGGGATCTCCATCGAGGCCTTGTCGGATTCGACGGTGATCAGGCTTTGTTCGGGCTTGATGGTGTCGCCGACCTTGACCAGCACCTCGATCACGGCGACTTCGTCGAAGTCACCGATGTCGGGAATGACGATGTCCACCGGACCGGCCGATGCGGCGGGCGCCGGGGCTGCCGGGGCAGCAGCGGGGGCGGCAGACGATGCAGCAGGCGCCGGCGCTGCAGCTGCGGCCGCCGGTGCAGCCGCGGCAGGTGCCGGTGCAGGCGCTGCGGCATCGGCCGATTCGATGACGACCAGCAGCGAGCCTTCGCTGATCTTGTCGCCGATCTTGACCTTCACTTCCTTGACCACGCCGGCGTGCGACGACGGGATCTCCATCGACGCCTTGTCGCTCTCGACGGTGACCAGGCTCTGTTCCTGCTTGACCGTGTCGCCGGGCTTGACCAGCAGCTCGATCACCGCCACTTCCGCGAAGTCTCCGATGTCCGGAACCTTGACTTCAACCAATGCCATGTTGGATGTCTCCAATGAATTTCAGTGTCGCCCCCTCCCCCTGCCGGCCTGGTCTGCACCAGACGGAGCCCGGGACGCCGGCAGTGCCGGTCCTCCGGGCTCGGCCCCTTCAAGGGGCCGGCGGGAGCGGGTCGCGCGGGGTCAAGCGTACAGAGGGTTGATCTTGTCGACGTTGATGCCGTACTTCTTGATCGCCTCGGCCACCTTGGCGGCCGGGATCTTGCCCTCGTCGGCCAGACTCTTCAGCGCGGCGATGACGATGTAGTGACGGTTGATCTCGAAGTGCTCGCGCAGCTTGGACCGGAAGTCGCTGCGTCCGAAGCCGTCGGTGCCCAGCACCTTGTACTGGCGGCCGACCGGGATGTAGGCCCGGATCTGCTCGGCATAGCTCTTCATGTAGTCGGTCGACGCGATCACCGGACCCTGCACCTTGCTCAGTTGCTGGGTGACGTAGGGCACGCATGCCAGCTCGGTCGGATGCAGCAGGTTCCAGCGGTCGGCGTTCTGGCCGTCGCGGGCCAGTTCGTTGAAGCTCGGGCAGGACCAGACATTGGCGCCCACGCCCCACTCGGACTCCAGCAGCTTCTTGGCGGCCTGGCTTTCGCGCAGGATGGTGCCCGAGCCCAGCAGGTTGACCGTCAGCGCTTGCGGTGCGGCTTCTTCCAGCAGGTACATGCCCTTGAGGATCTGCTCCTCGGTGCCGGCCTTCAGGCCCGGCATCGGGTAGTTCTCGTTGAGCAGGGTGATGTAGAAGTAGACGTTCTCCTGGTTCTCCACCATGCGCTTGAGGCCGGAGTGCAGGATCACCGCCACTTCATGGGCGAAGGTCGGGTCGTAGCTGATGCAGTTCGGGATGGTGCCGGCCAGGATGTGGCTGTGGCCGTCCTCATGCTGCAGACCTTCGCCGTTCAGCGTGGTCCGGCCGGAGGTGCCGCCCAGCAGGAAGCCGCGCGCCTGCATGTCGCCCGCCGCCCAGGCCAGGTCACCGATGCGCTGGAAGCCGAACATCGAGTAGTAGACATAGAACGGGATCATGGTGCGGTTGTTCGTCGAATACGACGTCGCCGCAGCGATCCAGCTGGCCATGCCGCCGGCTTCGTTGATGCCTTCCTGCAGGATCTGACCGGCCTTGTCCTCGCGGTAGTACATCACCTGGTCCTTGTCGACCGGGGTGTAAAGCTGACCCTTCGGGTTGTAGATGCCGATCTGGCGGAACAGGCCTTCCATGCCGAAGGTGCGGGCCTCATCGACCAGGATGGGCACGGTGCGCGGGCCCAGTTCCTTGTCACGCAGCAGCGTGGTCAGGAAGCGGACATAGGCCTGGGTGGTGGAGATCTCACGGCCTTCGGCAGTGGGGTCCAGCACGGCCTGGAAGGTGGCCAGGTCCGGCACCTTCAGCGATTCCTCGGCCTGCGGACGGCGCTTGGGCAGATAGCCGCCCAGCGACTTGCGACGCTCATGCAGGTACTGCATCTCGGGCGTGTCGTCGGCGGGCTTGTAGAACGGGATCTTGGCCAGTTCGCTGTCGGGAATGGGGATGTTGAAGCGGTCGCGGAAGGCCTTGATGTCCTCGTCCTGCAGCTTCTTGGTCTGGTGAGCGGTGTTCTTGCCCTCACCGATCTTGCCCATGCCGTAGCCCTTGACGGTCTTGATCAGCAGGACCGTCGGCTGGCCTTCGGTGTTGACCGCCTGGTGATAGGCCGCGTAGACCTTCTGCGGATCGTGGCCGCCGCGGTTCAGGCGCCAGATGTCCTCGTCGGACATGTTCTCCACCATCTTCAGCAGCTCCGGGTGCTTGCCGAAGAAGTGCTTGCGGACGAAAGCGCCGTCATTGGCCTTGTAGGCCTGGTAGTCGCCGTCCAGCGTCTCCATCATGACCTTGCGCAGCAGCTCCTGCTTGTCGCGGGCCAGCAGCGGATCCCAGTAGGAACCCCAGATCAGCTTGATGACGTTCCAGCCGGCGCCACGGAACTCGCCTTCGAGCTCCTGGATGATCTTGCCGTTGCCGCGCACCGGACCGTCCAGGCGCTGCAGGTTGCAGTTGACGACGAAGATCAGGTTGTCGAGCTTCTCGCGCGCGGCCAGGCCGATGGCGCCCAGCGATTCCGGCTCGTCCATTTCGCCGTCGCCCAGGAACACCCAGACCTTGCGCTTGGAGGTGTCGGCAATGCCGCGGGCATGCAGGTACTTGAGGAAGCGGGCCTGGTAGATGGCCATCAACGGGCCCAAGCCCATGGACACCGTCGGGAACTGCCAGAACTCGGGCATCAGCTTCGGATGCGGGTAGCTCGACAGGCCTTGGCCGTCGACTTCCTGGCGGAAGTTGTTCAGTTGCTCTTCGGTGATGCGGCCTTCCAGGAAGGCGCGGGCATAGATGCCGGGGGCGCTGTGGCCCTGGATGTAGAGCAGGTCGCCGCCGTGCACGCCGTCGTCGCCGTGCCAGAAGTGGTTGAAGCCGCAGCCCAGCATCGTCGCCAGCGAGGCGAAGCTGGAGATGTGGCCGCCCAGGTCGCCGCCGTCTTCGGGATGCAGGCGGTTGGCCCGCACCACCATCGCCATCGCGTTCCAGCGCATGAAGGCGCGCAGGCGCTCTTCGATCTCGATGTTGCCGGGGAAGCGCTCTTCCTTGTCGGCGGGAATGGTGTTGACGTAGGCCGTGGTGGCCGAGAACGGCACGTCGATGCCGGCCTGGCGCGCGTGATCGATCAGCGTCTCGAGCAGGAAGTGGGCGCGGTCGCCGCCCTCTTCACCGATGACGGCGGACAGCGCGTCCAGCCATTCCCTGGTCTCGAGAGCGTCGGTGTCATTGGCGGCTGCGCCTAGGAAGGACTGGGGCTGCGCGGACATGTTTGTCTCCTGTTCCTGTTTCTCTGTCGCCGATGCGAAAGGGTCTAGCTTAGGCACGAGGCCTGGTTCTGGCCTCTGCCGAAAAGGTCATGGCCCTGCACCCGGAAGGTGCTTGCACGCTCAGGCGCGCAGGGCTTCCCACCGGGCCTTGAGGCCCACGGCGCGGGAGTTTCTCACAAGCCTCGCATTTTCCAAATAGCGCGACGACGTTTCACATTGTGAGAGTTCAATGCTGCACCGCACCATCGCCGGGAGCCTGCGCGCAGACTGGATGGACGCTGTACACCGATCAGGGAATGCCCGGGTGCCCACGCTCGGAGAGGGGCGACATCGACCGGGATAATCCGCCGCATGCTGTCTCGCCTCGCTGTCCAAGGCTACCTTCGCCGCACCCTGACCCCTGTCAAACGTCTGGTCTCGTCCTGGTGGCGGCGCCAGTCGCCGTCGCGCCAGGATCGCTTCGCCACGCTCGGGCCGCTGCTGTCGGTGCTGCTGTTTCTGGCGGCGATCGTGTCCGCCTTCTGGTACCTGAGGAACGAGGAAATCGAGCGCGAGGCGGAAGCCGTCAAGCGCGATACCGAGATGGCGCAGCAGCAGATCCGCTCCCGCCTGATCGACAACGAAGACCTGCTCAGCCCGCTGACCCGGGACGTGGTCAATCGCGCGTCAGACGCGCTGGACTTCAGCCAGAAGGCCATGGCCATCGCCCGCAGCCGGCCGGAGATCACCCACATCACCTGGCTGAGCGCCCGACGCGAGCGCCGCGCCAGTGTGGCGGCCAACGGCGATCAGGCCGAGACGCTGATGACCTTGGCGGGCAACGACCCGTCCATGCCCAACGGCCGCGCCAACAGCGAGCCCGAGCGCGCCTTCCAGGCGGTGCGGGACCGCCGCACCCGGGTCTATTCCGCGCCCTTCGCCGACGCCAACAACACCACCGTCTTCCAGCTGATGTTGCCGGTGACAGACCGCAACGGCTTCGCCGGCGTGCTGATCGCCGAATACACGGTCGAAGGCCTGCTGCGCTATTCGGTGCCCGCCGAGGTGACCGCGCGGCATGCGGTCGCCATCCTCGATCCGCGTGAACAGGTCGTCGCCAGCACCGTCACCCCGATGCCAGGCAAGCGCCTCACGCGCGCGCCCATCTATTACGAGGTGCCGATGGCACCCGCACCGGGGCTGGTGCTGCGCGGCCAGGGTTATCGGACCTCCATCGGGCTGATCTCCAACACGCTGTTCTGGATGGTGATGGCCTTGTCGGTGCTCACCGTGTGGATGCTGCTGGGCACCTGGAAACACATGCGGCGCCGGGCACAGGTCCAGAACGCACTGGCGGCGGAGACCAACTTCCGTCGGGCGATGGAGAACTCCATGCTGACCGGCATGCGGGCCATGGACCTGGAAACCCGCATCAGCTATGTGAACCCGGCCTTCTGCGCGATGACCGGCTTTTCGGAGTCCGAGCTGATCGGCCGCAAGCCCCCCTTCCCCTACTGGCCGCCCGACCGCTACGAAGAGAACCTGCGGCTGCTGCAGCAGGAGATGCAGGGCCGCAGCCCGGCCGGCGGCTCCGAAGTGAAGGTGATGCGCAAGGACGGCAGCATCTTCGACGCCCGCATGTATGTCTCGCCGCTGATCGACCCGAAGGGCAAGCAGAACGGCTGGATGACCTCGATGACCAACATCACCGAGGCCAAGCGGGTGCGTGACCAGCTCTCCGCCTCGCATGAGCGCTTCACCACGGTGCTGGAGGGCCTGGATGCGGCGGTGTCGGTGCTGTCGGTGCAACAGGGCGAACTGCTCTTCGCCAACCGCAGCTATCGGCTGTGGTTCGGCGCCGATCCGAAGGGCCATGCGATGCTGGCAGGCTCGCAACTGACCGGCACCACGCCCAAGGAGGAGCCGGAGACCGACGAGGACATCGACGAGTTCGGCAGCCTGCCCGCGCAGCACCTGACCGAGATCGGCGCGGATTCGCGCGAAGTGTTCATCGCGCAGCTGGACATGTGGTTCGATGTGCGCGCCCGCTACCTGCAGTGGACCGACGGCCGACTCGCCCAGATGCTGATCGCCACCGACATCACCGCCCGCCGGCATGCGGAGGCGCAGCAACAGCAGCAGACCGAAAAGGCGCAGGTCACGAGTCGACTCATCACCATGGGCGAGATGGCCTCCAGCGTCGCCCATGAACTGAACCAGCCGCTGACCGCCATCAGCAACTACTGCAACGGCATGGTCTCGCGGGTCCGCAATGACAACATCGTCAAGGACGACCTGATCTCCGCGCTCGAGAAGACCGCCAAGCAGGCGCAGCGGGCGGGGCAGATCATCCACCGCATCCGCGCCTTCGTGAAGAAGAGCGAACCGCAGCGCCAGCCCGCCTTTGCCGCCTCGATCGTGGAGGACTCGGTCGAGCTGGCCGGCATCGAGCTGCGCCGGCGCAACGTGCAGATCCACACGTATGTGGCGCAGCGCCTGCCGGTGATGCGGGTCGACCCCATCCTGATCGAGCAGGTGCTGCTCAACCTGCTGAAGAATGCCGCCGAGGCGATCGACAACGCGGCGCTGCCGCCGTCGCGTCGCCACATCGAGCTGCGCGTCGTGCCCAAGCACACGGCGGAGCTCGGCGCGAACATCGAGTTCTCGGTCACCGACATGGGCCCCGGGCTGCCCGAGGAAGTGATCGAGCGCATGTACGAGGCCTTCTTCTCGACGAAGGCCGATGGATTGGGCATCGGCCTAGGGTTATGCCGGTCCATCATCGAGTCCCACCAGGGCAGGATACGGGCCGAGAACCTCTACAATGGCGCGTCCATCGTCGGGTGCCGGTTCGCGTTCACGATCCCCGTGGACATCCCGCGACCCGAGCCTCAGCTCCCCGGCCTAGACAAGGACAGGGATGCCGGCACGGGGACTGCACACAACACCGCAGCAACACCATGAGCTTGATTCCGAAGAAGGGTAATGTCTACGTCGTCGATGATGACGAGGCAGTGCGAGATTCCTTGCAGTGGCTGCTGGAGGGCAAGGACTACCGGGTCAAGTGCTACGACTCCGCCGAAAGCTTCCTGAGCCGCTACGACCCACGTGAAGTGGCCTGCCTGATTGCCGACATCCGCATGGAAGGCATGAGCGGACTGGATCTGCAAGACAAGTTGATCGAGCGCAAGAGCCCGCTCCCCATCGTTTTCATCACCGGTCACGGCGACGTGCCCATGGCGGTGCAGACGATGAAAAAAGGCGCGGTCGACTTCATCGAGAAGCCGTTCAAGGAAGAGGAACTGCTCAGTCTGGTCGAGCGCATGCTGGACCAGGCCCGCGGCGCCTTCGCCACCCAGCAGGAAGCCGCCAGCCGCGATGCGCTGCTGTCGCGCCTGACCACCCGTGAGGCGCAGGTGCTGGAGCGCATCGTCGCCGGCCGCCTGAACAAGCAGATTGCCGACGACCTGGGCATCAGCATCAAAACGGTGGAGGCCCACCGCGCCAACATCATGGAAAAGCTCAATGCCAACACCGTGGCCGATCTGCTGAAGATTGCGCTCGGTGCGAACACGCCCGCCAAGGCTGGCTGACCGACCCACGCACTCCACGAGGCCGCTGCAAAGCGGCCTCTTTGCATTCTGGCCTGCCGCGCGAGGCCGACGGGTCGCGCCACCAGGGCCCGACCCTCACCGCATCGCCCCGGGCCCAGCGCCCGAACCGATTTCCTCACTGCCCCCTGTTTCCGGAGTACCGCCCATGACCGCCCAACTCATCGATGGCAACGCCCTGTCCAAGCAACTGCGTGCCGAAGTCGCCACCCGTGCGGCCGCGCTCACCGCGCAAGGCGTGAAGCCGGGCCTGGCGGTGGTGCTGGTCGGCGACAACCAGGCCAGCCAGGTCTATGTGCGCAACAAGGTCAAGGCCTGTGAGGACGCCGGCATGCATTCGGTGCTGGAGAAGTACGACGGCGCCCTGACCGAGGCCGAGCTGTTGGCCCGGGTGGACGCGCTGAACAACGACCCGTCCATCCACGGCATCCTGGTCCAGTTGCCGCTGCCCCAGCACATCGATGCGCACAAGGTCATCGAAGCCATCGCCCCGGAGAAGGATGTGGACGGCTTCCATGTCGCCAGCGCCGGCGCCCTGATGGTCGGTCAGGACGGCTTCAAGCCCTGCACACCCTACGGCTGCATGAAGATGCTGGAATTCATCGGCGTCGATCCCAAGGGCAAGCATGCGGTGGTGATCGGTCGCAGCAACATCGTCGGCAAGCCGATGGCCATGCTGCTGCTGCAGGCCCATGCCACGGTGACGGTGTGCCACAGCGCCACGCCGGACCTGGCGCACTTCACCCGCCAGGCCGACATCGTCGTGGCCGCGGTCGGCAAGCGCAATGTGCTGACGCGGGACATGGTCAAACCGGGCGCGGTGGTGATTGACGTCGGCATGAACCGCAACGACGACGGCAAGTTGTGCGGCGATGTGGACTTCGACGGCGTTCGCGAGGTGGCGGGCTGGATCACGCCGGTGCCGGGCGGCGTCGGGCCGATGACCATCACGATGCTGCTGGTCAACACCATCGAGTCGGCCGAACGGGCCGCCGCCGCGCGGGGCTGATCGTCCAACGCACGGCGGGCTGGATCAGCTGGATCGGATAGATCGGATGGACCGACAGCCCGGCTGAGGCTGAGGCTGAGGCTGAGGCTGAGGCTGCGGCGGCTGGCGGCGGGCGGCTGGCGGCTGGCGGCTGAGGCGGGACACGCACGGTAGGGTTCGCTGGGTCAGCCGGGGAGGCTGGCGCCGCCCCGACGACCGCGTCACGTCCTCCCCCTCGTTCTGGCGGTTGAACCGGGTGGGCCCACCCCAAAGTGGGCGTTGTGTTCCGCCCCAGGTCTGCCCACGATAGGCAGCCCCTAAGTGGCGCGATAGAAACCCCAACGTCAAACACGGGTGAAAGGCTGAGACACTCACCCGGCATTGACCGTACCCTGAGGACTGCATGGACCAGAACGCCGCCCCCAACCCGCTGCTTTCGACCGCGCCGCTGCCGGACTTCGCCGCCATCGAGCCGGCGCATATCCAGCCGGCCATCACCGCCTTGCTGGCGCAGGCGCAGGAGGCGCTGGACAAAGTCACCGCCTCGGACGCCCCGGCGGACTACGAGACGCTGTCGCGGGTGCTCAACGTGGCCACCGAGCGACTGGGCACCGCCTGGGGCGCCGTCGGCCATCTCAACGCCGTTGCCAACACCCCGGCGCTGCGTGAGGCCTACAACGCCATGCTGCCGACGGTGACCGAGTTCTATACCGGCCTGGGCGCGAACGAGGCGCTGTATGCCAAGTACAAGGCCATCGCCGCGCAGGAGGGCCTGAGCCCGGAGCGCCGACAGTTGCTCAAGCATGCGATCCGCGATTTCGTGCTGTCTGGCGCCGAGCTGCAAGGCGAGGCCAAGACCCGCTTCGCCAAGATCCAGGAACGCAGCGCCGAGCTCGGTCAAAGCTTCTCCGAGCATGTGATGGACGCCACCGACAGCTGGAGCTATTTCGCCAGCGCGGACGAGCTCAAGGGCGTGCCGGCGGACGTCGTGGCCAATGCCCGCGCCGCCGCGCAGGCCGAGCAGCAGGACGGCCACAAGCTCACCCTGCACTTCCCGGTCTACATGCCGGTCATCCAGTACGCCGAGGACCGCGCCCTGCGCGAGCGCCTCTACCGCGCCTATGTGACCCGTGCCAGCGAGCTCGGCGACAAGCCGGAATGGGACAACTCCGCGCTGATGAGCGAGCTGCTCACCCTGCGCCAGGAAGAAGCGGCGCTGCTGGGCTTCCACAACTTCGCCGAGGCGTCCCTGGTACCAAAGATGGCCACCTCGCCGGCCCAGGTGCTGGACTTCCTGCGCGACCTCGCCCGTCGTGCCCGCCCCTATGCCCAGCGCGACCTGGACGAACTGCGGGACTTCGGCCGGGCCGCCCTGCGGATGGACGACCTGCAGGCCTGGGACCTGCCCTATGTTTCCGAGAAGCTGAAGGAGGCGCGCTATGCCTTCTCCGATCAGGAGGTGCGCCAGTACCTCACGCTGCCGCGGGTGCTGGACGGCCTGTTCCGCATCGTCGACCGGCTCTTCGGTGTGCAGCTAGTGCCGGTGGCGGCCTCGGTCTGGCATGACAGCGTGCAGTTCTGCGAGCTGCGCCGGGACGGCCAACTGATCGGTCAGGTCTATCTGGATCTGTTCGCCCGCAACGGCAAGCGGCCCGGCGCCTGGATGGACGAAGTCCGCAGCCGCTGGGCCCGACCCGACCTGCCCGTCCCCGGCGCGGAACAGATCCCGGTGGCCCACCTGGTCTGCAACTTCCCTCAGGGTGCCGATGGCAAACCGGCCTTGCTGACGCATGACGACGTCATCACCCTCTTCCATGAATGCGGTCACGGCCTGCACCATCTGCTGACCCGTGTGGCCGAGCTGGGCGTGTCGGGCATCTCCGGCGTGGAATGGGATGCGGTCGAGCTGCCCAGTCAGTTCATGGAGAACTTCTGCTGGGAATGGGAAGTCATCCAGCAACTGTCCAGCCATGTGGACACGGGCGCGCCGCTGCCGCGCGACCTGTTCGACAAGATGTTGGCCGCGAAGAACTTCCAGGCCGGTCTCCAGACCCTGCGCCAGATCGAGTTCGCCCTGTTCGACATGCGCCTGCATGCCGAGCCCGGCGCCGAAGCGCGCATCCAGGACCTGCTGGCGGAGGTGCGCGCCGAGGTGTCGGTGAATCCGCCGCCCGCCTTCAACCGCTTCCAGCACAGCTTCTCGCACATCTTTGCCGGCGGCTATGCGGCGGGCTACTACAGCTACAAGTGGGCCGAGGTGCTCTCGGCCGACTGCTGGAGCGCCTTCGAGGAAGAAGGCGTGTTCAATCCATCCACCGGCCGTCGCTATCTGGACGAGATCCTGTCCATGGGCAGCGTCCGGGATGCCATGGACAACTTCAAAGCCTTCCGTGGCCGCGAACCGCAAATCGACGCACTCCTGCGCCATCAGGGCATGGCGTGAGGTCCTGACAGGCTCGAGGGACGGGCGGGGACAAGTCCCTGCGCCGCACCGGCGAGGCAAAGGCGGCCCTTCTGAACGGCCCCCCAGAGGTTGGGCAGCAGTCCAACTTCTTGGGGGGCTTTTTCATCTCAGGGCCGCCTTTTGTGGGCGCCGCTTTTTTGATCGCCGCCTTTTGTGAGCGCCTGCTTCTAAAAGCGCGGGCTCTGCTCAGTCTCCGTCACGGCAGCGTCAGCGCCGGTCCTTGAAGTCACCGACGGTCGACGTCACAAAGCCATCCAGCCGGATATGCCGGCGCCAAGCCGCGTTGACCTGCTCGACGGTCAGCGCCTGAACCTGCGCGTCCTGCTTGTCCTCATCCGCCCAGGTCTCGCCCTGATCCCTTTGCGAGAGCAATCCGGCGGCCAGTTCGCCATCGTCGGCACGAGCCTGGCGACGAGCCTCCATGAGATCGGCCTTGGCGCGACGCAGCTCGTCCGGGGTGATGCCTTGCTCGCTCATGCGGCGCAACTCGTCTCCGACCAGCGTCAGCATCCGTTCCCGGTTTTGTGGTGCGAAGCTGCCTCCGATGATCAGCTCGGCATCGTCGCCGAAGTGGGCCGCAGACAAGGAGGCGCCCACCCCGTAGCTCAGCCCCGCCTGATCCCGCACCCGCACCGAGAGACGACTCTCCAGCCCGCCGGCGCCCAGGATATGAGTGGCCACGACCAGCGGAAGATAGTCCGGATGGCGGTCGTTGAGCGCGAAGTCCAGCCGCATGCGCATCGCCGCACTGGTCTTGTCGCGGGCGACCGCGTCAAAACGGGCCGCCGGAATCTGATCCGCCTTCCCGATGTGGCGCACGAATTGCGGCGCCTGTGGCTTCTTCCACGCGCCGAACAGCTGCTCCACGGCGGCATCCAATCCGTCCGGCACCGCGCCGACAACGGCCACATGGGCATCGTTCGCCGACCAGTAGTCGGCATGGAAACGCTGGATGTCGGCCAGGCTCGTGGCCTTCACATTCGCAACCTGCTCGTCGATGGAACGCAGATAGTCCGGATCGGTCGGACCCACACCGCGGGCGCGGTTGTAGTGATCCCGCACCGCTGCCTGCCTGAGTGTTTCAAGCTCCTGGCGGGCGCCCTCCAGCGCTGCCAAGGCCGACGCACGTTCCCGTTCGAACGCGTCCTGCGGCAACAAGGGACGTTGCATCAATTCCGCAGCGACCTGGAGCGCATCGATCAGCGTGTCCTGTTCGGCGCTGATCACGAGCTCAGCCCCCTGATCGCCACTGCGGATGTTCAGGTTGGCCTTCAACTGAATCAACCGATCCTGCAATGCCTGCTTGGACAGTCCAACCGCGCCCTCCGACATCAGACTCGCCACGACCTCCGTCCCGAGGTGCTGAAAGGTCTCGCGACGCTCGCCCCAACGCAGCTTCATCTGCAAGGTCACCGTCTTGCCGCGGGTGCGTTTGGTGAGCGTGGACAGCGCGATGCCTGAAGGCAACTGACGGGTCACGGTTCGATCGGCCAGATGCTTCGGGGTCGGATCGAAACGTTCGCCGTCCTCCACCTTGGGTGGCCCCGTCAATCCCGCCAGGCGCTGATCCATCGGCGGTGCCAGCGGGATCTCCACGCGCTCGACCGCCTCGGACGGGAGGTAGCGGCCCAAGGTGCGATTGGCCGGCCGCAGATAAGCGCGGCGCACCCGTTCCACATCCTGCAGCGTGACCTTGGGCAGGTCTTCCATCAGTTGGAACAGCAGACGCCAGTCGCTCACCCCCAGGCTGGAGATCTGCTGAATCAAGGCTTCCGGATTCTTCATCTGCTCCCGGTAGCCGGTCACCGCCAGATCGCGCACCCGCGCGAGTTCGGCTTCATCGAACGGGGCGACGTTGCGGCCTTCGACAATGTCCAGCAAACGCGCCTCCACCGCGGCCCGGTCAGCATCGGGCGGCAGGACGGCGAAGGCGCGGATGCCACCCGCGTCAGTGCCGCCCAGACCGGAGAGGCCGGCCGTCAAGGCCAGGCGGGGCTCCACCAGCGCTTTGTACAGTTGCCCGCTCGGCTCCAGGGACAGCAACAAACCCAGCACGCGCAAGGGTGCCGAATCCGGGTGGGCAAAGGCGGGCACATGGTAGTAGGCCATCAACGCCGGTTGTCCGCCGATGCGGCGAACCACGACGCTGCGCTCACCATCCTGCGCGGGCTCGACGGTGTAGGGATGCGGAATGGGGAACTTGGGGCGCGCCACCGGACCGAAACGCTGACCGATGAGCGCCAAGGTCTTCGCCACATCGAACCGCCCCGCCACCATGAGGGTGGCGTTGTCGGGGCGATAGAAACGCTTGTAGAAGGCCTGCAGGCGCTCGATGGGCACATTCTCGATGTCGCTCTTCGGGCCCAGCGTGTCGTGGCCATAGTTGTGCCAGTCGTAGGCCACGCCCAGCACCCGCGAATTCAGCACCTGCAGGGGATCGTTCTCCGCCAGCTCGAATTCATTGCGCACGACCGTCATCTCACTGTCCAAGGCGGACTTGGCGATGAAGCTGTGAACCATCCGATCGGCCTCGAGGGTGAGGGCGAAGTCCAGGGTCTTGGGATCGGCGTTGAATTCGGCGTAGTAGTTGGTGCGGTCGGCCGTCGTCGTGCCGTTGGCGCGCATGCCGCGCGACGCAAAGTCCACATCGATCCGGCGGTGGGTGGGCGTGCCCTTGAACATCAGATGCTCAAGCAGATGGGCCATGCCGTATTCACCGGACGATTCATGCCGGCTGCCCACCCGGTAGGTGATGTTGACGGTGGTGGTGCTCTGAGCTTCGTCCGGAAAGAGCAGGATCTGCAGGCCATTGGGCAGCCGGTATTCGGAAATGCCGCCGAGTTCCCGCACGAAGGTGGGTTGAGTGGCCCCCGCCTTGGCGCTCGCCTTGGCCGGTGTGGGGCCGAGCTTGCGAACCCCCTGAGAGGCCGACACCTTGTTGGCCGCGCTGCTGGGCGTGACCGTCTGCGCCTGCAGTCCGCCCGCGGCGAGGGACAAGGTCACCGCGGCGGACCACACCGACCAACGCATCGACCGGCGCACGGTCAGGGATCGCGAATACAAAACTGGGAAATGCATCAACCACTTGCTCCGTCACTTGCTCTGAACCAACCGCCCATCGCGGCCCGTCGCAAATTCTGAAGGCGATGGACCCGGGTCATCTGCAAACCTCCGGTGAATGCAGCGTGCGAACGACGTCCGCTGAAAACTCCATAAACAGGCTATGGCCTTCCGTTCGCGCGACAAGGTATCGATGCACCGCCATCTGCGCGAGGCGCACGAATCGGCCGAAGTGGCCGGGACGCCATGGCTTTCAGCCCTTGCATGAGGGAAGTCATGGCCCGCTTTGAGCACAGGCGTTCACCCCATTGTCATCATCGGCCTCAGCCTCATGAATTGACGGAGAGGTGGACCGGTCAACATGACTTTTGTCCGATGGATAAAGGCCTTTCGTCGATTGCACTTCGTCCGGTCAGGCCGCAGTTCGTCGCGGGAAATCGCCGCTACAGCCCCTCATCCGAGCGCTCTGTCGCGGCGCGCTGTTGCTGCGCTTCGGGTCTGCCTAACCTGCAGTCAACCGTTCAAAGGCCCGCGAGGATGCGGATCGGGACGGCAACCTCAGCAGCTCAAGGAGATCCGTCATGTCCACCCCATCCATCCGCCTGTCCACGACCCTTTCGGCCGCTGCATTCTCGGCGCTGTCGCTCATCGCGGGACTGGCCCAAGCGGCACCGAACGATCTGGAGCGGGTCGAAGTCAGCGGACGTCGTCCTGGCGAGGTCGCCCACACGAATGTGCGGGCCACCTGCCCGGGCGTCGAGCAGGCCCTGTCCACGTCGCTGGCACTGCCCCAGGCACGCGAGCAGCGCGAAGGTGTGACCACCGTCAGCTTCCGCCTGAGCGGCAACACCATCACCGAGGTGCTGCAACGCGGTGGCCCCTATGAGTACCGCAGGGATGTGCGCCGCGCCGTGCACGCCCTGACTTGCCAGACCGACGGCGCCGACAAGCTCTATGTGATGCAGATCAGCTTCCGCAATGTCGACAACACCGACGACCGCAGCAGCCAGCGCGTCGCGTTGCTGGATTGACTGGCGCGTCAGCAAGAGGCGTTTCGGTGATCGACGCTTGATCGGCGGCGTCTGCGCGCTCCATGCCGAACGACCGCCGCCCCGTCGAAGAGGCTTTATGCATCGGGCATCGGGCATCGGGCATTGAGCGTCAGGCGTCAGACATCGATTCGATCGCTGACCGGATCTGCGCGTCCAGCGCCTCCAGCGGCAAGGCCAGACGTGCCGCAGCGCCAGCGTCGACCGCACGGCGGCGCTCGCCCCACACCGGATTGGGGAAGTGACTGTCCCAGTCGAACCGCGCGATCACATGCCAGTGCAGGTGCGGCACCACGTTGCCCAGGGCCGCGAGATTGATCTTCGTGGGCGCCAGCGTGCGCCGCAGCACCTGCTCCACCTGCAGCACGGCCGCCATGCACGCGGCGCGCTCCTGCGCGTTCAGGTCGCTGAACTCGGCCACATGGGCGGTCCAGACGACGCGATAGAAAGCGGGGAAGTCCGCATCCTCGGCGCGAATGACACGAAAGCGTGGCTGCGAGGCCACCCACACGCCGCCGACGTCGCGGCAAAGAGGGCAATCGGGATGTTCCATGGGAAGGGTCGCGGCAGACCGCTGGCTAAGATCCGGCCACTCTAGCCGACGACACCAGGAGATTCGCCCATGCCCGCAAGCCCGACCGATGCACAAGGCGCCTCCCTGTGGACGGGACTTCGGATGCGGCAAGCGGGGACGGCATGCCCTGCGCAGCGGCGCATGATCGGCGCCAGTGCCAGTGCCAGTGCCATCGGCCATCCCGGTGACTGCGCCGTCAGCGCCATCGCAGCCATCAGCCGGGCCGTCACGCGTGGCGCCGCCTCGGCCGTGCTCGCGTTGCCGATGCTGGTTGTGTCGCTGGCCGCATGGCAGCCGGCCGCCGCGCAAGCGGACACCTGGCCGAGCAAGCCGGTGCGATGGGTCGTGGCCTATCCGGCGGGCGGCGGGTCGGACTTCCTCGCGCGTCAACTGGCGCCGGTGCTTGGCCGGCGACTCGGCCAGACGCTGATCATCGACAACCGCCCTGGTGCGGCCGGCATCCTCGGCACCGACAACGCGGCCAAGTCCGCGCCGGACGGCTACACCCTGCTCACCGGCGACAACGGCGCCATGGTGTTCAACAGCGCGCTCTACAAGAAGCTGCCGTATGCAGTGGGCGATCTGGCACCCGTCGGCTTCATGGCCCGCTTTCCGCTGCTGCTGGTGGTCAATCCGTCGGCCGGGTTCTCGTCGGCGCAGCAATGGCTGGAGAAGGTCAAGGCGCGGCCAGGACAGTACAGCTATGCCTCCCCCGGGATCGGCAGCCCGCATCACCTGGCGATGGAATTGCTGAAGGACCGCACCCACAGCGACATCGTCCATGTGCCGTATCGCGGCACCGCGTTCTCCACGCAGGACCTGATCGGCGGCACGGTGCCGATGGGCATCCTGGACACCGCCGCCGCCCTGCCCCATCTGCGTGCCGGCAAGCTCAAGGCACTGGCGGTGCTGTCCCCGCATCGCATCGCCGCCTTGCCGGAGGTGCCCACCTTCGACGAGCTGGGCATCAAGGACGTGGACGTCAGCGCCTGGCAGGGCCTCTTTGTCCCCAAGGGCACGCCGGACGCGATCGTCGCCAGGCTGTCGACTGAACTCGTCAAGGCCTTGAACGAGCCGGAGCTCAAGGCGCGGCTGGAAGCCTTCGGTCTGGAGGTCGCACCCGGCAACCCCGGCGACCTGGCGACATTCATCCAGCAAGAGACCCTGCAGTGGCATGCACTGATCCGGCGTCGCGGCATCAGCGCGGAATAGGCCGCGACCGCCCGGGCCATCCCAGCACGCACCTGACGCCGCGCCAAGGGGCATGACCTGCCCCCGCCGAACGACATGGTGGACCGGATTCGCGCTCGGTCGGCCTGCGCCTGATGGCGGACCGGTCAGTGCTCGCCTACTTTCCGAGGCTTGTCATCGTTGAGAACGGACGTACGCGTCCCTCTGAGGCCTGGGGCGAAGGCCGCCCTTGGTAGCGCTGTCATAGGCCCGCGCATTACTTCACGTGAACGGTGAATAGATGCGGGTTATCCCTGGCAACAGGGGGTCCAAATGGGTCGCTAATCGCTCAGCGGCGAATAAAGTTTGATCTGCGCGCAGTGAAGAAGAAAAAAGCGCGCTGGAGACCTCCCGATCACTCCCTCGCTTTCGCACCCGCCCGGTGCCCCTTTGCCATGAACTGCCTGCTGCCATGACCACTGCCAAGAATGTCCGAACGACCGTCGCTCGCCGCGTCTCCCTGCTGGCCAGCGCTTCGATCGCCGTGCTGCTGGTGATCATCTGCGGCGCCCTGTCGTGGGTGCTGACCAACCAGGCGCGTGAACGTACCTTCGACTACATGGCCAGCGAGGCCTCGTCGGTGGCCCGCGTGGCGGATGCACTGGATCGCACCGCCCGGGATTCCGCCAACAAGCTCTACGACGTGCTCGCGGCGGACCTGCAGGACGGCAAGTTCACGCAGGACGCCGACGGCGAACTGTCCTACGACGGTCGCAAGCTCAACGACAACCTGGAGCTGCCCGACGGCTTTACCCGCCGCACCGGCGGTGTGGCCACCATCTTCGCCAAGAAGGGCGACGACTTCCTGCGGGTCACCACCTCGCTGAAGAAGCAGGATGGCTCGCGCGCCATGGGCACGCTGATGGGATCGGCGAACCCGGCGTTCGCCAAGGTCTCGTCCGGTCAGACCTATGTCGGTCCGGCCACGCTGTTCGGCATGCCCTACATGACGCGCTACACGCCGGTGAAAGACGCGGGCGGCAAGATCGTCGGCATCCTGTTCATCGGCTTCGACATGCGCGGACTGCAAGACGAGCTGGTCCGCCTCTCAGACGCAGTCAAACTGTTCGACACCGGCGGCCTGTACCTGTTGGATCCGGGCAAGACGCCGGCCGACGCGCAACTGCGCGCGCATCCGACCCAGCAGGGCAAGAAGCTGGCTGAGGTGCTCAAGCCGGAGCAGGCCGAGCAGCTCCTGAAGACGCTGACGACCGACAAGGACGGCATGCTCGAGGATGTGACCGCCGTCTACAGCGACAAGAACAAGGATGCCTTCGCCGTGGCCCGCCGCTCCGAAGCCACCGGCTGGTGGGTGGTGGCGGAAGCCTCGCGCTCCAATGCCCTGGCCTCGCACTACAGCACGCTGTGGGCGCTGTGGGGCCTGATGCTGGTGGCCGTGGTGCTGCTGGGCCTGGGCGTGACCTGGCTGCTGGGCCGCTGGGTGGGACAACCGCTGGACAAGCTCAACCGGGCCGTGGCCTCTGTGGCGGCCGGTGATCTCACACAACCGGTGGTGATCCATCAGCAGGATGACCTGGGCGCGCTGGCCGAAGGCGTCGAGCGCATGCGGCTGCAGCTCTCGCGCACCATCAGCGAAGTGCGCAATGCCAGCGACAGCATCGGCACCGCCAGCGCCGAAGTGGCCGCCGGCAGCCGCGACCTGTCCAGCCGCACCGAACAATCGGCCAGCCATCTGCAGGAGACCGCCTCCGCACTGGAAGAGCTGGCCAGCTCGATGAGCCAGACCGCCGCCTCCGCCGAGCAGGCCCATCAACTGGTGGGTGACTCCGACCGTGCCGCGCAACGCGGCGGCGAGGTGGTGCAGCAAGTGGTCCACACGATGGACGCCATCAGCGCGGCCAGCCGCCAGATCAGCGACATCATCGGCACCATCGACTCGATCGCCTTCCAGACCAACATCCTGGCGCTGAATGCCGCAGTGGAAGCGGCACGCGCCGGCGAACAAGGCCGGGGCTTCGCGGTCGTCGCGGCGGAAGTGCGCCAGCTGGCGCAGCGCAGTGCGGAAGCGGCCAAGCAGATCAAGGGCCTGATCACCACCAGCGGCGAGCGGGTGGAATCCGGCTCACGCCTGGTCGGCGACACCGGTGCGGCGATGCAGGCCATCGTCTCCAGCGTGCGCCGGGTGACCGACATCATCGGAGAGATCTCCACCGCCTCGCGCGAACAAGCGCAGGGCGTGAACCGCATCAACGGCGCCGTCGCGCAGCTCGATCAGGGCACGCAGCAGAACGCCGCATTGGTCGAAGAGAGCACCGCCGCTGCCGAGAGCCTGCGTGAGCAGGCCCACAGGCTGGTGGCTCAGGTCGGCCAGTTCCGCGTCTGATCGACGCCCCCGCGCTCGCACGCGGTTGACTCGGGTACGGCGCGCTTCGGCGCGCCGTTTTTTTATCGGTGCATCGGTGCATCCGTGCATCCGTGCATCAGCGCAATCGCGAACGCAGCAAGGGATCGATCAAGACCAGCTGGTCGACGACGATGCCGGCAAACAGCGCCGCGCCCTTCGGGCCCAGATGCGTCCGGTCGAACACCGGATTGGCAGCCCCCGCGCGCTCGGAACCGGACGATGGCTGCGCCGGTGCATCCGCAGGCTTCGGCGCCATGGCCAGGGTATCGGCCTGGGCCTCTCCCATGGCCTGCACCGCATCGACGCTGACGGCGTTCAGGTCCAGCAGCGGCACCCGACGATCCTCAGCAATCCGTCGGGTCGTCTCCGCCCACGGCCGGAGGTCGTTCTTCAAGCGGCCTTGCGGATCGAAGCTGCGACGCGTCAACGGCGTGACCAGCACGATCTGGCCGCCCGCGCCGATCACGTCGTCCACATAGCCGCTGAGGTTGACCGGGAACTCGGTCGCCAGATCGGTGGATCGACCGGGCTTGCCGGGCTGATCGTTGTGGCCGAACTGCAGCAGGACCAGATCGGTCTGGCCCGGCGCGCGCGTCTTCAGCAGCGTCATGACCTGGTCCCACAAGCCCTCGGCACGGAAGCTCTTGCTGCTGCGGCCGCCTCGCGCCAGATTGACGCAGCTCACCTCCGGCTTGAAGCGCGCGCACAGGGCATCGCCATAGCCGCTGCGCGTCGCCATCGTCGAATCGCCGACGAGGATGATGCGCAATGCGCTGCCTGATGGGGTCGTTGTGGACGCCAACGAGGCCGCCTGACCGGCGCCCGGAGCCGACGCGGACGATGCCCGGGCTGACGTCGGTGTCTGTGCCGTCGCGGCCCCTTGCGTCTCCGGCGCGGCCCCGCAGGCAGCCAGCGCCAGTCCCCCTGCCCCCGCGAGCAGCCAGCCGCCGATGCGCCATGCCCGCTTCGCGGGCGGCCGGGTCGCGTCGTTCGCCATCATGCGCAGGCCCCCGTCAGGTCGACCATGACCTGCGCCGGCACGATCGCGCCTCGGTGCTGAATCACCCGGGCGGCCACGCGGTTGCCGAAGCGCGCTGCGGAGCGCGCATCCTCTCCCGCCAGGCGCCGCGCCAGATAACCGCCCGCAAAGGAATCGCCGGCAGCGGTGGTATCGATCACCTGAGCGACCGGCTCGGTGGGCGCCTCCAGCCAATCGCCAGTGCCTTCTGCGGCGCGCACCAGCGTGGAGGCGGCGCCGCGTTTGATCAGCAGCTCCGGTGGCGGCAGCTCCTGCGCGCTGGCGATCGCGGCGGCCAGGCTCGGCAGTTCGAACAGCGCCTGGTGGTCGTCCGCCGTCACCAGCCCGATGCTGGCGATCGACAGCGCCTCGGTGAACATGCGCCGGGCCTCCGCGCGGTCGGGCCACAGGCGTGGGCGATAGTTGTTGTCGAACACCACCGCAGCCCCGCGCGCCCGCAGGGCACGCATCAATGCGAAGAGGCGCTGTCGGCCCTCCGGCGGCAGGATGGCCAGGCTGATGCCGCTCAGGTAGAGCGCATCCAAGTCATCGGCCTGCGCCTCCAGCGGCGTCTGATCGACCTCGAAATAGGCCTTGGCCGCTGCGCTGTCGCGCCAGTAATGGAAGCTGCGCTCGCCGGTGGGATCCACCACGATCATGTAGAGCCCCGGCAGCCGCCCGGGCAGGCGACGTACCAACCCGGTCTCAAGGCCTTGGTCCGCCCACTGCGCCAGGAGGCCGTCGCTGAGCGCGTCGTCGCCCAAGGCCGTCGCGTAGGTCACCTCAATGCCTGCCGCGGCGCCGAAGCGTCGGAGGTACACAGCGGTATTGAGCGTGTCGCCGCCATAACCGAGGGTGTTCGGCCCGAAGGCGCCGCCCTGCAGTTCCAGCATGCATTCACCGATCACCGCCACCCGCTTGCCCATGGAAACTCCGTTTTTTGAAACGTCGTTTCGGATTTTGGACCAAGAGCGTCACGCCCCCGCCCTGGGGCAGACCCTAGGGAAGCGCGTCAACGCGCGAGGAACCAGCGCCCCAGCAAGGCGCGCTCGTCGTCGGTGATGCCGGTGGCGTTGTTCAAGGGCATGGCCTTCTGCACCACCGCCTGCTGGTAGATGTCCTGGGCATGCTGCTCGATCAACTCGGGCGTGTGCAGTTGGATGCGCTTGGGCGCCAACGCGGCGTTATGACAGGACTGGCAACGTTGCGACACCACCTGGCGGACCTGATCGAAGGTGGGGACTGCCGGCATGGCGGACGAGCCCGCCGCGAGCGCCACCGCCGGGGCAGGCGCGGGTTTGAGCCCCACGATGAGGCCGCCGAGCAATCCGGCCACCAACACCAGCAGGGGCCAGGCATTGACGCCTTTGTGGCGCTTCACGAACCAGGTCCGCACCAGGGCACCCGTCAGCATCAAGGCGATCAACACCAACCAGTTGTGGGAATGGCTGTAGAGCATCCCGTAATGGTTGGAGAGCATGGCGATGAGCACCGGCAGCGTGAAGTAGGTGTTGTGCACGCTGCGCTGCTTGCCCCGCTGGCCGTGGATCGGGTCCACCGGCCGACCGGCGCGCATGTCCGCAATCACCTGCTTCTGGCCCGGAATGATCCAGAAGAACACGTTCGCGCTCATCATCGTGGCGATCATCGCGCCCACGATCAGGAATGCCGCACGCCCTGAAAACAGCTGGCAGGCGCCCCAGGCCGCGACGGCCACCACCAGCGCGATCAAGCCGAGCACGATGCCGTCGTTGCCGATCGAGCCATCGGCCTTGCGGCCGAAGCGGCGACAGATCTGGTCGTAGATCAGCCAGCCGCCGGCCAGGAATCCCAGCGCCGACGCCACCGCCGCGGGTGCCGACCAGTCGTGCACGCGCTTGTCGATCAGATAGGTGTGGGCGTTGAAGAGGTAGAGCAAGGCGAACAGCGCGAAGCCGCTCATCCAGGTCCAGTAGCTCTCCCAGTAGAACCAATGCAGGTGCTGCGGCAGGTGGGCCGGCGCGACCATGTACTTCTGTGGGTTGTAAAAGCCCCCGCCATGCACGGCCCACAGCTCGCCGTCCACGCCTTTGGCCTTCAGGTCCTCCGCCTGCGGCTTGATCAGGTGGTTGTCCAACCAGACGAAATAGAAGGAGGCACCGATCCAGGCGATGGCCACGATCACATGCAACCAACGCAGCAGCAGGTTGGCCCAGTCAAGCAGATAGCTGTCCATCTAGGGAGCACATTCAACAGAGACCGAACCACCACTGCGGGCGCTGTGGTCCGGCAAGCGTCGCGCTGAAATTCGGGGCGCCGCGGCGACGTCTGGAGAAACCCTGTCGCCCATGGCGTCGATGGCGTCGATGGCGTCGATGGCGTCGATGGCGTCGATCGTGCGCCGACATGGCGCCGATATGGCCCCGACATCGCCCCGACATCGCGCCCCACCATGAGGTGACTTGGACGACGCAGATACCGGCGCTGAAGCCCGTGGATGCTGCAGGAGTTCTCAGGCGTAAAGTGTATACAGTTCAGATGCGGTTTCGCATGGCCCGCATGGCAGTTCCGGGACGATTCTGCGACGCACGCCCGCCGCGCAACGCGCCGGCACGCCCCAGACACCCGATTTGCACCACGACCCGCACGGCAGCAAGGCAACCGACGCGGGCCGATTCGCAACGCGATGCGGCTCAACCCAACATCAGCTGCGCGACCGCCGCCAGCGCGACCACTTCCGGCTGCTTGCCCGAGATCCCGGGAATGCCGATCGGACAGGTGACCTGCGCCAGTTCCTGCGCACTGAAGCCGCGGGCTTCCAACCGGTGCTGGAAGGTGGCCCACTTGGACTTGCTGCCGATCAAGCCGATGAAAGGCAGATCCCCGTGCTCGCGCTGCCGCTTCAGACAGGCCGCAAGGATGTCCAGATCCTCGGCATGGCTGAAGCTCATGATCAGAACGCGAGCGCCGGCGGCCAGCGACGACACGGCACCCTGCACCGGCTCGGAATGCTCGCTGCGGACGTTGTCCGGCATCGGCGCTGGAAACACGCCGTCGCGGCTGTCGATCCAGTGGACCTGTACCGGCAATCGACCGAGCAATTCGACCATGGCGCGGCCGACATGCCCGCCGCCGAACAGCGCGATCGGCCGCCAGTTCGATTGCGCACCGAGCCGTTCCGCCAGCGTGTCGATGGCCGACGCGTCCAGCCATTCGAAGCACAGCCAGACGACGCCGCCACAGCACTGTCCCAGGCTGGGGCCCAGGGCAACACGCTGCCGCACATCGACGCCCCCACCGGCCGCCAACGCCGCGCGGGCCTTGGCCTGTGCCTCGAACTCCAGCTGTCCGCCGCCGATGGTGCCGATGAGCTCGGTCGCCGTCACGGCCATCCATGCGCCGACCTCTCGCGGGGCGCTGCCCTGCACCTCGTCCACCCGCACCAGCACGGCCGGCGCCTGCGCGAGATGAGCAGCGAGTGTCTGCCAAGGACGCATCGGGCTTGGCGCTCAGCTGCCGCGATAGGTCGAATACGACCAGGGCGTGGTCAACAAGGGCACGTGATAGTGCGCCGATGGATCCGCAATGCCGAAGTCGATCGGCACCTCGTCGAGGAACGCGGGCTCGGGCAGGTCCACCGAGCGCGCCTGAAAATAGGCCGCAACCGCAAACACCAAACGGTAGCGACCGGCCAGCAGGGCCTCGCCCTCCAGCAAGGGCGCATCGGCGCGCCCGTCGGCATTCAGCGCGATGGTTTTCAGCAGTGTGGCGAGGCGAGCCGCCTTGACGGGCCGGCCTGCATCGCCCGCAACGCCTGCATCGCCTGCATCGCCTGCAACGCCCGCATCGCCTGCAGCGCCCGCAGCAGTGAGCCGATACAGCCGCACGGCCATGCCGGCAGCGGGGCCGCCGTGCATCGTGTCCAGCACATGGGTGGTGAGCTTTCCCATCGCGATCTCAGAGGCCGCCGCGAGGCCAGCCACCATCAAAATGAAGTCCAAAGTGTATACACTTGCGAGCCCATGAGCGCACTCGATTCCAGCTCCACCCTCAAGGACGGCACCGCCGGCTCGGTGACGGAGCGCATCACCGCATCGATCACGCAGGCCATTGTGGAGCGGCGTCTGATGCCGGGCACCAAGCTGGTCGAGCAGCAGTTGGCCGACATCTTCGATTGCTCGCGCACCCTGGTGAGACAGGCGCTCAACCAGCTCAGCCGCGACCGCCTGGTGCGACTCGAGCCGGCGCGCGGCGCCTTCGTGGCCGAGCCCAGCGTGGAAGAGGCGCGGCAGGTGTTCGAGGTCCGCCAGATGCTGGAGGCCGCCATGGTGGCGGACCTCTGCCAGCGCATCACCCCGGCGCAGATCCGCCAGTTGCGAAGCCATCTGAAGCAGGAGCGCGAAGCCGTGACCCGCACCGATGTCCCCGGACGCACGCGTTTGCTGGCGGACTTCCATGTGATCCTCGCCCGCATGCAGGGCAACGAGGTGCTGGCGCAAATGCTCACCGACCTGCTGTCGCGCAGCTCGCTGATTGCGCTGATGTACCAGAGCTCGCATTCCGCGGCCGAATCGCAATCGGAGCACGAAGCCCTCGTGGATGCGCTGGAAGCGCGCGACAAGCGCGCCGCACTCAGGTTGCTGGAGGCCCATCTGGGCAATGTGGAAGCGAATCTGCGCCTGAACCCGCGGGTGCAGGATTTGAAATCGGTATTGAAGCTGTGACGCCGCACGAGGCCTGACAACATGAGTCGCTCCCCTTCTCCCTCGTCTACTCCGAGGTCGCCGATGGCGCCGATGCCGCCGATGCGGGCGCCGGGCTATCCGCGTGACCTGGTCGGCTACGGCGAGCATCCGCCTCATGCCCAGTGGCCGGGCCAGGCCCGCATTGCCGTCCAGTTCGTCCTCAATTACGAGGAAGGGGGCGAGAACTCGGTGCTGCATGGCGACGCCGGCAGCGAGCAGTTCCTCTCCGAAATGTTCAACCCCGCCGCCTATCCTGCCCGCCATCTCAGCATGGAAGGCGTGTACGAATACGGCTCGCGCGTGGGCGTGTGGCGGCTGCTGCGGGAATTCGAGAAACGGGCGCTGCCGCTGACCGTGTTCGGGGTGTCGATGGCGCTGGAGCGGCATCCGGAATTGACCCGCGCCTTTGTCGAACTGAACCACGAGATCGCCTGCCACGGCTGGCGCTGGATCCACTACCAGGGCATGGATGAGGCCACCGAGCGCCAGCACATGGAGATCGGCATGGAGATCATCCAGCGCATGACCGGCGAACGCCCGTCGGGCTGGTACACCGGCCGCGACAGCCCGCACACCCGCCGGCTGGTGGCGGACTTCGGCGGCTTCGAATACGACAGCGACTACTACGGCGACGATCTGCCCTTCTGGCTGCAGGTCCGCAAGACCGACGGCCAGCTCGCGCCCCACCTGGTGGTGCCCTACACGCTGGACTGCAACGACATGCGATTCGCGCTGCCGCAGGGCTTCAGTCACGGCGACGAATTCTTCGACTACCTGCGCGACAGCTTCGACGTGCTGTATGCGGAGGGCGCGGAGACGCCGCGGATGATGAGCATCGGCATGCATTGCCGCCTGCTTGGTCGTCCGGGGCGCCTGCGCGCGCTTCAACGCTTCCTCGACCACATCGAGAAGCACGACCGCGTCTGGGTCACGCGGCGGATCGACATTGCCCGCCATTGGCGCGCCACCCATCCGTTCGATGCCACCAAGGCCTTTGTGTGGGCCTGATGCCAGCACCTCGACGGTTCGCCCCTCCCCACCCACGACGCTGCCCCCATGACCCTCACGCTTGATGTCTTGAATGCGGCTGACGAGCCGGGCTTCGTGTCGCTGCTGGACGGCGTGTACGAGCACTCGCCTTGGATCGCGCAACGCGCCTTCGCTCAGCGGCCGGCGGCGGGCTTTCCCAGCCTCGCCGCGCTGAAGCACGCACTCGCCAGCGTGGTCCGAAAGGCGAGCCTGACCGAACAGCTGGGCCTGATCCGCGCGCATCCGGAACTGGCCGGCAAGGCGATGGTCAGCCAATCGCTCACCGCCGAGTCGACTGATGAACAACGCCGCGCCGGACTGACGCACTGCTCGCCCGAGGAGTTTGCGCAGCTGCAGCAACTCAATGCCGACTACAACGCCCGCTTCGGATGGCCCTTCATCCTCGCGGTACGTGGGCCGCGTGGCAACGGGCTGTCACGGCGCCAGATCATCGAGACTTTCACGCGGCGCTTGAGCGCGCACCCGGATGTGGAGCGGCCCGAATGCCTGCGCCACATCCATCGGATCGCGGAGATCCGGCTCAACGACAAGTTCGGCATCACGCCGACCTTGGGCAATCAGGTGTGGGACTGGGCCGAATCGCTGGCGCGGTTCTCCGATCCCGGCTTTGCGGAGCAGGGCCAACTGACCGTCACCTACCTCACCGACGCGCATCGCGCCTGTGCCGAGCAACTGACGCAGTGGATGCGCGACTGCGGCTTCGACGAGGTCTCGATCGATGCGGTGGGCAATGTCGTGGGCGTCTATCACGGCTTCGACGATCTTGAAGATGCCGCACCGGGGGGCGGCAGTCTTCGCTCGCATGGCCGTCGTCTGCTGACGGGCAGTCATTACGACACCGTGCGCAACGGCGGCAAATACGATGGCAGGCTCGGCATCCTGGTGCCGATGGTGTGCGTGCGTGAGCTGCATCGGCAGGGCCGGCGCCTGAAGCATGGCATCGAAGTCGTCGGCTTTTCGGAGGAAGAAGGCCAGCGCTACAAGGCCACCTTCCTCGGCTCCAGCGCGCTCGTCGGGCGCTTTGATCCGACCTGGCTGGATCAGGCCGATGCCGACGGTGTGGTGATGCGCGACCTGATGGCCGCGGCCGGTCTGCCGGCCACGATGGCGTCGATCCAGGCCCTTCAGCGGGACCCCGCGCGTTACCTCGGATTCGTGGAAGTCCACATCGAACAAGGCCCGGTGCTCAATGAGATGGACTTGCCGCTGGGTGTCGTCACCTCGATCAACGGGAGCATCCGCTACCTCGGCGAAATCCGCGGTCTGGCCTCTCATGCCGGCACGACGCCGATGGGCAGACGGCGCGACGCCGCAGCGGCCGTCGCGGAACTGATCCTCTACGTGGAAGAGCGCGCCAGCGCCGTGCCCGAGGTGGTGGGCACGGTGGGTCAGTTGCAGGTGCCCGCGGGGTCGATCAATGTGATTCCGGGACGCTGCCGATTCAGCCTGGACCTGCGCGCCACCACCGATGCCGCCCGTGACGCGCTCGATGCCGATGTGCGTCAACGGCTGGCCGAGATTTGCGAACGACGCGGCCTGAGCGTCACCCTCGAACGCACGGAAGCCGCAGCCGCGGCGCCGAGCGATCCACAGTGGCAGCAGCGCTGGGAATCGGCGGTGTCCGCATTGGGATTGCCGGTACACCGACTGCCCTCCGGCGCGGGACATGACGCGATGAAGCTGCATCAGGCCATGCCGCAGGCGATGCTGTTCCAACGCGGAATGAACCTCGGCATCAGCCACAACCCGCTTGAATCCGTCACCAACGACGACACCGAACTCTGCGTGCGCGCCTTCCAGGCGCTGCTGGAATCCCTATGACTGCCTACGACGCCCTGGACGCCTGGATTGAGGCGAATTTCGACGATGAGGTCCGCTATCTGCAAGCCCTCGTCCGCGTTCCCACGGACACGCCACCGGGCAACAACGCCCCGCATGCGGAACGCACGGCGGAGTTGCTCGCGGCAATGGGTCTGACGGCGGAGCGACATCCCGTTCCGGCTGAGCTGGTGCGCAACTACGGCCTTGAATCGCTCACCAACCTGATTGTTCGGCGCTCCTATGAGGCCGGTGGCCCGCTCATCGCCTTGAATGCGCACGGGGACGTCGTGCCCCCCGGAGACGGCTGGATCCACGATCCCTACGGCGCTGCGATCGAGGACGGGCGGCTGTTCGGCCGGGCCGCCGCCGTGAGCAAGAGCGACTTCGCCACCTACACCTTTGCGGTACGCGCCTTGGAATCGCTGGGCGTGCCGCTCAAGGGCGGCGTGGAACTGCACTTCACCTACGACGAGGAATTCGGCGGCGAGCTGGGCCCCGGATGGCTGCTCAAGCAGGGCCTGACGCGGCCTGATCTGCTGCTGGCCGCTGGCTTCAGCTACCAGGTCGTCACCGCCCACAACGGCTGCCTGCAGATGGAAGTCACGGTGCACGGGAAGATGGCCCACGCCGCCATCCCGGACACCGGCGTCGACGCCCTGCAAGGCGCTGTCGGCATCCTCAACGCGCTGTACGCCCGCAATGTGGCCTACCGTCAGGTCACGTCCAAAGTCGACGGCATTCGGCATCCCTATCTGAACGTCGGCCGCATCGAAGGGGGCACCAACACCAATGTGGTGCCCGGCAAGGTCGTCCTGAAGCTGGATCGCCGGATGATTCCGGAAGAAGATCCCGTCGTCGTCGAACAGGAGATTCGAGACGTCATCGCACAGGCGGCCGCCGCCTTCCCCGGCATCCAGGTCGACATCAAACGCCTGCTGCTGGCGCATGCGCTCAAGCCGCTGCCAGGCAACCAGCCCTTGGTCGAGGCCCTGCAGCGCCACGGCGCTGCCGTGTTCGGCGAGCCCATCCCCACCTCCGGCACGCCCCTCTACACCGACGTGCGTCTCTACGGCGAATACGGCATCCCCGCCGCCATCTACGGCGCCGGGCCCCGCACCGTGCTCGAGTCCCACGCCAAGCGCGCCGATGAGCGGCTGGAACTCGACGATCTGAAACGCGCCACCAAAGTGGTGGCGCGGGCTTTGTTCGATCTGTTGAAGAAGGCTTGATGGGGTTCATCGTTTTTCGTTGGTCGTCAGTCGTCGGTCCCTTTTCTGGCAACGCGATCAGACGCGCGCACCTCCACCTCGACCTCGACCTCCACAGGCCTCCCACCTTCCCGCCACCGAGCAAGACTCGGGTACGGGGTGGGGGGCTCCGTTCATGTCCCCCTTCGTCACCCTTACGGGTGCCGAATTCCTCCTAATACTTCACTCCGCCCCCCACCCCGCACCCGAGTCGACACGCTCGCTGTCATCCCATCCACCCCACACCCCACACCGCGCACCGCGCACCACGCACCACGCACCGCGCACCGCGCATCTTTTCCTCGACCTCTTCCCCCTCCCTCTCCTCGGCGGTGTAGTCGCCGTCACGCTTTCCCTCTTTGTCCAGGGGGTGGCGGGGTGGATGGATAGGGCGGGACGGGACGGGACGGGACGGGACGGGATGGGACGGGATGGGATGGGATGGGATGGGATGGTGCCGGGAAGAGCTGGGTGCATCGGATCCGAGGGACCGGGCCCCCTTTGCGGAGGTATTAGGAGGAATTCGTCGGACGAAGTCCGGCGAAGGGGGACACGGAGCAAAGGGGGCCCGGTCCCTCGGATCTTGCTCGGTGGAGGGAAGGAGAGCGGAGTCCCTCGGATCCTGCTCGGTGGAGGGAAGGAGAGCGCAGTCCCTCGGATCTTGCCCGGTGGAGGGAAGGAGAGCGAGGCCCCTTGGAGCTTGCTCGTTCGACGAAGGGGGAACAGCGAAGACGGAACGCCCTCTCAGGGCTTCCCCTGACTGACCTCAGGCACCCCCGCGCGAACTCGGCACAATGCGTCGGTCGCTCCGGGCCACGAACCTGGGGCGGCGCTTTTGTTTGACTCGCAGGAGTTCCGCTCATGACTTCCCGTCTCTCGCTGACCGCCGCGCTGGTGCTCGGCCTCGGCACCGGCCTGACCGCCTCGGCCCAGGCGCCGGCCGGTGCATCTTCGCCCGCCGCCGCGTCGGCGCAGGCCTTGGCCTATCCCGTCACTCGCAAGGTCGAGCAGACCGATAACTACCATGGGACCGTGATTGCGGATCCCTATCGCTGGCTGGAAGACGACAACAGCGCGGACACCAAGGCCTGGGTGCAGGCTCAGAACGCGGTCACCGACAAGTTCCTGGCCGCCATGCCGCAGCGCATGCCGGCGCGCAAGCTCTACACCGAGCTCTACAACTTTGAGAAGTTCGGTGTGCCCTTCAAGGAAGGCGGTCGCTACTTCTGGACGCGCAATGACGGCCTCCAGCAGCAATCGGTGCTCTACACCGCGCGCGCGCTGAAGGACACGCCGCAGATTGCGCTGGATCCGAACACGCTGTCCAAGGACGGCACGGTGGCGCTCTCCGGTTTGTCGGTCTCGCGGGACGGCAAGCTGCTGGCCTACGGCATCGCCGGCGCCGGCTCGGATTGGCAGACCTGGAAGGTCCGTGACCTGGACACCGGCAAGGACCTGCCGGACACCATCGAATGGGTGAAGTTCTCGTCGGCCTCCTGGACGCCGGACGGCAAGGGCTTCTTCTATGCGCGGTATGACGCGCCCAAGGCCGGCGAGGCCCTGACTGGCGCCAACTACTTCCAGAAGCTCTACTACCACCGCCTGGGCACTGAGCAGTCCGCCGACGTGCTGGTGACCGAGAACCCGGCCGAGAAGCAATGGGGCTTCGGCACCGAAGTGACCGACGACGGTCGCGTGGCCATCATCAATGTGTGGAAGGGATCGGGCCGCAAGAATGGCCTGATGCTCCTGCCGTTGGACGACAAGGGCGGCTATGCCGGTGCCAAGCCGGTCCCGCTGACCTTGAGCTTCGATGCGGAATACATCCCCGTCGCGCTCGACGGCCAGCGACTGATCCTCAAGACGGACAAGGACGCGCCGCGCGGCCGACTGCTGGCGATCGACCTGCCGAAGGACTGGTCCGCCCCCGATGGCAAGACCTGGACCACGCTGGTGCCTGAAGCCAAGGAAGCCATGGTCGGCGCCTCCGGCGTCGGTGGCCAGTTGGTGCTGAGCTATCTGGCGGACGCTTCCACCCTGGTGCGTGTGGTGGGCACCAACGGCCGCCATGTGCGGGACGTGAAGCTGCCCGGCATCGGCACCGCCTCCGGCTTCGGTGGCAAGTGGAATGACGGCGAGACTTTCTTCAGCTACACCAGCCTCACCACCGCCGGCGAGATCTATCGCCTGGATGTGGCCAGCGGCAAGACCGAGCTGTTCAAGCGCGCCCAGACCGCCTTCGATGCCAACCAGTTCGAAAGCAAGCGGGTGTTCGTCACCAGCAAGGACGGCACGAAGTTCCCGATCTTCATCGCACACCGCAAGGGCCTGAAGCTCGACGGCACCCACCCGACGCTGCTTTACGGTTACGGCGGCTTCAATGTGCCAATGACCCCAGGCTACGGCGTGACCGCCGCCACCTGGATGAAGATGGGCGGCGTGTATGTGCTGGCCGTGCTGCGCGGCGGCGGCGAGTACGGCGCCGCCTGGCATGAGGCAGGCACCAAGCAGAAGAAGCAGAACGTGTTCGACGACTTCATCGCCGCCGGCGAATGGCTGGTCTCGAACAAGTACACCCAGCCGGCCAAGCTCGCCATCAACGGCGGCTCCAACGGCGGCCTGTTGGTCGGCGCGGTGGTCAACCAGCGTCCGGACCTGTTCGGCGCCGCGGTGCCGCAGGTGGGCGTGATGGACATGCTGCGCTTCCACAAGTTCACCATCGGCTGGGCCTGGGTGTCCGACTACGGCAGCTCGGAGAATGCCGAGGACTTCAATTGGCTGATCAAGTACTCGCCGCTGCACACCGTCCACAGCGGCAAGCGCTATCCCGCCATCCTGGTGACCACCGGCGACCACGACGACCGCGTCGTGCCCGCCCACAGCTTCAAGTACACCGCGACGCTGCAGGCCGCCGACACCGGCACCGCGCCCAAGCTGATCCGCATCGAGACGCAGGCGGGCCACGGCGCCGGCAAGCCGACCTCGAAGATCATCGAAGAGCGGGCCGACATCCTGGCGTTCATCGCCAACACCTTCGGCATGGAAGTCCGCTGAAGCGGCTTGTCCAGACCCTGAACCCGGCTGACCGTGGGCGCTCTGTGCGCTGATTCACGCAAAGCCAGGAAATAGGCGCAAATTCCAGCCACTTGTTTGGCCGGATTTGCGCCTTGTTCTTTGGGTCTCAGATTTTCGCGTGACAGCGATGATGCGAAGCATGAAGACACGCCGCACCGCCCTCCCCCCGCAGACCACGCCCCCGCGTCCCTGCCGAAGGGGGGCGCCGCCGGCCCCAGACGGCCTCCACGCCGACTGACCCTCCCGATTGTCGACAGCGCCCAGGCCGCGTCCCTTCCGGGTCGCTTCACGCCGGCGCTCACGCGCTCCACACCTCGCCACGCTGCAGCACCACGCTCGATCTCGTTCGAGCGTCCAGGCGGCGTCCTGCGCTCTTGCCCGACCCACCGCCCGTGGGTCGGGCTTTTTTTCGTGCAGATGCGCCGGGATCAGCCCAGGTAGCGGGACTCGAGGTGCCGGCGGAAATGCGCCGGGTTGAGCGACTCGCCGCTGGCGCGCTGCACCAGCTCCGGTGTCTCCCACCGGCTGCCCTGGCTCCAGATGCGAGCCTGGAGCCAATCGAACACCGGGGCCAGGTCGCCGCGGGCGATGTCATCGTCCAGGGTGGGCCGTTCGCGGCGCATGGTGGCAAACCACTGCGCGGCATACATCGCGCCCAGGGTGTAGCACGGGAAGTAGCCGAACAGCCCGGCGCCCCAGTGGACGTCCTGCATCGGACCATCCTTGTAGTTGCCGCGTGTGTCCAGGTCGAGCAGTTCCCGCATCTTGGCGTCCCACAGCGCGGGGATGTCTTCGACCTCGATCTGGCCCTCGATCAACGGGCGTTCGATCTCATAGCGCAGGATCACATGGGCGGGATAAGTGACCTCGTCCGCATCCACGCGGATGTAGCCGGGGGCGACGCGGGTCATCATCTTGTTCAGGTTGTCTGCGGAGAAAGCCCGCTGATGACCCAGGTGCCGCGTGACCAGCGGCTCGAGCAGCTTCGCAAAGCCGGGATGGGCGGCGAGCTGCATCTCGAAGGACAGGCTTTGGCTTTCATGCAGACCCATGGAGCGCGCATTGGCGATCGGCAGGCCCAGCCACTCGCGGGGCAGGTTCTGCTCATAGCGTCCGTGGCCCGTCTCATGGATGGTGCCGGTGAGGCTTTGCAGGAAGCTGTCGTCGCGATAGCGCGTGGTCATGCGCACGTCTTCCGGCACGCCGCCGCAGAACGGATGGGCACTCTCGTCCAGCCGACCCGCCTCGAAATCGAAGCCCAGCAGCTTCATCGCATCCAGGCCCAAGGCGCGTTGCGCAGCGGCCGGGAACGTGCCCTGCGGATGCAGCATCTGCTCGTCGGCCTGACGCGCCATCACCTGGCGGATCAGGTCGGGCAGCCATTGGCGCAATTCGCCGAAGACGCGATCCACCTCTGCGGCACGCATGCCCGGCTCGTACTGGTCGAGCAAGGCGTCATAGCGGCTCAGGCCGGAATCCTCGGCGAGCAGTCGGGCCTCCTCGCGCGCCAGCCGGACGACCGGGCGCAGGTTCTCCACATAGCCGGCCCAATCATTGGCGCCGCGCTGGCTGCGCCAGGCATGCTCACAATGGGAATTGGCCAGCGATTTGGCCTCCACCAAACTTTGCGGCAGCGCATTGGCCGCCCGCCAGACGCGATGCATCTCCCTCAGCGAAGCGCGTTGCACCTCATCCAGCGGTTCCTGCTCGGCCGCCGACAGCAAATCACGCAGCGCCGGATCGGTGGCCTGCTGATGCAGCAAACCGCCCATCTCTGCCAGCGCCTGGGCACGGGCCTCGGCCCCCTTGGCCGGCATGAAGGCGGACTGGTCCCAGGACGCAATCGACTGCAGATGGTTGAGCCGGTGCAGGCGCTGATGGCGCTGGCAAAGGGCCTCATAGGCGGGCGTGCGAGACGCGGTGCTGGTGGGGGTGCTCATTCGAAATCTCCTGTCGGTCACCGGCGCGCAGAAGGCCGACCTGGGGCGGTCGCGTCCATCGGTTCGCTACCGGCGGTCCGGAAGTGCTGGATGTGTCGCACATTGTGGCGGCGGATCGGCCTGCCGGCCCAGCCCCCCGAATTGGCGAGAACACCTATGCGCAGGATCCGTTCGGGGGAGGCGGGAGCGCCGGCGGACGCCCACCCTGACCTTGCCTGCCGCGTCAGCCCGAAGCGCTGTCAGCGCAGCAGGTACACACCCAGTGCGGTCATCAGCAGGTAGCGGGCGAACTTGCCGATCGCCATGTAGCCCAGGCACGGCCAGAACGGCAGCCGCAGCCATCCCGCCAGGGCGCATAGCGGATCACCGACGATGGGCAACCAGCTCAGCAAGCAGGCCTTGGCGCCAAAGCGACGCAACCAGCCCAGTACCCGTTGATCGCGCGGCGTGTGGTGCGTGGCCGCTTCGTAGGCACGTTCGGCACCCCAGCCCATCCACCAGCTGATGCCCCCGCCCAAGGTGTTGCCCACCGTGGCCACCAGAATGGCGGGCCAGAACAATTCGGGCTTGGCATTGACCAGCAGCAGCACCACCGGCTCGGAGCCCAGGGGCAACAGGGTGGCGGAGATCAAGGCGATCACGAACACCGCACCCAACCCGACTTGCGGCAGCGATAACGCTTCCAGCATCAGGTGAATCATCTGTTGCAGCCATGCTTCCATGCGTGGGATTATCCGAAGGCATTGCGGAGGAGTCCGTCAGCGCCGCCCTCTCCGTCACAACGAGAAAAGAGCACAAGAGCGGTTTGACGATCGATTGAGGTGCTTATGTCCGTTCGCAGGTCGGTTCGCAGCCTGGCTGCAGCCTGGAGCGCGGGAATCGCGATTGTGCTGCTGGGCTCGGCAGCCTGTCCGCGCCTGAGTTCCCAGGCCCATGCCCAGATGCCCGCGGTCCAGTCTGCACCGGCTCAGGCAAGCCCGATGCCTGCCGCTGCGGCGGTGGCCGGCTGCACGCAGTTGATCGCCTCAGGCAACCCGCAATACCCACCGTACCTCTGGCGCAATCCGGACGATGAGCAGCGACTCGTGGGCGCCAATGCCGAGCTGATGCAATGGCTGGCCAAGGAAATCGGCATTCCGATCGACACACGGTATGTCGGCCCGTGGGGGCGGGTGCAGGAAGAAATGCGCGCGGGCCGGATCGACCTGATCGCGGGCGCCTTCTTCACCTTGCCGCGCACCGACTACATGGACTACTTTCACCCCGCGTTCCGCGAGACGCGATCGGTGGTCTGGACCCGTGAGGACAGCGCCCTCCTCTACAAGCGCTGGGGCGACCTGACCGGACGGCAAGGCGTCACGGTGATCAACAACAGCTTCGGTATCGAATTCGACGACTTCGCGCGCAAGTCGCTCAAGGTCACACAGGTGGCCAGCATCGAGCAAGCGATCCAGATGCTGCAGCGAGGCCGGGCTGACTACATGATCTATGAAGACGCGCCGGCCGAAGCCTATGCCGCGCGCATCGGCGCCCCCTCGATCAAGGCGCTGACGCCGCCGGTCGCGCATGAGGGGCTCTATCTGACGCTGTCCCACCGCTCCCGCTGCAACTCGCCGGAATTGCGTGGCCGGCTGGCGCGAGCGGTCTACAAGCTGAGTCAGGACAAGGTGATGAACCGCTTCGTGGACCAAGGCCTGCTCCTGTGGCGCCGGCAATCGGCGCCCTGAACCGCGCATGCCGTCGCAACGGCTCGTGACATCGGTCACGCGAACCTCGAATGCGCCATGCACGAGATGCGGGCGGCGCGCGCACGCGCCAAATGAATCCGCTGCATGGACGCGCCGCAGGACGCACCACGCGAACCCACCACATTGAACGTTCGAGCCCGTGCCCACGGGGCTGCCCTCTGTCGCCAAGCGGCTCCCGGCGGGACCTTCCCGGTCACGACGCGCGCACATCGGTGGCGCGATGTCCTGCTTATCCGGGATCCCGAGGCGCTTGACCGACCGCCGGGCGCATCCCGGGAGGCTATACTTCTGCCTCTTTTTTGTGCAGTTTCTCCATGCCTTCGCCGCTGCCCGGTCCGATGATCCTGGGCCCCTATCGCTTGCCCAATCGGCTGTTTGTCGCTCCCATGGCCGGGGTGACCGACCGCCCGTTCCGCGTGCTGTGCAAGAAGCTCGGCGCGGGCTATGCGGTGAGCGAGATGGTGACCTCGCGCAAGGACCTGTGGAACAGCCTCAAGACCTCGCGACGCGCCAACCATGAGGGCGAGGCGGCACCGATCTCGGTGCAGATCGCCGGCACCGACGCGGCGATGATGGCCGAGGCCGCCGCCTACAACATCGATCGCGGCGCGCAGATCATCGACATCAACATGGGTTGCCCAGCCAAGAAGGTCTGCAACAAATGGGCCGGATCCGCGCTGATGCAGGACGAGGCGCTGGCGATGGAGATCGTCGATGCGGTGGTCGCGGCCTGCGCGCCCCACGGCGTGCCGGTGACCTTGAAGATGCGTACCGGCTGGTGCCAGACCGAAAAGAATGCGCTGACGCTGGCGCGGGCCGCAGAGAGCGCGGGCATTGCGATGGTCACGGTGCATGGCCGCACACGCGAGCAGGGCTACAGCGGCCAGGCGGAATACGACACCATTGCCGCGGTAAAGGCGGCCTTGCGGATACCGGTCGTCGCCAATGGCGACATCGACAGCCCGCAAAAGGCCCGCGAGGTGCTGGCCGCCACCGGCGCCGACGCGCTGATGATCGGCCGCGCGGCGCAAGGCCGGCCCTGGATCTTTGCGGAGATCGCGCATTTCCTGTCCACCGGCGAGCTTCTGCCCGCGCCCCGCATTGCCGATGCCAAGCGCTGGCTGATCGACCATCTGCAGGATCACTACAGCCTGTACGGCGAGCTCACCGGCATGCGCAGCGCGCGCAAGCACATCGGCTGGGCGGTACAGGCGCTGCCCGGTGGCGACGCCTTCCGTCGCCACATGAATACGCTGGAGAGCTGCGAGCACCAGGTCAGCGCGCTGACGGATTGGCTGGATGCACTGGCCGTCGATCACGACCGCCTGCCTTACCTGCGGACCACGCCGCACGCCGCGAACGACGACCCCGATGAAGAACAACAACAAGAACACCACGATCGCCATTCCGACGACGATCGAGATCAGAAGCAAGACCGAGAAGAAAGAAGGCTGACGGCATGACGCCCAAACCGATTGAAACCTGCGTACGTGAGAACCTGGAAGCCTATTTCCGTGACCTCGGTGGCGAAGACCCGCATTCCATGCATGAAATGCTGATCCGGCTGGTCGAGAAACCATTGCTGGAAGTCGTGATGCAACACAGCGAAGGCAACCAGAGCAAGGCCGCCGAATGGCTCGGCATCAACCGCAACACCCTGCGCCGCAAGCTGGTGGAGCACAAGCTGATCTGACCTGGCGCCAACCGCCGCCACGCACTCCTCCCCTCGGGCATCGCCTGCGCTGCCCACCTCCGAATCCCCCTGTCTCCAGAGAACTTCCATGGCCCAACTGACCGCCCTGATCTCGGTGTCCGACAAGACCGGCATCGTCGAATTCGCCCAGGCCCTGCACGCACTGAACGTGCGGCTGCTGTCGACCGGCGGAACCGCCAAGCTGCTGGCCGACGCCGGCCTGCCGGTGACCGAAGTCGCCCAGCACACCGGCTTCCCGGAAATGCTGGACGGCCGCGTCAAGACGCTGCACCCGAAGATCCACGGCGGCCTGCTGGCCCGTCGCGATCTGCCCGAGCATGTGAGCGCCATCCAGCAGCACGGCATCGACACCATCGACATCCTGGCGGTGAATCTCTATCCGTTCGAAGCCACCGTGGCCAAGCCCGGCTGCACGCTGGAAGACGCGATCGAGAACATCGACATCGGCGGTCCGGCCATGGTGCGCAGCGCGGCGAAGAACTGGAAGGACGTCACCGTGCTGACCGACGCTTCGCAATACGCGCAGGTGCTGGAAGAGCTCAAGGCGCACGGCAAGACCAGCGACAAGACCCGTTTCGCGGCATCGGTCGCCGCCTTCAACCGCATCGCCCAATACGACGCGGCAATCAGCAACTACCTCAGCGCACGCCTGGACGACGGCTCGCTGGCCGAGTTCCCCGCGCAGCTCAACAGCAGCTTCATCAAGGTGCAGGATCTGCGCTACGGCGAGAACTCGCATCAAAGCGCCGCGCTCTACCGCGACCTGTATCCGGCCCCCGGCTCGCTGGTCACCGGCAAGCAGCTGCAGGGCAAGGAACTCAGCTACAACAACATCGCCGATGCCGACGCCGCCTGGGAGTGCGTCAAGAGCTTCGACGTGCCGGCCTGCGTGATCATCAAGCACGCCAACCCCTGCGGCGTGGCGGTGGCTGCGAATGCGGCAGAGGCTTATGCCAAGGCCTTCAAGACGGATCCGACCAGCGCCTTCGGCGGCATCATCGCCTTCAACCGCGAGGTGGATGGCGCGGCAGCGCAGCTCGTCGCCAAGCAGTTCGTCGAAGTGCTGATGGCGCCGTCCTTCAGCGCCGAGGCGCGTGAGATCTTCGCCAGCAAGGTGAACGTTCGCCTGCTGCAGATCGAGCTGCCGGCCGCCGGTGGCAAGACCCCGTTCGAACAGGGACGCAATGCGCAGGACGTCAAGCGTGTGGGTTCGGGCCTGCTGGTGCAGACCGCCGACAACCACTTCCTCACCAAGGCGGACCTGAAGGTCGTCACCTCGCTGCAGCCCAGCGCGCAGCAACTGGACGACCTGATGTTTGCCTGGACCGTGGCCCAGTACGTGAAGAGCAATGCCATCGTGTTCTGCGGCGGCGGCATGACGCTGGGTGTGGGTGCCGGTCAGATGAGCCGCATCGACTCCGCCCGCATTGCCTCGATCAAGGCCGAGAACGCCGGCCTCACGCTGCAGGGATCGGCCGTGGCCAGCGATGCCTTCTTCCCGTTCCGCGATGGACTGGATGTGCTGGCCGATGCGGGCGCGAGCTGCGTCATTCAACCGGGCGGCTCGATGCGCGATGAAGAGGTCATCGCAGCCGCGAATGAGCGTGGCATCGCGATGGTGTTCACCGGCGTGCGTCACTTCCGCCACTGATCGCCACAGCCACAAGCAAAGCGCCGCCACAGCGTGATCGAATCACTGGACGCCAGGTGATGAGAGTCCACTGTGGTGCGCACCACGCCAGGGCAATCCGTTGAGGTCGAAGGCCTCAGAACCCCGATGAAATCGAAGCAAAGCCTGGCACCGCCAGGCTTTTTCATTGGTCTTGGGATGAAACAGAATGCGTGTTTCTCCCTCGTCCATAGCTCAAATGTGGACAACGTCGTCAACACCCCCAATCAGTGGGATGCCGCAGCCACAGATCGCACCTTCGTCTCCTTCCGACAACTCGCGCTTAAAAATTTGGACAACTTTGCTTCTGTCACATTGACCGCCCCAAACTGGATTGGTAACTTCCCCACCCGCACCACTCAAGTGCTGAACCAGATTAGTTGGAAAGTCATATGAAGAAGATCTCCGTTATCGCCGCCGCCCTGCTGCTGGCTGGCGCCGCTCAAGCCCAATCGAACACTTCCGCCGTTTACGGTGAAGTGGGCTACACCTTTGTGACCATCGACGCTGGCACCGATCTGGAACCCGGCATGCTGCGTGGCATCGTCGGCTGGAACGTGCACCCCAACCTGGCCATCGAAGGCATGCTGGCCACCGGCGTCAAGGACGACAACACCTTCGGCCTGAAGACCAAGGTCTCGCGCGCTTACGGCGTGTACCTGAAGCCGAAGTACGACTTCGGCAACGGCTTCGAAGTGTTCGGCCGCCTGGGCTACGCTGACCTGAAGCTGAAGCAGTCGTTCCAAGGCGCCAGCGGCACCGATTCCGGCAACGACGTGTCCTACGGCGTCGGCGCCAGCTACAGCTTCAACAAGAACGTCTACGGCACCGTTGACTACATGAGCTACTACGACAAGGACGGCGTGAAGGGCACTGGCTTCACCCTGGGCGTTGGCTATCGCTTCTGAGCGATGCGCTGAAGGCTCTTCGGAGCCCTCGCCTCAAAAGGCCCGGCATCTGCCGGGCTTTTTTTCGTCTGTATTTCGCCTTTACCTGCTCCCCTGACCTGCTCGCCAGACCTGCTCGCCTGTACCTGCGGCAGGTCGACTTGTGCCTCGCTCTGCTGCCCACACCTCGCCGCAACGCATCGCGTCACCCAGGCCGCTGCCGCTGCCGCTCCCGCCCACGACGACGCCGCCCATCGCGGCACCCGGGCCACTGCGCCAATGACGCTGCACCCAGGCCGCAGCGCCACCTTGCCGCGCGGCCTCACTCACCGAATGCCGGTTCCACGCGGTGATGCACGGCTCCGAACGGAGCGCCCTCGTCCACGCGTCAGAACATGCCCAGCAGCTTCAGCACACCCAGCGTGGCGCCGACCGCGCCGATGCTGGTGCCGATGACCCAGCGCATGCGCTGATGACGCCGCTCACGCTCGAGTTCGGCCTGGCTCTTGACGGTGACCAGCGCATCGATCTTCGCGGAGATCACAGCCTCCAGGCTGTCCATGCGTTGGATGACGGGCTGAACGGCTTGACTGATCTGCATGGTGATGTGCCTTTCTAGCGAACCGACGACGCCCTTGGCGGTGTCATCACTGATGTTCGCGGACTTGAGTGCGGTGAAAAAATCGATCTGCATGGGAGGGCTCGCATGCGTCGGAAGACGGCTCCCTGCGCGTCACCAAAATGTCTACGCATCCCACGGTTCGCGGCAATACTCCAAACTGGTAGCAGATGGGGGGTGCGCACTGCCCCCCCCCAAGACGAGAAATCAGAAGAACACGCGGAGACTCGCCCCATGGACAACGCCCCTCACGAACATCTGCATCTGGTGCTGGAACAGCAACGCGCCGCCTTCGATCGGGATCGGCTGCCCAGCCTCGCGCAACGCAGGGATCGGCTCGAACGCCTGCGTCGCATGACCCGCACCCATGCCAACGCGCTGGCCGAGGCGATGTCCAAGGACTTCGGCCATCGATCGCATCAGGAAAGCCTGCTGGCCGATCTGTTCACCGTCGAGTCCGGCGCGCGCCACGCAATCAAGCATGTGAAGCGCTGGATGGCAGTCAAGCGCGCGCCCACCGCCTTGCACTTCCTGCCGGCCAGCAATCGCCTGATGCCGCAGCCCTTGGGCGTGGTGGGCATCGTGGCGCCGTGGAACTATCCCTACTACCTGGCGATGGCGCCGGCGCTGGCGGCACTGGCGGCCGGCAATCGGGTGATGATCAAGCCCTCCGAGCTGACCCCTCGCACCTCCGAGCTGATGGCCAAGATCGTGGCCGAGCATTTCGCGCTGGAGGAGATGACGGTCATCACCGGCGATGCCGAGGTCGGCAAGGTCTTCACCCAGTTGCCGTTCGATCATCTGTTCTTCACCGGCTCCACCGCCGTCGGACGCCTCGTGGCGCAAGCCGCTGCCAAGCACCTGACGCCGGTGACACTGGAGCTCGGGGGCAAGTCGCCGGCCCTCATCGACGCCAGCGCCGACCTGGCGCAGGCCGCCGAGCGACTGGCCTTCGGCAAGTTGCTCAACGCCGGCCAGACCTGCGTGGCGCCGGACTATGTGCTGGCGCCGAAGGCGATGGTGCGACCGCTGGCGGACGCCCTGATCGCAGCGGTGCGGCGCCACTATCCGCGCATTTCGGACAACCCGGACTACACCGCCATCGTCAGTCCGCGCCACCACGCCCGGCTGCAAGGCCTGCTCGACGATGCGCAAGCGCGCGGCGCCACCCTGCTGCCCACGCATGAGGACCATCCGACCGATCGCCGCCTGGTGCCCACGCTGCTGTTGAACACCACCGCCGAGATGACCGTCATGCGCGAGGAAATCTTCGGTCCGCTGCTGCCGATCATCGGCTACGACCGACCTGAGGACGCCATCGCACACATCAACGCGGGCGACCGCCCGCTCGCCCTCTACTGGTTCGGCAACGACCACGCCGCGCGGGACGCGGTGCTGGCGCGCACCCATGCGGGCGGGGTGACGGTCAATGACTGCATCTGGCACCTGGGGCAGGAGGAGCAGCCCTTCGGCGGCGTCGGCGCGAGCGGCATGGGGGCCTATCACGGGGTCTGGGGCTTCAACACCTTCAGCAAGCTCAAGCCGGTGTTCCTGCAATCGCGCTTCGCCGGCACCAAGCTGTTCTATCCGCCGTACGGCAAGACCTTCGATCGTTTGCTGGGCTTGTTGAAGAAGATCGCCTGAGCGCGCCGCCTTCATGAATGCGGATGCCGATTACCTGATCATCGGAGGCGGCTCCTCGGGTGCCGCACTCGCGAGCCGACTCAGCGAGTCGCCCGGCTGCCAGGTGCTGTTGCTCGAGGCCGGCGGACGCGGTGACGACTGGGTCGTTCAGACGCCGTTTGCCGGCGTGCTGCAGATCGCCACACGCCTGCACAACTGGGGCTTCGAGACCACGCCTCAGCCCGGCCTGAACGGACGACGTGGTTATCAGCCGCGCGGCCGGGTCCTCGGCGGGTCGTCGGCCATCAATGCGATGGTCTACACCCGCGGTCATCCCAGTGATTACGACGCCTGGGCCGCTGCCGGCAATGCGGGCTGGTCTTATGACGAGGTTCTGCCCTATTTCATTCGCTCCGAAGCCAATGCCCGCCTGGGCGCGCCCTGGCATGGTCAGGACGGGCCGCTGCGGGTCGGCGACCTGCGCACCGACAGCCCGGTGCATGCCGCCTGGCGCGCCGCTGCGCGCGAGTCCGGACACGCCGAGCAGGACGACTTCAACGGCGCCTCGATGGACGGCCTGGGCACCTATCAGGTCACCCAGTTCGAAGGCGAGCGCTGGAGCGTGGCACGCGGTTATCTGCATCCGCACCTGGGCCGGCGCCACAACCTGCAGGTGCAGACCGGCGTGCGGGCGCTGCGGCTGGTGTTCGAGGGTCGCCGCGCCGTCGGTGTCGAGGCGCTGCAGCACGGCCAGCGCCGCACCTGGCGCGCCGCCCGTGAAGTCATCGTCTCGGCGGGTGCGCTGCAATCTCCGCAACTGCTGATGCTGTCCGGCATCGGCGACGGGCAGGCGCTGCGGTCGCTCGGTCTGCCCGTGATGCAGCATCTGCCCGGGGTCGGCGCCCATCTGCATGACCATCCGGACTTCGTGTTCGGTTATGCCTCCGATCGCATCGACCTGGCCGGCTTTTCGATGCGCGGCGGTGTGCGACTGCTTCAGGAGATCGCCCGCTACCGCTCGACGCGCCGCGGCATGATCACCACCAACTTCGCCGAATGCGGCGGCTTTCTGCGCACCCGGTCCGGCCTCCCCGCACCGAATGTGCAGCTGCATCTGGTGGTGTCGATCGTCGAGGACCATGCGCGGCGCCTGCGTTGGGGTCACGGCTTGTCCTGCCATGTGTGCCTGCTGCGCCCACGCAGCCGCGGCCATTTGCGGCTGCAGAGCGCCGACCCGCTCGCAGCGCCGCTGATCGACCCGGCCTTCCTTCAAGACCCGGAGGATGTGCGTGAGCTGATCGAGGGCTACCGGCTGACCCGTGACCTGATGCGCGCGCCCAGCATGAAGGCGCTGTGGACACGCGAGCTGTGGAGCGCAGGCATCGACGAGGACGACCGCATCGAGGCCTTGCTGCGGCAGCGGGTGGACACGGTCTATCACCCGGTCGGCACCTGCCGGATGGGGCGCGACGCTCAGGCGGTGGTGGAAGAGCGCCTGCGGGTGCGCGGCATCGAAGGGCTGCGGGTGGTGGATGCCTCGATCATGCCGGCGGTCGTGAGCGGCAATACCAACGCGCCGGCGGTCATGATTGCAGAGAAGGCGGCGGACATGATCCGGGTCGACAGCGGGCAGAGATAATCGCGCCATGGTTCTTGCCGATCTCACCGGCCTCTTCCTGGCCTGGCTGGCGCGCCTGATCACTGGTGCGCAGGGGCACTGGAAAGGTTGCCCCCCCACCGCTGAACAGCGCATCTACTTTGCCAACCACCAGAGTCACTTCGACTGGGTGCTCATCTGGGCCTCTCTGCCCGGGGAGCTGCGGGTGCGCACCCGACCCATCGCCGCCCGCGACTACTGGACGGGCAGCAAGCTGCGCACCTGGCTCACCACCGCCGTCTTCAATGCGGTCTATGTCAGCCGCACCCGCAGCACGCCGGATGAAGATCCGCTCGAGCCGTTGGTCGAGGCGCTGCAGGGCGGCGACTCCCTGGTGATCTTTCCCGAAGGCACCCGCTCCAACAAGGGCGCGCCGCAGGCCTTCAAGGCAGGACTCTTCCATTTGTCAGAGCAATTCCCCGATGTGGAGCTGATCCCCACCTGGATCGACAACGTCCAGCGCGTCATGCCCAAGGGCGAGGTCGTGCCGGTGCCGATCCTGTGCACCGTCACCTTCGGTGAGCCGATGCGGATCGAGCCAGGCGAGGACAAGCGCGCCTTTCTGGAACGCGCCCGCGCGGCCGTGATGGCGTTGCGTCCCGGAGGGTGGAAGGAATGAGGTGGCTCAAGACCTTGTCCACCAGCGAACAGGTCGCCTTCCTGTTCGTGGTGCTGTTCGGCATGCTGATCCTGGTGAGCATCGGTTCGGTGCTGTGGTCGCTGCGAGAGCGCCCGGAAGAGGAGCAGGAGGAATGGCAGGCCCGCTGGGCGCGCTTCCGGCATGAACTCAACATGGTGTGGGTGGGGGCCTGCCTGTTCTGGGCCGCCTGGGTGTCCGGACCGGTGGGCGCCACGCTGCTGTTCGGCGTGTTCTCCTTCCTGGCATTCCGCGAGTTCATCACCCTGCTGCACACCCGGCGCGCCGACCATCGGGGCCTGATTCTGGCGTTCTTCGTCATCCTGCCGCTGCAGTACGTGTTGGTGGGCACCCGTCATTTCGACCTGTTCTCGGTGCTCATTCCGGTCTACGGCTTCCTGGCGATTCCGGTGGCCAGTGCGCTGGCGGATGATCCCGCGCGTTTCCTGGAGCGCAATGCGAAGATCCAGTGGGGCATCATGGTGTGCGTCTATGGCCTGTCGCATGCGCCGGCGCTGCTGCTGCTGGACATCCCCAAGTACCAGGGTCGCGGCGCCTTTCTGTTGTTCTTCCTGGTGGCGGTGGTGGCGTGCGGCCAGATCGCCCAGGCGGTGGCCACCGGCAAGTTCCGCGCGAAGCCGGTGGCGCGACGCATCAGTCGCTCGTTCACCATGAAGGCCTGGTGGATCGGCGCGTTTGCCGCCGCGCTGGCGGGAGCGTTGCTGTACTGGATCACGCCGTTCAAGGTCGGTCAGGCGGCGGGCGCGGCCTTCATTGCCGCCGGCTGCGGCAGCTTCGGCACCTTCGTCATGCAGGCGCTCAAGCGGGATGCCGGCATCAACGCCTGGGGCAACCGCAGCGCCATCACCGGTGCGGTGGGCCTGCTGGACCGGATTGCGGTGATGTGCTTTGCGGCGCCGGTGTTCTTCCATTCGGTGCGCTGGTACTTCGGAGGATGGACCTGATCATGCGAATCCTCGGCATCGATCCCGGGTTGCAGACCACCGGCTTTGGCGTCGTCGACGCGGAAGGCTCGAAGCTGGCGTATGTCGCCAGCGGCACGATCAAGACCAACGGCGTGCCCACCGGCGACCTGCCGGGCCGGATCAAGATCCTGTATGACGGCATTCGCGAAGTGGTGGCGCGCTACCAGCCGCATTGCGCGGCGGTGGAGATCATCTTCGTGAATGTGAATCCGCAGTCGACCCTGCTGTTGGGACAGGCGCGCGGCGCGGCGCTGACGGCGCTCGTGTCCTGCGACCTGGGCGTCTCGGAGTACACCGCCGTGCAGATGAAGAAGGCGATAGCCGGTCATGGCGGCGCGGCCAAGGCGCAGATCCAGGCGATGGTGCAGCGGCTGCTGGGCCTGCCGGGCGAGCCTGGCAAGGACGCTGCGGATGCGCTGGGCATCGCGATCATGCATGCGCATGCGCGCGTCTCGTTCGAGGCCATGAGCCGCAGCACGACGCTGCAACGCAAGCAGCACGCGCAATTCAAGGGCGGAAGGACATACTAGGCCCCCCCCTACCGGCTGGCGCCGGCCCCCGAGGGGGCGAGCAGGAGCCCGGCAAAGCCGGATCTCCATGCTCCGCTTGAGGGGCGGCGACGCTGCGCTCGCCTTTTCGCTGAGCGGTGGTTAGTTAGTCCCCAACCGGCTGCCGCCGGCCCCCAGGAGGACGAGCAGGAGCCCGGCAAAGCCGGATCTCCGTGCTCCGCTTGAGAGGCGGCGACGCTGCGCTCGGCTTTGCTGTTCGTGGATTCTCGGCTTGCGCCGGTTGTCATGGAGCGAGGAATGAACTTGCAGCCCGCCGCTCCAGCCCTGACCTCAGACCGATGCGCCGGGCGTATCCACGCCGCCGACATAACGGTTCGGGCCACTGGGCTGCACCAGCCAGTACAGCAGAATCAGTCCGCCGATGAGCGGAATCAGACTGATCAGCTGCCACCAGCCGCTGCGGTCGATGTCATGCAGACGACGTGCCGCCACCGCGAATGAAGGCAGCAAGATCGCCACCCACAGCACCGCGGCCAGCTTGTCGGAGATCAGGCTGGTCACCATCGCCGCCAGAATGATGAACAAGGTGAACCACCAGTACTCCGAGCGGCTGGCCACCCCAGTGAAGTCGGCGTATTTGCTGAAGCAGGTCTTGACGGCGTCGGTGAAGTTCATGGTTCCCTCTTTCCTCGTGTCCGGATCTTCGGATCCAGTGGTTGCTATTGGAATCCGCACGATCCTACCCACCCACCATCACAAAAACGATCCCCCCGAGGGGCGGGGATCGGGAAACTCCCGAGCCATCAAGGACAAATCCGCGCGAATCCGCCGATGCAGACACAATGGCCCCCGGCCCTGGCCTCCCCCCAGCGCCCGCGTCGTTGCAATCACCCCCAAGGAGACTCTGCATGAAGACATCGCTGCGACTCATCGCCGCCACCTCCCTCCTGGCCGCCGCCAGCCTGGCCTGCGCACAGCAGGCCCCCGCCATGGCCAAGGACGGCGCCCTCGTGGGCCCCAACGAGATGACGCTCTACACCTTCGACAAGGACACCGCCGGCAAGAGCGCCTGCAACGGCCCCTGCGCCAAGAACTGGCCCCCACTCGTCGCCAAGGCCGACGACAAGCCCGCCGGCGAATGGACCCTGATCACCCGCGATGACGGCGCCAAGCAGTGGGCCTACAAAGGCAAGCCGCTCTACTTCTGGGTCAAGGACACCAAACCCGGTGACCGCACCGGCGATGGCGTCAATCAGGTCTGGCACACCGCCAAGCCCTGATCCGCGTCCACCGTCCGGCCCGCACCCCTCAGGCCAGCGCCACATCTCGTCGGCTTGATCGCCATCCTGCTGAGCGTCGCACGAGGGGATCGCGCCGGAACGCGCTGGCATAGGCCCATGAGTCCGCCGGCCGCAGGATCGATGCCCCCGTGAAACCGCCTCGCCAGACGCTCAACCTGTCTCAAGGCTGAGCGTCTGCGGCGCCGATCCAAGTTCCCTCGCCCGGCTCAGCCCCAGCACGTGGACCGCACACGCCATAAGCGGGCCATGAGCGGGCCATGAGCAGGCCTTGAGCAGGCCTTGAGCAGGCCTTGAGCGGACGGTGCGCGGACCGTCTGCCGCACCGCGCCGGAGGCACCGTCGAAGCCATCTCGGCTGCCGGCGGCACAATGCCGGCCACCCCTCCCCCAAGTCGCTCATGTCCCTCACCCGTTTGATCGCTGGCCACATCCGCGGCCATTGGCGTCCCTATGCCGCCAGTGCCTTGATGCTCAGCACCATCGCCATCCTGACCGTGTGGATCCCCCGCCAGGTCGGCCATGTGGTCGATGCGTTGGTGGCCCACCGCATCGCCGGCTGGGACCTGCTGCGCGAGCTGGGCCTGCTGGTGCTCGCCGGTCTGGTGATCTATTTGCTGCGGGTGGGCTGGCGGCTGGCGCTGTACCGCACCGCCTATGAGCTGGGCCGGCAGCTGCGCACCCGGCTCTATGCGCAGTTGACCCGCCAGGGGCCGACGTTCTTCCATGCGCAGCGCACCGGCGATCTGATGGCGCTGGCGACCAATGATGTCGATGCGATCGAGATGGCCGCCGGCGAAGCCCTGCTCGCCGCCTTCGACGGATCGCTGACCTTGATGCTGGTGCTGGCCATGATGACCCTGGGCATCGACTGGCGACTGGGGCTGGCCGCACTGATCCCCTTCCCGCTCATGGCGTATGCGTTCTGGCGCATCTCCAACCATGTGCATGTGGCCTCCGCCGATTCACTGAAACGCTTCTCCTCGCTGAATCAGCAGGTGCAGGACAGTCTGGCCGGCGTGCGCACGGTGCGCGCCCTGGGGCTGGTCGGACGCAGCCGCGCCCAGTTCAGCGAGCTGGCGCAGGAGGCCGGCACCGCCACGTTCCAGGCGCAGCGCTGGGAAGCCATGTTCGAGCCGGCGGTGGGCCTGTCGCTGACCGCCGCCACCGTGATTGCGCTGGGCGTCGGCGCCTGGCTGGTCGGCACGAACGTGATCAGCATCGGCCAGTTGACCGCGTTCACCATGTACCTCGGGCAACTGATCTGGCCGATGTTCGCCGCCGGCTGGGTGCTGTCCCTGCTCGAACGCGGCCGCGCGGCCTGGTCCCGGCTCCATCCGGTCCTGGAGGCGCCCCCCGGGCTGGTGGACACCGGCACCCGCGACGTCCCCGCCCAGGCCGACATCGCCTGGGACAGCATCGATTTCCACTACCCCGGCATGTCCCGTCCGGCCCTTCGCGACATTCAGCTGGCCCTGGCGCCGGGCCGCACGCTGGGCATCGTCGGCGCGACCGGCTCCGGCAAGTCCACTCTGCTGCGGCTGCTGTTGCGCCAGTACGAACCGAACGTCGGCACGGTGCGGGTGGGTGGCTTGGCCGCGCCGGAGATCCGGCTGGAGGCGCTGCGCCGGGCACTGGCCTGGGTGCCGCAGGAACCCTTCCTGTTCTCGGCCTCGGTGGCGGAGAACATCGCCCTGGCACGCCCCGAGGCCACCCGCGAGCAGATCATGGAGATGGCCGAACTGGCCGCCGTGCATGACGACATCGCCCAACTGCCGCAGGGCTATGACACCTTGGTCGGTGAGCGCGGCGTGACGCTGTCCGGCGGCCAGCGTCAGCGCGTGGCCATCGCTCGCGCCCTGTTGGCCGGCGCACCGGTGCTGCTGCTGGACGACGCCCTCTCCGCCGTCGACAGCGGCACCGAAACCCAGATCCTCGACCACTGGCGCGCGCTGCGGCTGCGACATCCGGAGCGCAGCCTGGTGGTGGTCAGCCATCGGCTGTCCGCCGTGATGGAGGCCGACGAAGTCGTGGTGCTGCGTGAAGGCCGCATCGTCGAACGCGGTCGCCATGAGGACCTGCTGGCCCTGGGCGGCTGGTATGCCAGCCAGTGGCGCTATCAACAATTGGAGGCCAGCCTTGACGCTGCCTGAGACCGCCGCCGACGGGCGCAAGGCCGCCCCCGGCACCGACCATTCCCCGCGCGAAGCACTCAAGCTGCTGGCGCAGGCCGCCGCGCCCGAACGCCGCGGGCTGGTGAAGGGACTAGGCTGGCTGGTGGTCGCCGCCGCCCTGGAGGCCATCGGGCCGATCCTGGGCAAGCACTTCATCGATGTCCATGTACTGCCACGCCAGTTCGACCTGGCCGCGATGGCGCTGCTGCTGGGCGCCATGCTGCTCAGCGGCTGGGCGGCGAGCCTGCTGCGGTATGCGCAGTTGCGGCGCATGGCCTCGGTGGCTCGGCGCTCGGTGCTGCGGCTGCGCGAGCAGGTGTATGCCCATGTGCTGGCGCAGCCGATGGCCTTCTTCGACCGCAGCATTTCCGGTCAGCTGCTCAGCCGCATCACCAACGACACCGATGCGGTGAACAACCTCTACCGCCAGGTGCTGTTCGTGATGCTGGACTCCAGCATCGTGGTGCTGGGCGCGCTGGCGGCGATGGCCTGGCTGGATTGGCGCTTGATGCTGATCGTGGTGGCGCTGGTGCCCGCCAGCTCCGGCATCATCTGGCTGTACCAGCGGGCCAGCAGCGAGCCGGTGCAACGCGCCCGTGCCCTGCGCGCGGACCTGAATGCCCAGATGGCCGAGAGCATGGCCGGCATGGCGATGCTGCAGTCCGCCGGCGCCTCCCAGCGTTTCGCCGCCCGGTATGAGGCCGCCAATCAGGCGCAGCTGCAGGCGCGTGTGCTGGAACTGCGCGCCAATGCCTGGTTGCTGCGCCCGGCACTGGACCTGCTCAATGTCCTGCTGATCGTCACCGTGATCTACGGCTTCGGCCTGCGCGAGGTCTCCGGGATCGAGGTCGGCCTGCTCTATGCCTTCCTGGCCTACATCGCCCGGGTGGTCGAACCGCTGATCCAGATCACCATGCAGTTCAGCCAGTTGCAGCAGGCGCTGGTGGCCGCCTCGCGGGTCCGGGCGCTGCTGCAGGAGCCGGCCGAGCCGCGCTCCCAACGCGCCGACCTGCGGGTGACCCAGGGGGCGATCCGCTTCGAGCATCTGCAGTTCAGCTACAAGCCGGGGCAGCCGGTGCTGCACGATCTGGATCTGGAGGTGGCGCCTGGCAGCTTCGTCGGCATCGCCGGCCACACCGGCTCCGGCAAGTCGACCCTGCTGGCGCTGCTGCTGCGCTTCTATCAGCCGCAGCAAGGCCGCATCCTCGTGGACGGGCAGGCCCTGGAACAATTGCCGGACGAGGCCTTCCACGCCGCGCTGGGCCTGGTCCCTCAAGAGCCCTATCTGATCGCCGGCACGGTGCGGGAGAACATCCGCATGGGCCGCGCCATGTCGGACGACCGCATCGAAGCCGCCGCCCGCGATGCCCGGGCCCATGACTTCCTCATGGCCCTGCCCAACGGCTACGACAGCCGCCTGGGCGACGGCGGATTGGCGGTATCCACCGGCCAGAAGCAGTTGATCGCCCTGGCCCGCGCCCTGGCCGGCGATCCGCGCATCCTGTTGCTGGATGAGGCGACCGCCAACATCGACAGCGCCACCGAGTCGCAGGTCGGCGACGCCCTTCGCGCGCTGCACGGTCGGGTCACGGTGATCGCGATTGCGCACCGGCTGTCCACGCTGCGCGATGCCGATCAGATCGTGGTGCTGAATCACGGTCGCCTGGCCGAGCGCGGCACCCATGACGCGCTGATGCGCATCGACGGCGGCCTCTACCAGCGGCTGGTGCAGTTGCAGGCGCTGGAAGAGTGAGCCTCCCCGGCGCCGCCCGCGGCCGATGCGGCTGTCAGCGGCGCGCCGAGACGGTCAGCCCCCGCTGCCGCCTTGGCGCGAGCCCTACAACAGCAGCGCGAGACGTTCCAGGATCAGCACGGCGAAGAAGCCGATGCCGGCGATCACGGTCCACTTGATCAGCAGGATGCCGCGGTGGCGCCACACCGGCTGCTTGGTGCCGATGTAGACCGCAAAGCAGATCAGGCCCGCGAACAGCAGCAAGCCGAAGACGAGTCGGAAGATCATCACGAGACGGACTCCTCGGGTCGACCGGTCACCAGGCGGGCGCCAGTTCGGCGAATCCGGGAGGGGCTTCGCGGTCGTCCTCGAAGGTGACGATCTCATACGCCTCGGCGTCTGCCAGCAGCTCCCGCAGCAGCAGGTTGTTCAGCGCATGGCCGCCTTTGAAGGAGGTGTAGGCCGCCAGCAGCGGATGGCCGACCACCTGCATGTCGCCGATGGCGTCGAGAATCTTGTGCTTGACGAACTCGTCGTCGTAGCGGAGGCCCTCGGCATTGAGCACGCGGTAGTCGTCCACCACGATGGCGTTGTCCATGCTGCCGCCCAGCGTCAGGCCGCGCGAGCGCATGAGCTCGATGTCCTTGGTCATGCCGAAGGTGCGGGCCCGCGCGATCTCGCGCTTGTACTCGCCGCTGCCCATGTCGAACACGTACTGCTGGCCGGTGGCGGCCACTGCCGGGTTGTCGAACTCGATCTGGAAGCTGAGGGTGTAGCCATGGTGCGGCACCAGCTTGGCCCACATCAGGCTCTTGCCTTCGCCGCGACGCACTTCCACCGGCTTCTTCACCCGCAGGAACTGCTTGGGCGCGTTCTGCAGCTCGATGCCGGCCGACTGCAGCAGGAAGACATAGCTGGCGGCGGAGCCGTCCAGCACCGGGACTTCATCCGCGTTGATGTCGATCAGCAGATTGTCCAGACCCAGGCCGGCGCAGGCCGACAGCAGGTGCTCGATGGTCTGCACCTTGGGCTGTCCAGGATCGCCCTTCGGGCTGATGGTGGTGGCCATGCGGGTGTCGCAGACATTGGTCGTGCTCACCGGGATATCGACCGGCTGGGCCAGGTCGACACGGCGGAACACGATGCCGGTGCCCGGCGCGGCGGGACGCAGCGTGATCTCGACCTTCTGGCCGCTGTGGATGCCGACACCGACGGCCCGGGTCAGCGACTTGATGGTTCGTTGCTTCAGCATGGGGCGCATTGTCCCAAAACCGCGTCAACCTTGCTGGGGCAACGGTTCCGCATCACTGCGATGCACCGGCAGCCGCAGGGTGACCACCGTGCCGTGTCCGGGGCTGCTGTCCACCCGGATGCTGCCACCGAGCTGCCGGGCGCGGCGCTGCAGGCCGCGCAAGCCGCGGCCCTGGGCCACGCTGGCGACGTCGAAGCCCTCGCCGTCATCCTCGACCCGGATCTCCACCCGCTTACCCAGGTCCCGCGTTACCACACGCACCCGCGAGGCGCGTGCATGCTTGAGCGCATTGGTCAACGCCTCCTGCATCAGCCGCAGCACATGCAGTGCATCCGGCGGCTCCAGCCATTCCAGCACCGGCAGGTCATGCACATCCCACTCGAGCCGGAGTCCGCCGAGCTGCAGGCGCTTGCCCAGGCGATAGCGCATGGTCGCCAGCAGCGACACCAGGTCATGCCCCACCGGCTCGAGCGAATCGATCACCAGCCGCAGGTCATCCACGCATTCACGCAGCACGTCGACCACCTGCTCCTGCGGCATGGAGCCCTGCTCCACCGCCACCATCGCCGACAGCAACGACGAGCCCAGCCCGTCGTGCATGTCCTGCATCAAACGCTGTCGCTCCAACAGCAGCGCCTGCTGCCGCTCCGCTTCACGCAGCTTGTCGTGCTGGGCGCGCAACTGGTCGCTCTGCTCGGACAGACGCTGGGCCAGCTCACCATTGGCGCGCTCCACGCCGCGCAGGGCCTCGATGTAGCGGTACTGCACCGCATACAGGAAGCTGGCCAGGATCACCAAGGTGGAGAACGGCATCAGATAGACGTGTTCCGGCCACCACCAGCCGGCCAGCAGGCCCAGGTCGTGAATGCCCAGGGCAATGCCGATCACCAAGGCCGCCGCGATCAGGCGCAGCTCCCGCGTGCCTTGACGCCACGCAATGGTGGCGACAAAGCCGGTGCCCGCCAGCCCCACCACCGCATTGCAGATGTGCATCAGCACCAGCGAATCGAAGCCCCGCCCCCACAGCGGCAGCGACGCCAGGCTGGCCACCAGCACGAAGAGCCCGACCAGCCGCTCGAATCGGGCAAAGCGCTGCCGCGCGAAGCGCAACGCAAAGAGGAAGGTCAGCAGCATCACCCAGGACATCGACGCATGGGTCAGCCACCAGAACCATTCCAGGGCGTCACGGGTACGGGGCAGGTCCAGGTGATAGTGGAGATTGCGCAGCAGCCAGGCCACGCTGGCCAGTGCAAACAGCAGATAGGCCGGATCCTCGCGGCGCTTGAACCACAGCGCCAGCGCGAACAGGCCCATCGTCACCAGCGTCAGCCCGGTCGCCTGCGGCACGCCCACCTGCAGCGCCCAGCGGCGATCATGCCGCGGCTCCAGGTCTTCACGGGCCCCGAGCCACACGCTGGACACCGAGTAATAACCGCCCTGCATCACCGGCACGGCGATCACGACTTCGATTTCGCGCTCTTCCTGCAACTCGGTGAGCGCGGCCGGCAGGACCACCCACAACGGCCGCACCCACTGCTCCCGCGCACCGGACTGGTTGTCGAACACCGGACGCCAACCGCCATCGGTCTTGACCAGCACCGCCGCGGCCAGTGCCACCAGACGCGGCATGTAGAGGGCCACGCTGGTGGGCCAGCGACCCTGCGGTGCGGCGTAGCGCACCCGGTACCAACGCATCTGGAATCGGCGTGACTCGCCGCCCTCTTCGCCTGCGGCCTCACGTTGCTGCACCTCGGGCAGCGACACCGCTGTCCAAGCCTGCGACTGGGTGGGGGGCAAGAGATCGGCCGGCAGCTTGCCTTCGCCGCCGTCCATCGAGCGCAAGCCGCGCCACCAGGCACGGAGTTGCTCCGGCGACCAATCGGTGGTGGCCACCCAGGCCTCGGTGGCCCGCTGGGCACCCGGCCCGGTCATCGGGGCCAGCACCGAGCCCGGAGCCCCTTCGACCAGGGCGGCCTTCGGCGGCAGTGCGACCAGGGTTGGCTGAGGCTCGGTTTGAGCCACCTGTGCGGCCACCAGCCCCGGACAGAGCGACATCAGCGCGGACAAGACCCCGAGGAGCAGCCATTGAAGCTGCGGCCAACGCGCCGTGAGCGCAGCGCGCGCGGCAGACTCGGCACCTTGGGAGAGATTCGACAGCCCCGCCGTCACGGTGCGGGCTGGCGTCCGGGATCCGAAGATCGATGCGATCGTTGCGATCGATGCAATCCTTGCGATCGATGCCATCGCACCAATCAAAGCGATCAATGCCATCAGAAGCCGGATCGGGCCACGGAGCCCACCGCCGTCCTCACGGGCGGCACCCAACGCACGCGCGGCGCGATCGGTCGCTGTCTCCCTTGTTCGGCTTCCCTGGACCATTCAGCACTCTGTCGGTGTTATTGCGCGCTGGCGCATGGGCCGCAAGTGTGCCGAAGTTCCGCTTGGCGGACGAGCCCAGAATTGAAACAAGAAAAAGCGCTCACCCAGAAAAAAGGCCATGCCGGTGACGGCATGGCCTTGAAGCTGATGGTGAGTTGGCGTGTCGATCGAGGTCGACTCAGTCCGCCTGCTTGCGCAGGAAGGCCGGGATCTCGATTTCGTCCATGCCGTTGGACGACAGGGCCTCGACCTTGGCTGCAGCCGTACGGCCATGGCGCCAGACGCTCGGCACGTTCATGCTGCCGAAGTCCGCTGCGCTCATCGTGGCGGCCGGGGTGGCGATGCCGCCCTGTGCCGCCGCGGATCCAGGCATGACCACCGGTTGCGTCAGCACCGGCATGTTGTCGGTGCCAGTGCGCAACTGGGTCTGCTGCACGACCTGCAACGGCTGCTGCTTCTGGTTGCGCTGGCTCAGGCCGGTCGCGATGACGGTCACGCGCAGTTGGTCGCCCAGGCTGTCGTCGTAGGCCGTGCCGTAGATGATGTGCGCATCGTCCGCGGCATAGCGCTTGATGGCGGTCATCGCGTTGCGGCTTTCGGCCAGCTTGAAGTTGTTGCGACCCGCCGCAATCAGCACGAGCACGCCGCGCGCGCCCGACAGGTCGATGCCTTCCAGCAGCGGGCAAGCCACCGCCAGCTCGGCCGCCTTGGCGGCACGGTCCGGACCAGCGGCCACCGCCGTGCCCATCATCGCCTTGCCGGGCTCGCTCATCACCGTCTTGACGTCTTCGAAGTCGACGTTCACCAGGCCAGGCATGTGGATGATGTCCGAGATGCCGCCCACCGCATTCTTCAGCACGTCATTGGCATGCGCGAAGGCTTGATCCTGGGTGATGTCGTCGCCCAGGACTTCCAGCAGCTTGTCGTTGAGCACGACGATCAGCGAATCCACATTCGCTTCGAGCTCGGCCAGACCGGCATCGGCGGCCTTGCCGCGACGCGAGCCTTCGAATTCGAACGGCTTGGTGACCACGCCGACGGTCAGGATGCCCATCTCCTTGGCGATGCGCGCAATCACGGGGGCCGCACCGGTGCCGGTGCCGCCGCCCATGCCGGCGGTGATGAACAGCATGTGCGCACCGGTGATCGATTCGCGGATGCGCGCCTCGGCCTCTTCGGCGGCCGTGCGGCCGACCTCGGGCTTGGCACCCGCGCCCAGGCCGGTATGGCCCAGTTGCAGGAGTTGGTCAGCCTTGGAGCGATTCAGGGCCTGTGCATCGGTGTTCGCCACGACGAACTCCACGCCCTGGACACCTTGCGCAATCATGTGTTCAACGGCATTACCGCCGCCGCCGCCCACACCGATCACCTTGATCTGGGTGCCTTGATCAAACTCTTCGATCATCTCGATGGCCATATCAAACCTCCTGTCCATATTGTGCAACTACCATCAGCAAAATTGAAGTGGGGCGCGCCCCATTTTTGCCCCTCGTTCCGGGGCCATACCCGGTCACAGAGGCCAGGAAAACTCTAGAAATTACCAAGAAACCAATCCTTCGCCCGTCCGAAGAGGGTCTTCACCGAACCTGCCTGCTGGGCCGCCTTGAATCCCCGGGTGCGCGACAGGCGGGCCTCTTCCAGCAAACCCATCACGGTGGCGGAACGGGGATTGGCCACCATGTCAAACAGGGCACCGTTGTAAGTGGGATTTCCCCGTCGTACCGGTTTCAGGAAAATATCCTCCGCCAGTTCCACCATCCCAGGCATCACCGACGATCCGCCCGACAGCACGATCCCGGACGACAGCAGCTCTTCATAGCCCGATTCCCGGATCACCTGGTGCACGAGCGAGAAGATTTCTTCCACGCGCGGCTCGATCACGCCCGCCAAGGCCTGCTTGGAGAGCATGCGGGGTGCCCGGTCGCCCAAACCCGGCACTTCCACCTGATCGGACGGATCCGCCAGTAATTGTTTGGCCACGCCGTGCTCGACCTTGATTTCCTCCGCATCCTTGGTCGGCGTGCGCAGGGCCATCGCGATATCGCTGGTAATCAGATCCCCGGCGATTGGAATGACGGCGGTGTGGCGGATCGACCCGCCGGTGAAGATCGCCACATCGGTGGTGCCGGCGCCGATGTCGACCAGCGCGACGCCCAGGTCCCGCTCGTCGGAAGTGAGTGCCGCCAAACTGGAGGCGCTCGGATTCAGCACAAGCTGCTCCACTTCCAGGCCGCAGCGACGCACGCATTTGACGATGTTTTCAGCCGCACTCTGAGCGCCGGTCACGATGTGGACCTTGACCTCCAGCCGCCCCCCGCTCATGCCGATGGGTTCCTTGACCTCGTGGCCATCGATCACAAATTCCTGAGGCTCGACCAGCAAAAGCCGCTGGTCGTTCGGGATATTGATGGCCTTGGCGGTTTCAACCACCCGCGCCACATCCACCGGGGTGACCTCCTTGTCCCGCACGATCACCATGCCGGTGGAGTTTTGACCGCGAATATGGCTGCCGGTAATGCCGGTGAAAACCCGGGCAATCCGGCAGTCGGCCATCATTTCGGCTTCCTTGAGCGCCTGCTGAATCGACTGCACCGTGGCGTCGATATTGACCACCACGCCGCGCTTCAGTCCATGGCTGGGCGCCACGCCCAGACCGGCAATGCGCAATTCCCCATTGCCCATCACCTCAGCCACCACCGCCATGATCTTGGCGGTACCGATGTCCAACCCGACGACCAAATCTTTGTATTCCTTGGCCATGCCTGTCCTCAATTCTTCTTGGTGGCGCCCTTGGGCGCGTTTGAAACCGTCGTCACACCGGCCAGCCGAACCGCATATCCCTGCTCATGGCGGAGATCGGCCGAAATCAGCGAGGTGTGATAGCGCGCGGTGATCTGGGGAATGCTGGCGATAAATTGGCCATATCGCGCAACCACCTCCGCCTCGGTCCCGCGTCCCAATTCGATGACCGACCCTTTTTCCAGCGTGGCGCGCCAGGAGCCTCGTCCGGACAAATCCAGCCGCTCCACGCCTTCATTGAGTTTCCTGCGGGTCAGTTGATCGAGTTCCCGCCACATCGACAACATGGCGCCGGAGGTTTTCTCCGGGCCGGCCAGGGTGGGCAGATCGTCATCCTCGACATCGCCGAGGTTGGCTTCGAACACCTCGCCGAAGCTGTTGACCAGTTGGGTGTCGACCACCGCGTCGCTGTCCGCGTCCGCGTTTTCCGCTTTGGTTTCCCAATAGGCGGCGGGGCGATGTTCTTCCAGACGCACCACCAACTGGCGCGGCCAGATCCGCTGCACCGTGGCGTGCCGAACCCAGGGCACCGATTCGAACGCCTGCCGCGCGCTCTTGAGGTTCATCGTCAGGAAACCGCCGCTCAAACGCGGCAGCGCATTGGCACGCAGCGAGGCACTGCTGTTGCGGGTGACGTCGCCTTCCACCGTGATGGACCGGATGGCCAGGAAGGGTTGCCGCACCAGCCACTGCAACCCGATCGCCAGGCCGCCCGCCACCACCAGCAAGGTCAGCAACGCCGCGACGGCGTTCATCACTCGGATGTCCGACGGCAACGGTGTGGCCTGGCTGGTGAAGGTGGCGCCCATGGTGGCGATGGCTCGGTCGATGTGGGTGAAGGGGATGGGTGTTCGAACGGGGCTGGGTCCGGCGTTTAGGGTCGGGGTCGGGGTCGGGGTCGGGGTCGGGGTCGGGGTTGGGGTCGGGTATTGCGCTCGTCGCGGCGATCAGGCTTGGCTGTCCAACCGGGCCTGGCTCAACAGCCACAGGCACAGGTGTTCATAGCTGACGCCCACCGCCTGCGCGGCCTTGGGCACCAAGGAATGGGAGGTCATGCCGGGCGAGGTGTTCATTTCCAGCAGGAACAACTTGCCGTCGCTCTTGCGGCGCATCAGGTCCGCACGGCCCCAGCCGCGGCAACCCAGCGAGCGATAGGCGGCCAGCACCAGCGTCTGCACTTCCTCCTGCAGCTCGCTCGGCAGTTGGGCGACGAGGTACTGCGTGGTGTCGGTGAAGTATTTGTTCTGGTAGTCGTAGTTGCCTTGCTCGGCGCGGATCTCGATGACCGGCAGGGCCACCGCGTCTTCGCCGTCGCCCAGCACCGGGCAGGTGAGTTCCTGCCCGTCGATGAATTCTTCGCAGAGCACCACCGCGTCGAAGCGGGCGGCGAGCTCCACGGCTTCTTGCATCTGCGAATAGCCCATCACCTTGCTCGCCCCCATCGACGAGCCTTCATGCGGCGGCTTCACGAACAGCGGCAAGCCGAGCTCGTCCGGCACGGTGCGCACCCGCTCGCGCTGTTGCTCGTCGCGGCGCAGGCTGACCCAGCGGGGCGTTGGCAGGCCATCGGCCAGCCAGATCCGCTTGGTGGTGATCTTGTCCATGGCGATGGCGGACGCCATCACGCCGGAGCCGGTGTAGGGAATGCCCAGCAGTTCCAGCGCGCCCTGCACCGTGCCGTCTTCGCCATGGCGACCATGCAGCGCGATGAAGACGCGCTGGAAGCCTTCGTCCTTCAACGCCTGCAGCGGCCGCTTCGACGGATCGAAGGCATGGGCGTCCACCCCCTGTGCCCGCAGGGCGGCCAGCACGCCGTCACCTGACATCAGCGAGACATCGCGCTCAGCCGAATCGCCACCAAACAGCACGGCCACCTTGCCGAGCGCGGAGACCGAGATCCGGTCCATGTTGAGGTCCAGCGTCATGTGCGGCCCTTCCCTTGCGTCATCAATTCCACGGTGCGTGCGGGCACGGCCGCAATCGAGCCCGCCCCCATCACGATCACCACATCGTCAGCACGTGCCTCGGCCCGAATGGCCTCGGGCAGTTGCTGCCAGTCCCCCACATAGCCGGCTGCCGTGCCGCGGGTCGTCACGGCCTGGGCCAGGCTTTCACCGCTGATGCCGGGCAGCGGCGATTCGCTCGCGGCATAGATGTCGGTGAGCAGCACCGCATCCGCCTGCGCCAGCACCGACACGAAATCGTCGAAGCAATCCCGGGTGCGGGTGTAGCGGTGCGGCTGGAAGGCCAGCACCAGCCGACGGCCCGGATAGGCGCCGCGGGCCGCATTCAGCACCGCCTGCATCTCCACCGGATGGTGGCCGTAATCGTCGATCAGCAACGCCGCGCCACCGTCCACCGGCAGGTCCCCGTAGGACTGGAAGCGACGTCCCACGCCGCCGAAGTTCGCCAGGGCCTGCTGCAAGGGCTCGTCCGCAATGCCCAGGCTCATCGCCATCGCGATCACCGACAGCGCATTCAGCACGTTGTGCTGACCCGCGAGCCGCAGTTGCACCGGCAGCGGCGCCAGCGCCTGGCCGTCAACATGGCGGCGCAGCGCGGTGAAGCGCATCTGGCCGCCGGCATCGGCCTGCACCTCGATCGCGCGCACCTCGTTGGCGGCGTCCATGCCGTAGCGCAGCACCGGTCGGGACAGCATCGGCAGGATGCTGCGCACGCCGGGGTCATCCCCACACAGCACCGCCGTACCCCAGAAGGGCATCAGGTGCAGGAAGTCGACAAACGCCTGACGCAGACGGGCCATGTCGTGCCCGTAGGTGTCCATGTGGTCCGCATCGATGTTGGTGACGATCGCCATCTGCGGCAGCAGATGCAGGAAGGACGCATCGGACTCATCGGCCTCGACCACCATGTGCGGGCCCCGACCCAGCGCCGCATTGGCGCCGCTGGCCAGCAGCTGTCCGCCGATGGCATAGGTCGGATCCAAACCCGCCTGCAGCAGCACCGAGGTGAGCAGCGAGGTGGTGGTGGTCTTGCCATGGGTGCCGGCGATGGCGATGCCCATTCGCGGGCGCATCAGCTCCGCCAGCATCTGCGCGCGCAGCAGCACCGGAATGCCTTGGGTGTGCGCCGCCATCAGCTCGGGGTTGTCCGCCTTGATCGCGCTGGACTTCACCAGCACCTGGGCCTGACCCACATGCGAGGCCGCATGGCCGATGTGCACCGTCACGCCCAGCGCGCGCAGGCGGCGGGTGGTCTCGCCCTCGCCCTGGTCGGAGCCGCTGACCTGATAGCCCTGCGCGGCCAGCAGCTCGGCAATGCCGCTCATGCCGGCCCCGCCGATGCCGGTGAAATGGATGCGCTGGATGGCGTGCTTCATGCGCGTGCTCCTGCAGGCAGCATGGCCTCGATCTCATCCGCCACCCGCGAGGCGGCCCGCGGGCGCGCCAGCGAGCGGGCCTTGACGGCATAGGCCAGCCACCGTTCACGCGGCGCCTGCAGCAGATCGTGCAGCGCCTGTGCGGACAGCTCGGCCTGCGGCAGATGCACCGCCGCTTCATGCTGGGCCATGTACTGCGCGTTGTCGCGCTGATGCGAGGTGGTGCTGACCACCAGCGGCACCAGGATGCTGGCGGCACCCGCCGCGCAGAGTTCGGACACCGTCACCGCGCCGGCGCGGCAGATCACCACATCCGCGTCAGCGAGCCGCGCGGCCATGTCATGAATGAAGGGCAGCACCTCGGCCTGGACACCGGCGCGCTCATACGCGGCCTGCACCAAGGGGAAGTTGGCTTCGCCTGTCTGATGGGTCACCTGCGGCCGCTCGGCCTCAGGCCACAGGGCCAGCGCCTGGGGCAGCACCTCGTTGATGGCGCGCGCGCCCAGCGAGCCGCCCACCACCAGCACCTTCAACGGACCGGTCCGTCCTTCAAAGCGCAGCTCGGGCGCGGGAAGGTCTTCGATCTCGGTACGCACCGGATTGCCGGTGACGACGCTCTTGCGCTGCTGGATCGCAGCCAGGCCGTCGAAGCCGAAGGCGATCTTCCTGGCCACCGGCGCCAAGGCCTTGTTGGACAGCAGCAGGGCCGCATCCGCATTGACCAGCAACAGCGGCCGACGCATCAGCCAAGCCATCAGGCCGCCTGGCAGGCAGACATAGCCGCCCATGCCCAGCACCGCATCGGCCTTGCGCTCGCCCAGCACATGCGCGCTCTGCGCCAAGGCACGGAACAGACGCCCCACTCCCAGCACCGCATGCTTGAGACCCTTCCCGCGCAGGCCGGCGAAGGCCAGGCGGTCCAGCGGCAGGCCGGACGGCGGCACCAGCTTGTTCTCCATGCCGGCTTCGGTGCCCAGCCAGGATACCGTCCAGCCGCGACGCTGCATTTCTGCCGCGACCGCCAGGCCGGGAATCACGTGGCCGCCGGTGCCGGCGGCCATCACCACGAGGTGGCGCGTGCTCATGCCCGCCCTCCCCGCATCAACTGTCGGTTCTCGATATCGATTCGCAAAACAATCGCCAAAGCCACGCAATTCAGGACTGTGGCCGAGCCGCCATAACTCATCAGCGGCAGCGTCAGCCCCTTGGTCGGGAGGGCGCCCAGGTTGACGCCCATGTTGATGAAGGCCTGTCCGCCCATCCAGATGCCGATGCCCTGCGCATACAGACCGGCGAAGACCCGGTCCAGCGCCACCGCCTGCCGGCCGATGTGGAACAGCCGGCGAGACAGCCAGAAGAAGGCGAAGATCACGATCGCCACGCCGATGAAGCCCAGCTCCTCGCCGATCACCGCGAGCAGGAAGTCGGTGTGGGCCTCGGGCAGGTAGTGCAGCTTCTCCAGGCTGGAGCCCAGGCCCTGCCCGAAGAACTCGCCGCGACCGAAGGCGATCAGCGAGTGGGTGAGCTGGTAGGCCTTGCCCTGCGCATACTTCTCATCCCACGGATTGAGGTAGGCGAAGATCCGCTCGCGGCGGAAATCACTGAAGGTGATCATCAGCACGAACGCACCGATCAGCACCGCCACGCTGAGAAAGAACATCCGCCCGTTGACGCCGCCCAGGAACAGGATGCCCATCGCGATCGCCGCGATCACCATGAACGCGCCCATGTCCGGCTCCGCCAGCAGCAGCACGCCAACAAAGGCCAGCGCACACGCCATCGGCCAGACCGCCTGGAAGAAGTTCTCCTTCATCTCCATCTTGCGGACCATGTAGTTGGCCGCATACATCGCGATGGCCAGCTTGGCCAGTTCGGACGGCTGGAAGTTCATCACCCCCAGCGGCAGCCAGCGGCGCGCACCATTCACGCCCTTGCCCACATGCGGAATGAGGACCACCACCAGCAGCACCAGCGCCGCGACGAAGATCTTCGGCGCATGGCGCTCCCACACATTCACCGGCACCATCACCGTGATCCAGCCGGCCAGCAAGCCCAGCAGGATGAAGGTGGACTGCCGCATGAAGAAATGCATGGGCGCGTACTTGGCGAACTTGGGGTTGTCCGGCAGCGCGATCGAGGCCGAATAGACCATCAGCAGACCGAGCGACAGCAACGACAGCACCACCCAGACCAACGTCAGGTCGAAGCCGAGGATGCGGGTCGGCTGGCCGGCCGAGGTCGAGACCCAGTCACGCACCGGCACGTCCACGCCGCCGACGGCGGCCGCGTCGCGACGCGACATCAGCGCCCGCACGCGGGCGCCGACGGTCTCGATGAAGCCGGTGATCGGGCTCATTCGATCAGTCCCTCATCCTGCGCCAGCTCGCGCACGGTGGCGATGAACACCTCGGCGCGATGGGCGTAGTTGCGGAACATGTCCAGGCTGGCGCAGGCCGGGCTCAGCAGCACGCTGTCTCCCGCCAGGGCCTGGACCAGAGCCCAGTGGGTGGCGGCTTCCAGCGAATCGTGACGATGCATCAGCACGCCGCTGCCCTGCAGCGCGGCTTCGATCTGCGGCGCATCGCGCCCGATCAGCGCCACGGCGCGGGCATGCAGCGCGATCGGCGTCGCCAGCGGGGAGAAGTCCTGGCCCTTGCCATCGCCGCCGAGGATCATCACCAGCTTGGCCGGAGCGCGATCCGCGCCAAGGCCCAGGATCGCCGCCACGGTGGCGCCGACGTTGGTGCCCTTGGAATCGTCGTAGACATCCACACCCTTGATCGTGCTGACGAATTCGACGCGGTGCGGTTCACCGCGGTACTCGCGCAGCCCGTGCAGCATCGGTGCCAGCGGGCAGTCGATGGCAGTGGTCAGTGCCAGCGCCGCCAGCGCATTCGCGGCGTTGTGGCGGCCGCGCACCCGCAGGGCATCGGCCGGCATCAGGCGCTGGATCGAGAGCGGTTCATCGTCCTCGCCCTTGCGGCGCTTCAGACCCTTGAGCTCTTCTTCCTGCTCGCGGGCGCGCACCAGCCAGGCCATGCCGTTCTCGACGACCAGACCGAAGTCGCCCGGCCGACGCGGCGCATCCAGGCCGAAGCGCACCACCTCCCGCTCCACCGTCTTGCTGGGACGACCGCGTCCCTGCTTGACCTGGATGGGCGCCGGCACCAGGGCCTCGACCTCGGCATCGTCCCGGTTGATGACCATCACCGCCTGCTCGCCGAAGATGCGGCCTTTGGCCCGTGCATAGGCCGGCATGTCGCCATGCCAGTCCAGATGGTCCTGGGTGATGTTGAGCACCGCAGCGGCGCTCGGCTCGAAGCCCTGCACGCCGTCGAGCTGAAAGCTGGACAACTCCAGCACCCAGACCTGCGGCAAGGCTTCGAATTCCGCCGGCTTCGGCGGCGGCGGCTTGATCGGCAGCGGGGCTTCGTCCAGCAGGTCCGCCACCGTCTCCAGGACGGTGCGCTCCGGATCGGCCGCCACCGGCTCGATCAGCGTGGCGGTCGACGAGGTAGCGTCTGCCGTCGATGCGTCCACGGATGACGGCAACGACGGGGTCTCGGCAGACCCGTCGGCTGAATGGATCATGTCCGCCGACAGTGCCGCATCGGCCTGCCCTGCGGCCTCGGTCGGCGCTGGCGTGGATGCGGCCTGGGCCGGCGACTCGGGCAGCGCGATGCGGGCCTGCGCCGTGGTCACGGCCACTGCTGCGGCGGACGTTGCGCCAGCTGCAGTCTCGATCGGCGTCGCATGGGCGGCGCTCTGCACGTCGGTGGACGCATCGTCGCTGACGGACGTCTGCGCCAGCGCGTCCCCGCTTAGATCGGCGCTGTACTCGGTCGGCGGTGCGGGCTCGGTCTGGGCGTGGGTGTCGGCCGGGGTCTCGGCCCCTCCCATGGTGTCCGCATCGGAAGCAGCCACATTGACCGCATCGGCACTCACAACGGACGGATCTTCCGCGATCGTGGCTTCGGTGGCTGCGCAATCGTCAGCATGGACGGGGGACGCCGGGGCGTGCGCCGCATCAGCCGCATCAGCGAGATCGGCTGCATCAGCGAGATCGGCTGCATCCGCCACATCGGCCTCATGGGCCTCATGGGCCTCATCCGACCGATCCTCGCCCTCCGCAGGCGCCGTCGCCTCGGCAGCAGCCGCGTCTTCCGCTGAGACCGGCTGCGGTTCGCGATCGAGGGCGTCAGACAAGGTGCCCAGCAGCGTGGGCCCGATGTTGCCGGCCATTGCGACACGGCGGCCAGCGCGTTCGGCGAGCAGCGCCGTCATGCTGGTCGTGGTGGTCTTGCCGTTGGTCCCGGTGATGGCCAGCACACCCGGCTCATAGCGATAGGACGCCTTCAGCTGGGCCAGCGCCTGCGCAAACAGATCCAGCTCGCCTTGCACCCGCAGGCCGCGCTCAGCCGCGCGGGCCAGCAACGGCTGCAGGCGCGCATCCAGCGGCGACAGGCCGGGGCTCTTGAGCAGCAGCGTCACGCCGTCCAGTTGCGACGCGTCCAGTGCGCCATGGATGAAGCCCGCGTCAGGCAGGCGTTCGCGCAGCGCGGCGAGTTGCGGCGGCTGTTCGCGGCTGTCCCAGACCGTCACGCGCGCACCCAGGCGTGCGGCCCAGGCCGCCATCGCCAGGCCGGAGTCGCCCAGGCCCAGCACCAAGGCGTGCTGTTCCTGGAAGAGCGCGGGGAAGTCCATGGGTGTCGTATCCTGGGTCGGTTCGTCGTGGCGCGCGGTGCTCAGCGCAGCTTCAGGCTGGCCAGACCCACCAGGCACAGCAGCATGGTGATGATCCAGAACCGGACGACGACCTGCGTCTCCTTCCAGCCCGACTTCTCGAAGTGGTGATGCAACGGCGCCATCTTGAAGATGCGTCGGCCCTCGCCGTACTTTTTCTTGGTGTACTTGAACCAGCTGACCTGCAGCATGACCGACAGCACCTCGGCCACGAACACGCCGCCCATGATGCCGAGCACGATCTCCTGGCGGGTGATCACCGCCAGCGTGCCCAGCCCGCCGCCCAACGCCAAGGCGCCGACGTCGCCCATGAAGACCTGGGCCGGATGGGTGTTGAACCAGAGGAACGCCAGACCCGCGCCCGCCAGCGCCGCGCAGAAGATCAACAGCTCGCCCGCGCCGGGGATGTAGGGCAGCAGCAAGTAGCGGCTGAACACCGACGAGCCGGTCAGGTAGGCGAACACGCCCAGCGCGGAACCCACCATCACCACTGGCATGATCGCCAGGCCGTCCAGGCCGTCGGTGAAGTTCACCGCATTGCTGGTGCCGACGATCACGAGATAGGACAGGCCGATGAAGCCGAACACGCCCAGCGGATAGCTGACCGATTTGAAGAACGGCAGCAGCAGGTCGGCCTTGGGCGGCAGTTCGGTCGAGAAGCCGCTCGACACCCAGCGGAAGAACAGCTGCACCACGCCGAAGAAGCTGGTTTCGGACACGCTGAACGCCAGGTAGAGCGCCGCGATCAGGCCGATCAGCGATTGCCAAAAGAATTTCTCGCGGCTGCGCATGCCCTCCGGATCCTTGTTGACCACCTTGCGGTAGTCGTCGACCCAGCCGATGGCGCCGAAGCCCATGGTCACCAGCATCACCACCCAGACGAAGCGGTTGGCCCAATCGAACCACAGCAGGGTGGACACGCCGATGGCGATCAGGATCAACACGCCGCCCATGGTCGGGGTACCGCTCTTGGACAGGTGCTGCTGCACGCCGTATTCGCGGATCGGCTGGCCGATCTTCATTTCGGTCAGGCGACGGATCACCCACGGACCGAAGGCCAGGCCGATCAGCAAGGCCGTCAGCGCCGCCATCACCGCGCGGAAGGTGATGTAGCTGAAGACGCGGAGAAAACCCAGGTCAGGGAAATTGGCCTGCAGCCACTGGGCCAGACTAAGCAGCATGGGTTCCTCCTGGGCCGCCGGACTGCAAGGCGGCCACGATCTGTTCCATCTTCATGAAGCGCGAGCCCTTGACCAGGATGTTCTGCACTTGCGGCGCCGCATCCAGCGCGGCGATGAGTTCGGCCACGGTGTCGAAGGCGCGCGCGCCGGTGCCGTAGGCCTGGGCGGCGTCGCGGGCCGCTGCACCGGCGGTCCACAGGGCCGCCAGGCGCTGATCGGCCGCATGCGTGCCGACCTCGCGGTGGAAGGCCGGGCCTTGATCACCGACCTCGCCCATGTCACCCAGCACCAGCCAGGACGCACCCGGCAACTCGGCCAGCACGTCGATGGCGGCCCGCACGCTGTCGGGGTTGGCGTTGTAGCTGTCGTCGATCAGGGTGATGCGGCGTCCCCTCCAGATCGCCGTCTGCAGCGCGGACCGGCCCTTCACCGCCTTGAAGGCCTGCAAGCCGTCGCGGATGGCTGCCAGCGGCGCCCCGGCCGCGAGGGTGCAGGCCGCGGCCGCCAGCGCATTGCGCACGTTGTGCTGACCGGCCATCGCCAGGGTCACCGGCACGGCACCGGCGGGGGTGAGGATCTCGATGGCCCAATGCCCGGTGGTGCCGGCCGCGCTGTCATCGCCCGGTGCGATCCACTGCGCCCGACCCATGACATCGGCCTGGCCCTGCAGCGCGAAAGTGAGCGTGCCGCGACCGGCAGACAGCGACTGCCACACCGGTGCGCAAGGATCTTCGGCAGGAAACACCGCCACACCGGCACCACCCAGGGCATCGATGACCGCGCCGTTCTCGCGCGCCACCGCTTCCACGGTGTGCATGAATTCCTGGTGCTCGCGCTGCGCGTTGTTGACCAGCGCCACGCCCGGTTGGGTCATCGCCGCCAGTGGAGCGATCTCGCCGGGATGGTTCATGCCCAGCTCGACCACGGCCGCGCGGTGCCAGACCGATTCGTTCTGACGCAGCCGCAGCAGCGTCAGCGGCACGCCGATCTCGTTGTTGAAGTTGCCTTCGGTGGCCAACATCGCCGCATCGCCCAGCCAGGCGCGCAGGATGGACGCGATCATCTGGGTGACCGTGGTCTTGCCGTTGCTGCCGGTGACCGCAATGACCGGCAGATGGTGCTGCGCACGCCACGCCTGCGACAGCAGGCCCAGCGCGTGCTTGGCATCGGGCACCTGCAGGCCCGGCATGCCGGCCTCGTCCAGACCGCGCTCCGCCAGCGCCGCGGCCGCGCCGGCGGCCTTGGCCTGGGGCAGGAAGTCATTGGCATCAAAGCGCTCGCCGCGCAGCGCCACGAACAGGTCGCCCGCGCGCAGGCTGCGGGTGTCGGTATGGACACGCCACAGCGGCGTCGCCGCATCGCCCACCAGGACCACGCCCGGCAGCAGCGGCTGCAGCAGCGCATGCGCCTGACCCAGCGTCATCATCGGCAGCGTGGCGTCGGTCACAGCCCGGCCCTTTCGATCAGTGCTGCGCGGGCGGCCTGCACATCGGAGAAGGCGCGGCGCTCGCCGGCGATCTCCTGATAGTCCTCATGGCCCTTGCCAGCGATCAGCACCACGTCGCGCGCACCGGCCTGGCTCACCGCCTGGTCGATGGCTTCGGCCCGGTCGACGATCACCTGATGCGACGTCTGCGCCGGAAGGCCGGCCTCGATGTCCGCCAGGATCAGCCGCGGATCTTCGTGCCGCGGGTTGTCGCTGGTGAGCACCACCTGCGCCGCCAGCCGTGCGGCGATCGCGCCCATCAGCGGCCGCTTGCCTGGATCGCGGTTGCCGCCGCAGCCGAACACGACCTGCAGCGCACCGCCACGGGCCTTGGCCAGCGGTTGCAGGGCGGACAGCGCCTTCTCCAGCGCATCCGGCGTGTGGGCATAGTCGACCACCACCTGCGGCAGCTCGCGCCCATTGCCCACCCGCTGCATGCGGCCCGGCACCGGGGTCACCAGGGCCGCGACGCGGGCGATGTCTTGCAGCGAATGCCCCAGCGCCCGCAAGCCGGCGATCACGCCCAGCAGGTTGGAGACGTTGTAGTCGCCGATCAGCGCGGTCTGCACCGCCACCGCCTGCGCGCCCTCGCGCAGCGTGAACGCCAGGCCCTGGGCGTCATGGCGCAGGTCCTCGGCCCACAGGCGGGCGTCGGTGCGATTCAGGCCGTAGGTCCAGAGGTCCAGCGCACCACCTGATGCGGCCAGCTCGGCGGCCAGCGCAGCGCCCTTCTCGTCGTCGACATTGAGCACCGCCGCCTGCAGCCCTTCCCAGGCGAACAGCTTGCGCTTGGCGGCCCAGTAGGCGGCCATGTCGCCGTGATAGTCCAGATGGTCCTGGGTGAAATTCGTGAACAGCGCGACCTTGATCCGCGTGCCGGTCAGGCGGTGTTCTTCCACCCCGATGGACGAGGCTTCAATGGCGCAGGCCGCGTAGCCGTCATCGGCCATGCGCTTGAAGGCCTCCTGCAGACGGACCGGATCGGGCGTGGTCAGGCCGGTGGCCTCAATGGACGGGGTGGCGCCCGCCGGCGCGCCGGGGACCGGCGGCTGACCGACCCCCAGGGTCCCGATCACACCGCAGCGCGCGCCCAGCAGCGTCAGCGCCTGGGCGATCCACCAGGCGCTGGAGGTCTTGCCGTTGGTGCCAGTGACGGCGAGCACGTCCAGACGGGCGCTCGGGTGGCCGTAGAACGCTGCGGCAATCTGGCCGCAGCGGGCCTTGAGGTCGGGCAAGGCGGCGATGCGGGCATCGACGAAGCCGAAGGCGGCCACGCCTTGGTCCTCGACCAGGCAGGTCGCCGCACCGGCTGCCAGGGCGCCCGCCACGAACTGGCGCGCGTCCTTGGCATAGCCGGGCCAGGCGATGAAGGCATCGCCGGGGCCCACGGCACGGCTGTCGGTGCGCAGCAGACCGCTCGGTGTCCATTCCTGCAGCCAGCGGGCGGCGGCTTCGGGGGATTTCAGGTGCATCAACATGATCGTTGCCCGCTTAAAAACTCTCGTCCACGGCCTGGAGCTTCTGGGACGCCACGATCTGAGGCTTGACCTCCAGATCGGGCGCTTCGCCCAGCAGCCGCAGCGTCTGTGCCACCACCTGGCTGAAGACCGGGCCGGCCACGGCGCCGCCGAAGTACTGGCCGTTCTTCGGTTCGTCCACCATCACCGCGACGATGATGCGCGGCTTGGAAATCGGCGCGATGCCCACGAACCAGGAGCGGTACTTGTTGCTGGCGTAGCCCTTGCCTTCCTGCTTGTGCGCGGTGCCGGACTTTCCGCCCACGCTGTAGCCCGGCACCATGGCCTGCGGCGCGGTGCCGCCGGGGCCGGCCGCCATCTGCAACATCTCTCGGATCTCGGCGGCGGTCTTCGGCGAGAAGACCTTGATGCCGGCCACCGGCTCGTCGGGACCGCGCTTGGTCATCGTGATCGGGATGATGTCGCCGTCACGCGCAAACACGGTGTAGGCGCGCGCCAGTTGCAGCAACGAGGCCGAGAGGCCGTAGCCATAGCTCATCGTCGCCTGTTCGATCGGGCGCCAACTCTTGTAGGGACGCAGCTTGCCGGTCACCGCGCCGGGGAAATTGATCTGCGGGCGCTGACCCAGGCCGATCGCGGTGAACATCTCATGCATCTCGCGCGGCTGCATCATCAGCGCCAGGCGGGCGGCACCAATGTTGCTGGACTTCTGGATCACCTGGGTGACCGTCAGGTCGCCGTGCGGATGGGCATCGGTGGGTGACCAGCCGGAGATCACCACGCTGCGCGGGCCGGTGCTCAACAGCGTGTCCGGCTTCACCCGGCCGGTTTCCAGCGCCAGCCCGGTGGTGAAGGGCTTCATGGTCGAGCCCGGCTCGAACACATCGGTCAGGGCGCGGTTGCGCAGTTGCTCGCCGGACAGGTTCTTGCGATGGCCCGGGTCATAGCTGGGGAAGTTGGCCAGGGCCAGGACTTCGCCGGTGTGCACATCCAGCACCACCACCGAGCCGGCCTTGGCCTTGTTTTCAGCCACAGCGTCGCGCACGCGTTGGTAGGCGAAGAACTGCACCTTGGCATCGATCGAGAGCTCGATGTCGCGGCCGTTCGCCGCGGGCACCCGCTCGCCCATGTCTTCCACCACCCGGCCCAGGCGGTCGCGCACCACCGAGCGGCTGCCGTCGCGGCCCTGCAGCTCCTTCTGGAAAGCCAGCTCGATGCCTTCCTGGCCTTGCTCTTCGATGTTGGTGAAACCGACGATGTGCGCGGCGGATTCACCCTCGGGGTACTGGCGCTTGTATTCGCGATCCTGGAACACGCCCTTGAGATTGAGTTCCTTGATCTTGGCCGCCGTCTGATCGTCCGCCTGACGGCGCAGGAAGACGAACCGGTTGGCGGGGTCGAGCCGCTTGTCGAGCTCGCTGGGCGACATGTCCAGCAGCTTGGCCAGTTGGCGACGCTTCACCGGGTCGGCATCGACTTCTTTGGGAAAGGCCCAGATCGAGGGCACGGCGACGCTCGCAGCCAGCACCTGACCGCTGCGGTCGCTGATCTTGCCGCGGCTGGCCGGCAGCTCCATCTTGTGGGCGTAGCGGGCCTCGCCCTGGCGCTGGAAGAAGTCTTCGCCAATCAACTGGATGTAGGCGGCGCGCCCGAGCAGGCCGGCGAAGGCCAGGCCGACCAGGGCGACGAGAAAGCGCGACCGCCACGGCGGGGTCTTCGAGGCCAGCAGCGGGCTGCTCGAATAGCTGACGCTGCGCGAGGCATTGTGGGAGCGCTTGCGACCGATCATCGGGCGGCTCCGGTGGCCGGGGCGGTCGTGCTGGACGCGGTCGAGCGCACCGCGCTGGCGGCCAGGGCGGATGCGTCGGCGGTGAAGGTGATGGCCGGCGAGATCGGGCGCATCTTCAGCCGTTCACGGGCCACCTGCTCCACACGCAGGTTGGTCGCCTGCGCCTGGCGATCGGCCAGCAGGCGTTGGTAGTCGGCCTCCAGACGACGGGCTTCGGTCTGGGAGCGGTCGAGCTCGGTGAACAGGCGGCGCGCGTCATAGGCGCTGCGCACCATATAGATGCCTGATGCCAGCACCGCGATGAGCAGGATCAGGTTGATGCGGCTCATCGGCGGCGCCCTCCTCGCTCCCCACGCCGCTGCTTGCCCGAGGGCTCCGGCTGAGCGGGAGGCAGCGGCGCCTCGGTGCGTTCGGCCACCCGCAGGATGGCGGAGCGTGAGCGCGGATTGGCACGGACCTCGCCGATCGACGGCTTGACCCGGCCCAGCGCCAGCAGCGGCAACGGCTTGGGCGCGGCGAAGGGGGCGCGGCGATCGACCTCGTCCTTGCTGTGCGAGGCGATGAAGTTCTTGACGATGCGGTCTTCCAGCGAATGGAAGCTGATCACCGCCAGTCGGCCGCCCGGCGCGAGCAGGCTCAGCGCGGCATTCAGCCCCTGCTGCAGCTCTTCAAGCTCGGCGTTGACGAATATCCGTAGAGCCTGAAATGTGCGCGTTGCAGGATCCTGGCCCGGTTCGCGGGTTTTGACCGTACCAGCCACGACTTTGGAAAGCTCGGCGGTGCTTCGTACAGGACTCCCGCTTTCCCGGCGAGCCACAAGCGCCTTTGCAATCGGCAAAGCAAACCGTTCTTCCCCATAGTCACGAATCACCTGTGCAAGTTGTGTGACGTCGGCCCGGGCGAGGAAGTCCGCGGCGCTTTCGCCCCGCGTGGTGTCCATGCGCATGTCGAGCGGGCCGTCGAACCGGAAACTGAAGCCGCGTTCCGGGTTGTCAATCTGCGGGCTGGACACACCCAGGTCGAGCAGCACGCCCTGCACCTGGGTGATGCCCAGCGCGGCGAGTTCCGCCGCCATGTCGGCGAATGGGGCGTGGCAGATGGAGAAACGCGGGTCGTCGACCCGCGTCTGACCGGTCGTGGCGGCCGCGACCGCTTCCGGGTCGCGGTCGATGGCGATCAGCCGCCCCCGGTCCGAGAGCTTGGACAGCAGCAGGCGCGAATGACCGCCACGGCCGAAGGTGCCGTCGACATACAGGCCGTCGGGATCGGTCAGGACGCCGTCGACGGTCTCGTCCAGCAGGACGGTCGTGTGGGTGAAGGAGGGGGACTGCTCGGCGCTCATGGGGTGGCTCAGAAACTGAAGTCCTTGAGCGCATCGGGCAGCTCGGATTGCATGATGGCGGCCTCATGGGCGGCATAGGCCTGGGCGTCCCAGAGCTCGAAGTGGCTGCCCATGCCGAGCAGCATCACGTCCTTCTGAAGCCCAGCGGCGGCACGCAGCTCAGGCGCCACCAGCACGCGTGCGGCGGAGTCGATCTCCACATCCTGGGCATTGCCGAGGAAGACGCGCTTCCAGCCTGCGGCGGACATCGGCAGCGCCGCGACACGGTCACGGAACTGTTCCCAGGCGGGACGGGGGAAGACCATGAGGCAGCCTTCCGGGTGCTTGGTGAGCGTCAACTGACCGGCGCACAGCGCCTGCAGGACTTCGCGGTGTCGTGCAGGGACGGACAAGCGCCCCTTGGCGTCCAACGCCAAGGCACTCGCCCCCTGAAACACGACATTCGCCACTTTGACCCACCAAATTGCACTTTCTCCCACTTTAATGGCGCATTTAGCTCCGGTCAAGGAAATTGAGCGTTTTTCCCAATCAAATCAACTACTTAGCAAGCATTCTCAAGCAACTTCACAAAATAAAAGTCGTTCAAAATGAAGGACTTAAGGTTCCCTGTGCAAGTGATGGATCAACAAATACAGGGGTCTGTACCCCCGTGAAACTGCGTGAGCGCCACCCGGCGCGCCGCACGGCTGGGTGTCGTCAGCGGCCTGCGGACAGCGCCTGCAGCACCGTTTCAGCTGTTGGCGGTGTGCGATGACCTTTGGCCGCGCCTCGGAGGACGACCACACTGCACCGGTCCACACCCGGAGATGGCGATGCGCGCAATGGCCCCAGAGCACCCAACGCAGCGGCGTGGCAGCCATTCCTTGCCCATGACGGGGCTGACCGTCCTTCTGCTCGGAATCTTGGCCGGACTGCTGGCCGGATGCCAGAGCCAGTCGCCGGCGCAGGCCACGTCGGGCCCGCTCGATCCCGTCGATGTGGTCCTGGCCGCCGCGCTCCGCGACTGGCACGGCGACACGCGCGGTGACCTGCGGGGGATTGTGGTGATGCGATCAGGCCGGATCGTCGCCGAACGCTATGACAACGGCGCAAGCCCCGACTCGCTCAACGACATCCGCTCAGCCGGCAAGAGCGTGACCGCCTTGCTGGCGACGCTGGCCGTGGAAAGGGGCGCCATCCCTGACATCGATGCGCCGCTCAAGCGGCTGTGGCCGGCTTCGAGCGACACGGCGGTCGGCGAGGTGCCGCTCAGCGCCGCATTGACGATGCAATCCGGACTGGATGCGTTTGACGACGACCCCGCCTCCCCCGGCAATGAAAACAAGATGGACGAGGCGCCGGATCCGATCGCTTTCGCGCTGGCGGTCCCGCGGGCACAGGCACCGGGCCTGGTCTACCGGTACAACTCGCTGACGGCTTACCTCGTCGGTGTGGCCGTCACACAGGCGACCGGGCAGCGGCTGTCGGACTTTGCCGATGTGCAGCTGTTTCGCCCCCTTGGCATCACCCAATGGCGGTGGGCGCAAGACAAGGCGGGTCAAACCAAGGGACAGGGCAACCTGTGGCTGAGCGCGCGCAGCATGGCGCGGATCGGCGAGCTGGTGCGCTGCGAAGGTCGGTATCGGGGGAATCAGTTGGTCAGCGCTGCGGGCATCGCGGCGCTGCTGGCGCCTCGGGTGCCGATCGGTGAGGACGATCCCTATGCCGACAGCTATGGCCGCTTCTGGTACTTCAAGGCGCTGCCGATCGGCGGCGAGACGGTGCCGGTGCACTTCGCCTCGGGCAATGGCGGCAACAAGATCTATGTCATCCCGACACGGAACCTAGTCGTGGCCATCACCTCTTCCGCCTACGGCCAAGGGTATGGACAGCGGCGCTCACAGGCGATTCTGCAGGCCTTGCTGACGGCCGCGCAGCGGGGGGCTGTCGGCGCGCGATCCACGTCCGGCTCTGCGGGTTCCGGATCGACGCGCTCCTCGGTGCCCTCCTCTGCCACGTCGCTGAGCGCCGGCGCGGCGGCAGCGACGACAGCCGCCGCGTCACCGACAGCGCCGCCGGGATGCGGCGGCGACTGAGCGCAGGCCTCAGCGCGCGGCGGACGCTTCTTGCCACCAGGCGGGCGTCGGGCCGGGCTGCATCACGTCCAGCGGCGCGCCGATCAACGGGGTCACCAGTTCGACGTCACGCAGTCGCGCCAGGGCACTGACGCGCTCGAACGGATCCTGCCAACGGTGCATCGCCAGATCAAAGGTGCCGTTGTGGATGGGCAGCATCCGCTTGCCACGCAGGTCGATGTGGGCCTGCACCGTCTGTTCCGGCTGCATGTGGACATAGGGCCAGCGCGGGTCGTAGGCGCCGGTTTCCATCAGGGTCAGGTCGAACGGACCGAAGCGCTCGCCGATGGTCTTGAAGCCGTCGAAATAGCCGGTGTCACCGCTGAAGAAGACCCGCAGATCGTCATCGACCAGCACCCAGGACGCCCAAAGGGTCGTGTTGCGGTCGCTCAGGCTGCGGCCGGAGAAATGCTGCGCCGGCGTCGCGGTCAGCTGAAGTCCGGCGATCGTCGTGCCCTGCCACCAATCGAACTGCTGGACCTTTTCAGCGGGCACGCCCCACTCGATCAGGCGCTGGCCGACGCCCAGCGGCGTCACGAAGTGCTTCACCTTGGGCGCCAACGCCTGCACGGTGGCATGGTCCAGATGGTCGTAATGATCATGCGAGAGGATCACCGCCTCGATCTCGGGCAGTTCGTCCAGCGCGATCGGCGGCGCATGGAAACGCTTCGGGCCCATCCACTGGAACGGCGAAGCGCGCTCGGAGAACACCGGGTCGGTCAGCCAGAAACGGCCGCGCAGCTTCAGCAGCACGGTCGAGTGGCCGAGTCGGAACAAGGTGCGGTCCGGCGCCGCCATCAGCTGGGAACGGGTCAGCGCCTGGACATTCAGCGCCTGGTCCGGCACGGTGCCGGCCGGCTTGTGGAAGATGACGTCCCACATGATGCCGGCCATCTTCCAGAAGCCCTGCTCGGGCTCCACCGCCGGGTTGTGGAACTTGCCGCCGGACCATTGCGGCGATTGCTGGATCGCCTGGTCGACGGACGGCGCTTGGCCGCCCGCAGCGGAGGCGGCGGCCACAGGCGAAGACATCACACGAGAAGCAGTCACGGCAAATACTCCGAGGATGAGGGCGGGAATCAGCGCGGCGAGTCGGGGCAAAGGCATCGGGGGCTCGTCGGTCTCGTTGGGTTTCACCGCTGCAAACCCTGCAAACGGTGCAAAACATGCACTACACAGTGTAGTTTTCAGCGGAGTGTAGTGACCCGGATCGAAAAAGTAAACTGTCCGGTGTAACATCATCGGCATGACTTCCGACGTGCTCCCAGTGACCGGTGAAACCGACGACGCCCCCACCCCGCTCGCGGATGACGCCTCGTGTGGCGGCAGCGTGGAGCCGGTTGAGCGCACCCGGCTGACCGATCGCAAACGGCAGGCGATCGTGGACGCGGCGATCGCGGAGTTTCGTGAGCACGGCTTCGAAGTCGCGAACATGGACCGTATCGCAGCCCGAGCCCAGGTCTCCAAACGCACCGTCTACAACCACTTTCCCGGCAAGGACGCCCTGTTCGACGCCATCCTGGAACGGCTATGGGCGGCCACCGAGGCGCAGGTGAAACTGGCCTATCGCGCGGATCGGCCGCTGCGGGAGCAGTTGCTGATGCTGATCGAGCAGAAGCTGGCGATGTCGGACGACCCGCAGTTCCTTGACTTGGCGCGGGTGCTGATTGCGGAGGCCATCCATGCCCCTCAGCGCGCCCGGGAGATGCTCTGCCGGCTCGGCGGGCGGGAAGAAGGCCTGACGGTATGGATCCGCGCCGCCATGGCCGATGGCCGATTGAGGTCCAGCGACCCGGTCTTCGCCGCCGCGCAGTTGCAGGCCCTGGTGAAGGGCTTTGCGTTCTGGCCGCAGATCACCATGGGCCAGCCGCCGCTGGATGCGGCCCAACAGCGGCAGGTGGCCGATGCCTCGGCCGACATGTTCCTGCGCAGCCACGCGGTCGAGGGCAAGACCTGACGCCCGGGCGGGCGCCGGTCTGCGTTCAGAAGTTGCGTCCGAACGAGGAGGACGGTGCGCCGCTGAGGCGGAACGTGCCCACCACATCGGCCAGCCGCTGCGCCTGATCCTTCAGGCTCTCGGCCGCAGCCGCGGATTCCTCGACCAGGGACGCATTCTGCTGCGTCACCTGATCCAGCTGGGCCACCGCCTGGTTGACCTGGCCAATCCCGTGGCTCTGCTCCAGCGCGGTATGGCTGATCTCGCCGATCATCTGCGTCACACGTTTGACGCTGCCAACCACCTCGCCCATTGTGTCGCCCGCCGACGAGACCTGGCGGGTGCCGGTCTCGACCCGTTCCACGCTGGCGGTGATCAGCGTCTTGATTTCCTTCGCGGCGCTGGCAGAACGCTGCGCGAGCGCGCGCACCTCGCTGGCGACGACCGCAAAACCACGTCCCTGCTCGCCCGCCCGTGCCGCTTCCACGGCCGCATTCAACGCCAGGATGTTGGTCTGGAACGCGATCCCATCGATCACGCCGATGATGTCGCCGATCTGACGGGAACTGGCGCTGATCGCCTCCATCGTGGACACCACCTGTGCCATGGCGGCGCCGCCTTGCTCGGCGACACGGCTGGCGGAGTCCGCCAGCTCGCGTGCCTGGGCGGCGCTGTCGGCGCTGCTGGCCACGGTGCTGTTGAGCTGCTCCATGGAGCTCGCGGTTTCCTGCAGGTTGCTGGCGGTCTCTTCGGTGCGCTGGCTCAGGTCGTGGTTGCCCGCCGCAATTTCCCGGGACGCCACCGCAATCGACTGGCTGGTGTCGCGCACCTGCAGCATCACCTGCTCGATCTTTTGCACGAACTGATTGAAGCCGCGCGAGATCTCGGCCAGTTCGTCCTCACCCCTGACCTGCAGGCGCTGGCTCAGGTCGCCCTCGCCGGCGCCGATGTCGTTCATCGCGCGTTTGATGCCGGCCAACCCCTTGAGCAAGGCACCGACAGCTGCCGCAGCGACCAGCGCCGCCGCGAGCGTCACCGCCACCATCGTCCAGCCTGCATTGCGCAGCACGCTGGACAGCGCGGAGAGCGCTTCCTCGCGCTCCGCCGCAGCCACCAGCACCCAGTCGGTGCCGGGGATGTCCACCGCCTTCAGGAAATAGCGGTGATCACCGATGGCTGCCATCGTCAGCGCATCCCCATGCGCGGCGGCGATGAGCGGCTCATCCAGCGTGTCCGACAGTTCCTTGACCGGCTTGAGCGTCAGTGCCGCATCCGGATGCGCGATGATCTTGCCGCTCTTGTCGAGCAGCATCGCAAAGCCGCTGTCGGTCGGCTTGATGGCCTTCATGGTGGCGATCACATCATCCAGCGTCACATCAGCGCCGGTGACTGCCTTCACCTCACCGCCGACCTTGACCGCGCTGGCGAAGGTCACCACCAGCTTCTTGCTCGACGCCGCAACATACGGCGCCGTGATCACCGGCTGGTCGCTGCCGCTGGCGAGCTTGAACCACGGGCGCGCGGTGGGGTCGTAATCTGCGGCGCGCTGGCGATCGGGGATGGAGATCATCCGCTTGTCGGCGCCGCCGACATAGGCCAGATCCAGCCGGCCGGAATTCAGCGCCTGGGTCAGCGCAGGACGCGGATCGTCCAACGCCGCGGCGGGCGCGAGCGCGGCCACCACATCCTTTTGTGTCTTCACCCACGCCGCCACGCCGGCGGCATGAGCGCCTGCAAGTTCGGTCAGCTGCGACTGGACCTGGCGCCGGGCATGGTCACGCACGGCCCAGTAACTGGCGAAGGTGGCCAGCGCCACGGCGGCCACCACGATCGCGATGCTGATGGCAATGAGACGGGATTTGATGGTCTTCAACACGGTACTTCCTCGCTGGTGGGACTTCGATGTCAGCTGTCAATGACATCCATCAAAGCTGAAACAAGCGCGGCGAATTCTGCCGATCGCATCGACCAAAACCAAGGGTTAACACCAGCAAAACGAGTGACACGTGAGGAGCTTCACGCCGGCCCAGGCGGCCGCGCGTCCTTTGTGGCCCGTTCCGTCCGGTTCATGCAGGTTTCTGTCTGTTCCGTGCTGTTCCGTCCTGATAGCGCTTGACCTTGCTCGCAGGGGCCCTCGCCACGGTGCGAACCGATCACGCAGGTCGAACCAGGCAGTTTGTCATCGGCACCATGTCGAACGCAGGCTGCATCGCCCAGGCGAGCAGCTCCGGTTCACCTCAACAGGATTGCGCATGACCCACACCCCATCGAAGCCGGACCGCGTGACGTCCACGCCGGCCTCCACGTCCGCATCGCTCTCCATCTCCCGCCGCGACGATGATCCGGCCCATTCCGATTTCCTGAGCCGTCGCCATTGCCTGCGGTCCGGCCTGGCGATGGCCGCTGCCGGGGCCTCGATGACCGTGGCGGCTGCCGATCCCGCAACCGCCGCATCCACCGCAACAGGGACACCCCCCTCGACCGCTCCGGGGGCCATCGTCCGTCCCTCCGCCCAGGGCCGCTTCTGGCCGGAGGGCATCCGGCTGGTGATTTCCGTGTCCATGCAGTTCGAAGCCGGCGCACAGACCGAGCATGGCAATGGCTCACCCTATGCGCCGATGAACCCCGCCGACGGCCCCGACCTGCCTGCGCGCACCTGGTTCGACTATGGATGGCGGGAGGGCATTCCTCGCCTGCTGGACCTGTGGGACCGGCACGGGGTGAAGGTGACCTCGCACATGATCGGCCGCGCGGTGGAACTGCAACCGGCGCTGGCCAAGGAAATCGTGTCGCGCGGTCATGAGGCCGCCGCCCATGGACAAACCTGGGAGCCGCACTGGACGATGACCGAGGCTCAGGAACGGGCCTCCTACCAGGCCAACATCGACGCCATCCAGCGCGCCACCGGCGTGCGGCCGGTCGGCTTCAATGCCTACTGGATGCGAGGCACGCCGCGTACGCTGGGGGTGCTGCAATCCCTCGGCTTCGCCTATCACATCGACGATGTGTCCGCCGACGAACCGATGCTCACCGAGGTCCATGGCAAGCCGTTCGGCATCGTCCCGTACACCTTGCGCTGCAATGACATTGCACGGCTCGGTGCAGAAGGTCCCATGACGGCCGCCGCCTTCGCCCAGGAACTGAAGGACGAGTTCGACGTGCTGTACGAAGAGGCGGGACGGCGCCGTCGGATGATGTCGGTCTCCACCCACGATCGCATTGGCGGCACACCCGCCCGCGTCAAGGCGCTGGGCGATTTCCTGCGCCATGCCGCGTCCCATCCCGGTGTCGCGTTCGTGCGCAAGGATCAGATTGCCCGATGGGCGCTGGAGCTGCCGAACGTGCCGCGCAAGCGCAGCTGAATCCATCGCCCCCGCCGCATGACGGCGCGCCCTCACCGGCGTGCCGTCTCAGCCCCTCATGTCGACGCGAAGCCGGCTCGAAGCTGCCGGAGCGCGGCGATTCAGTTCGATTCCTTGATCAGCCGGCCCGAGGCTGCCTGCAGCGGTCGCGCGTTCATCGGATAGAGCCGGCTGAAGATCGCGATCTGCTGGGTCGACAGTTGCACCGGTTGGCGGAAGACCATCCACAACACGCCCTCAGTGCAGGGCGGGGTGGTCTGCGAGCCCATGTAGGTGAAGTAGCCGCGGTCCTTGGGCAGCAACTGATTGAGGTCGATGGGCACCGGCGCTTCGTAGGTGTCGCCCTTCTCCAGCGGCAGATAGTTCCAGACGGTCTGGATCAGCGACTGGTCCTGGCCCCGCTCCAGCAGCACCGAGATCATCGCCACGCGGCCATCGGCGTCCTTGTGGGTGAGATGGGCGACCATGTCGTACTGGCGGCCGTTGATGCGTTCCTCGCTGGGGCGATGGAAGTGGAACTCCTGGAGCTCATAGCGGCGCCCCATGATCTCGATGACATTGCCAGGCGCCACATTCACCTGCACCGTGTGGCCGTTGTCCACCACGGCGAACTTGCTGGGCCGGTAATCGAACTGGATCTTTTCCTGATCGACACGGATGGTGTCGCGGATGTCGATCGGACTCTGACGGGTTCCGATGGCGCATTGGCGGAACTCCGGCGTCAACTGCCCCCAGCGGTCCGGGGCGCCATCACCGGTGTAGCCCCAGCGAATCTCCGATTTCGCCGCAGAGGCGGCGACGGCCGCGGTCGCGGCCTTGCCGCCGGCTGCGCGGCGCGACTTCGGATCGTCCTTGGGTTTGTTGGCCGGGATGTTGAGCTTGAGGCTGCTGACATCGTCACGCAGGCGTTCCGCCAGGCGCCGACGCAACTGCTCGGGCGATTCCTCTGCTGCCGGCGCGGCGGAGGCCGCCGGCGTGGACGAGGGCTCTGCCGCATGCGCGGGGGACAGCATCGCCCAGGCCAAGGCGATGCCCAGCAGGCTGAATCCGAGCCATGGCATTGCGCCTCGCCACGCGGACGGACCGGTGGTCAATGAGGCTGGGCGGATGGACACCGCGCGCGGCGCAGCGGAGGGCGCGGCAGACAAACGACCACCACGGGCGCGAAGAGGCATCGGGAACTCCTGCAGGAAAAAGGGCGCTCCCTGCTTCTTCGGACATTTTGTCGCGGGCTTGAGGCCAGCGCGGGATGACACCCTCATCCAATGAGGCAAGACCTCACGAGGGCGCGACCGGCAGCGAGGTCCGCTCGGTCAGCCGACTTCCCGCTTGACCCACAGCCAGGCGACCAGGCCGATGCACATCAGCCCCCCGGAGGTGAGTGCGAGCGACAGCGTCGAATGCATCACCAGCGGGACCAGCAGGCCGGCCACCAGGCCGTTGGCCGCGCTGCCCACGCAGGCTTGAAGCGATGAGGCCATGCCGCGGCGGTCAGGGGCCTGATCCAGGACCATCAGCGTGACCACGGGCACCATCAGCGCCCAGCCGAAGGCGAAGGCGCTGATCAGCGGGAAGGCCCAGTACGGACTGGTCGGCAGCGTCAGGTTGCAGACGATGTTGACGATGGAGGTCACCGTCATGATCACGAAGCCGCGCCGGATCTGGTGCCGGGGCTTGATCCGGCCGGCCAAGCGTCCGCTGAGGAAAGCGCCGCCCATGATCCCGCCGATGCTGAACAGGAAGAACCAGAAGAACTGGGTGGGTGCCAGGTGCAGGTGTTCCCCCAGGAACACCGGCGCGGCCAGCACATACAGGAACATGCCGTTGAACGGAATGCCACTGGCCAAGGCCAGCAGCACGAAGCGCCGACTGCCGACCAGGCTGCGATAGCCCCGCATCAGGTCCCCGACATGAAACGGCTGCTTGTGGTCCGCATGGAGCGTCTCGGGCAACAGACGCCAGTTCGCAATGAACAATGCGGCGCCGACCAGGACCAGGAACCAGAAGATGGCGTGCCAGTCGGCATGGGCGAACAGGAAACCGCCCACCATCGGCGCGATCGCCGGCGCGAGCCCGAAGAAGATCGTCACCTGGGACATCACCCGCTGCGCTTCGGAGGGCGGGAACATGTCTCGGATGATGGCCCGCGACACCACGACACCGGCCCCGGCGGAAAGTCCCTGCACCGTGCGCCAGAACACCAGTTGGCCGATGCTGCCGGACAGGGCGCAGCCCATCGACGCCAGGGTGAACACCGCCATGCCGGTGAGCACCACGGGCCGCCGCCCGAAGCTGTCCGACAGGGCGCCGTGGAACAGGTTCATCACCGCAAACCCGAGCAGGTAGCCGGACAGGGTCTGCTGCATCTCCACCGGCGTCGCGTTCAGCGCGCGGGCGATGCCGGCGAAGGCCGGCAGGTAGGTGTCGATGGAAAAGGGACCGACGGTGGCCAACGCGGCCAGCAGGATGGACAAGGCCCAGCGGGGCGCGCGCCACAGTTGGCTGGCTTGAGGGTTCATGCGGGCTCAGACGTGCGTTGGTCGCCCAACCGAAGCGATCGGCGGGGTCGGGGGTCGGTCAGTGTAGCGGTGGCCCCTACACTGCGGCGACTTTGCGGGCGAGGAGCAATTGCGGTGCCGGGTGTGTTGAGCATTGGCGTGATCGGGTTGGGCGTGATGGGGCAGCGGATGCTGGCCCGTCTGGCAGGTCATGCGCGACTGCGGGTGACCCGCGTCTGGGATGAGAGCCCGGACGTCATGACCCAGGTGCTGGCTCACTATCCGCTGCTGCGTGCCGCGACCAGTGCGGATGCCCTGATCCGTGAGCCGGGTCTTCACGGGCTCTACATCGCCACGCCGCCGGGGCCGCACATCGCGCTGAGTGAGCAGGCCTTCGATGCCGGTTTGGCGGTGCTATGCGAGAAGCCGCTGACCACCGACTTCGCTGCGGGCCGAGCCTGTATCGCCCGCATCGAGCGGGAGCGTCGTCGCGCGGCGGTGAACTATTCGCTGGCCTCGTCAGCAGGACTGGCCGCCTTGCAGTTGGCCTTCGGCGCGGCCGCTCGTCGCACCTTGGGCGCGTTGCTGGAGGTCTCCATCGAACTCCGCTTTGCCGCCTGGCCGCGGCCCTGGCAGACCGACGCGGGGGCTTGGCTCTCGCAGCGACGTGAAGGTGGATTCAGCCGCGAGGTGCTGTCTCATTTCATCTTCGTGCTGCAGCGTGTGCTGGGGCCGGCCGAAGTGGTCAGCAGCCGGGTGACCTGGCCCGACGACGGGGTGAGTTCAGAGACGGCGGTGGACGCCGAGCTGGTCGCAGCCGGTGTGCCGGTGCGCATCCGGGCGGGGCTGGGCGGCGAACGTGCCGACGATAACCGCATGCTGTGGCGCGCCTCGGAAGGCGAGATCGAATTGCGGGACTGGTTCGGCGCGACCCAGCAGCGTCAAGGCGAACGGATGCACAGCCTGGGCGAGGCGGACACCTTGCGGGTCAACGGCATGTCTGACCAATTGGCGCACTGGGCGGCCATGCTGGAAGGGCGATCGCACAGCCTGCCGGGATTTGCGGAGGCCTTGGCGGTGCAGCGCACGATCGAGGGCCTGCTGGCCGGTCGCTGATCGCCGAGAGCGGGTCGCCGCCTTGCGAGTGGGCGTCACCGACGCCAGAGGTGCCGGCGTGAGCTTGTGCTGCCTTGTGAGCGATCGACTCGAAATAAAAGTGTGAAGCGGGCCGATAGGCCGGATTTTGTGCACGGACGGATTCTTGCGAATCTGTCCATGTGACCGCCATTCCTCTTGGCCGGACATCACTGCCCGGCTCGGTGCCACCTACCCGCCAGCTCTGCGAGCCGCATCAACGCTGGCCTACTTGGTGTTGCTGCGCGTAGAGATTGCCCGTTTCACCCGATGCGGGCTTGCACCTGCATCGACTCGTCTCTGTTGCTCTGATCCTCGGCTTACGCCGGGCAGCCGTTAGCTGCTACGCCGCTCTATGCAGTCCGGACCTTCCTCCAGTGCCGTGTTTCCACGATCGCACCAGCGGCGGTCTGGCCCGCTTCACGGGTGGATTGTAACCCCCCCTACCGCCTGACGGCGGCCCCCCAGGGGGCGAGCAGGGAGCCCGGCAAAGCCGGATCTCCTTGCTCCGCTTGATATGTCGGGGCTTCGCCCCTCGCCCCCTCGCCCTCTCGCCCTCTCGCCCTCTCGCCTCTCGCCCCTGACGCTCTCACGGTCAATGGACCGCATGTGACCTTCATCTTTGGTCAATGCATCACTCTGTCGAAAAGGGATTGGTTCGATGAAGCATGCGATGTGCTCGGTGAGTCGGGACGAGGGATCCGGCGCCCCTGGGAGTGAATGTGAAACGCCTGAACGGACAGGGGCGCCGGATCTCTCGTCCGTGCGCCGAACGTGGAACGTGGATCGTGGAATGTGAAACGCGATGCCAGCCCCAACGGTCCTTGCGATAAACAACGAGAGAGGGGCCCCATCGCCGAAGGAGCTCGGTGTCCCGGGACGAGGGATACGGCGCCCCTGGGAGTGAATGTGAAACGCCTGAACGGACAGGGGCGCCGGATCCCTCGTCCGTGCGCCGAACGCGGCAGTCAATCCCGCGCACCGCATCGAATCCATGGCGATCGGGCACGTGCATTGCTATCGAAGCGTCATGCAGATCCAGGCCCTCGACCCCCGCAGCGAAGCTGCCTTGTCCCTGCTGGCGCAGTCCGATGCCTACATGGCCGCGCTGTATCCGCAGGAAAGCAACCATCTGGAGACGCCGCAGTCTCTGGCGCAGCCGCATGTGCATTTCATTGGCGTGTGGCTGGCGGAATGGCTGGCCGGATGTGGCGCGGTGAAGGTGATCGAGGACGAGCACGGCGCCTATGGCGAAATCAAGCGCGTGTTCGTGCAGCCTCAGTTCCGGGGCCGCGGCATCTCCAAGGTGGTGATGGAACAACTCGAAATCCATCTGCGCGCGAAGGGCATCTCCCTTGCACGCTTGGAGACCGGTGTGCACCAACCTGAAGCGCTGGCGCTCTATGAAGGGTTGGGCTATGACCGTCGAGAGCCGTTCGGTCCCTATGCGCCAGATCCGCTCTCGGTGTTCATGGAAAAACGCCTGAGCGCATGAACCGCTGAGCCGCTCCACCCCGGCGACTCCTCCACCACGTCGCAGGACGACCCCGGTCCGAGCACAGCCGTTGCCAGTGCACTAGCATGGGCGCCTTTGCTGGAGCGCCCTCATGAAAGCCGACAACGTCCTGGCCACCATCGGCCACACCCCCCACATCCGGATCAACCGCCTGTTCGCCGGCCATTCGGCGCAGGTGTGGGTGAAGTCCGAACGCAGCAATCCCGGTGGATCGATCAAGGATCGCATTGCGCTGGCCATGATCGAAGACGCCGAACAACGAGGCCTGCTCAAGCCCGGTGGCACCATCATCGAACCGACCTCCGGCAACACCGGCGTGGGCCTGGCAATGGTCGCAGCGGTCAAGGGATACAAGCTGGTGCTGGTCATGCCCGACTCCATGTCGATCGAGCGGCGTCGCCTGATGCTGGCCTATGGCGCGAGCTTCGATCTCACGCCGCGTGAGAAGGGGATGAAGGGCGCGATCGCGCGTGCGGAGGAACTGGCCGCGCAGACGCCCGGCGCCTGGATCCCGCAGCAGTTCGAGAATCCGGCCAACATCGATGTCCACGTGCGCACCACCGCGCAGGAAATCCTCGCGGACTTTCCGGAGGGACTCGATGTCCTGATCACCGGCGTCGGCACCGGCGGCCACATCAGTGGTTGCGCTCAGGTGCTGAAGAAGGCCTGGCCTCAGCTGAAGGTGTTCGCCGTCGAGCCGAGCGCTTCGCCAGTGATCAGCGGCGGCGCCCCCAGCCCGCATCCGATCCAAGGGATCGGCGCCGGCTTCGTGCCGAAGAACCTGACCACCGAATTGCTGGACGGCGTCATCCAGGTCGAGGCCGAAGAAGCCCGCGAGTTCGCACGCCGCAGCGCCCGTGAAGAGGGGCTGCTGGTCGGCATTTCCAGCGGTGCGACGCTGGCCGCCATTGCCAAGAAGTTGCCCGAGCTCGGTGAGAAGGTCCGTGTGCTCGGCTTCAACTACGACACCGGCGAGCGCTACCTCTCGGTCGAAGGCTTCCTGCCGGCCTGACCGCCAGCGAGGCAAGACCCGATCTCGAGGAGATCCGGTGCCCTGCCATCGCCGTCGCTGTTCGCGTCCATCATGGCGGCCATTCATCACGGCCACTCATCACGGCCATCCACAGCGACATTCACAGCGTTCAATCACCGCAGCAATCACCGCAGTGAATTGACGCGGTTACTCCTCGTCGCCGCTGCCGCTTTCCAGCTCGTTGCGTTTGAGCGCCTGGCGCTTCAAGGGCGCCTCGAGCGATTGCATCGATTCGATGAAGCCATCGACCGGCTTGGGCTCCGCCAGTCGCAGCGACGGTGGCGGCAAGGCACTGAGGTAGTTCGGCCCCAGCCAGTATTGCTGCTCGGTCCGACGGCCCACGGTGAGCACCAACCCGACGATCGCCATCGCGCCGATGCCGACCGCCAGACGGCGTTGCGCCCGTGGCCAGACGACGCTGGCATGCCACCACAGCAGCACCGCGCCGACGACGGTCAAGGTGAGCCCTTCCAGGGCCATCAAGCGCGGCCAGGAGAAGGCATAGGCCAGCAGCGGCAGCGCCAGGTCGACCGCCTGCAGCAGCACCGAGGCGACCATCGCTCGCCACAGGTGGGCGCCAAAGGCGAACCAGTGCCGGAACAGCTGGGTCACCAGTGCCCACAGGCCCGCCCAGATGAGCGCCACCCCCAGCGGCGCGAGCACGCCACTGACGGCATCGACCCAGGACGCACTGGCATCGCTGCCCGACCAGTTCACCACCCACAGCATCAGCAGCCAGACGGCCAGCAAGGCAGGCAGCGCCCAGGCGGGACGGGCGTCGCGACGCACCGGTTCATCGGCCCGGGGCAGCAGCCGTTCCGGCATCAGCGGATCCAGCGCCGTGCGCAGACGCAAGCGGGTGGTGCCCAATTGCACCGTCGACAGGGACGACCAGACGCGGCTTTCGCCGGCAGCTACCCGCTCTCCGTCGAACCAGCCGCCGTTCTGGCTGTCCAGCAGGTTCAGGCGCGGGCCGTCCTCGGCCCAGTGCAGCAGCGCGTGCAAGCCGGCCAGGTGGGGATCTGACAGGACCAGGTCCGCTTCGGGCGACCGACCGATCCGCACCGGCCAGGCGCGCACCTTGTGCAGTTCCCGACAGTGACCATCGCGGTCCAGGATCTCGATTACCGCGGCGTGGTCCATGCGAATCCTTGCAAGTAATGACGGGTGAGCTTGGTGGCGTTCGCAAAGCTGACCCCGCGCGCATCGAAACGACCGAGCGCGCCTTCGGTGGACGCATCCACATTGGTGACCAGGACCGTCAAGTCGTAGAGTCCCTCCAGTTTTCGGTAAGCCCGCAGGCAGGCGACGGTGCGCAGCGGCGGCCCGTCCTTCTGCTGCACGAAGTCCTCGCGGCAATACGGCGCGGTGCGGTCCCGATCAGGCCCCCCGAGGCGTTCATTGCGGAAGCTGGCCGAGTATTGCCGTGCGAAGCGGATGGCGCCAAGCTTGGCCCCGTCATAGGCTTCCTCGACCACGCTGAGGTAGCCGGTCTGCAGGTCTTCGCTGACGAAGATGGCCTGCTCCATCCGGCACTGGGTGCGCTGCATCTGGATGCCCTCGGCATCGGCCGGGGTCGCACTGCCCCAGCAGCGCATGTACTGTTCCTGCGGGATCGGCAGGCGATAGCGCGGATGGTTGGCGCTGCGCCAGGGCTGGCTGAGGAAATTGCGGACCAGTTCCTCCTGATAGGCCATCAGCTGCTCGCGCAGGCGCGGCCAGGCGGCGCCCTTGATCGGCGCCGCATTGCGGCTGCGGGCCAGCAGCGCGGCGGCGTGGGCCCCCGGCACCAGGAAGCTCATCTGCTGCGCGAAGAACATCGCAGAGACGTTGACCCCCACCACCTCGCCATCCTCGTCCAGCACCGGTCCGCCGCTCATGCCGGGGTTGATGGCGCCGGAGTAGTAGATCAGCGGGTCGAAGCTGCGCTCCACCAGGCCGTTGTAGGTGCCCTCGACGACGGCAAAGGCCACGTCGTGCGGATTGCCCATCGAATAGATGCGCTCGCCCTTGTCCAACGGCTGATCGACCGGTCGGAACACCAGCGCCTTGGCGGCCATCTGGCGCACCTTGTCCGATTTCCCCACCAGCCGCAGCAAGGCGAGGTCACGGCGCACGTCCACATCCAGCAGCTCGAGTTCGCCGCTCTCCCCTTCGGGCGTGGCGAACTGGAGGCGATAGCGCTCCGGCTCCAGCGCATGCTGGCTGACGACGTGGTAGTTGCTGATCACGTGACCTTCGTCGCTGACGACGAAGCCCGAGCCCACCGAGGCCTGGCTGCCATTGAGCAACGTGCGCACTTGCAGCAGTTGACTGCGGCTGCGGTCGTACAGGCGTCGGGCGCTGACCGAGACCGGCACTGCGGCGCCCGGTTGGCCGGGCGCGCTCGCGGCATTGGGCGGCAGACCGGGCTGCGGCTGCGGCTGCGGCACCGGCGCCGACGGCGTCAGGCCCGGTGCGACCGACGACGGCACGAGCGGCGCAGTCGGTTGATTTTGCTGCGGCTGTGGCTGTGCAGTGGGCCGGGGTGACGGCTGGGCCTGCAGGGTCGCCGCCAGGGCAACACAGGCCAGACCGACCGTCACCAGCCGCGCGGCGCGGCGCCTCAGGCGCGGCGATGAAAGCGTGGATGCAAACAAGCGTGGGAACTCCAGGACATGACCGCGCCCGGGCGCGGATCGATGCATGCTAGCTGCTTTGTCGCTGCCGAGTCCGACTCGCCTCCCGCGTCCAGGGGGCGTTGCCATGGGCCTCGCCTGCCTGCTGGAGCGCACACACGAGCATGCACAGGGTCTGGCCCCATCAACACCTGCCCCCCGGGAGGCGGCTATTCAGCGGGGCGTTCGTCCGCCGGAGGCTCTTCGGGCGGTGCCTTCTTGGGCGGTCGGCGATCCCCCGGCCAGGCGCTGAACAGCGGCAACGGCATGCGCACCGGCGTGACGTCCAGGTAGAGGTTCATCACGGTGTAGTCCTCCGGCCCCATCTCGTCGGTGCTCCACCCCACACTGCCCGGGCCTTTGTAGAGCCGGAACAGGAAGCCCAGGTCGGCCAATGTGTCGCCCGGATTCGGGTTGGCCTCGAAGCTCAAGCCGCGTACTTCGGTCTGGATGCTGTCGATCAGGTAGGCCATCGCATTGGAGATGGTCGAATCGCCCAGCATGTCGCCGTAGAACAGCGGCAGTGTGTAGTAAGGCTTGTAGTCGGGAGTGCCCGGCTCCAGCTTCTGTCCACGCAGCTTGACCGGCGCCGGCGTGATGCCGTGGGTGCGCAGGTTGAAGCGGTCCCCATGGTCCAGGTAGGTGAGTTTGGCCTGCTTCAGGTTGAACACGCCCAGCGAGCGGTCACTGGTGCTCTCACGCAGGTCCACCAGCAAGGCGCCCTTCTGCCCCAACACCTCGATCTCTCCCGCCCGGATCACCGCCGCCGAGTTCTCATCCACGCCCAGGCCGAACTTGTAGCCCTTGGCCATCATCAGCGGAATCATTCGCCCAAAGCGGCCGCGCTTGAGGAAATGCTGATCGACGAACAGCTCCGGCCCGACGAAGCCCAGGCCGCGGTCGATCTGCTTGCCCTCCTCCCAGCGGCCCTTGAGGATGTTGATCACGCTGGGCGCATCCCGGAACATCACCGTGCTCATGATGGCCGCACCCGCCGAGGTGCCGGCCACCACGCCGCCGCGTCGGTAGACGTCCCAGATCGCCTCGAGCATCGGCGTCGCGTTGCCGTCCGGCAGCAGCACATCGACGATGCGTTCCTGCGATCCGCCGGTGAAGAAGATGCCCTTGGCATTGCGCACCTTGTTGATCAGGGCGGTGTCGCGCACCACCTTGTTCAGGTCCACCCAGGAAAACTTCGGTGCGACCGGCAGGGCTTCCGCCACCGCGCCACGCCGCTGGAGTTGCTCGACCACCTGCTTGGCGCTGGCTTCCGGATCCTCCGCTGCGGTGCCGAGCACCACAAACCGCGCGCCCTTGCCTCCGGCCAGCGCCACCAGGCGATTCCAGACCTCGTCGTTGTCCGCCTTCAGCGCGCCGCCGATGGCCATGGCATGGCCCCTGATCGGCTCGACAGGCGGCGTTGGGGGCGGCGTCGCCGCCACTGCGGCGCCCACCGGATTGCCCCCCGGGGCCGAGGCCCTGGCCGCCGGCGTCGCCGGGCTCGCCTTGGCCGGCGCCGAACTCGCAGAGGCCGGCTTTGTCGGTGCGGCCGCCCGGGCGTCGAGGCCACCGCCCCCGCTCACCATCACGGTCGCCGCCATGGCGGCCAGCATCCTGACGGCCGCGCGAGGCCACGATTCGCTCATCCACATCATCCGGATCATTCGACGCCCTCAATGGGTAACGAAATGCAGAAGCGACGCGCTGGCATGACGCCAGTCCCGGCACGGTGAGAGGCACCAGCATGCGGCGTGCCAGCACGCCGGCGTCCACCGCCTCACCGAAGCGCCTTGCACCGTGCTCATGGGACCTTCCTCGAAGCAACGGGGCTCCGGGAATGCGCGTCGTCGATGGCCCAACGATAGCGGCGCTGCCTCATGGAACGGTGACAAGGGACATCCATCCGACACCGATCAGTTGTATGGACACGACTGCGCTCGCGAACCCTCTATCAGCATGGGCCCTCGTCTCCCTAGACTGCGTCGGATACAGCATCGGCCAGTCAGGGAGCCTCCACATGTCCGCCCACTCGCGTTCGCGCATCCGTTCCTCTGCAGCCGGCCTCGGCGCCCCGCGGCGCGGTGCCACCAGCCACAGCCGCTCGTCGCCTCGCTCGGCGCCGTCCGAGAGGACTGACGTCGCCCAAGGGAGGGCCCCCCGTCTGCACGCCGTGGCCTGGGCGGCCGCGTTGGCCCTGGGGATGCCGCTGTCGGTGTGGGCACCCCGCGCCTGGGCCCAACAGACCGCTGCGGGCAGCGAGGTCCAGAAGCTGGAGAAGGTCGAGGTCACCGGCTCCGCGATCAAGCGATTGGCCGATGAAGGCGCCTTGCCGGTGCAGGTCATCACCCGGGGCGACATCATCAAGGCCGGCGTCACCACTGCCGCCGAGCTGATGAGCACCGTGAGCGCCGCCAGCAAGGGCTTGAGCGACGGCGCCAGCATCGGCACCGGTGGCAGCAAGGACCAGATGGGTTTCAACTCGGCCAACCTGCGCGGACTGGGCACCTCCTCGACGCTGGTGCTGCTCAACGGGCGGCGCATGGCCAACTTCGCCTCGCCCGGCGATGACAACGGTGTCGACCTCAACAACATCCCCGCCGCCGCGATCGAGCGGGTCGAGATCCTGCTGGATGGCGCTTCCGCGATCTACGGCACCGATGCCATCGGCGGAGTGGTCAACTTCATCACCCGCAAGGACTATCAAGGCGTCCAGCTCGATGTCTACGGCGGCTTCACCGACGAGGGCGGCGCGAGCAAGCGCACCGCGTCGCTGTCCGCCGGCCACGGCGATCTGGCCCGTGATGGGTTCAATGTCTTCGGCGTGCTGGATGTGCAGTCCACCGGCGCGTTGCGCACCTCGCAGCGCAAATTCATCTCGGATCTGAAGATTCCTGAGCGGCTGCCGCACCTACTCTCCTCGGCCACCTTTCCCGGCAACATCCGGCTGAGCAGCGATCAGTTCGACTACCTGCAAAGCCAGGGCTTCGCGATCAACGGCAAGCCCATCACCTCCAGCCAGATCAACCTGAGCGCGCCCAACTGCCTGCCTCCGCACACCTTGTATCTGCCCGCTGGCATCGGCGGCGAAGACGCCTGTACCTACGACTACATGCGCGACCTGGAGCTGTATCCGAAGACGAAGAAGGCCAGCTTCCTGGGCCGGGGCGTGCTCAAGCTCGCCGACAACCACCAGGCCTTCGTGGAGGCTGCCTACACCCGCTCGCGCAGCTGGTATGTCGGCACCAGCAACCGGGTGGATGCGGACCTGGATGTGTCGCTGATCCCCGCACTGGCCGCCACCGGCCTGGGCGATGCGCTGCCCGATGACCGCTCCATCACCGTGCGCACCCGCATGATCGAAGCTGGCATGCGCGCCAGCGAGCTGACCAGCACCGGCAGCCGGCTGGTCGTCGGCATGAACGGCACGCTGGGCAGCTGGGACTACGACTGGGGTCTGAACCACAGCGTCAACAAGGTGTCGGACCGCGACACGCGCGGCTACCTGCTCTACGACGAAACGCTGCAGGGCTTCGCCGACGGCGTGCTCAATCCGTTCGGCCCGAACACGGCCGAGGGCCTGGCGCTACTGAAGTCGCTCAATGTGAACGAGGAAGTGCGACGCGCCCGCGGCGTGATGGACTCGCTGGATGTGAAGGGCACCCGCAGCCTGATGAAGCTCGGTGGCGGTGACCTCGCCATTGCGCTGGGCGCGGAGCTGCGCCGGGAGAAGTCGACCTCGGCGGCCAGCGACCTGCTGATCTCGGACAACATCGCCGGCGACGACACCCCGGGCGATGCCCAGTTCACCAACAATTCGCGCAACATCTGGGCCGCCTATGGCGAGCTGCTGGCGCCGCTGACCCCGGAATGGGAGCTGCAGTTCGCGCTGCGCCACGACCACTATCAACGCATCGGCGCGACCACCAATCCGAAGATCGGCGTGCGCTACATGCCGATGAAGTCGCTGACCTTCCGGGCATCCGCCGGCACCGGATTCCGGGCGCCGTCGATGAACGATCTCTATCGTCCGACCAAGAGCAGCACCACCTCCACCCTGCCCGATCCGATCTGCATGGCAGAGAACGACAACGACCTGGGCTACTGCGCCGACAACTGGTCGACCCGCACCTATTCCAATCCGAACCTCAAGCCGGAGAAATCCCGCCAGTTCTCGATCGGCCTGCTGGCAGATCCCTCGCCGCTGTGGAGCGTGGGCCTGGATTACTGGAACATCGAGAAGCGCGACCTGATCAGCACCTTGGGCGATGACGTCATCCTGGGCAACCTCGCCAAGTACGAGCCGCTGGTCCACCGCTACAACGAGGATGAGGGCCTGGCCGGCTGTGACTACGATCCGGCCGATTCCGCGATCTGCTACATCGAGCTGCGCAAGGAGAACCGGGGCCGGCAAAAGTCGTCCGGCCTGGACTTGACGCTGCAGGTGAGCTCACCCGCGACCGATTGGGGCCGCTTCGGCATGCGCCTGCTGGGCACCTGGGTGCTGTCGTCCAAGAAGCAGACCGGTGAGGGCGATCCCTACGTCAGCGACCTGGGACGCTTCGTCACCGACGGCGTGGTGCAACGCTGGCGCCACCGGTTGAACCTGGACTGGACCCGGGGCCCATGGAGCGTGAACCTGGCCAACAACTTCTACAGCGGCTATGAGGACCAGAACTCGGCCATCGACACCTCGACCGGCACGGTGGTGGGCAAGAACCACGTGAAGGCCTATTCGCTGTGGGATCTGTCCGGCGGCTGGGAAGCCACCTCTGCGCTGACGCTGCGCGCCGGTGTGAAGAACCTGTTCGACACGGCGCCGCCGTTCTCGAACCAGGCCTACTTCTTCATCTCGGGTTATGACCCCAGCTACACCGATCCGCGCGGACGCTTCTTCTACATGAGCGCGTCCTACCGGTTCAAGTGAGCCTGTTGAGCCTGGGCCGGCCTGGGCCGCGCTTGGCGCGGGCCTGAAGCGGGCGGGCCCGTAGCGAGGGAGCGTCGGCAGGGACCTCCCTCGCGAGGCGCTCAGTCCAGCTTCCAGGCCATCAACTCGCCGCCGCGCAGCGGCTTGAGCTGGGCTGCTTCACCGAACGGCACCGACTCCGGGAGTGTCCATTCGGTCTTGCGCAGCGTAACGTGCTGCGTGTTGCGCGGCAGGCCATAGAAGTCGGCGCCGTGGAAGCTGGCGAAGGCCTCCAGCTTGTCCAGTGCGCCTGCGGCTTCGAAGGCCTCGGCATACAGCTCCAGGGCGGACAGCGCGGTGAAGCAGCCGGCGCCGCAGACCGAGTTCTCCTTCATCACCGACGCATGCGGGGCGCTGTCGGTGCCCAGGAAGAAGCGGGGATTGCCGGACGTCGACGCCTTGATCAGCGCCTGGCGATGTTCTTCGCGCTTGAGCACCGGCAGGCAGTAATAGTGCGGACGCAGGCCACCCATGAAGATGGCGTTGCGGTTGTAGAGCAGATGCTGGGGCGTGACGGTGGCGCCGGTGAAGCGGTCGGCATCGGTCACATACTGCGCGGCTTCCTTGGTGGTGATGTGCTCGAACACCACCTTCAGCTCGGGGAAGTCCTGACGCAGCGGACGCATGATGCGGTCCACGAACACGGCCTCACGGTCGAAGACGTCGACTTCGGGATCGGTCACTTCGCCATGCACCAGCAGCAGCAGGCCGGCCTTTTGCATGGCCTCCAGCGTGGCGTAGGTCTTGCGGATGTCGGTCACGCCGGCATCGCTGTTGGTGGTCGCGCCGGCGGGATAGAGCTTGAGCGCCACCACACCGGCGGCCTTGGCCGCGGCGATGTCGTCTACCGTCGTCCGGTCGGTCAGGTACAGCGTCATCAGCGGCTGAAAATCAACGCCGGCGGGCACCGCCGCCAGGATGCGGTCCCGGTAGGCGATCGCCTGGGCCGCGGTGGTGATCGGCGGCTTCAGGTTGGGCATCGCGATGGCGCGAGCGAATTGACGCGCGGTGTAGGGGACGACGCTCTGCAGCGCGGCGCCATCGCGCAGGTGCACATGCCAGTCGTCGGGACGGATCAGGGTGAGGAGGTCGCTCATGGGACGGAATTGTCGCATCAGGGCCTGAGAACGCGGGCGCGGACTGCCGGCCTTGCAAGCGACCAGAGGCGCAGGATCAACCACTCGGGACTACCGCCCATTCGCTGGCTTGGCCGGGCCGAGAGAGCTCAGCGCAATGGGCGAGGTTTTCGGCGAAGCTTCCGGCGAGGCTTCCGGCGAGGCTGCCGGCGAGGTTTCCGGCGAAGCTGTCAGCGAGGCTGCCGGCAAGTCTGAGAACGCCGCCGGGCCTTGCTCCATCACTGCGGTGGGGTCGCTGGGCCCGCCACCGCGGCTGGACGACGATTGAGTCAGGTACAGGCCTGCGGCGCCCAGCATCAAGGCCAACATCGAGCCGAGCATCCAGTGCGTAGCCGCCATGGCGTGCTTCAAGCCGGCAAGCTCGCCACGCACCTCCCCGCGCAACGCCGAAAATTCACCGCGAACTTCGGCGAAACCGATCTGCATGTCGCTGCGCAGCGCGGTGGACTCCGCATGCATTTCCCTGCGGACAGCGACGAATTCTGCCTGCATCTCCTTGCGAAGCGCCTTCACCTCGCCCCGAACCTCGCCGATCTCACCGCGCACGCCCGCCATGTCCACCTGAACATCGGCCAGCCTGGCGCTGAGACCGCCCACTTCTTGGCCGAGTCGCGCCAAGTCACGTCGCACCTCGGCATCGCTCGCCAGCTGCGCGGCGAGACATTTGGCGAGTGTGGCCACGTCGTGCTGGACCCTGGTCGTGGTGTGACGCAGTTCGACGACGTCGCTGCTCAGCGTCTCGAGGTCCTTGCGGACCTCGCCCACACGGCTGCCTTGCGCTGCCACCTCATGGCCAAGCGCCGACAAGCGTTGTTGCACGTCAGTGAGGCCGCCAGACAACGCCGACGTTTCCTTGCGAAGTTCGGCCAGGTGATGGCGAACATCCGCGACGCTGCCTCGCAGGCCGCGGTATTCGATACGCTGGCGCTTGACGAGGCTGAAGATGTCGCTGCGATGCCGGTGCATTTCGTGGCGGCTCACGAACCGGTAGGCCGGGGCCGCCGTGTCGCCGCTGCAAGCAAGTCGTGGGGATCTCATGGAGCCCGATTCTGAAAACGGCCGCGCCTGGCGTCACTGACTCAATTCAGGATCGTTCGTAACGAGCTGTGAGTCGCCCCCACCGTCTTGCGATGAGGAACGGCCTCGCGCAGATTCGCGCTCAGCGACGACAGCCCAGACCAGAGCCTCCGCGCAGATGGAAGACGGCAGACGCCGCCGTCGCAGGCCCCGAAATGCAAACCGGCCCGTCTCTCTCGAGCGGGCCGGTGTCTGGATCGGGGGTTGGATCGAAGGTTCGATCGGTCGATCGTTCTGTCGATCCTTGGAACGCTGCAACGCCGCACGGCGCCGCAGCGATCGACGCGTCAGTGCTGCAGGATCTTCGCCAGGAAGTCCTTGGCGCGCGGGGAGCGCTCTTCGGGCTTGCCGAAGAAGTCCTCCTTCACGCAGTCCTCGATGACCTTGCCGGCGTCCATGAAGATCACGCGGTGGCTGACCTTCTTGGCAAAACCCATTTCATGGGTGACGCACATCATGGTCATGCCTTCGTTGGCCAGTTGCACCATCACGTCCAGCACCTCGCCGACCATCTCGGGATCCAGCGCCGAGGTGGGCTCATCGAACAGCATGACGATCGGGTCCATCGACAGCGCCCGGGCGATAGCCACCCGCTGCTGCTGGCCGCCGGACAGTTGACCGGGGAACTTGTCCTTGTGGGCCATCAGGCCGACCCGGTCCAGCATCTTCAGGCCACGCGCCTTGGCATCGTCCAGGCTGCGGCCCAGCACCTTGACCTGGGCGATGGTCAGGTTCTCGGTCACCGACAGATGCGGGAACAGTTCGAAATGCTGGAAGACCATGCCCACGCGCGAACGCAGCTTGGGCAGGTTGGTCTTGGGATCGGACAGGCTGATGCCGTCCACCACGATGTCGCCCTTCTGGAAGGGCTCCAGCGCATTCACCGTCTTGATCAGCGTGGACTTGCCCGATCCGGACGGGCCGCACACCACCACGACCTCCCCCTTCTTGATGGTGGTCGAGCAGTCGGTCAGCACCTGGAACGGGCCGTACCATTTGGAGACGTTCTTGATTTCGATCATGGCGAGCGGACCTCAGCGGATGATGGCGATCTTCTTCTGCAGCCGACGGACCAGCATGGACAGGCTGAAGCAGATGACGAAGTAGACGGCGGCGGCGACCAGATAGGTTTCCACCGGACGGTTGAAGTTCTTGCCGGCGACCTCGAAGCCCTTGAGCAGGTCATAGGCGCCAATCGCATAGACCAGCGACGTGTCCTGGAACAGCACGATGGTCTGGGTCAGCAGCACCGGCAGCATGTTGCGGAAGGCTTGCGGCAGGACCACCAACTGCATGGTCTGGCGGTAGGTCATGCCCATCGCATAACCCGCAAACACCTGACCGCGCGACACCGACTGGATGCCGGCGCGCATGATCTCGGAGAAGTAGGTCGCTTCGAACAGGATGAAGGTGATGATGGCCGACTTCTCGGCACCCACGTTCACGCCCAGGTAGGGGATCAGCAGGAAGAACCACAGGATCACCATCACCAGCGGGATGGAGCGCAGCGTGTCCACATAGAACGCCGCCGGCTTCTCCAGCCAGGCACGGCCCGACAGGCGCATCAGCGCCAGCAGCGTGCCCAGCACGATGCCGCCCAGCGTGGCGATGAGGGTCAGTTGCACCGAGAACATCAGTCCCTTGAGGACGAACGACTGCAGCACATCCCAGGTCAGGAAGGAAAAATCCAACTGCGACATCACTTGGCCCCCAGGATGCCGGGCACCCGAACGTACGCCTCAATGAACTTGGCGACGCGGTTGATCAGGAAGGCGGACACGAAATAGAGCAGCGTCACCGGCAGGAAGATCTGCACGAAGCTCGACTGCTCCGACGCCTGCTGCGCATACTGCGCCAGCTCCGGAATGCTCACCGCAAAGGCGACCGCGGAGTTCTTGACGATGTTCATGCTCTCGCTGGTCAGCGGCGGGATGACGATGCGGAAGGCCATCGGCAGCAGCACGAAGCGGTAGGTCTGCGGCATGGTCAGTCCCAGCGCCTGGCCGGCGTAGCGCTGGCCCTTGGGCAGCGTCAGGATGCCGGCCTTGACCTGTTCGGCCACCCGCGCGGAGGTGAACAGCCCGATGGCGACCACCACCAGCACCGAGGCCGGCACGCTCGCAAACATCGGGAACAGCCGCGGCACCACGTGATACCAGAGGAACAGCTGCACGATCAGCGGGATGTTCCGGAAGACCTCGGTGTAGGCCTCACCCAGCATCGCCAGCTTGCGGTTCGGCACCGTTCGAAGGATGCCGATCAGCGAGCCGGCGATCAGCGCCACCAGCAGGCCCAGCATCGAGATCCCCATGGTCCAGCCCCAGGCATGGACCATGGCGTCGAGATATGTCTCGTATCCGGAAGCGCCGAAGCACTTCGGCGCAACCTCATCCGTCACCATGTCGGTGCAGTAAAGCTGCCAATCCCAACTCGGCATGGCCAACTCCCATCCATAAAGCAAAGGGCCGCCAGCCTGCGGCCCCATCGTTCTCGAAACTCAACGCGGCGCCGCTGGGGCGCCGCGTTGAATCAACTCGCCGACGCCCTTACTTCTTGGCGTATTCCTCGACCGGCTTGTCGTTCGGCGTGGCCCAGGCGGCCTTGGTCGCGTCCGACAGCGGCAGGTTGACCTTGGTGTTGGTCGGCGGGATCGGCTGCATGAACCACTTGTCGTACAGCTTGGCGATGTCGCCGGACTTCATCATGCCCTTGATGCTGTCGTCCACCGCCTTCTTGAAAGCCGGGTCGTCCTTGCGGATCATGATGGCGATCGGCTCGACCGACAGGGTCTCACCGACGATCTTGTAGTCCGCCGGCGTGCGCGACTTGGCGATGTTGCCGGCCAGGATCTGGCCGTCCATCACGAAGGCATCAGCACGGCCGGATTCCAGCAGCAGGAAGCTGTCGGCGTGGTCCTTGCCCAGCACTTCCTTGAAGTCGACGCCGTTGGCGCGCTCATGCTTGCGCAGCAGTTGGACCGAGGTGGTGCCGGTGGTGGTGGCCACCGTCTTGCCGTTCAGCTGGCTGATCGAGGTGATGCCCGACGCGCCCTTGACGGCGATCCGCACTTCCTCGACATAGGTCGTGACCGCAAAGGCCACGTCCTTCTGACGGGTCAGATTGTTGGTGGTGGAGCCGCACTCGATGTCCACGGTGCCGTTCTGCACCAGGGGCACGCGGTTCTGCGAAGTGACCGGTTGGTACTTGATGTCCAGCTTGGCCAGGCCGAGCTGCTTCTGGACGTCGGCCAGCACGCGCTGGCAGATCTCGACGTGATAGCCGACGTATTTGCCGTCGCCCAAGGTATAGGACAGCGCGCCCGAAGACTCGCGCACGCCCATGGTGACGCTGCTTGTGTCCTTGATCTTCTTCAGCGTGTCGGCTTGCGCCACACCGACCATAGCCGCGCCAAGGGCCACGACCAGCAATGCCTTTTTCATAAGTGCTCCTGCAAGTTCGGAATCAATTTCTTTCAACGGCGAAGCAGACCATGGGTTGCCAGTTCACCGGGTAGGGAGTATTACGCATCTGCAACAAATGCGGCGACGCGGCATGCATGTTTCATGCCGCCAACCCGTTCGCCTGGGTCAGGAAATTCCATAGGGACTGGGCCACCGGCTTGACGCGCCGGGCGGTGCCCTGGCGCTCGCGGTACATCCGCAGCTCCATGTCGAGTTCATACCGGCCCGGCTCCGCCGCCCGCACCAGGCGGCGCGCCTTGACCTCCTTCTTGACCGAGCTGGCCGGCAGAAAGGCCAGGCCATGGCCCTCGAGTGCCATGGCCTTGAGGCTTTCGGCCATGTCGGTCTCGAACACCGATTCCAGGTTCAGCGGTTGGGCCGAGTCCTTCACGATGAGCTCCACCAGCCGGCCGAGGTAGGCGCCGGAGGCATAGCTGAGGAACGGGATCTTATGGCCCGGATGGCCTGCAATGCGGAACATCGGCGCGCCGTTGGCGTCGGCCTTCGCATAGGCGGACAGCGTTTCGTGTCCCAGGGACACGGATTCATAGCGCTCCGGGTCCAGTTGCAGCGGCTGGCTGGGATGGTGATAGACCACCAGCAGGTCGCAGTTGCCTTCGCTGAGCTGAAGCGTCGCATCATGGACATTGAGGGCATTCAGCCGGCACTTGACCTCGCCGAAGCGCTGGCGCAGCTCCATCAGCCAATGAGGGAAGAAGCTGAACGACAGCGAGTGCGGGACAGCGAATTCGATCATGTCCTGACCGGCCGACTGGTGGCTGCGCAGCATGTTGCGCGTCGCCTGCAGATTGCCGAGCAGGTCGACGGCCTGGCCCAGCAGCGTCTCGCCCGCAGCGGTCAGCCGCGTGGGATAGGACGAGCGATCGACCAGGTCGACCCCGGCCCAGGCCTCAAGCGCCTGGATGCGGCGCGAGAACGCTGGTTGCGTCACATGCCGGAGTTGCGCCGAGCGGGAGAAGCTGCGCGTCTCCGCCAGACTGACAAAGTCTTCAAGCCATTTGGTTTCCACGGCGGGAGTTTAGCCGCGCACCTGCCCTCGCCGCCTGCTCGCGCCGCGCCCCGCAGAACGAGATCCCCGAGCCGGGTGAGACGAGATCGCATCGCACTGACGGGCGCGCCGGCTTGGCATCGACGTTGCCCGGGTGAGCAAGTCGAAATTCTTCAGAGAGCAGGCCGTCCGACGATCAGGGTATCTCCGGAGGTCCGCGGCAGGTGCTGGCAGCGGGATTTCGAGGGCGCCACGTCGCCAGCACGCAAACTTCGTCAAATCAAAAGCCAGCATTCGTGACCTCGCGCCATGCCAACGGACCCCGCATTTGCGAGCGCGCCCCGTGCGCAGTCATGAATGGCGATGCCGGCCCGGTCCGCATTCGGGCCCGCGCCATTCCGCTCAGCGCGGCTCAGCGTCCGTGGATTCCGTTCGACCGCCGTCCTGCTGCAGCGACCACATCTGCGCATACCGTCCGCGCAATGCGAGCAGGTCGGCGTGACGCCCTCGCTCGATGATGCGGCCCTGCTCCATCACCAGGATCTCGTGCGCATCCACGATGGTGGACAGCCGGTGGGCAATCACCAGCACGGTCTTGTTCTGCGCGGCCGCTTCCAGCTCAGCCTGGATGGCCCGCTCATTGCGGGAGTCCAGCGCCGAGGTGGCCTCATCGAAGATCAGGATCGGCGGGTTCTTCAACAGCGTGCGTGCAATCGCCACCCGCTGCTTTTCCCCGCCGGAGAGCTTCAGGCCGCGCTCGCCCACCATCGTCTGGTAGCCCTGCGGCAGGCTCTGGATGAACTCATGCACATGCGCCGACCGCGCTGCAGCCTCGATCTCGGCCATCGACGCCTCGGGCCGGCCGTAGGCGATGTTGTAGGCAATCGTGTCGTTGAACAGCACCGTGTCCTGCGGCACGATGCCGATCGACCGACGCAGGCTCTGCTGGGTGACCTCCGTGAGGGCCTGGCCATCGATGGTGATGCGCCCGTCCCCCACGTCATAGAACCGGTACAGCAGCCGCGCCAGCGTGCTCTTGCCCGAGCCGCTCGGCCCCACCACCGCCACCTTCTTGCCGGCCGGAATCTCCAGGCTCACGCCCTTGAGGATGGGGCGCTGCGGCTCATAGGCAAAGTGAACCTCCTCGTAGCGCACCGCCGCGCCGCGGACCACCAGCGGTTGGGCGTCCGGTGTGTCGGCCACCTCACGTTCGCGGGACAAGAGGCCGAACATCTTGTCCAGATCCGTCAGGCTCTGCTTGATCTCCCGGTAGATCACGCCCAGGAAGTTGAGCGGGATGTAGAGCTGGATCATGAAGGCGTTGATCATCACCAGATCGCCCAGGCTCATGCGGCCGGCCACCACGCCTTCGGTGGCCCGCCACAGCATCGCCACCAGCGCAATCGCGATGATCAGTTGCTGCCCGCTGTTGAGCAGCGCCAAGGTCTTCTGCGACTTGAGCTGCACCCGGCGCAACTGTTCCAGGCTCTGGTCGTAACGCGCGGCCTCGAAGTCTTCATTGTTGAAGTACTTCACCGTCTCATAGTTCAGCAGGGAGTCGATCGCCTTCGAGTGGGCCACCGAGTCCAGCTCGTTGAGCTTGCGCCGGAACTGGGTCCGCCACTCGGTGACCCAGATGGTGAAGCCGATGTAGAAGGTCAGCGCCGCGCCGGTGATCACCGCAAACAGCGCATCGAACTTCACCGACAGCAAGCCCAGCACCAGCACCACTTCGATGAGCGTGGGAAAGATGCTGTAGAGCGAATAGGAGATCAACGAATTCACCGCCCGGGTGCCGCGCTCGATGTCGCGGGTCATGCCGCCGGTCTGGCGCTCCAGGTGGAAGCGCAGGCTCAGGTCATGCAGATGGCGGAAGACCTGCAGCGAGATGCTGCGTGAGGCGCCCTCGGTGGCCTTGGAGAAGATCAGCTCCCGCGCCTCGGTGAACAGCGAGGTGCACAAGCGCAGCAGGCCGTAAGCCACCAGCAGCCCGATCGGCACCACCATCAGGGCTTGCGGCGTGCCGGGCGTGATGTCCAGGCTGTCGACCAATCGCTTCAGCAGCAGCGGCACGCCGACATTGGCCAGCTTCGCGCCCACCATGAAGGCCAGCGCAAAGGCCACCCGCCAGCGATACCGCCAGAAGTAAGGCAGCAAACGGGCGACGGTATGCCAATCGCCCCTCGGGGCGGCAGGAACGGGTGGGTTCGCGGACGAGGCCGCGTGAGCGACAGGCGCCGGGGGGTCGGCAAGGGTGGAACGACGCATGGTCGGGGGTCGTGTTCTCTGGCGCGTGCTGGACGACAATGTCGACCATTGTCACCGTTCCTCCATCATGAGCGCATCCCACACCCCTCCTCCACCCGGCCTGGCATCGGCGGCGACCGAAGCGTTGGGTCCCCGTGAACTCGTCATGCGCGTGATGCCGATGCCGGCCGATGCCAACGGCAACGGCGACATCTTCGGCGGCTGGATCATGGCGCAGGTCGACCTGGCGGGTTCGGTGCTGCCGCTTCGCATCTCGCGCGGCCGCGTGGCGACCGTCGCGGTCAATGAATTCATCTTCAAGCAGCCGGTGTCGATCGGCGACCTGCTGAGCTTCTATGCCGAGGTCAAGCGCATCGGTCGCACATCGATCACGGTTCATGTCGAGGTCTTCGCCGAGCGCAACCCGGCCAATCCCCACGTGGTGAAGGTCACCGAGGCCAATTTGACCTATGTCGCCATCGATCGGGACGGTAAACCTCGCGCATTCGCACAACAGAGCTGAATCGAGGGGTCGGCTACGTAGATCCCGCAGCGAAGGGTTTTTTGACGGGTGGGATACTGGTTTGATCGGGCTCACCGCGGTCGCCACAAGCGACTGGCGTGGCCCTTTTCCTTTGAAGCCGACCTCCCATGCTGTCCACGCCTCCCCTCTCTTCCTCGCCGGTCGTCAAGCCGCCGTTCTACAAGCAGCTGTATGTCCAGGTGCTGGTCGCCATCACCATCGGCATCCTGCTCGGCCATTTCGAGCCGTCCTACGCCACGACGCTGAAACCCCTGGGCGACGCCTTCATCAAGCTGGTGAAGATGATCATCGCTCCGGTGATCTTCCTGACCATCGTCACCGGCATCGCGGGCATGACGCACCTCAAGGCGGTGGGTCGGGTGTTCGGCAAGGCGATGGCGTATTTCCTGTTCTTCTCCACCCTGGCGTTGATCGTCGGCATGGTGGTGGCGAATGTGGTGCAGCCGGGCGCCGGCATGAATGTCAATGTGGCCGAGCTGGACCAGAAAGAGGTCAACAGCTATGTGCAGAAGACGCATGACCTGACGCTGACCGGCTTCCTGATGGACATCATCCCCAAGACGCTGCTGAGCGCCTTCGTGGACGGCAACATCCTGCAGACGCTGTTTGTCGCGGTGCTGTTCGGCATCGCGCTGGCGTTGGTGGGCGAGCGCGGCAAGCCGGTGCAGGCACTGCTGGAGTCGCTGACCGCGCCGGTGTTCCGGCTGGTCCACATCCTGATGAAGGCCGCGCCGATCGGTGCATTCGGTGCCATGGCCTTCACCATCGGCAAGTACGGCCTGGCGGTGCTGGTCAACCTGGCATGGCTGGTGGGCAGCTTCTATGTCACCTCGCTGCTGTTCGTGCTGGTGATCCTGGGTGTGGTGGGCAAGCTCTGCGGCTTCTCGATCATCAAACTGATCCGCTACCTGAAAGCAGAACTGCTGCTGGTGCTGGGCACCTCGTCGTCGGAGTCGGCATTGCCGTCGCTGATGGAGAAGATGGAAAACGCCGGTTGCGAGAAGACGGTGGTGGGCCTGGTCGTGCCGACCGGCTACTCCTTCAACCTGGACGGCACCAACATCTACATGACGCTGGCCGCGCTGTTCATTGCCCAGGCCACCAACACCGACCTCACGCTGGGTCATCAGATCACGCTGCTGCTGGTGGCGATGCTGAGCTCCAAGGGCGCGGCCGGTGTGACCGGTGCGGGCTTCATCACCCTGGCGGCCACGCTGTCGGTGGTGCCGGAAGTGCCGGTGGCCGGCATGGCGCTGATCCTGGGCGTGGACCGGTTCATGTCCGAATGTCGCTCGCTGACCAACTTCATCGGCAATGCGGTGGCGACCATCGTGGTGTCGAAATGGGAGAACGCCCTGGACCAGGGTGCGTTGGACCGCGCGCTGAGCGGCACCTCCGTCGATCCGGACGATCTGCCCATCCGTGCAGCGGGACCGGCAGAGAACGCCTGATCCTCCCAGCCGCCGCCGAGCGGCGGCGACATGAAAAAGCGGGCCCCGATTGGGGCCCGCCTTTTTTTTGGCTCGCACCACAGCGGCGCGACATGCTCAACAGAAAGCAACTGCCCCGCTCAACGGGGCGCCTGCTTGCGAACGCCTCGTCAGAATTTCGAGAAATCCGGCTGCCGCTTCTGGAAGAACGCCTGGAAGGCTTCGATCGCCTCGGGGCTGCGCAGCCGGGCGCCGAAGATCTCGGCTTCGACCTTGATGGCCTCCAGCAGTTCGTCCTGCGAGGCCCGACGCATCAGCTTCTTGCTCTCGCGCACCGCGCTCGGCGCCAGCTTGCCGAAGCGCTCAGCGGTGCGGCGCGCCTGGTTGACCACCTCGCCCGCAGGCAGCACCGCATTGGCAATGCCGCATTCGACCGCCTGCTCCCCGGTGAACGGGTCGCCCAGCAGCAGCTTCTCCGCCGCACGGCGCGGCCCCATCAGGCGAGGCACCAACAGGCTGGAGCCGAATTCGGGCACCAGCCCCAGGCTGACAAAGGGCATGGCCAGGCGAGCGTCATCCGCCACATAGACGAAATCGCAATGCAGCAGCAGCGTGGTGCCGATGCCGATCGCCGCGCCGTTGACCGCCGCAATGATCGGTTTCTCGCAACTGATCATCGCCCGCATGAACTGGAACACCGGGGCTTCCTCGTCCCGCGGCGGGCTGCTCATGAAGTCCTCGATGTCGTTGCCCGAGGTGAAGATGCCGGGCTGGCCCTGGATCAGCACCGCACGCACCGTGTTGTCGCCGTTGGCGGCCACCAGGGCATCGGCCATTTCCTGGTACATGACGCGGGTCAACGCGTTCTTCTTCTCCGGACGTGCGATCTCGATGGTCTGCACGCCGTTGACGATGGCGGTCTTGATGCTCATGGAGCAATCTCCTCGGTGGAATCTGTGAATCGAATGCGCGAGATCATGCCAGCCCGCGCCGACTTGCGGCAGACGCCCGGACGGCCCCGCCGCCGCAACGTCCAGAACGCAAAAAGGCGCGGCCGAAGCCGCGCCTCCTGGTGCTCGATCACACCAGCTCGATGATGCCCGCAGCGCCCTGGCCCGCACCCACGCACATCGTCACCATGCCGTACTTGCCGCCGGTGCGGCGCAGGCCGTGGATGACCGAGGCCGCACGGATCGCGCCGGTCGCACCCAGCGGGTGACCCAGGGCGATCGCGCCGCCGTTGGGGTTCACCTTGGCGCGGTCCAGCACAATGCCCTTGCTGTCCAGGTCATTCAGGACCGCCAGCGACTGGGCCGCAAAGGCCTCGTTCAGCTCGATCCAGCCCAGGTCCTCGGCCTTGATGCCGGCCAGCTTCAGGGCCGCGGGAATCGCCTCGATCGGGCCGATGCCCATGATCTCCGGCGGCACGCCGCGCACCGCGAACGACACGAAACGCGCCAGCGGCTTGAGCCCGAAACGCTTGACGGCCGCCTCCGACGCCACGATCAGCGCACCCGCGCCGTCCGAGGTCTGCGAGCTGTTGCCGGCGGTGACGCTGCCCTTGGCCGCGAACACCGGCTTGAGCTTGGCCAGGCCTTCCATCGAGGTGTCCTTGCGCGGACCTTCGTCGATGTCGACGGTGCGGCTCTTCACGATCACGCCATCGCCGTTCAGATCGGGCTGACGGTCCTTGATCTCGAACGGAGTGATCTCGTCCTTGAAGAAGCCGCCTTCGATGGCCGCCAGGGCGCGACGATGCGATTCCAGGGCGAATTCGTCCTGCGCTTCGCGGCTCACCTTCCACTTCTCAGCGACCTTCTCGGCGGTCAGGCCCATGCCGTAGGCCAGGCCGATGTTCTCGTCGCGCTCGAAGATCGCGGGCGGGAAGGACGGCTTGTTGCCCCCCATCGGCACCATCGACATCGATTCCACGCCGCCGGCGATCATGACTTCCGATTCACCGATGCGGATGCGGTCCGCCGCCATCGCCAGGGCGGTGATGCCCGAGGCGCAATAGCGGTTCACCGTCACGCCGCCCACCGAGTTCGGCAGGCCCGACAGCACCGCCGCCACGCGGGCGATGTTCATGCCCTGCTCACCTTCGGGGAACGAGCAGCCGATGATGGCGTCCTCGATCACCGACGGATCCAGGCCCGGCACCTGGGCCATGACGGCCTGGATGACGCGGGTCAGCATCTCGTCCGGGCGAGTGTTCTTGAAATAGCCCCGGCCCGACTTGCCGATCGGCAGACGGGTGGCGGCGCAGATGTAGGCGTCTTGAACTTGCTTGCTCATGATGGATTCCTTGTGGGCTGCGCTGCTTAGTTGCGGACCGGCTTGCCGGTTTGGAGCATGCCCATGATGCGTTCCTGCGTCTTCGGATGCTCGAGCAGGCTGCAGAAGTGCTTGCGCTCCAGCGACATCAGATATTCCTCGGTCACCAGCGCGCCGGCTTCGACTTCGCCGCCGCACACCACATCGGCAATCAGCGACGCCAGATGGAAGTCATGCGCGCTGATGAAGCCGCCGTCGCGCATGTTGGCCAGTTGCGCCTTCACCGTGGCAATGCCGGAACGGCCTGCCACCGGGAACTTCGCCTTCAGCGGCGCGCGATAGCCGGAGTCCGCCATCGCCTTGGCCTGGGCCGTGGCCACGAACAGCAGCTCGTCCTTGTTGGGCACGATCACATCGCTGTCCAACAGGTAGCCCAGCTTCTGCGCTTCCAGCGCGGAGGTCGCCACCTTGGCCATCGCGGCGTTGGTGAAGCCATCCTTCAGGAAGGCGAAGATGTCGGCATTGGCATTGCCGGCCGAGGCCATTTCAGCGGCACGGCGGGCGATGTAGGTCAGGCCGCCGCCGCCCGGGATCAGGCCCACGCCCACTTCCACCAGGCCGACATACGACTCCATGTGCGCCACGCGGCGAGCGCAATGCACCGCCAGCTCGCAGCCGCCACCCAGCGCCAGTCCGCGCATCGCGGCGACCACCGGCACATTGGCATAGCGGATGCGCAGCATCATGTCCTGCAGCTTCTTCTCTTCCGGCGCGATGCCCTTGGCACCCTTCGTCATGAAGACCGGCATCAGCGCTTCGAGGTTGGCCCCGGCGGAGAACACGTCGTCCGGCGACCAGATCACCAGGCCCTTGTACTTGGACTCGGCAATCTCGACCGCCTTGAGCAGGCCCTCGGTCACCGTCGGGCTGATCAGGTGCAGCTTGGCATTGATCGAGGCGATCAGCACCTCGCCGTCCAGCGACCAGACGCGCACTTCCTCGTTCTTGAACTCCTCGGTGCCCGCCTTCAGCGGCTCGACCGCGCCCTCGCCCACCAGCGACTCGGGGAAGGCCTGACGCTCATACACCGGCAGCTTGGCGCGCGGCTTGAACTTGCCTTCGGACGCGCTCCAGGAGCCGTCCTGGCTGTGCACGCCACCGTTCTCGGCCACCGGGCCTTCGAACACCCAAGCGGGCAGCGGCGCGCTCGACAGGGTCTTGCCCGCGTCGATGTCGGCCTTCACCCATTCCGCGACCTGCTTCCAGCCGGCGGCTTGCCACAGCTCGAACGGACCCTGCTGCGAGCCGAAGCCCCAACGCATGGCGAAGTCGATTTCCCGGGCGGTGTCGGCCACGGTGTCCAGATGCACGGCGACATACTGGAACGAGTCACGCAGGATGGACCACAGGAACTGCGCCTGCGGATTGGTCGATTCGCGCAGCAGCTTGATGCGATCGGCAGCCGGCTTCTTCAGCATGCGCGCGACGATCTCATCGGCCTTCTTGCCGCCAGCCACGTACTCGCCGGTGGCGAAGTCCAGGCGCTGGATGTCCTTGCCGACCTTCTTGTAGAAACCGGCGCCGGCCTTCTGGCCCAGCGCCCCCTTCTCGATCAGGCCCGCCAGCACCTTGGGCGTGGCGTAGGTCGAGTAGAACGGATCGTCCTTCAGGTTGTCCTGCATCGTCTTGACGACGTGCGCCATCGTGTCCAGGCCCACCACATCCGCAGTGCGGAAGGTGCCCGACGAGGCGCGACCCAGCTTCTTGCCGGTCAGGTCGTCCACCACGTCCACACTCAGACCGAACTTCTCGGCTTCGATCATCGTGGCCATCATGCCGGCGATGCCAACGCGGTTGGCCACGAAATTCGGCGTGTCGTTGGCGCGCACGACGCCCTTGCCGACGGCCGAGGTCACGAAGCTCTCGAGCTGGTCGATGACTTCCGGACGGGTGGTCGGCGTGTTGATCAGCTCGACGAGGTACATGTACCGCGGCGGGTTGAAGAAATGGATGCCGCAGAAACGCGGCTTGATCGATTCCGGCAGGACCTCGCTCAGCTTGGTGATCGACAGGCCCGAGGTGTTGGACGCCACGATCGCATGCGGCGCCACGAACGGCGCGATCTTCGTGTAGAGGTCCAGCTTCCAGTCCATCCGCTCGGCGATGGCCTCGATGATCAGGTCGCAGTCCTTGAGCAGCTCGAGGTGTTCCTCGTAGTTGGCCTGCTGGATCAGCGCCGCGTTCTCGGGCACGCCCAGCGGCGCGGGCTTGAGCTTCTTCAGGCCCTCGACCGCCTTGGTCACGATGCCGTTCTTCGGGCCTTCCTTGGCCGGCAGGTCGAACAGCACGACCGGCACCTTGACGTTGACCAGATGGGCGGCGATCTGCGCGCCCATCACGCCGGCGCCGAGCACGGCCACCTTGCGAACTTGGAATCGACTCATGATTTCTCCAATGAACATCACGGGGATGGTTGAAATTCTGTGTTTACTCGACGCGAATCCAGGTCTGTGTACGGCCCAACAATGGCATGCCGATGAAACCGCGCACTTCCAGCTTCTTGCCGCCATCCACCGGACGCAGGCGCACCCGGTAGACCTTGCCGTTGGCCGGGTCGAGGATGTCGCCACCGTCCCACAGGTCGGCGTCCGCCGGGTTCTTCTTGACGTTGCGGATGATGGTCAGCCCGAGGATGGGCTGGCTCTTGCGCTCGTCGGCGCATTCATCACAGATGGCCGTCTGCTTGGACGGATCGGCGATCTTCTCGATCTTGCCGGCGAGCACCCCATTGCTCTCGCTGATGCGAACGGTCGACCGCTCCTGCTTGGTCTCGTCGTCGATGGTCTTCCAGACGCCCACGGGGGAGGCCTGCTGGGCCATGGCCAGTCCGTAAGAGAGGCTCAGTCCGAGCGCGGCAGCGGTGGCAATCAGCGATTTCATGGTGTCTCCTTGCATCTTCTGTGAGTGTGGCGCCGTCCACCCGCCATCGGGGGCTTGGGCATGACGGCACCCGAGCGGTCCAGCCCACCGCACCCGGCGGCACACGCGGTGCCTGCCGGAGGCGGCGCATCGATCAGAACAGTGCTTCGTCCATCTCCATCAGCGGCGACAGGCCGGCGCGGCAGCTGCGGATCAGGCCGGCGGTCTCAGGCAGCAGCTTGGCGAAGTAGAAACGCGCCGTGGCCAGCTTGGCGGTATAGAACGTGTCGCCGCTGTCCTTCTTGTCCAGGGCCAGCTTGGCCATGCGGGCCCACATGTAGGCGAAGGTCAGGTGGCCGACCACACGCAGGTAGTCCACCGCCGCGGCGCCCACTTCGTCCGGATTCTGGAAGGCCTTCATGCCGATCTCGGTGGTCAGCTTGGTGACCTTGTCGCCGATGTCGGCCAGCGGGTTGATGAACTCCTGCATCGCTTCGCTGGTGCCCTCTTCCTCGACGAACTCGGCGATCTTCTTGCCGAACTTCTTCAGCGTCGCGCCGTTATTGCCCAGGATCTTGCGGCCCAGCAGGTCCAGCGACTGCACCGTGTTCGTGCCTTCGTAGATCATGTTGATGCGGGCGTCGCGCACATACTGCTCCATGCCCCATTCATGGATGTAGCCGTGGCCGCCGAACACCTGCATGCAGTGGGAGGTGGCAATCCAGCCGTTGTCGGTGATGAAGGCCTTGATGATCGGGGTCAGCAGGGCGACTTCTTCCTCGCAGGCCTTGGCCTCGTCGGCGTCATCGCTCGACAGCGCCTTGTCCAGCTGCAGCGCCACATAGGCCGACAGCGCGCGGCCGCCTTCGGCATAGGCACGGGCCGTCAGCAGCATCTTGCGCACATCGGGGTGCACGATGATCGGATCGGCCGGCTTGTCCGGCGCCTTCGGGCCGGACAGGGCGCGCATCTGGATGCGGTCCTTCGCATAGGCCACCGCATTCTGGTAGGCCACTTCGGTCAGGCCGAGCGACTGGTTGCCCACGCCCAGGCGGGCGGCATTCATCATCACGAACATGGCCTGCAGGCCCTTGTTCGGCTGGCCCACCATCGTGCCGACGGCGCCGTCCAGCACCATCTGCGCGGTGGCATTGCCGTGGATGCCCATCTTGTGCTCCAGGCCGCCGCAGTAGATCGGGTTGCGTTCGCCGATCGAGCCGTCCGCATTGACCTTGAACTTCGGCACGATGAACAGCGAGATGCCCTTGGAGCCTTGCGGCGCGTCCGGCAGTCGGGCCAGCACCAGATGGATGATGTTCTCCGCCAGGTCGTGTTCGCCGGCGGAGATGAAGATCTTCTGGCCGGTGATCTTGTAGGTGCCGTCGGCTTGGGGCTCGGCCTTGGAGCGCAGCAGGCCCAGGTCGGTGCCGCAATGCGGTTCGGTCAGGCACATGGTGCCGGTCCACACGCCCGAGGTCAGCTTGGGCAGGTAGGTCGACTTCTGCTCCGGCGTGCCGTGCGCATGCAGCGCCTCATAGGCGCCGTGGCTCAGGCCGGGATACATGGTCCAGGCCTGGTTGGCCGAGTTCATCATCTCGTAGAGGAACTGGTTGAGCAGCACCGGCAGGCCCTGACCGCCGTACTCGGGGTCGCAGGACAGCGCGGGCCATCCGCCTTCCACATACTGCGCGTAGGCTTCCTTGAAGCCCTTGGGCGCCTTCACTTCATGGGTGGTCTTGTCCAGCACGCAACCTTCGGCATCGCCCGACAGGTTGATCGGCGCCAGGATCTCGGCGGCGAACTTGCCGCCTTCTTCCAGCACGGCATTGATCGTGTCCTCATCCACCTCGGCATGCGCAGGCAGCACCTTCAGCTCGTCGACGGCGTGCAGCAGCTCGTGCAGGACAAACTGCATGTCGCGCAGGGGCGGGTTGTACTGAGGCATGAGGGACTCCTGATCTAAGGGTTGTGTGGGTGACGAAACGATCCGGTGAACCGGGAAGAAGACGAAGCTCGCGGCTCAGCCGCGCTTTCTGTTGGGGACCACAGGGCTGCGATCGGGCTCGCTGCTACTGGTACTGGTACTGGTACTGGTACTGCTGCCGCTGCGGCTACCGCTGCTGTTGCCAGCACTGCTGCCCGATGCGCCCCGACCGTTGCCGGCCGGCGTCTGGCGCTGCCGCTGCTCGGCATCGGTCTGTCGGCCGGCCGGCGTGGCGAAGCTGTCGAGAATGCGTTCCAGCCCGACGCCGGCGCGCCCCAGCGCGCCGGGGCTGCGCAGGAAGCGCGCATCGTGGTGCAGGGACAGGATCAGCCCATGCATCTCGAAAAGTATCTGATCGGGGTCGGCCTGCGGCACCAGATGGCCGGAATCCTGGGCCAGCAAGATGGCCTTGCGGATGGCGGCATGCCAGTCGCGCACCATGCCCACCAGCGCGTCGCGCACCGGGCCGGGTCGGTCATCAAATTCCACCGCGCCACTGATGTAGATGCAGCCGGAATCCACTTCCACCGAGGTGCGTTGGACCCAGCGCTCGAACAAGGCTCGCAGCCGCGGCAGGCCGCGGGGCTCGCGCAAGGCGGAGAAGAACACCTCTTCCTCGAACTTGGCGTGGTACTCGCGCACCACCGCGATCTGCAGTTCCTCGCGGGAGCCGAAATGGGCGAACACGCCGGACTTGCTCATCTTGGTCACATCGGCGAGCGCGCCGATGGACAACCCCTCCAGCCCCATGTGCGAAGCCAGGCCCAGCGCCGCGTCCAGGATGGTGGCGCGGGTCTGCTGGCCCTTTTGCAGGGAACGGGTGTTGCGACGCGGCGCAACAACGCCTGCGGCAGGCTTGGAGGTCAAGGAGGGTGAGGACAAGGTGCCCGGATAATAAAACGAACGATCGTTCTATTTTGCAGACTTCCGGGCCACCTGCGCAATCCTTGCACCGAGTTTTTTAGTGGTGATGACCTAAAAAGTCCAGCCCATGGGCGTCACTTTCCCCCATCCCGGTGGCCGGGCCGCTGACATAGACTCAGGGTAAATAGGGAGCCGGAAGCATGCACAAGCCAGCGAATGGCGATTCGGCAAGTTCTGTTGGGCTGAGGCACGCGCCAGCATGGCAAGGCGTGCCGGACCATCGTCGCCCCCTGTCATCACCGAGGCGACGGAGGTGCTGTGCTCGGAACTCGCGCTGAAGCCACCTTTCTCCTCTGCCGGGTGCAAGCGCGCCTGTGCGGACTGCCGCTCGACACCGTCGAGGAAATCCTGCGCCCTCAGCCGGTCCGGCCGCTGGCGGCGCCGGTCGCCCATGTGCTGGGGCTGGCCCGGATCCGCGGCCGCTGGGTGCCGGTGGTCGACCTCGCCGGCCTGCTGGGGTTGAACGGCGGCGCGGTCCGTCGCTATGTCGTGCTGCGCGTCTGCGACCGTCAAGTGGCGGTGGCGGTGGACGAGGTGATGGGCCTGCATCGCCTGTCGCTCGAGGCGATGGATGCCCTGCCGCCCCTGCTTCGGGACCCCGGCCATGCGGCAGTGGCCGCCCTGGCCGCCCGGGATGAGGACCTGATCGCGCTGCTCGACACCGCCCGGCTGCTGCCGGACGACTGGCTGTCCACCCTGCCCGATGCCCAGGCCCCTCGGCCGGGGGAGAGCGCTGCATGACCCCACCACAGGCCGTGGACCCGTTGCTGATGACGCGCTGGAGGGCGTTGCTCGCGGCGCGACTCGGCCTGCAGTTCGATCCTCGCCAAGAACGTTGGCTGGCCGATCGATTGGTGAAACTGGCGGGCGAGACCGAGATCGCGTCGTATCTCTCGCGGCTGGAGCAACATCCGCGTCCCGCCGACACCGACCGATTGGCGGCCGAACTCACCGTCGGCGAAACCTTCTTCTTTCGCCACGCCGAGCAGTTCGATGCCTTGCGGCTGGCCCTGCTGCCGGCCTGGATGCGCCGCCCCCATCCGCCCCTGCGGCGATTGCGCGCGCTGTCCGCCGGATGCGCGACCGGCGAGGAGGCCTATACCCTGGCGATCACCCTGCACCGGGCCGGACTCACCACCGCCGGCATCGACTGGGAAGTGACTGCCTTTGACCTCAATCCCGAGGCCATCACCAAGGCCGGCGCAGCGCGCTATGGCGAATGGAGCCTGCGTGCGACACCGCCCAGCTGGCGCGATCTCTGGTTTCGCCATGAGGACACGACCTGGACCCCGCTGCCCTCGCTGCGCCAGCGCGTGCGCTTCGAGCAACGTCAGATCGCGCAACCCGATGCGCAGTTCTGGGCGCCCGGCAGCTTCGATGTCATCTTCTGCCGCAACATGCTGATGTACCTGGACGGTGCCTCGCTGCAGTCGGCCGTCCGGCATCTCACCACGGCGCTGGCGCCCGGCGGCGCCCTGTTCCTCGGTCATGCCGAGACCCTGCGGGGGCTGACCGATGACCTGGCGCTCCGCCAGGCGCAGGGATGCTTCTTTTATCAATCACGCTCGACGAGGGAGACGGAGACGGGCGACACGCTCTGGCCGTTCTCGCCAGCCCCATCGCCGTGCCTCAGCGTCCCGCCCGCTTCATCGGCGGCCGTTCCAGCTCACGCTGCCGGGGCCAAGAGCGCCTCGCCTGCGCAGGCCACGATCAGCGGCCCTGCCCCATGGGCCGACGCGTGGCCGATGTCCGCCCCCGGCGCGCTGGAGGAAGACCGTGCATCGATCCCTGCCGCGCGCACCGGCCTGCTGGATGAGGCCTTGCTGCTGGTCGAGACCGGCCAGATCAACGATGGGCTGCGAGCCTGCGCCGAGTTGATGGGCGGACCGGCGCCGGCCGAGCTGCAAGCCGAGGTGTATTTCATCCAGGCCCTGGCGATGGAAGAACGCGGTGAGCTGTCCGCCGCCGAGTGGCATCACCAGCGCGCCGCGGCCAAGGACGCGGCCTTCGCCATGCCGCATCTGAGGCTGGGCCTGCTGGCACGACGCCGCGGTGAAGTGGTCGCCGCACGACGCGAATTGCATCACGCCCACGACCTGCTGGCGCGCGAATCGACGGAGCGCCTGCGCCGGTTCGGTGGCGGATTCGAACGGGATGCTCTGCGGCAGCTGTGCCGCGCCGAAATCGGAGGAGCCCAGACATGAGCCTGTCGACCCAGGATGCCCCTTCCGGTGCGGCCCCCTCACCCGGCTCTCCGGTCGGCGGCGACGTGCGGCAACAGCTGCATCAGTGGCGGGAGGCCTTCGATCGGTCCTTTGCCGAACCTCGCCAGACCGGCGAGGACGGCGACACCATGGATGTGCTGGGCATCCGGATTGCCGGTGCGCCGTTCGCCGTGAACCTGGCCGATCTGGCCGGCCTGATGCCCGCCATGACGCCCGCCCCGTACCCCGCTTCTGCCCCCGGTCTGCTCGGGCTGATCGGCCATCAGGGCCAGGTGTTGCCGCTGTACGACCTTCAGGCCCTGATCGGCCTGGGCGCCGCCCCAGCCATGCGCTGGTGGGCGGTGACGCGGGCGGCGGCGCTGGCCATCGCCTTCGAAGGGTTCGACGGCCAATGGCGTCTGACGCGCCAGGACCGTCTGCAGCAGACGGACGCCGCCGGCACCGGCCTGGCGGTGCGCTGCGGTGGCCACTTGCGGCCCTTGATCGAACTGACCGGGCTGGTCGCCCGCATCGCCAGTGCCGCCGGGGCTGCCGCGGTTGCCGCGGTTGCCGATACCGCCGGCGGCTCAGCCCCACCCCATCCTTGAGCAGGGAGACGTCACATGTGGACATTCGGCAGAAAGTTGACCGTCGGTTTCGCCCTGTCGTTCCTCCTGCTGTTGCTGATCGGCGGGCTGTCCTACCGCGGCGTCGAATTCCTCACCCGCACCAGCTATGAGGTGACCCACACCCACCAGGCACTCGCCACCATCGACGGCCTGCTCAGCGCGATGAAGGACGCCGAGACCGGCCAGCGCGGCTTCCTGCTGACCGGCGACGACAGCTACCTCGAGCCCTACCGCAGCGCGGTGACCGAGGTGCCGCGCATGATCGTTCAACTGCGCGCCCTCATCCGCGACAACCCGAGCCAGCAGAGCCGGTTGAACCAGGCGGCGATCATGATGGACAACCTGCTGCAGTTGCACAAGGAGCGCATCGACACCCGCAAGGCCGCCGGCGAGGACGCCGCGATGCGCCTGGTCCGCATGGGCGACGGCAAACGGCGGATGGACGAGCTGCGGGTCGTCATCGGCCAGATGGAGGATGCAGAGGAAGAGACGCTCAAGCTGCGCGCCAAGGAGGTGGAGGCGGCTGCGCACGAGGTGCGCTCGGCCATTGGCTGGGGCACCTTGGCGGGGCTCTTGCTGGTGCTGCTGGCGGGCTTCGTCCTCAACCGGGCGTTGTCCGGCCAGATCGGTGCGGCGGTGCGGCATGTGCAGCGGTCCTCCGCCGAATTGCAGGCAGCGGCCAACCAGCAGGCCGCCGGCGCCCGCGAAACCGCCACCTCGATGACCGAGATCGCCACCACCATTTCGGAGCTGCTGGCCACCTCGCGCCAGATCGCCGACAGCGCCCAGCGGGTGGTCAGCGTGGCGGAGCAGACCGCCGGCTTCGCCCGCGCGGGCGACGGCACGCTGCAAGCCGCCCGCGAGACCATCGCGGCGATGCGGCGGCAGATCGACCTGGTGGTCGACCACATGCTGGACCTGGGGCGCAAGTCACAGCAGATCGGCGTGGTGCTGGACCTGGTGAGCGAACTCGCGGAGCAGACCAACATCCTGGCGATCAACGCCACCATCGAGGCGACGGTGGCCGGGGACGCCGGACGTCGCTTTGGCGTGGTGGCCGACGAGATCCGCAAGCTGGCCGACCGCATGACCGCGTCCACCAAGGAGATCCGGATGCAGATCGATGATGTGCGCGGCGCGGTCAACACCACCGTCCTGGCGACCGAAGCCGGGTCCAAGGCGGTCGATGCCGGTGCGCGCCAGTTCGACGACGTCACCGCCACCTTCGGCCGCATCGCCGGCCAGGCCGTCACCACCACCGATGCGGCCCGCGAGATCGAGCTGTCCACCAAGCAGCAGGCCACGGCGGTGGAACAGCTCAACATCGCGCTGTCCAACTCCGCCCAGGCGTCCCGCGAGACCGAGGCCAGCTCCGGCCAGACCTCGCAGACCGCCACCGAGCTGGCCGAAACCTCGCGCGACCTGCTGCGCCTGGTCCAGGCCCAGCGCGCCTGACCCCGACCCGACGACACCCCGTGGCCAAGGACCCCTACCGCTACTTCCGCGTCGAGGCGCGGGACCTGCTGCGCCAGATGAGCGACGCGGTGCTGGCGGCCGACCAGGTCCTGGCACCGGAGCTGCCGGCCCGGCTGCTGCGGTTGGCTCATACGCTCAAGGGCGCGGCGAGCGTGGTGCGCCAGCCCGCGATCGCGGCGCAGGCCCATGCCATCGAGGATCTGCTCACCCCCCTGCGGGACAGCGCACAAGCCCCCACCCGCGATGAGCTGGATGCGCTGCTGGCCTTGATCGATGCGGCGACACAGGCCGTCGCCTCGCTGGATCCCGTCGCGGGCGCAGTCGCGGGAACATCGTCCCCCTCGACCGCGGCAGGCGCCGACCTGGTGACTGCGCGCTCGACGGGCGCCGGAGGTCCGGCAGTGCCGACGCGCGGCATGGCTGCCAGTCCATCGAGGACGGCCGATCCATCAACGTCGCTGTCGACCGATCCCTCGACGCCGTCGGTCGGCTCGCCACCGCCCGGCGGGACCGTGCCACCGGGCCCGACGGCGTCGCCCTCCACCGCCACAGACGACGCCATGGCGCCGCTGTCCACGCCCTATCTGGAAATTCCTCAGCTCGTGCCGGAGGAAGTCGATGCGGTGAGCGCCGCCATCGCGCAGACCCAAGCCCACCTCGCGGGCCTGCAACGCGCCACCGGGCTGCTGCGCACGCTGCGCGGCAGCCTGCCGCTCTCGCCGGAGGATCTCGCCAGTCGGCTCGCACGGATCGAGGACCAGATCGAGCGCGGCACGCGGCAGTTGGGTCACGGCATCGTGCAACTGCGCGACAGTGCGGAACAACTGCGGCTGTTGCCGGCCTCGCATCTGTTCGGCCCGCTGCAACGCGCAGCCCGGGACGCCGCCCGCTCGCAAGGCAAGCAATTGCAGTTCAAGGCACAGGGCGGACAGGTCAAGCTCGAAGGGGCCTTGCTGAACGCGGTGCTGGGCGCGCTGGTGCAGGCCATCCGCAACGCGATCGCCCACGGCATCGAGACGCCGGAGCGGCGGCTCGCCGCCGGCAAACCCGCCCACGGCCTGATCGAGCTGGCCATTGACCGACGCGGTCGGCAGGTGCTGTTCAGTTGCACCGACGACGGCGCCGGGCTGGACTTCGCCGCCATCCGCCACAGCGCGGGCCGCCGCGGCATCCCCGGTGCGGAACAGATGGACGACGCCGCGCTCACCGAACTGCTGCTGCGCGGCGGCCTCAGCACCGCCCGGCAGGTCGATGCGCTGGCCGGCCGCGGCGTGGGCATGGACCTGGTCCGAGACACCGCGGACCGGCTGGGCGGGCGGCTGTCCTTGCGCAGTCGACCCGGCCAGGGCACGACGGTGGAGCTGCTGCTGCCCCTGCAGCTCGCTGCGGTGAAGGCCATCCTGGTGCAGGCGGGCGGCCGCTGGGCCTGGATCCCGCTGGAGGCGGTCGAGCAGGTGCTGCAACGGCCCGCCTTGAACGGCCAGCATCTGGCCGTCGGCGATGAACTGTTGCCGCATGTGGACTTGGCCGACCTGTTGTTCACCGGTGCGCCGGCGATGTCGACGCGACGGCATCAGGAACCCCGTTCGGCCCTGGTGCTGCGTTGCGGCTCGCAGCGCGCCGCGCTGGGCGTGGATGCCTTGGACGGGGTCGCCAGCGTGGTGCTGCGTCCGCCGCCCGCCTTGCTGCCGGACAGCCCGCTGGTCACCGGACTGACGCTGGACGCCGACCAACAGCCGTTGCCGGTGCTCTCGCCGGACGGCCTCATCGCCGCGGCGCGCCAGGCGCGACCGCGTCCCGCCGCAGCGCCGCCGCGCACCGCCACCATCCTGGTCATCGATGATTCACTCACCACCCGGATGCTGGAGCAAAGCATCCTCGAAGCCGCCGGCTACCGGGTGCACATGGCGGCCTCGGCCGAGGATGGCCTCGAGGCCGCCCGCCGGGCGCGGTATGCGTTGATCCTCGTCGATGTGGAGATGCCCGGCATGAACGGTTTCGAGTTCATCGAACGCATTCGCGGCGACGCCGCGCTGCGCGACATCCCGGCGGTGCTGGTCAGCTCCCGCAATGCACCGGAGGACTTTGCACGCGGTGAATCCGCCGGCGCGGACGGCTACATCGTCAAGAGCGAATTCGCCCAGAGCGAGTTCCTGGCGCAGGTGGCGCGACTGGTGGCGCGGTCGATGCAGGCCGACCTGCTGTCGGCCCCGCGGGCCAGCGCCGCAGCGGGAGCGTCGACATGAGCGCCAACAGCCGCGGTGGCGGCCTCTCGGGCAGCTTCCCCACGGACGGCGCGGGCGGCTCGGGCGCCTCGGGCGGCACCAGCGGCACCAAGCCGCTGCGGGTGCTGCTGGTGGAAGATTCGCCCACCGTGCTGGCCCATATCCGCGACGTCCTTCAGGGCCATCGCGACATCGAGATCGTCGGTGAAGCCCACGACGGCAGCCAGGCGGTCACGCTGTGCCAGCGGCTGCGTCCCGATGTGATCTCGATGGACATGATGTTGCCCGGCATGGATGGCCAGGCCGCCACCGAGGCCATCATGGCCCACTGCCCGACGCCGATCCTGATCGTCTCCAGCTCCACCAATCGCGGCGAACTGCTGCGGACCTACGAAGCGCTGGCCGCCGGCGCGGTCGAAGTGCTGGAAAAGCCCAACGGCCGGCAGCCCGAAGGCGAATGGGAACGGCGCTATGTGACCTTGCTGCGCCTGGTCGCCCGCATCCGGGTCATCACCCATGTCCGGGCCCGGCTGCAGCGGCCGCCCTCGGTGCCGGGGCCTGCGCAGAGCCGCCGTGCGGTGCTGGCGCTGGGCGCCTCCACCGGCGGGCCCGGCGCGCTGATGCAGATCCTGCAGGCCCTGCCGGTGCCCGCCCCGCTGCCGGTGCTGATCGTCATGCACATCAATGCGGTCTTCAGCCGCGGCTTTGCGGAGTGGCTCGACGGCCAGACCCATCACAACGTTCGCTACGCACGCGGCGGGGAGGCGCTGCGCGAGACCGTGGGGCAGGTCATCCTGGCACCGCCGGATTCGCACCTGATCGTGAACCAGGGCCTGCTGCAGCTCAGCCATGTCCCGCCGCGGCATTCCTGCCGACCGTCGGTGGATGTGCTGTTCGAATCGCTGGCCGCCGAACTCGGCAGCGGCGTCGTCGCGGCGCTGTTGACCGGGATGGGGCGCGACGGCGCGCAGGGTCTGCTGGAAATTCGCCGCGCAGGCGGTGCGACGCTGGCCCAGGATGAGGCCAGCTCGATGGTGTATGGCATGCCGCGCGAAGCCGCCCAGTTGGGTGCTGCCGAGCGCATCCTGCCGTTGAACGAGATCGGACCGACGCTGGTGGCGTTGAGCGGAATGTCCTGGGGGGGACACACCAAATGAATCACAACAACGAGATCGCATTCATCGTCGAGGACAGCCTCACGGTGCGCATGGACCTGCGCGAGGCGCTGGAGGATGCCGGCTTTGCCTGCGTCGAATGCGCCACGCTGGCGCAGGCTCGCGTGGCGCTGGCCCACGACACGCCGGCGCTGGTGCTGCTGGACACCCAGTTGCCCGACGGCGACGGCGGCCACTGGCTGCAGGAACTTCGCGGCGCGCCGCAGGGCACCGAGACCGTGGTGCTGATCCTGTCCAACGCCGCCCAGGCGGGCGACCGGATGCGCGGCCTGGCGCATGGCGCCGACGAGTTTGTGGGCAAGCCCTATGACCGCAGCTATGTGGTGGATCGCGCCCGGGAGCTGCTGCGCCAGCGCCAGTCCCAACGCCAGGACATGACGACGACGCAGGGGCCCTCGGTGCTGCTGATCGACGACAGCGAGACCTTTCGCCACGCCCTGCGCGAGGCCCTGGAACCGGTGGGCTACCGCATCCATCTCGCGGCCCATGGCGAAGACGGCTTGCGTCAGGCCGCCGCCCTGCGCCCCAACGCCATGATCGTGGATCAGCACATGCCCGGCCTGGACGGTGCCGCCGTGATCCGTCGGCTCCGGCTCGACCCGGCCCTGCGCCACACCCCATGCCTGCTGCTCACCGCCGACGAAGGTGCCGATGCCGAGCTGCGTGCGCTGGAAGCCGGCGCCGATGCCTTTGCCCGCAAGCAGGACGATGTCGACATGATCCTTGCCCGCGTCGCCGCCATGCTGCGCAGCGCCACCGCCAGCCTGCCGGAACAGGGCGCCAGCCTGCTCGGTCCGAAACGGGTGCTGCTGGTCGACGACAGCCCCAACATCCTGGCCGAGCTCGGCGCCGCCCTGCGCGACGACGGCTTCGATGTGGTGCCCGCCCGCAGCGGCGAGCAGGCCCTGGAGCTGCTCAGCGTGCAGGCGGTGGATGCGGTGCTGATGGATGTGCAGATGCCGGGCCTCGGCGGTCTGGAGACCTGCCGCCGCATCAAGGCGGCCCCGGCGATGCGCGACATCCCGGTGGTGCTGCTGACCGCGCTGGATGGCCGCGACGCCATGCTCGCGGGCCTGGAAGCGGGTGCAGACGACTATGTCGTCAAGGCCGGCGGCGAGGTGGAGCTGCTCAAGGCCCGGCTGCGCGCCCAGCTTCGTCGCAAGCAGTTTGAAGACGAGGCTCGCCGTGTCCATGCCGAGCTGCATCACAGCGCGATGGAAGCGGCGCAGGCCCGCGCCGCCCGCACCCTGGCCGACAGCCGTGCCGAGCTGCTGGCGGCCCTGCAGCAGCGCAACGAGGCGCTGGAGCAGCTGAACGCCGAGCTCAGCCGCGCCAGCAGCGCCAAGACGGCCTTCCTGTCGACCATGTCCCATGAGCTGCGCACGCCGCTCAATGCGGTCATCGGCTTCGCGCAGCTGATGCGCGACGGTGCGGCAGGGCCGGTCAGTCCGCGCCAGGCGGAGTTCTGCAACCACATCCACAACGCCGGGCAGCATCTGCTGTCGCTGGTCAACGACCTGCTGGACATGGCCAAGATCGAGGCCGGCCGGGTGGATCTGGACTTCGAGGCGGTCGACCTGGACGACCTGCTGCGTGACGCGCTGGCCATCGTCCAGGAGCGCACGCGGTTGGCCAACATCCAGGTCAAGCTGTTCGGCGTGGGCAGCGGTCAGCGGCTGTGCGTGGACCGGCGCCGCCTGCGGCAGATCATCTACAACCTGCTGTCCAACGCAGCGAAGTTCACCCCCAAGGGCGGCCTGATCCGGCTGGAGGCGGAACGGGTGACCCGGGCGCGTGCCAGCACCGCCCTGCCCGGCTTCCCGACGGGCCGCCGCTCGGAGCTGCCGGAGAACGACTTCCAGGAGTTCGTGCAGATCAGCATCACCGACAGCGGCATCGGCATCCCGGCCGACAGCCTGGAGCGGCTCTTCCAGCCGTTCAACCAGATCAAGAACATCCTGACCCACAAGGTCGAGGGCACCGGCCTGGGCCTGGCCACGGTGTCGCGGCTGGTGCAGTTGCATGGCGGTGCGGTGGCGGTGACCAGCGAGCCCGACCGCGGCAGCTGCTTCACCTGCTGGCTGCCCTGGCGTGAGCCGGTCATGCCGGATGTGGTGCTGCCGGACGACCCGGCCGCGCGGCCGTTGGCCCTGGTCATCGAGCACAACCTGCAGGCCGCCACGCTGATGCAGACCCAGCTCAACGGCGCCGGCTTCCGGGTGCGGCATGTGACTTCGGCAGAAGAGGCGCTGGCGTTGTCGGAGCATCTGCGCCCGGACCTCATCACGCTGGAGGTCCAGCTGCCCGGTCTGGACGGGTGGGAGCTGCTCTCGCGGCTGAAGAACCTCAACGGCTGGGCGCACATTCCGGTGGTGGTGGTGTCGGTGGACGCGGGGCAGGAAGTGGCGCTGTCGCTCGGCGCCTCGGCGGTGCTGCACAAGCCGATCAGCCGCGCTGCCCTGGCCAAGGAGCTGGAGGTGCTGGGCTTCAATCCGACCGACACCCGCAACTTCCTGGTGCTGGCCATCAGCGAGGCGCCGGGCGACCTGCAGTCGCTCAGCACCTACCTGTCGCAACCGGGCTTCTCGGTGCTGCGGGCCACCGGCGGCAAGGATGGCATCGACCAGGCCCGCCGGCATGTGCCCGACCTGATCGTGCTGGACCTGCTGATGGCGGAGGTGGACGGCATCGGCGTGGTCGAGGCGCTGCAGCGCGACCCGTTGACCGCGGCGATTCCGGTGATCGTCGTGGCCGCCTCGCAGCTCACCGCCCGCGACCGCGAACTGCTCAACCGGCATGTGCAGCGCGCCCGGCCGGTGGCCACGGTCACCAGCCCCGCGCCGCTGCCCGACGGATCCCGCCAGGTCAACGGCCCTCAGGGCCACTTCATGGATGAGGTCAAACGCGCCATCAGCCGCACCAGTTGGGGCGATCTGGATCCGCTCGACGAATGAGCCGCCCCCCCCGGCCGCAGGGCCGCTCAAGCCGCCAACAGCGGCCACATTGGGGACACCGAGCCTCAGGGACACAGCGCAGGATGACGGAATGAACGAGACGCCCGGACCACACGGCCTGCAGGCCCAGCAAGACACGCACGATTCGCAAGATCCGCACGATTCGCACGATTCGCAAGCGACGCCAGGCCAGCCAGGATCGACCGCCACCGGCCGCCCGCTGCGGGTGGTCCTGGTGGAAGATTCGCTGACCATCCGTCGCCAGCTCATCCCATGGCTGGAGAGCCGCGCGACGCTGCGCATCGTGGGCGAGGCCAGCGACGAGGCGATGGCCCTGGCGCTGGTCGACCACACCGCGCCGGATGCGGTGCTGCTGGATCTCTCACTGGCTCAGGGCGGCTCCGGCATCACCGTGCTGAAAGCCCTGCGCAAGCGCGGTTATCGCGGCCAGGTGCATGTGTTGTCGCATCAGACGCCCGACACCTACCGTGCCGCCTGCCTGTCCGCCGGTGCCGACGGCTTCTTCGACAAGGCCGAGGAACTCGAGGCGCTGTGGCTGCATTTGTTCGGGGCCGAACGCGCGCGGGCGCCGCTGGCGCCGCTGCGCGCTGCGGCCTTGCTCGACCGGCTGGACCAGACCGCTCGCCTGGCGATGCGTGACGGCGGTGAACTCGCAGTCCACGTGGTGTTGGGCGATTCGGCCACGCTGGCGGAGGTGGCCGCCTCGCTGGCCGACGCGCTGGACCTCGGCGACGTGATCGGGTGGCTCGACGAGCCGCCGGCTGGCCGTCTGGCCATCGTGCTCGGCGAACCCGACACCGAACCGCCGCTGATTCACCGGCTGGCCCAGCCCATGGCCGACGCGGCGCTGCGCCTGGGCCATGCCGCGATGCCGGCGGAAGCCCTGTCCGCAGGCGGGTTGCTGACCTTGGCACAGACGCGCGCCATGGGGCTGACGCCCCGCTGAGCGCGCGATCGCCCGGTTGACGCTCGGGGCTGTGCGCCAGGGATGACCCTGGTGTGACATCGGAAGCAGGCCGAAAGAGGGGCCGTCGCGGTTTTTCGCCTCCAATTTCAGCGATGCGCGGCGAATTTGCGCCGATCGCCGGTCATTTTCGTCGTCGGGGCCACAACCTGGGGTTGCAGGCACTTGAGTTGCCCCTCCCGAGTGGATTACGCTCGACGACGGAGGTCAACGACCGTGGATGTTCTTCAACTGGATATCTCGGGCCGGCCGCAATCCTGGATCTCGACCAAGGAAGCGGCAGTGCTCTATGCGAGCGATGCCGTGGCCTGGACGCTGGGGGAGCCGTGCCACGTGCTGCGTGGCGGCACCCAGCGCATCACCGGATTGCAGTCGCGCATCGAACTGCACCCGATCATTGCGGTGCGCGGCAGCGTGCCGACACGGGCCTGGCGGCAATCGCCGGCGCTGTCGAATCCGAAGCTGTTTGCGCGGGATCGCCATGTCTGCGCCTACTGCGGCCACGCCTTCCATGCGGACCTGCTGACGCGGGAGCACATTCAGCCGGTCTCCCGGCAAGGCCGCGACACCTGGATGAACTGCATCACCGCCTGCCGCGGCTGCAACGGTCGCAAGGGCAATCGCACGCCGGAAGAAGCGCACATGACGCTGCTCTACCTGCCCTATGTGCCCAGCCTGCATGAGGACATGATCCTGCGCGGCCGGCGCATCCTGGCCGACCAGATGGAGTTCCTGCTCGCCTGCGTGCCCCGCTCCTCACGCCTCTACCCCACTTGACGCACCCGCCGACAGGGGTGAACAGCCTGGAGTACAGTGGCTGTTCATCGGCCCTTGCCGGCCTTCAGGCGTCGCCGATCCGGCGAACGCGCGGCTCGTAAAGTCTTGTTGCCACGTCAACTGGGCCCGGGCGGCCGGCGTTGGGTTCAGACGTATGTGGAGTCAAGACATGAAGAAGCTGCTGATTGCCTCGCTGGTGGCCACCCTGGCCGCCTGTTCCACCAGCAACCCGGACGTGATCCAGCGCGGTGACGCGCAACGGCTGTCCACCGTGCAGGACGCCACCGTGCTGTCGGTGCGCAACGTGACCGTGGATGGCTCGCAAAGCGGCGCCGGCGCCTTGACCGGTGCGGTCGTCGGCGGCGTGGCGGGATCCACCGTCGGTGGCAGCCGTGAGGGCTTGATCGTGGGCGTGCTCGGCGCAGTGGCCGGTGCGGCGATCGGCAATGCAACCGAACGCGGCGTGACCCGCGAGGACGCCGTCGAAATTCTTCTGCAGATGCGCAACGGCGAGCGTCGCGCCATCGTTCAGGCCAAGGGCAATGAGACCCTGCAACCCGGCGAGCCGGTCATCATCGTCAATACCGGCGGCAAGACCCGCGTGATGCGCGCGCCTGCCGCGACACGGACCCAGTAAGGCGCCAGCGCCGCCGGTCCAGTACCCGCTGCCGCCCGCCGTTCGACGCCGTGTCGATCTCGGGCGGTCAGTCAGCGTCGACGGCTTGGCATTGGCTGGCCACTCTGGCTGACGAATCCAGCTGACGCGGCTGACGCGGCTGACGCGGCTGACGCGGCTAACGAGCCGATCATCGCGCCCGACAGGCCAGTCGCCGTCTCAACGTCTCAACGTCTCAGCGCCTCAGCGATTCACCGGTCCCCCTCGAGCGGTCACTTCACCCGCTGCTTTTCCAGCTTGCGCGCCAGGGTGCGCCGATGCATGCCGAGCCGCCGCGCGGTTTCGGAGATGTTGAAGTCGGTCGCCGCCAAGGTCTCATGGATGCGCTCCCACTCCAGGGTCTTGATCGAGGTGGTGGCCCGTTCGGTGACCTCGACATCGGCATCGCCCTGGGTGCGCTCGAAGGCCGCTTCGATGTCATCGGTATTGGCGGGCTTGGCCAGATAGTGACGCGCACCCAGCTTGATCGCCTCGACCGCCGTCGCAATGCTGGCGTAGCCGGTGAGCACCACGATCACCATCGCCTCGTCATGCTCGTGCAGGGTCTGCACGCAGGTCAATCCAGAGCCGCCGCTGGCGAGCTTCAGGTCCACCACCGCATATTCCGGCGCATCTTCCGGCCCGCGTTCCGCCAGCAGGCGCTGCACCTGCTCCACGTTGGCCGCACGCAGCACCGTGTAGCCGCGACGTTCGAATGAGCGCGACAGCGTGCGTGCGAAGGCGTCGTCGTCCTCAACAATCAGCAGCAGTCGGTCTTCGTCATCGGCCATCATGGGCTGCATTCTCCGGCAGACCCTGAGGCATCAGTGCGGACAGAGGTAATCGGATCGCGACTTCTGCCCCACCGCCCTCCTCCGGCAGCCGGTTGCGGGCCTGCAGCACGCCGCCCAGGGACCGGCAGACATTCAGCGCCAGGAACAGCCCCAGGCCGCCGCCGGGTCGTCCCTTGCTCGACTGATAGGGCTTGCCGAATCGCTCCAGCATCTCCGATGGAAATCCCGGGCCATGGTCCTGCACGCAGATCACCAGTTGATCCTCTTCGGCAAAGGCCCGAAGTCCGACCGTGCGCGCTGGTGCAGCCTCCAGCGCGTTGTCGAGGATGTTGTCCACCATCTGCTTGAGGCCCACGTCCGACACGATGCGCAGATCGGGCAGTGCGGCGTCGCGCCGATAGTCCAGGCCCACGCAGGGCCGCGTGGTGCGCCAGTGCAGCACCAGCTCGTCCAGGAAGGCATGCAGCGTGGTGACTTCCGGGGCCTCGCCGCGCATCTCGCCCGCCGACATCAGGATGCCGCTGACGATGGCCTTGCAGCGGCTCAGCTGGATCTGCATTTCCTCGATCTCTTCGCGCAGCTCGGGATCGCCCGCGAACGGCGCCATGTGCGCCCAGTCGCCGAGGATCACCGACAAGGTTGCCAGCGGCGTGCCCAGCTCATGCGCCGCGCCGGACGCCAGCAAACCCATGCGCACGATGTGTTCCTCTTCGGCGGCACGCTGTCGGAGATCAGCCAGGCGCGCATCGCGTTGCCGCAGGTTGCGACTGATGCGGTGGATCGAGGTGACCAGCAAGCCCGCATTGATCGCAAAGCAGATCAGCAGCCCGCCGACGTAATGCGGCGGCAGCGACAGACCCGCCAGGTCCGGCAACAGCAAGGGCTGATGCCATTGGGTCAGGGCCAGGAAGCAGGCGGACGTCAGCCCCACCATCGGCCAGACAAAGCGGGCCGACAACAGCACCGCCCCCACGGCGATCTGCAGCAGGAACAGGAAAATGAAGGGATTGGTGACGCCGCCGCTGTAGAAGAGCTGACCGCTCAGCACCGCCACATCGACCAGCAGGCCGGCGAACAGCTCCGCATCGCTGACGCCCGGCACCCAGCGGGTGCGGGCCCAGCAGGCGATGTTGAACAGCAGCAGCACCGACAACAGCGTCAGCATCTCCGCCACCGGCAGCCGGATGTGCAGCGCGAAATGCACCGACACCACGGTCACCAACTGCCCGGCCACCGCCAGCCAGCGCAACTGCACCAGTTGGCGCAGGTTGTTGCGGCCGGCCTGATTGACCGGCGCTTGTCGCCCGCCGCTCAGCGCCTCCGTATCCAGCCGTCCGAAGCGGCTGTCGCCGGTGCCGGTGTCAGTCGGCGTCAGCGGCACGGTCCGGCTCCCCGGTCTCGCGACGGCGCCGATCCTCGCGCCACACGATCACCGCGATCCCCACGGTCATCAGCGCCATCGCGAACCAGGTCAGCGCATAGGAGCGATGGTTGTTGTTGAAGCGGATGACGGTGAGCCCCGGACGCGGCCAACGGTCCGCCGGGCTCGCCGCTTTGGCGGTCGATGGCTCACCCAAGGCGGCTGCGGCAACCGCTGCAGACGAGCCGGCCGCCAGGTCATCGCTCTCGTCCACGAAGTACGGTGCGACCGGCCCCTCCAGCGCCTGGGCGCGACCGATCGCCTGCACATCGCGGGAGTACCAACGGCCGGCCTGCGCATCGTTGCGCTGCAGCAGGCTGCCGCCGGGCTCGGTCAGACGCAGCAGGCCACGGAGCTCGACCTCGCCTTGCTGCTCGGTGGCGCTGCGCGAGGCGCGGGTCTTGAACGCCGCCGGCACGAAGCCGCGGTTGATCAGCACCCAGTTGCCGTGCGTGGTGCGCAGCGGCGTGATCACCCAGTAGCCGGTGCCCAGCTCGGTGCTCGCGCCCACCAGCGTCTCGCGGGAATGGTCGAAGCTGCCGCGCACGATCAGGCGGCGGTATTCGTCGTCCGCCTTGTTGATCGCCTCCCACTTCGCGCCTTCGGGTGCGAGCTCGGCGGGCGCGGCCAGACGTTGATCGAGCCGGGCGATCAGGTCTTCCTTCCATGACAGGCGCTGAAGCTGCCAGCAGCCCAGCGCCACGAACGCCGCAAACAAAAGGGCCGCGCCCGACAGCAGCGCCCAGAAGGCGGTGCTGCGGCGCGGCCGCTGCGGCAGGTCCCGGACGGGCTCGGCCATCAGGGCATGTTGCGCATGTCGTGGACCGGCATCATGTTGGCGTTCAGGTGATACATCACCCAGATCGAACCGGCCAGCATGATGACGACGACGGCGATGGTGAAGATCAGCGACAGCATCGACCAGCCGCCTTCCACCTTCGAGTTCATGTGCAGGAAGTACACCATGTGGACCACGATCTGCACGGCGGCGAAGCCCAGCAGCACGAGGCCGGTGGTCGTCGACGACGGGATGATCTTGGCCATCACCAGCCAGAACGGGATGGCGGTCAGCACCACCGACAGGATGAAACCGATCACGTAACCCTTGACGGTGGCGTGATAGCCCACGTCGTCATGGTCGTCGTGGTGGTCGTCATGGCCATGGTGGCCTTGGTCGTGTTGGTTGTTGTGCTCGCTCATGGCAGCACTCCCATCAGATAAACGAAGGTGAAGACGCCGATCCAGATCACGTCCAGGAAGTGCCAGAACATCGACAGGCAGATCAGGCGACGCTTGTTTTCCTTGGTCAGGCCCAGCTTGCTCACCTGCACCATCAACGTCACCAGCCAGATGCAGCCGAAGGTGACGTGCAGGCCGTGGGTGCCGACCAGCGTGAAGAAGGACGACAGGAATGCGCTGCGCTGCGGGCCGGCGCCTTCATGGATCAGGTGGGCGAACTCATAGAGTTCCACCGCCAGGAAGCACAGGCCCAGCAGGCCGGTCACCGCCAGCCAGCCCAGCGTGCCGGCCTTCTTGTTGGCCAGCATCTTCAGCATGGCAAAGCCATAGGTGATGGATGAGAGCAGCAGGAAGCCGGTGTTGATCGCCACCAGCGGCAGGTCGAAGAGATCGGCGCCCGACGGCCCGGCCGCGTAGCTGCGGCCCAGGACCGCATACGTCGCGAACAGCACCGCGAAGATCAGGCAGTCGCTCATCAGGTAGATCCAGAACCCGAGAAGCGTGCCGTGCTGCGGATGGTGGTCGCCGTTGTCGTAGAACACCGGCGCACCGGTGTTGTTCGTCATGGTCGTTGCTTGCATGTTGGATTTCGCTCGCTGCGGTTTCAGGCCCGGGCGGCCAGCACCTGGGTGCGGGCATCCTCCGTGCGGGTCACTTCATCCGCCTGGATGTAGTAATCGCGCTTGTAGTTGAAGGTGTGGACGATCGCGGCGATCACCGTCACCGCGAAGGCCACGCCGGCCACCAGCCACATGTGCCAGATCAGCGCGAAGCCGAACAGCGTGGACAGGCCCGCCAGGATCACGCCCGCGGACGTGTTCTTGGGCATGTGGATCGACTTGAAGCCGCTCACCGGGCGCTGATGGCCCCGCTGCTTCATGTCATACCAGGCGTCATGGTCGTGCACCACCGGGGTGAAGGCGAAGTTGTACTGCGGCGGGGGCGACGAGGTCGACCACTCCAGCGTGCGGCCACCCCAAGGGTCGCCGGTCACGTCGCGCAGTTGCTCGCGCTTGAGGAAGCTCACCACCAGTTGGATCAGGAAGCAGCCGATGCCTGCGGCGATCAGCAGCGCACCCAGGGCGGCGATCTGGAACCAGATCTGCAGCGACGGATCGTCGAAGTGGCTCATGCGGCGGGTCACGCCCATCAGGCCCAGCACATACAGCGGCATGAAGGCCACGAAGAAGCCGATCTGCCAGAACCAGAACGAGCACTTGCCCCAGAACGGATCCAGCTTGTAGCCGAAGGCCTTCGGGAACCAGAAGGTGATGCCCGCCAGCAGGCCGAACAGCACGCCGCCGATGATCACGTTGTGGAAGTGGGCAATCAGGAACAGCGAGTTGTGCAGCACGAAGTCCGCCGGCGGCACCGCCAGCAGCACACCGGTCATGCCACCGATCACGAAGGTGACCATGAAGCCGATCGTCCAGTACATCGGCACTTCGAACTCGATCCGGCCGCGGTACATCGTGAACAGCCAGTTGAAGATCTTCGCGCCCGTCGGGATCGAGATGATCATCGTCGTGATGCCGAAGAACGAATTCACACTGGCGCCGGAGCCCATGGTGAAGAAGTGGTGCAGCCAGACCAGGTAGGACAGGATGGTGATGACCACCGTCGCATAGACCATCGAGGCATAGCCGAACAGCTTCTTGCGGCTGAAGGTCGAGACGACTTCAGAGAAGATGCCGAAGGCCGGCAGCACCAGGATGTAGACCTCCGGGTGACCCCAGATCCAGATCAGGTTGACGTACATCATGGCGTTGCCGCCGAGGTCCGTCGTGAAGAAGTTGGTGCCCGCATAACGGTCCAGCGACAGCAGCGCCAGCGCCGCAGTCAGGATCGGGAACGAGGCCACGATCAGGATGTTCGAGCACAGCGAGGTCCAGGTGAAGACCGGCATCTTCATCATGGTCATGCCCGGCGCGCGCATCTTGATGATGGTGGCGATCAGGTTGATGCCCGACAGCGTCGTGCCCACACCGGCCACCTGCAGCGACCAGATGTAGTAATCGACACCCACCCCCGGACTGGCCAGCAGGCCCGACAGCGGCGGATACGCCAGCCAGCCGGTGCGTGCGAACTCGCCCACGAACAGCGACATCATGACCAGCACGGCACCGCCGGTGGTCATCCAGAAGCTGAAGTTGTTCAGGAAGGGGAAGGCCACGTCGCGCGCGCCGATCTGCAGCGGCACCACGTAGTTCATGAAGCCGGTGATCAGCGGCATCGCCACGAAGAAGATCATGATCACGCCGTGGGCGGTGAAGACCTGGTCGTAGTGATGGGGCGGCAGGAAGCCGAGCTGGTCGCCAAAGGCGATGGCCTGCTGGCCGCGCATCATCAGCGCGTCGGCGAAGCCGCGAAGCAGCATCACCAGGCCCAGCACGATGTACATGATGCCGATGCGCTTGTGGTCGATGCTGGTCACCCAGTCACGCCAGAACGGGCCCCAGAGGCGGAACTTCGTCATCATCGCGAGGACGAAGAGGCCGCCCAGGATCACGGCAGCGAAGGTGCCGAGCAGGATCGGCTCGTGAAGTGGGATCGCCTCAAGGCTGAGGCGCCCGAAGATGAGCTTTTGAGCGTCAATCATCTTGGATCTCGGTAAAGCTTGCGTTCCCGGCAGCCCGCGTCAGCGGGCCGGCCGGGCGCCGATCAGTTCGTGGGACGGGTGGAGGCCCATTGCGCTGCGTACTGGCCCGCGTTGTCGGGCGTGCACAGGGCGGCCACGAAGATCCGCTTCTGTTCATTGCTCCAGGGCTTGCTGGCCAGGCCGTCGATCGAGCCCTTGCCGCCGCCGCCCAGGGCATCGATGGCCATCATCTGGCCCATGCACATCTTGCTGCCGTCGACGCAGCGGTTGACCACCGCATCGAACAGGCCCGGGGCCACCGTCGAGAAACGACGCACCGGCTGACGCTCGCTGGGCTTTTCCAGGTCCAGATAGGCCTCGCGGGTCAGTTGCACGCCGTCGGCCTTGTTGCGGTCGACCCAGGCGGCGAACTCGTCGTTGCTCAGACCGTGGAACTTGAAGCGCATGTGCGAGAAGCCGTCGCCGCTGAAGTTGGCGGAGAAGCCGTCATACACGCCCGGCTTGTTGATCACCGCATTCAGCTGGCTCTGCATGCCGGGCATCGCGTAGATCATGCCGGCCATGGCGGGCACGTAGAAGGCGTTCATCACCGTCGACGAGCTGATCTTGAAGTGGATCGGCCGATCCACCGGCGCTGCCAGCTCATTGACCGTGGCAATGCCTTGCTCCGGATAGATGAACAGCCACTTCCAGTCCAGCGCCACCACCTCGACCAGCAGCGGCTGGGTGCCGGCCGGGATCGGGCGTTGGGCGTCCAGGCGTTCCAGCGGACGGTACGGGTCCAGCTTGTGGGTGCTGATCCAGGTCATCGCACCCAGCGCGATGATGATCAGCAAGGGCGCGCCCCAGATGATCAGCTCCAGGCGGGTCGAGTGATCCCAGTCCGGCGAATAGGTGGCTTTCGGGTTGGACGCACGGTAGCGGAACGCAAACACCAGCGTGAGGATGATCACCGGGACGATGATCAGCAACATCAGCAAGGTGGAGGCGACGATGAGCTGTGCCTGTTGGTTGGCGATGTCACCCGAAGGTTTCATCACCACCAGGTCACAGGCGGTCAGTGGCAGGGCCAACGACAGCAGGCCGAGGCGGGCCAGGCTTGTTTTTAGTGATGCTTTGAGGTACATGAGAGACAGCCAGCAGGCGGATGACCCACGAAGATTGCCAGGCAGATCGCCCGGCAAACCAGCGACCGGTGCGACAAGCAAGGGAGCGACAGTCGTCAGGCGCGTTCACCAGGGGAGAAACCCAAACCGTTCACCACGGGTAAACGACAAACGGGAAAACGACACTTGCCGATAGTTGCGTGTCAGGCGCAGATTTTGCCTCATCGACTCAAACCAACTAGTGGACATTTTGTCCCAGGTAGGAGACACATGAACACCACCACCATTTCCACCGTCGGACAACCGCTTCCCAAGGGGACAGGCATGGCCACCCAGGCAGAGCAGGACGCGATCGCGCCCGGTGACATCGCCGTGGGCGTCGTGATCGGTCGGGCGTCGGAGTACTTTGACTTCTTCGTCTACGGCATCGCGTCGGTCCTGGTCTTTCCCGCCATCTTCTTCCCTCACCTGGAGCGGCTGGAGGGCACGCTCTGGTCGTTTGCGCTGCTCGCCCTGGCCTTCGTGGTCCGGCCGATCGGCACCCTGGTCGGGATGGAACTGCAGCGCCGCTTCGGCCGGGGCGTGAAGCTGACGGTCGCGCTCTTCCTGCTGGGCATTTCCACCTGCACGATCGCGGTCATCCCCAGCTACAACTCATGGGGCACATGGGCGATTACCGCGCTGGCGCTGTGCCGCATCGGCCAAGGCCTGGCGCTGGGCGGCTCCTGGGACGGCCTGCCGTCGCTGCTGGCGCTGAACGCACCGGAAGGCAAGCGCGGCTGGTACGCCATGCTCGGACAGCTCGGCGCGCCGATCGGATTCCTGATCGCGTGCAGCCTGTTCGCCTATCTGTGGGGCAGCCTGAACTCGATCGACTTCCTGAGCTGGGGCTGGCGCTTCCCGTTCTTCGCCGCCTTCGCGCTGAACGTGGTGGCGCTGTTCGCCCGGCTGCGCCTGGTGGTGACCCACGAGTATGAGAAGAACCTCGAGGAGCACGAACTCGATCCCTGCGACACCCGTGAACTTTTTGCCAAGCAGGGCTTCAATATCTTCCTGGGCGCGTTCGCCTCGCTGGCCAGCTATGCGCTGTTCCACATCGTGACGGTGTTCCCGCTGTCCTGGGTGCTGCTGTATCCGGACCAGTCGATCGGCCAGTTTCTGACGGTGCAGATCATCGGCGCGCTGCTCGCGGCGGGTGCGATGCCGCTCTCGGGCCTGCTGGCTGACCGCATCGGCCGCCGCAGCACGCTGGGCAGCCTGGCCACCGCCATCGGCGTGTTCAGCCTGTTCACGCCCATCCTGCTGGACAGCGGCAGCGTGGGTCAAAACATCTTCATCCTGGTCGGCTTCGTGCTGCTGGGGCTGTCCTACGGCCAGGCGGCCGGGGCGGTCACCTCGAACTTCCTGCCGCACTTTCGCTACACCGGTGCGGCGCTGACCGCCGACCTCTCCTGGCTGTTCGGTGCGGCCTTCGCGCCATTGGTGGCCCTGGGGCTGTCGGTCAAGTTCGGACTCTGGGCGGTCACCGTCTACCTGCTCTCCGGCGCCGCCTGCACGTTGATTGCGCTGCGCACCAACCGCGCCATGCAGTTGAAGGACCGCGACTGAGTCCGCCCCGGACCGGCCGCAGCGGCGGCGGCGACTGAGCTGCCCGCCCTCTGCATCCAGCCCCTCCCACCTCAACGGCCGATCCGACGATCGGCCGTTTTTCATGATTGGTCCGGATTTCTTCTCCGCGCGGCATTGGTGGGCAATAACCCCACCAATTAGATAGCAAGCTAACTATCTACAATTACCGCCATGAGCTCCGACAACACCCCACGATCAATGTCCCGCTCCGCCCGCGAGACGGCGCTGCTGCGCATCGGCGCCAGCCTGCCCATCCTGGAGCGCGCCTACCGCGCCACGGCCAATCAGGCGGTGGCGCATGTGGGTGTGTCCCAGACCATGGCCTGGCCGCTGGTGATGATCGGCCGTCAAGGCGATGGGCTGCGGCCGGGCGCGCTGGCGGATCTGTTGGGGATCGAGGGCCCGTCCCTCACCCGGACGCTGGATCAACTGGTCGAGGCCGGCTTCATCGAGCGCCGCGAAGACCCGGCCGATCGGCGCGCCAAGACGCTGCACCTCACCGGCACCGGCGTCGCCGCCTGCGAGCAGATCGAGGCCACCCTGCGCGATCTGCGCAACGAGGTCTACGCCGGCATTGCCGACGCGGACCTGGAAGCCTGCCTGCGCGTGTTCACCGCGCTGCAGCAGCGCCTGGGCTGTCCGCAACCCATCGTGCCGCCGAGGCGCAAGTGAGCCGGGCCGCGCTCATCGACCGCCGCGCCCGCTGTCACCCATGACCTCCCCCGCCCTGTCCCCACCCGCATCAGCGCCGCTCGCCGGCGAGGGCCCGGTCTCGCGTCGGCCGTCGCTGCTCGCCGGCATTCCGTGGCCGACGCTGCCGGCGTTCCTGACTCCGGGCTTCAGCCGTGCGGAATGGCTGTTCTCGGTCAAGGCGTTCGCGGCGGCCATGCTGGCCGTCTTTCTGGCCAGTTGGGCCGGTCAACCGCGGCCGTTCTGGGCGCTGATGACGGCCTATGTGGTGGCTCATCCGCTCGCCGGTGCGGTGCGGTCGAAGGGCCTGTTCCGCTTCATCGGCACGCTGGTGGGCAGTGTGGCGGCGGTGCTGCTGGTGCCGCGCTTCGCGAATGCGCCGGAGTTGCTCAGCCTGGCGCTGGCCCTCTGGGTGGCCGGCTGCTTGAGCCTGTCCTTGCTGGACCGCACGCCGCGGGCCTATGCCTTCATGCTGGCCGGGTACACCGCGGCGCTGATCGGGTTTCCGTCGGTCGACACGCCGCTGCAGATCTTTGACACCGCCATCGCACGGGTCGAGGAAATCGGCCTGGGCATTCTCTCGGCCACCCTGGTCCACAGCCTGGTGTGGCCGAACAGCCTCGCCGGGTCGGTGCTGGGGCTGCTGGACCGGACGCTGGGCGACACCCGCAGCTGGCTGAGCGACATCGCCGCCCGACGAGACGGCGGGGCCGACCGCCGCCGCGTGGCCGGTGACATCACCCAGCTTCGCCTGCTGTCGATCCACATTCCGTTCGACACCAGCCACCTGCGCTGGACCGCCGACGCGGTGCATGCGATGCAAGACCGCATTGCGGCCCTGACACCGCTGCTGGCCGGCGTGGAGGATCGACTGCAGACCATCGAAGCGCATGAGGGCCATCTGCCGGCGGAGGTGGTGGCCGTGCTGGCGCGGCTCGGACCCTGGCTGGCCCTGCCGCCCGCCGAGGCCGCCGCCGCCATGCCCGCGTTGCGCGCCGACCTGGCCCGGTGGACCGGCGACGCGGAGGCGACCGCCAGGTCCGTCGCCTCCGATGCATCCGATGCATCCGATGCATCCGTTCCATCCCTTGCATTCGACGCATCCGATGCGCTCGACCCGCCTGTTGCGCCCGAGGCCTCGCATCTGAACCGCGCGGCCTGGTCGCGCCTGCTGCGCACCGCCCTGGCGGAACGGCTGGACCTGTTGCTGGACGGCTGGCTGCACTGCGTGCAGCTGCGCGCCGACATCGACCTGGGCCTGAGCGGCGCACCGATGCCCTCGCGTCCCGCGCCCGCGCTCAGCGGCCCCAAGCTGCACCGGGACACCGGCATGGCGCTGTGGTCCGGCGCCGCGGCGCTGACCGCGATCCTGGTTTGCTGCGCCTTCTGGATCCTGACCGGCTGGCCCATGGGATCGGCCGCCGCGATGATGGCGGCGATCTTCTGCTGCTTCTTCGCGGCGATGGATGACCCGGTCCCGGCGATCAACGGCTTCCTCAAATGGACCGTGCTGTCGATGCCGGTCGGCGCGCTCTATGTGCTGGTGCTGTTGCCGCTGGTGCAGGACATGTGGACGCTGATGGCGGTCTGCGCGCCGGTGTTCCTGCTCGTCGGCGCCTATGTGGGCCGACCGGCGACGCTGGGGTCGGCGCTGCCGTTCCTGTTCGGGGTGATCGGCACGCTGGCCATGCACGACACCTCGCAGGCCGACCTGCCCTCCTTCCTGAACTCGATGCTGGGCCAGTTGGCCGGCGTGTTCGTGGCGGCGCGGGTGACGCGGCTGATGCGTTCGGTGGGCGCGGACTGGAGCGCGCGTCGCATCCAGCGCACCACCTGGCGAGAACTCGAAGCACTCGCCCGCCTGCCCCGCTCCGCCGGCCGCAGTCAGGCCTACCTGCTGCGCATGCTGGATCGCATTTCGCTGCTGGCGCCACGTGTGGCGCAATCCGGCGGGTCCATTCCCGGCGTGCCCACTGACGACGCGCTGCAGGACCTGCGTCTGGGCGCCGACCTGGTTGCGCTGCAGGCCGTCCGCCACCAATTGCCGTCGGTCCCGGTACAGCCCGTGCTCGACACCCTGTCGGCCTGGCTGCGCAGCCGCATCGACGGCCAGATCGATCCCGCCCCGCCCGCGTTGCTTGAACGCGTGGATGCGGCGCTGGGCCGGCTGGTCGCGTCCGCGTCAACCGAAGTGCCGATGTCGGCGAGCGTCAGCGCCGCCGTCAGCGCGCTGCTGGGATTGCGTCGCACGTTGTTCCCCTCGGCACCGGCACCGACGTCTGTGCTGGACGCGGATTCGGCGGCGGATTCGGATTCGGTTTCGGAGGTGGATCCGCACGCATTCGAATTGGCGGCTGGCGGCGGCGATGCGCCTGTCCCCGCCCCCGATCACGCCACGACAGAGCGGCGCGTCGACATCGCCGACAAGGTCGAGGCGGACGCCGATCTCGCCGTCATCGCGAGCGCGGACCCTAGCGCCGAGACAGACCTTACCGACCGGGCCGGTCCCACCGCAGGCGCTGACCATGCCGCCATCGATCAGATGGGCACTCGCAGCGCAGCGGAGGAAGAGGCGGTCATGGATGCCGACGCGGACGTCGATGCTGAGCTCGACGCCGACGCCGATGCCGATGCCGACAGCAGCATCGAACCCGGGCCGGGCGTTGCGGCCGCATTCACCCAACGGGCCGACCTGACGGCCGCGCCGGTGACCACCCACCCGCCGTCGCGCATCGAGCCCGCATCGACAACGTCTCCGATGCCCACCAACAAGGAGCCCCGGACATGACCGGCGCAGTGGATTTCTTCGGGCTGTACCTGCCCTGGCTGATGCCCCTGGCCGGCGCTGCGCTGCTGGCGCTGGGTCTGGTCCGTCGAGTGTTGGCATGGGGCGGCGCTTATCGCTGGATCTGGCATCCGGCGCTGTTCGACCTGGCGCTGTACGTGCTGCTGCTGTGGGGCATGAGCGCGCTGTCGATGCGGGTGCTGCATCCGGGTTGACGCGGATGCCGAGCCCAAGCACCAGCAGCCGACTCAAAACGGCGCCCACTTCTGATCACCCGACGCCTTCGACAGCGCCGACCGACGCCCACCGGCACCGACCGACGCCTTCGAATTCGATCTTCCGGAACTGATGACATGACCTCCTCCGCTTCCCCCTTTGCCTGGCGCCGTGCGGTGTCCGTCCTGGTGACCCTGCTGGCCGTGGCGGCCGCCCTGTGGGCCGGCCTGCGGCTGTGGGACCGCTATGAACTGCAGCCCTGGACCCGCGATGGCCGGGTGCGGGCCAATGTCGTGCAGATCGCGCCGGACGTCTCGGGCCTGGTGACCTCGGTGCCGGTGATGGACAACCAGTCGGTCGCCGCCGGGGCCTTGCTGTTCGAAGTGGACCGCGCCCGCTACGCGCTGACGTTGCGCCAGGCGCAGGCCCAGTTGAACGCACAAAAGGTGGTGCTGGCGCAGGCGCTTCGGGAGTCCGACCGCAACCGCGACCTCGGCAGCCTGGTCTCTCAGGAGGTCCGCGAGCAGACCCGCAGCCGCGCCGAACAGGCCCGCGCGGCGGTGGCCCAGGCCGAGGTCGCCGTGGACGCGGCTCAGCTCAATCTGGCGCGGGCCGAGGTCCGTGCGCCGTCCGCCGGCACCATCACCAACTTCGACCTGCGCCAAGGCGCCTACGCCACTGCCGGTCATCCCGTGCTGGCGCTGGTGGATGGCCAGTCGCTGTATGTGGAAGGCTACTTCGAAGAGACCAAGCTGCCTCGCATCCATGTCGGCGATCCGGTGGAGATCCGGCCGATGGGCGCCAGCCATCCGTTGACGGGTCGGGTCGAGAGCTTCTCCGCCGGCATTGCGGACCGGGACCGCAGCACCAGCGCCAATCTGCTGCCCAGCGTGAACCCCAGCTTCAACTGGGTGCGGCTGCCGCAACGGGTGCCGGTGCGCGTCAAGCTCGATCCGCTGCCCGCGGGCGAGCGACTGGTGGCGGGACAGACCGTGACGGTGCAGGTCCTGCCGCCGGCCGGCACCCCCTCCGATGCGCCAACCGCAGCCACCAACCATGCCGCGGCGGCCTCGAGCGCATCGACCGTCTCGACCTCATCCGCTGCGACTGCCGCCGCATCGGCATCGACATCGGCATCGGCATCGAGGGCCGGGCGCGAAGCCGCCGTTCCTCCGGTTCACTCTTCCGCCATTGCGGCCACCGCAGTCACCGCGACCACCTCGGCCACTGCGGTCAAGTCTTCGGACAGGTCCACGGCGGCCACCCAGACTCAGCGGAGTTGAAACCATGGCACCGCGCTTCCTGCCCTCGTCCTTGAGATCGACCGACATGACCGCCACAGCGGCGCCGTCGACCTCCGCCCTCCCATTCGCCGTCCCTGGCGGCGTCCGGCTGAGCCGACGCACCGAGCCCCGATCCCCGCAGTGGCTCTGGTCGATGCTCACGGCCGCGCTTGTGCTGGCCGGATGCGCCACCGCGCCAAAGGGGCCGGACTACCAGGTTCCCGCAGCGGCGGCGGCGCTCAAGCCGCGCGCTTCTGAAGGTTTTGTCGAACAGCAACGCGCCGCCGATGAAGGCCCACGCGCCGACCGCCCGGCACCGTTCGATGCCACGCCCCTGCCCGCGCATTGGTGGCGGCTGTTCCAGGACGCGAGACTGGACGCACTGGTCGAGAAGGCCCTGGCCCACAACACTGACCTGCGCCAGGCTGCCGCCAACCTGGAGCGGGTGCAGGCGATGGAGTCCGAGGTGATGGGGGGCGACAAGCCGACGATCGGCATCAATGGCGGGCCGAGCTATGGCCATCCGTCCGGTCTGTCGATGTTGAAGAAGGACTTCGTGCCGCCAGACACCTACCGCTACAGCGCCGGGGTGAGCCTGTCCTACCAACTGGATCTGTTCGGGCAGATTCGCCGGGCGATCGAGTCTTCGCATGCCAGCACCGAGGCCGCGGCAGCGGCGTTGGACCTGGTGAAGGTCAACGTGGCCGCTGGCACCGCCCGCGCGTATGCGGAGGCCTGCGCCACCGGTCAGCGGCTGGAGACGGCGCGGCAATCTCTGGCGCTTCAGCAAGAAGCGATGACCTTGACCGAGCGGTTGCAGCGGGCCGGTCGTGTCGGCGAAATGGACGCGGCCCGCGCACGCAGCCAGTGGCAGCAATTGCAGGCCGCCCTGCCGCCGCTGCTGGCTCAGCGCCAGTCGGCGCTCTACCGGCTGGCCACGCTCACCGGCGATCTGCCGGAGGACTTTCCGCACGACCTCGCCGAATGCCATGTGGCACCGCATGTCGCCGGCACGCTGCCGGTGGGGGACGGTGCGGCGCTGCTGCGCCGACGGCCCGACATCCGCCAAGCCGAGCGAGAGCTGCACGCAGCGACCGCGCGCATCGGCGTGGCCATTGCGGATCGCTATCCGAAGATCTCGCTGGGCCTGTCGGCGGGATCGGCCGGCACGATGGCCGGCTTGGGCCGCAGCGACACCTTGAGCTGGAGCCTGGGGCCGTTGATCTCCTGGACCTTGCCCAACAACGGCGTGGCCGATGCCCGCATCGCGCAGGCCGAGGCCTCGACCCGCCAGGTGGCGGCACGCTTCGACGGCGTGGTGCTGACCGCCTTGCGTGAAACCGAGACCGCGCTCAACCAGTACGCCCGCGAGCTGGACCGCCGCGACGCGTTGAAGGCCTCGCGCGATTCCGCCGCCGTGGTGGCCGCGCAGGCCCGTCGTCTCTATCAAGGGGGCAAGGTCGGCTACCTCGACGCGCTGGATGCGGAACGCGCGCTGGCCACCAGCGATGCGGCACTGGCCGCCTCGGAGGCCACGCTGGTCGATGAACAGGTGCAGCTCTTCCTGGCGCTGGGCGGAGGCTGGGAGTCCTGAGGAGACATCGAGATACAAACCCGAGGGAACGCACGAGAACCGGCTCGGCGCGGGGTGGCACGAACGGCGGAGTGACACGGGAAGTCCGGGTCAACGTGTTCGTGCGCTCCGTCCAAGACCCCACGAATCTTCGTTGACGTCCGCAAGACATTCAATTCCGCTGATGAGGTCGGCGATCACGTCGTCTTCAATGTCAACAGCAACCGCGTCATCACCATCATTCACTACCAAGCCAGACGCATCTATGTGAGGCATGTGCTCACGCATCGGGACTATGAAAAGTGGACCAAGGAGCAACGGCGATCATGAAAAAGCCATCCATCGACTGGGACAACGTCACGCTAGGTTGGACCATGATTCAGAGCGAACTGGGGCGACTCTCTTTCGCCATGACCGAGTCCAGCGCCCGGCGCAACCATGAACTGATCGGCCTCCTGCTCGAAGCCCCCCCTCGTCGCAGACTACGGCGTTGCTGGACTGCCTGTCGGATTGGATGGAGGCCTACGAGCAATTGCGGGTGCCCATGCCCGCCCACTCGCCCGCACAGGCGCTGAAGTTGCTGATGAGCGCCAATGGCTTGCGTCAGACGGATCTGGCGGTGGAACTCGGTGGCCAGCCGGTGGTCAGCGCCGTGCTGCGGGGCAAGCGCAAGATCAACGCCCAGCAGGCGCTTCGATTGGCAAAACGGTTCAATGTCTCGGCGATGTTGTTCCTGTCTGACGCGGGGACGTCGTCCGTCACACCGACCTCACAGCGTCAATACCCGGCGTGATTCAGGTCTGATTCAAGCCTGCCGCTGAGCATGAAAAAAACGGCTCCGAAAGGAGCCGTTGAACTTGCAGGAGCCGGTCCCGTCGGTCAGGGATAGCTGATCGACAGCCGGTAGCTTTGCGTGGTGCTCGAGCCGCTGTACGCCTGCACCTTGATGTAGACGGTCGTGGCGGTGGCGCCATTCTGGTAGGTCAAGGATTCGCTGCTGGTCGCACCTTCGGAACGCGCCAAGCCGGCACCGGTGCTGGAGACGACATAGAGGTCGTAGTCCACGCCGCTGGCGGTCGGGCCGGTCATGTCCACGCGCAGGCGCTGGTTGGCCGCCAGGGCCACCTTGAAGTAGTCCTTGTCAGTGGCGGTGCTCAGGTAACCGGCGATGGCGGTGCGGCTGCCGACGGCATTGGCGGTGGCCACCGTGTTGTTGGGCTCCACCTCGTCACCCGCATTGACCGGATTGCTGACGGTGAAGCTCACCGGGGTCGAGGTGGTGGCATTGCCCGCCGCATCGAAGGCCTTGGCTGCCAGGGTGTGGCTGCCGTTGGCCAGCAGGGTCGAATTGACCGCCAGGGTGTAGGGCGCGGTGCTGACCGTGTCCTTGAGCACGCCGTCCAGCCAGAACTCCACACGGGTCACGCCGACGTTGTCCGCCGCTGCTGCCGTGAAGGTGATGGTGCCGGTGCTGCCGGACACGGTGGCGCTGACGGTGGGCGGCGTGGTGTCGCCACCGGCAACGCCCTGGTTCACCCAGATCGGCGCGGACCACAGCACCTTGCCGTCGTCCTGCGTGACCTTCGCATAGTAGAAATGCTTGCCGTTGGACGGCGTGATGGTGGCGGTGGGGCTGGTGGTGGTGAGGGTGACCGTGCCGTTGCGACCGGGCACGCCTTCCCAGATCTCGGTCGACACCACGGTGCGGCCGGCCGGGCTGTAGAAGCCCACGTTCATCGACAGCGCACCGCTGTTGTCGAAGCGCTCACCCATGATCTTGCCGTTGGCGCTGAAGATCAGCTGCGACTGCTTGTCCATGGTGGCGAAGACACGGCGCGCCTTCAGCGCATCGACCAGGCTGGCCTTGCTCAGCGCCGTGCCGGTGGGGATCAGCACCGCGGTCCGGTTGGTGTAGCTGGCGCCCCAGTTGGCGCAGTGGTTGTCCTGGTTGGTGGCGGGCGCGACGTGGAAGCCGCGTTCCAGCAGCTTCTTCCAGGCGCCTTCGTAGGAGCTGCGCGAGGTCTCCGTCTCTGTCGTGTTGGAGGAGAAGGCCGAGGTGTTCATCACTTCGGACAGCACCATCACCTCGTCGCCATCGGCGCTGTAGGCCATGTCGGTGCCGTTGATGATGAACTGGCCGGAGTCGTCGGGATGGTTGAACTGCCCGATCAGGCCCTGGGCGCGCATCACCGAGTACAGCGTCGCATAGTCGCTCTTGGCGGTGTAGCGGTCACCGAACAGCTCGTTGCTGGCGTTGTATTCCCACGAGAACAGCTCATTGCTGTTGAAGATGTTGAGGTGACCGCCGTTGTTGATCACGCCCCACTCCATGCCATAGAGCGCCAGGAAGCCGGGGTTGGCGGCGGTGACGTCGGCGGCAATGGTCAGGCCGCGTTGATAGCGTGCCTTCGCTGCGGTCGCACTGCCGGCGGTGTTGGTGCTGGAAGAGCCGTCGAAATAGTGGTTGTGGTCGGTGTTGGCAAAGAAGTCCAGGCCGACGTTCTTGGCATAGGGGAAGGCGGCGTCCGGACCGTAGGCGCCGGTCTGCGCCGGCTGCGACGAGCTGCAGCTGCCGATGGCGCCACCACCGTCGGAATCATTGGTCTGACCGTGGAAGCTGCCGTAGTAGATGGTGTAGGGCCAACTGCCGGTGCCCACCGCGGCCGACTGCGCACGCACGCGCTGTTCGGCTTCGCCGACGGCATGCGTGGCCAGCGGACGCAAGCTGCCCATCGTGATCTTCGCGGGCTTGCCGATGGCGAAGTTCCAGCTCTGGGTCACCGGGCCATGGCCGCCGCCGGCCTGGGCGATCTCATCGAACTGGGCCTCGGTGCTGGCCGTCTTCAACTCGGTGCCGGCTGCGGCGCTCACCGCCGTCAGCGTGGCGGTGTAGACCCCATCGGACAGGCCGCTGTCGCCACGACCGGCCCAGTCCAGGGCGACGGTCTTGACATCGCCCGCATACCGCTCCACGCCGCTCCAACGCTTGACGACCGAGCCCCCGGCACCGCGCAACTCCACCCGATAGGCGAGCAGCGTGCCGGCAGGCGCGCCGACATAGTCCAGGCGGACGGTGAAGGTGCGCGCACCGCTGGCATCGGCCACGCTGAACGGGACGTCCAGCGCCGCGTCGAACTCATGGTGGTCCGGGTATTTGGCCGTCGGGTCGGCCGACAGCGCGGTGGCGCGGTCCTCGGTCGCGACGGCGGCTTGGGTCTTGTTGTCCACGGTCATGCCGCCGCCGCAGGCGGACAGGGCCAGAACCAGGACACTCAAGCCGGAGACGCGCAGCGCGACGCCGGTCTTCACGGAAAGCATGGCGCGGTAAGTGCTCATGGGGAAGGCTCGCTTGGCGCGCTGCGCGCGCCGGTGGGTGGCTGGGGGACGGCGCCGGTGGTCCGGGCCCCGTCCCTGGAGAGGACGACGGTCGGTCGATCAGGCGTCCTGGCGACGGCGACGCGCCGCCACGCCGACCAGGCCCAGACCGGCCAGCATCAGCGCGATCGAAGCGGGTTCCGGAACCGCGCTGGCGACGATCTCGGTGCCAGACAGGGTGACCATGTCGTAGCGGATGGTGCCGCCCGAGGCGTAGTTGCCGCTGGTGCCCAGGTAGCTGCTCAAGCCCGGCGCGAACATGCTCACCAGGCGGATGGCGAAGGACTCGTTGTTGGCCGCGCCGGTCACCGACGAGAAGTCGTAGCTCAGGCCCTTCACGAAGCTGCCGTCGGTCGTCATGTGGAAGGTGGTGGCCTGGGACCAGTTCTCACCGTCCACGGTGTAGAGCAGCGCGGTCCAGGCGGAGGCGGTCGAGCTGTTGCGCTGGTCGAAGCTCAGCACCAGATGCTCATAGCCGCTGGTGTCGATGCCGTACTGCACGCCCCGGGTCATGTTGCCGGTGGTCGCGCCGCCGTAGGTGGTGGTGTTCATCGCCTGGCCGGCGTTGGGATCGGACGAGCCGGACTGGCTGACGAAGGTGGTGGTCACGCCGCCCAGGGTCGAGAAACTGGCACCGTTCTGGCTCACGCTGTGCTTGGTGCTGCCCTTGTTGTAGTCCCACTGCGCCACCACGGTCGCATTGGCGGACAAGGCGATGAAAGCGGCCGCAGCCAGCAGAAGAGGTTTGAAGTTCATGGGGGTCCCTGGAATTGACAACATGGCTCTTAGCAGCCACTGGTGTTTGCGCAAACGTTTTCAGCAACACTTCTTGCCGAATCTGTGAACTTGTGGGCTTGACTTCCGCCCGGTAAAGGAAAGCGTGCGAAGCGTAGGCGCGCTTCATGACAGCCCGGTTGCGGGGAAGCCCGAAGTTGGGGATCCCCTCCCCCCGCGTTCGCGGGGCGGGTTTGCCCGCAGTTGCACGGCGCCGGTGCGGCTGAGAAGGCGCTCGCCCGTCGACGGTGCGGGCGCACCAGGGCGGACCTGGGCGGACCAGCGGCCGTGCTTGCGCAGAAACCGTCGCCGCGTCGACACAGGCTTTCGCATGAGCTTGCTCGCAGCGCTTCGTTTCCGCATTCAGCACGACTGCTCAAGCTGCCGGGTTTCGTCGTTGTCATGCACGCTGGATGCGCAGGATGACTCAGCGCCGCCGGCCGGCACGGGCACTGCACCGCAGGCATGCCGTGGTCTTCATCAGCTTCTCAATCGCCTACTGCTTTATGAATCGATCGATCCCCGTCTCCGCTTCTACAGGTCTGACTCGCCCGTCGTTCACACGCCACTCGGTGGCGCTGGCAGCGGCCGGTGTCGCCGCGCTTGGCATCGGCGCTGCCCTGCCCGCTCGGGCTCAAGCCACCGAAGGCGCTGCCGCCGCCCCGTCGGAACTCAAGCAGGTGGTCGTGACCGGCACCCGCCGCGCCGACCGCACCCTGGCCGAATCCGAATCCCCGGTGGACGTGATCAGCGCCCGGGATCTGCAACGCACCGGCACCACCGAGCTGGCAACGGCGCTGGCGCAGTTGCTGCCCTCGCTGAACTTTCCGCGCCCGTCGCTGACGGACGCCTCCGATGCGGTCCGTCCTGCGCAGTTGCGTGGCCTGTCGCCCGACCAGACCCTGGTGCTGATCGACGGCAAGCGCCGCCACACCACGGCGGTCGTCAACATCAACGGCACCCAGGGTCGTGGCTCCGCGCCGGTGGACCTGAATGCGATCCCGCTGGCGGCGATCGAACGGATCGAAGTGCTGCGTGACGGGGCCGCGGCGCAGTACGGCTCGGATGCCATCGCGGGGGTGATCAACATCGTCCTGAAGAAAGGCGCACGCGGCGGCCTCATCGGCCTGGAAGCGGGGCAGACCGACGCCGGCGATGGCGGCCGCGGCTCCGCCTCCGCGAGCGTGGGCCTGGCGCTGGGCGAAAGCGGCTGGGCCAGGCTGGCGCTGGAAACCCGGCATCAGCAGCGCACCAACCGCGCGGGTGTCGACACCCGCGACGCCGCCACCGAGCCGCGCCTGGGGCAGGTGAACAACCGGCTGGGTGATCCGGACAGCACCCAGCAATCGGCGGTGATCAATGCGGCGCTGGACCTCGGCCGCGAGACGCAGGCGTATGCGATCGGCACCTTCAGCCATCGGGACACCACCTCGGCCGCGTTCTGGCGCACGCTGGCCACGGCCACGGCCAACAACGTCGCCACGCTGTATCCGCAGGGCTTCCTGCCGCTGGAAGAGACCACCAGCACCGACCTGGGCCTGATCCTGGGCGCGCGGGGTAATCTGAGCGATTGGCGTTGGGACGTCAGCCTGAACCATGGCCGCAACCGGTTCGACATCGATGTCGCCAACACGGCCAACTATTCGCTGGGAGCGGCCAGCCCCACGCGGTTTGATGCCGGTCGGCTGACCAATCAGCAGACCTTGGTGAATGCCGACCTCTCGCGCGAAATCGACGTCGGCCTGTTCTCGCCGCTGACGCTGTCCCTGGGCGCGGAACTGCGCCGCGAGCGCTATGGCATCGATGCGGGCGAAACGCTGTCCTACCAGAGCGGCGGCGCCTCGGGCTTTCCGGGCTTCCAGCCCAGCAACGCGGGCAGCCATTCGCGCCGCAATGTCGCGATCTATGCCGGCGCGGAGGCGGAACTGGCGCGCGGATTCAGCGCCTCGGCGGCGCTTCGCGGCGAGCATTACAGCGACTTCGGCAATGCGACCTCGGCCAAGCTGTCGGGCCGCTATGTGTTCACGCCCGCGGTCGCGCTGCGGGGCACGGTGTCGACCGGCTTCCGTGCGCCCTCGTTGGCGCAACAGTATTTCGCCACCACCTCCACCAATCTGATCAACGGCGCGCTGATCGAAGCCGGCACCTTCCCGGTCGAATCCGCGGCCGCTGCGGCGCTGGGCGCCCGGCCGCTGAAGGCGGAGAAGTCGCGCAACGTGAGCATCGGCCTGCTGCTGCAGCCGACCCAGAACTGGCAAACCACGGTCGACGTCTATCAGATCGACATCGACGACCGGGTGCTGCTCTCCGCCAACCTGAGCCTGCCCGCGGCGTTGCGCGCGCAGCTTGCCGCGCAGGGCGTGCTGGTCAGTGCGGGCCGCTACTTCACCAATGCGCTGGACACCCGCACCCGCGGCGTCGACCTGGTGAGCACCCTGCAGCAGGATTGGGGCGCCCTCGGACGCGGCAACTACACGCTGGCCTACAACCACACCAAGAACTCGATCCGGGGCGTTGCCGACGACCCGGCCCTGCTGACCGCCAACGGCCTGGCGCTGATCGATCGCGTGTCCATCGCGCGGGCCACGGTCGGCTCACCCAAGGACAAACTGGTGCTCAGCGCCGACCATCGCTGGGGCGACTGGAACGGCCGGCTCGCCGCCACCCGCTACGGCAGTTTCACCGTGCGGCAAAGCAACGCGGCGAACGACCAGACCTTCGGCGCGGCCTGGGTGCTGGATGTGTCGGCGGGCTGGGAGCGCGGGCCCTGGAATGCGACGGTCGGTGTGGACAACCTGAGCGATCGCTACCCCGACCGCGTCATTGCGGCCAACGCGGTCGGCGGCATCCTGACCTACAGCCAGTTCTCGCCATTCGGCTTCAACGGTCGGCAGTACTACGCGAAGGTCGGCTACCGCTGGTGAGCGTAAGGGGCTCCGCCGGGAGCCGCGACGCGGGCGCCTACGCTGTCAGACAACGCCGCGCCTGCAACCCGGCGCTGTCTGATGGTGACGGTGGCGGTCGGAGGGAACACTGGGTGTTCCGTCACCCCAGGGGCCGCCATGACCGAGATTCGCAAAGGGCAGCAGCCCGCTGAGCTGACCCGAGAGCAATTTCACGAGCGCTTCATGCAGCGCTTCTACGACCCCGCCTTCCGATCGGAAGATGAGGCCCTGAGCCGCCTGGAGGACATTGCCTGGCAGGCGATGAAGGAAGGCCGCAAGGCGCCGGTCACGCGCCCTGCCGGGCAGGGTTTCGCGGACCCGACCTATGAGGTGGCCGTCCAGTGGATGGACACGAGCCAGCGGCTCAAGCAGGCGCAAAAGCGCTGGAGCGATCCGTCGACCCGCTCACGCATCCTGCTCATCAGCGGCGGCGACCGCAATGATGGGACTTGTCCCGGAGAGATGTCCAAGACCTGGCGCCTGACGCAGATGGCGAAAGCGCAGCTCAACGACGCCGACGTGATCGTGGATGTGCTCGACCTGAGCCTGCTGACTTCCGAATATGGCCGCGAGATCCATCCGTGCAAGGGCTGCGTGTCCACCGCGATGCCGCTGTGCCATTGGCCGTGCAGCTGCTATCCCAACCACGCCTTGGGACAGAGCCACGACTGGATGAACGAGATCTACGAGCGCTGGGTGTCGGCGCATGGCGTGATCCTGTTCGCGCCGACCTACTGGTATCAATCGCCCAGCGCCTTGAAGCTGATGATCGATCGGCTGGTCTGCGCGGACGGGGGCAATCCTGATCCGACCACCACGCACGGCAAGAAGGCGGCGGAGGCGAAGGCGATGGAAGCGAAGGGATGGGACTATCCGAAGCATCTGGCGGACCGGGTTTACGGGCTGGTGGTGCATGGCGACGTGGCCGGGATTGAATCCCAACGCCGGAACCTGAGCGACTGGCTGGATTGGATGGGCCTGATCGAAGCGGGGCCGCAGGCGAGGATCGATCGGTATATCGGTTACTACGAGCCGTACTACAACAGCCATGAGACGCTGGATCGGGATGAGGCCATGCAGCAGGAAGTGCGGCAGGTCGCCGATGCGGTGCAGGCAGCGGTCAAGCTGCTGCGGAAGGGGGAGTTGAAGCGGCCGGAGCGGAAGGCGGCGGTGAGGGCGAAGTGATCCGACCCGCTGCGCTTTGGGTCACTTCGGTGCGGTCGCAGGTGGCGCCGAGGTTATCGATCAGATGGTGCGTGGGGTGCGCCCCGCAACGTCGCCCCGCCCCTTGCAAGGTGGTGTCGCCGCCGGACTGCAGCGTCACGCTGGTGCCGCCCTTCACCTCGGTGGCGGTGAAGCTCTTGTCCACGCCGTCGGAGTTGCCCTTGGTCACGCTGCCGCTGGCGGTGAACCCGAACCTGTTGTCCGCGCCCAGTTGGAAGCCCACGCCCACCGAGGCACTGCTGCTCTTGTTGCTGCTGTGCTGCTCGGTGGTGTTGGTGGCCGCCACCAGGTTGAAGGCGTTGTCCGCCCTGATCAGCACCTCCTGACCTGAGAGCGATCCCCCGCGCACGGTGACGTTTGACGCCTGGTCCCCACCGGTGGCGACGAGGCTGAGCTTGTCGCCCGCCAGGATGGAACTGCCTGCGGCTTGGTCCGATGTGTTGGCCTGCTGACTCGTGCTCTGGCTGCTGCCCACCGACACATTGAAGCGAATGCTCTGCTTCTGGGCATCGCTGCTGAGCTGCTCGAAGTTCGCAATCTCCTTCTGGGCCTGCATGGCCTTGGAGATCGCCGTCGCAGCCGCCAGCGCCATCATCCGGTCGTCTTCGGTCTGAGTGACGTGCTCACCCGCCTTCACCGCTTCCATCGCGGTGGACACCCCCGGCACGCTCAGCGACACCGTCCGCCCGCTCTGCTTGAAGCGGGTCTCGGTGTTCTGCGACTGCTGATTTTGTGCCTCGACCACGGCCACGGAATTGGCCTGGATGACCACACCACCGCCTTGCGAAGTGACCTGCGAGCCGACCTGCCGATAGGCATTGCCCGCCACCAACGTCACATCACCCGACACGCTGGCCACCGTCGAACCAGCATTCGTGGCCTCGACGGTCTTCGTGGTCTGCGCCAGCGATTGTTTGCCCACCGAGAAGCCGATGCCGCCGCCACGCCATCGGCCTGACTCATCTGCGAGCGCAGCTGGCGCTGCTCGTTAAAGCCATCTCCCAACCGCTCCTGCGTCGTGACTGGGGCCACCGCAAGCAGCAGCAGCAGGTGGTCGCTAAAGAGCCATTCACGGTACGTGCGCCTCCGCAACCGTTGTCAGGCGGAACTGCATGCGTTGCTAATCCGGCTGCTGACTATCCGGAAAACTACTAGAAATTAATTGCCCCAGCGATTCAGCCTGTTCCGGGTGAAGTGATGAATATTTGGAACAGGCCAGCTGAAGAAATCTCCAAAACTCCACCTCGTTGTAAGTGATCTCATGCTCGAACGTGCCGACTTTTACTGTGCGCTCGCTAAATTCAAAAACTTCCCACGGCTCGGGGAATAGACAATATTCCTCATCCAATACGCAATTCGTCTTTTTTACAAGCTTGGATATACATTGAAAAAAAACGACCCGACTCCGCCAGATAATTAAAATAACCCTTAATCAACCAATCAGTGTCGATACGCGCATCAACATTGGGGAAAATTTTCTGACCCATGTCATTTTGGAAAGAAGTTTGTAATTCGGCCAGTAGAGTGGTTCATCAACACTCCAAAATCAATACCTCCCTCTCCAGAATTATAAACAATCAAACCCGCAGCCCTCACCTCCCCAACTCCTGAAGCGACTGCCTGCTGTCGAACTCTAAGCACGTTCGCATCCGAAAATTTGGCGGAAACATGTACGACCTTCGTTACCTCAGCTTTATACTCAATATCACCATTAGCATCTCGAAGCACATTGCCCGCGCGATCCGCTGCGGACCACTGGTAATCTCTTGCCGTTATGTATTCGATTAAACCTGACCCACTAACCACAATTCCGAGGTCATTATCGATGGCTGTTCTCTCCATTTTCTTGGAGTTTTGGTACCAACTCGACGCTAACCCGGCACCCCTCACTCCTTGGAGGGCGACCACGCGGCCCATTGACCTTCATAAGGCTGCCATACATCAAAATTGTTCATAAATGCCCATGGTGAATCACGGCTTCCTGACGGCGCCATAGGAATCCATTCAGCCGGGATCCAAGGGGAATTGATGATGAATTCATACCCCCAGAACGCCGCGATTTTTGAATATATAACGGCATGCGTTGAAATAAGCTTTTCTGTGAGACCGAATGCCTGCTCTACGTTTCGAACGGAGGCCAGGGGGCCAGCAAGCTGCTCGATGGTGGATTTCATCAGCTCCGGATCTTTTCGCGCAAGGCCAAGGTAAAAGTTAAAATCAACACCATACTTGGACTGCTTGACTTTCAAATCACCTAGCGCCTCTATCGATCTACTTTCAAGTTCAGACCATTGTCCGTTTAGGGCCAACAGTGCTTGAAAGCCATGAAAGGCAGCCTCACGCGGATTATCCCGATCGCCAACGGCATCGTTCAGATAATACGAAATGCGATTCTTTGCATACCATTCAATGAGATCTCGATGATTCGAAAGCAGCGGATAGAGATGTATGTATGCCGGCCACCAAGAGCTAGGGTTGTTTTGCGTCACCATTCGCTGCGCTTTCGCCGCTAGAAAAGCCCAATATCTCATGTTCGGCAGATCGCCATCTTTAAACCATGCGAGCAAGCATTGGGCAGCTGCGGCCGATGCGAATAGGCGGAGGCATCCGTCCCGGGAACCGGTTCCATTTGTCAGATGCGTGATTACGCTATCACTTGGCTCGCGCCCCAGCAAATGCTTCACACCCTGGGTGAAATTTGGCAGATAGTTCATATTAATATCCCTGCCGTTAATCTTATGGCTGCCTTGGCACTTATGGGTTCTTCAAGGAAGCATTACCGGGGTCCAGCCTGTTTACTCACGGCTTTCCGGTCTCTTTATCAATATATGCGAGGTCCTTCACCAATTTATTTGCTGCCAGCGCCTCTTGCATCAGTTATCTTGCGGCCAAATCCGCTGGTAGCTTTTCCATTTCTTTAATAACCCATGCATCAGAAAATTTCATATTGTCGCCTGCAGCTCTTGGATCAAGACGGACTCCGCGATCGCTTAACTGTTTGCTATCAATTACAGCCGCCATCACCACAGTCCATCTTGAAGTTGGTGGCGTTCTTGATCTCGTCACTCGAGGTGGCAATCTGCACCGTGCTCAGCGTCAGGTCACGGCCGGCCTAGATGACCACGCCGCCGTCCGTCCCCTTCCCGTCTTACCCTTACGTGAACTGCGTCGCCTGTAGCGACTCATCCCGCCCGGCCTGCACCACCATTACGCCACCGGCGCTCAAGGTGGCCACTTGGTCGAGGATGGTCGCCTTGGTCGTCACATTGCCGCGCTGCAGCGTGCCGCTGGCGGTGCTGCTCTCCATGACGATGTCCGGTACAGCGGTCAGGCACATGTCGCCGGTTGATACATCCGGCTTGGAGCAGCAACTGAATCGCGACGCGATCCGTCTGGCTGAAGTGCGAGTAGTGACTTCCCATTTTTGCGACACCTTACAAAATGCGCGGCGTCGCACTTCAACCTTGAGCCGGTCCCACATCAAATAAGGACCATACTCTAAATACCCTGCGAAGCTGGATATATCATCATTTTCGCAAGCTTCAAGATCCTGCTGAAATACTGATCCCACAACCGTGGGGGAGTCATTCACGTTCTTCCCAAGCTGACTCCAATATCGGTGGAAGAACTTCGGTCATCGGATACGCCGCTAGTCCCTTTTTTATAATTGGTAGGTCATGTTCAAGACGCAAGAAATCATAGTCTGGTAAATTGTATCTAGACTGATACCTTTCCAAATCAAATCCCCCAACGATCACCTTGCAGTATTCAAAAACATTGCTTGGCATAATTTTAGTTTCAAGCATTTTTTTAGAAAGTGCAACCCAATAGATGGGACATTCCGCACTAATACAGCCGAATGATCGCCAACCCTCATTTATTATTTCCCAAATTAGAGAAACCCTAAGCGAGTCATCCCCGCTTTTAACTGTTTGAACCGACCAAGCTGTCTCAAAAAATCCATTCAGATATTCAAGCATCGAACGATAAACAGGCCTGGCCGATGGAAAATCATAAAAATTTTCCGCACTCAATTCCCTTAAAGAGTTATCAGGAAACATCATTTATCCTTTCTAGGAACAACTGGCAGCCCCGGTGCAGCAGGCCATTTATAGCGGTTTAAATCGGGAACTAATACATTTGATTTTACACCACTATCAATAACTGTAATTTCACCATTGCCGTGATAAAGGCGGACCTCCATATTGGGGAAGATTTCCGAGAAAGTTCTTCGCATTAAATCCGTGCAACTATTACAAGGGGACCTTTCCGTATAAATACTAATCTGCCCAGCAACCGTCCGATTGCCAACATTTCTCTGGGCGAAAGCCTCGAGAATTTTAAACTCTGTATCATAGTACCTCGGGATACTTCCCTCTTGGGAAATATCCTTTAAGATCATGTTTTCTGCCGGAGGCAAACTTGCGAAGCCGCTCTTCGCGGAAGCGGGGTCGTTACCTACGCGTGAACTTGCACGCATTTGCTCGGTTGATTTCCCGTACACACTGATCTCTGCTGCCGCCACATTCCCAATGGGCTTGCCTCCCTCCCCAACCAATTCGGGCAAAGATGCGCGCGCAGCTTCTGTCTGTTGTCGGAGCTTGAAGTAAGTCTCCGAAAAGTACGCCGCGTCGTCACGGCTAATATTATTATTAATTCGGGCGACGTTCTGCGCTGCGAGGTATGCCTCAGCATCTGCTTGCGAAACGAGTTTTGCGGCGACCAGCGCGTCGAGACTTTGTCCAGTCTTCTGAACAATTGCCCCGATAGCTCCAAATGCTAGGACACTGCCCCCGCCAATTACGGCACCGATTGCTGCTTCACGGACGACCTTTACTCCATTGACCTCGCCGCTATCAATGTATTGATCAGTCGCACTCGACGCACCTCCCACAATCGCCCCACCGACCAGCGCCCCACTAACGCTCACCGGGGCCGTCACCGCCACTCCCACTGCTATGCCCGCTTTGACAGCATCTTTTGCCTGCTCCTTCTTTAGGGCGGCGGTGTACGCGTCAAGTTGCGCTTGATCTGCAGCATCAAGGCCAAATCGAGCGATGTTGTCGGTACTCTGACAGGTCGCGGCCGGGCAGTCAGCCACAGCCAAACGGAAGGACTCCCCGTTGGCGGTCTTCATCTGATAGTTAAGCCCACCGCTTTTCGACGTAGAAGTAGGCACGGTATAACTGGGCTTCGATGAAACGAGGTCGTAGTATGGCGAGTTAGCTCCCCCTGTATTAGCTCGAATATATGCAGCGAGATCTGGTTCTACGTATGACGGATCTAACGAACTATTATTTCGATTTATCTGAACAAAAGTCTTGCCATTGTCGCCTGTGGTGAATGGTGCGCCAGAGTCATAGAAAGCATTCGGCACAGCGGGGTCGCGGACCACCATTCCTGCGGTAATATCCTCCTTATATTCACTATTCCCACTGTTTCGCATCGCATCTTCGATCTGCTGCTGCGTGTATTTACCCCCGCTCTTCTTCGCAAGCTCCGCAGCCTTCTTCCGTTCGGCCGGGTGCAGCTGCCGATTGTTGTAATCCTGATTCAAACCCGCCGCAGCACCGTTGAATCCCCCACCAGCGATCGCACCTGTTCCAGTAGCCAGCGCGCCACTCGCCAGAGTCGACAGCGCTTTCGCCCAATTGTTGGCTCCTGTCTCGTCGCCACCTAATCCCGCATCTTTGAGTTTCTGCGCAACCGCAGCCTGGAAGTCATCCAGTCGACCGGCTGCAGCGGCACTTCCCGCTGCTCCGAGAGCGCCGTTGAGATCGCCGGTCAGCGCTCCAACCACAGCGTGGAGTGCGACTCGAGAGGCGCCCCCCTCCATCCATTGGTCGTAGGTTTCCTGTTGCTGCGCCATGACGGCAACAGCATTCGCCCTCATTTCCTTCGCTACGGTCCTCATTGAGGGGTCTGCGTTAGGGTCATCCAACACAGCTTGGGCGGCATCCCTTTTGAGCTTCGCCTCGTCGTAAGGTTTGGTCTTCGACGCAGCAAAATCCCCCACCTCCTTCGCCGCCTGCGCCCCAAACTCCGCCACGATCTGCGCATTCACCTTCACCTGCTCGGCCAGCTTCTGCCCATCCCAGCCCTGCGCGAGCTTTCCAGCCGTCGCATCGTTGGTCGCGCCTCGGTCCAGCTTTTCCAGCACCGCTTGACTGGAAGCATCCCCGCTGGTGATCGTCGTCACCCCCGCACTGATCGTGCTCTTGGTCGTGCTGCGCTCCTCCCCGCTGTCCTTGTACGCACCGGCCATCCCGCCGCTGGTCCCCGCGCTCACCGTCACCGCGCTGGCGCTGTACTGGCTGCGGTTGTCGATGTCGCTGGTGGTCAGCGTGCCGGTGCTCAGACTGTTTTTGCCCGCATCGATTGCCGCCTGGCTGCTGGTGATGGCACCGCCCTTGAGGTCGGTGTTGCCCTTCACCTCCACCTGGAACCCACCATCCCCCGCCCGGATGCCGGCCTGCGTACCAACTGCCGCATAGTCCGCATCCACCTTGGACTTGCTGTAGTTCGCGCTGCCGCCAGCGCCGTACCCCACCGTGACGCTGCCGCCCACGGTGCTGCTCTTGCTGTCGAACTTCGCCGTGTCCTGCTGGCTCTCGATCTGCAGATCGCCGCCCACCTGCGCCTTGACGGTGGGCGCGGTGACGACCGCCCCCTGCAAGGTGGTGTCGCCGCCGGACTGCAGCGTCACGCTGGTGCCGCCCTTCACCTCGGTGGCAGTGAAGCTCTTGTCCACGCCGTCGGAGTTGCCCTTGGTCACGCTGCCGCTGGCGGTGAACCCGAACTTGTTGTCCGCGCCCAGTTGGAAGCCCACGCCCACCGAGGCACTGCTGCTCTTGTTGCTGCTGTGCTGCTCGCTGGTGTTGGTGGCAGCCACCAGGTTGATGGCGTTGTCCGCCTTGATCAGCACCTCCTGACCTGAGAGCGATCCACCCCGCACGGTGACGTTGGACGCCTGGCTCCCACCCGTGGCGACGAGGCTGAGCTTGTCGCCCGCCAGGATGGAACTGCCTGCAGCCTGATCCGAGGTGCTGGCCTGCTGACTCGTGCTCTTGCTGCTGCCCACCGACACATTGAAGCGAATGCTCTGCTTCTGGGCCTCGCTGCTGAGCTGCTCGAAGTTGGCGATCTCCTTCTGGGCCTGCATGGCCTTGGAGATCGCCGTCGCGGCCGCCAGCGCCTTCATCCGGTCGTCTTCGGTCTGAGTGACATGCTCACCCGCCTTCACCGCTTCCATCGCGGTGGACACGCCGGGAATGCTCAGCGAGACCGTCACCCCGCTCTGCTTGAACTTCGTCTGCGTGTCCTGCGCCTGCTGGTTGCGCGATTCCAGGACATCAATACTCTTGCCCTGGATGCTCACATCCCCGCCCGGCGCAGCGATGTCCGAGCCCACCTGCCGGTAGGCATTGCCCGCGACGATGGACACATCTCCGCCCACGCTGGCCACGGTCGAGCCTGAGTTCGTCTCCTGCGTCGTCTTGGTCGTCTGCGCCAGCGACTGCTTGCCGATGCTGAAACCAATGCCGCCGCCGCTCATCAAGCCGGACTTCACCGTCTTCTTGAACTGCTCGGTCTCCAGTGTGTTGGTCGCCCCTTCGATGCTGATGTCCCGCCCCGCCTGCAGCGCAGTGCCCGTATCCGACACCACATTGGCCGCCACTAGCTTGAGGTCCTGCCCCGCCAGCACATCCACCGTATCGCCAGACACCGTGGTGCCGATGGCGGTGGTCTCATCCGACTTGTTGTAGGTCGTGGTCGTCTTCTTCTTGACGACGCTCTTCTTGGTCTTCTGGGTCATCTGTTCGATGACCTGGTTGGCCTCGCCCGCCAGCAGCGACACATCGCGGCCGGCGGCCAGCGTCACGCCGGCATCGCTGCTCTTGAGCGCCGCAGCGGTGGCCGTGAGGTCCTGACCGGCTTTGAGCACGACCACGCCCTCGCCCTGCACCGTGGTGCCGACGTCCTGCGTCAGGCTCTCCTTCTTGAAGTTGGTGGCGTTCTTGATCTCGTCACGCGAGCTGGCAATCTGCACCGTGCTCAGCGTCAGGTCACGCCCGGCCTGGATGACCACCCCGCCGTCCGTCCCCTTCCCGTCTTGCCCTTGCGTGATCTGCGTCGCCTGCAGCGACACATCCCGCCCGGCCTGCGCCACCATCACGCCACCGGCACTCAAGGTGGCCACCTGATCCAGGATGGTCGCCTTGGTCGTCACATTGCCGCGCTGCAGCGTGCCGCTGGCGGTGCTGCTCTCCATGACGATGTCCCGTCCAGCGGTCAGGCTCATGTCGCCGGTCGATGCCAGCGTGCCGCCCAGGTTGCGCAGATCCTCCCGAGCGCTCAGCGCCAGGCTGGTGCCCCGCACATCGCCCGCATTGGCGATGTTCTGGGCCGTGATGGCCACATCCCCGCCGCGTACCGAGCCGGTGTTGTTGAAGTCCCCGCTCAGCGCCATCTCCACCCGATTGCCGGCGATGAGCGCCCCGCTGGGCAGCAGGTCCCCGTCACGCGGCACCAGATAGACCTGCGGCACCAGCACACGTTGCGTCGTGCCGTCGGCCAGCGTCACCGTCTGCTCCACCAGCCAGACGAGGTCGGTGGTGAGCTGCGTCATCTGCTCAGCCGTCAGCGCGATGCCGGGGCGCAGTTCATGCGCCTTGGCAAAGCTCGCGCCGTTGCTGAGCAGCGCGCGGTACATCGCCTCGTCGTCGGCATAGCCTTCCAGGAAGGTGGTGCCGGTGAGCTGACCGATCTGCTCGCGCACCAGGCGCTGCTCGTAGAAGCCGTCGCCCAGGCGCTTCTGCGTGGTCGCCGGATCCACGGCAAGCTGCTGCAGCAGGTAGTCGCTCGAGAGCCAGTCGCGGTAGTTGGCAAAGCGAGGATCGGTTTCGATCAGGTAGCGCGAGGTGGGTTCGGTGTGCAGCTTGAACAGGCTGTTCGTGGGCAGCGTGAGGTTGGCCCCCACGCTGTGTGCCAGGGGCTTGCCGTTGAACGTGGCATTGGCGCTGTTGAGCGTCACCAGCCGGCCCGTGCCGGGCCGGTCCTGTGCCGTCGTTGCGCCGCCGGTGCTGACCGCTTGCGCCACAGCCGCCGCCTTGGCGCGACCGTCCGCATCCGCCCCCACCACTGCGGCGGAGGCCTCACGCAGCATCGCGATGAGGCCGGCACGGCCGGACTGCTGTGAGGCCGATGCGCTCACGCCGCCTTGGCCGGCCTGTGCCGCGTTGACCGCTTGCGCCGACGCTTCACTCCCTGCGCGCCACGCGGTGTTGACCGATGTGTTGGCAGGCGCCCCATTCGCCGCGTTGACCTGGCTGAGCATCCGGGTGACGAGCCCACTCAAGCCGCTGCCACCGCTGGCGTTGGCCGCGCTGCCGCCCTGTGCTTGCTGAGACGACGCGCCTCCGCCGGTACTGACGGTTCCTGCAGCCGATCGCACCGAGGGCTTCACGCCCGCGGGGGCGTAAGCCGTGGCAGTCGTGGGCAGGGTGAGCGCCAGTTGGCGCTGCGTGCCGGTCGACGAGTCCCAGGCGCTGACGTAGTGCGTCACGTTGTTGACCGCCGCGCCAGTGATGGCCACGCCGTCAGAGCCCACCACCACGCTCATGTCGTTCGTGATGGTGCTGCCGGTGACGCTCAACCGACCGCCCACCATGATCCGACCCGCTGCGCTTTGGGTCACCTCGGTGCGGTCGCCGGTGGCGCCGAGGTTATCGATCAGCCGATGCGTGGGATGGGAATCGAAGTAATCGCTGAGCGCCTGGTCGGGCGACCGGCCCTTCAGGTCCACCACCGCGATGTGGTCCTCAAAGGCCTGGTTCTCGATGGAATAGGTGAAGCGGAGCTTGCCGTCCCCAGTGGCGGCCGTCCACATCAGATACGGATTCAGGTTCTGAATCGTCCCCGATGTCATCGACAAATCACCCCGCGCCTCGATTGTCGCGCCGCTGTTGAGCACGCTGCCGGCGTGGATCAGCATGTCGCCGCCGCTGCTGATGAAAGACTTGCTGGCCAGGTTGCCCAGGCCGGTGCCCTCGCCGGTGCTCAGCCCGTCGTAGACCGTGCGGTTGATCAGGCCGTTGCGGGTGCTGATCTCCAGCCACTGGCTCGACTCGATGGTCGCGTTCTCGTTGAGCAGGCTGTCGGCCACCAGCCGCATGCCGCCGTCTGCGTACATCAGCGCGCCGTTGCGGTTGATGAGGTCGCGGCTCAGTTGCACGTCCAGGGTGTTGCGCGCCGCGATCACTGCGGCAGCGCCCCCCTCCTTGTCGTTCACCAACTGGCCCGCCGTCAGGACGATGTCCCCACCGTAGATCCGACCGCTGCCCAGGTTGAGCAGGCGGTCAGCGGTCAGGCCGACGGCGTCCCCGTCGATGAGACCGCGGTTGGTCAGCGTGCCGCTGGCGTTGAGCAGCGTCACCGTGCCGCTGAGCTCGCCGCTGGCCTGGTTGTCGATGCTCGATGCCCCGATGGACAGCGTGCCGCCGCTGCGCAGCGTGCCCTGGTTGGTGAAGGCGCCGGAGACCGTCAGCACCGTGTTGCCAGAGGACTGCAGCTGGCTGCCGGCGCCGTAGGTGAAGTCACCCGCCAGCGTCAGACTCAGGCTGCCGCCGCTGCTGATCTGGCCCGCCACGCCGCCGGTGAGTTCACGCACGCCGACGCCCATCGCCGCACCCGACCAGATGCGGCCCGAGGCGTTGTTCAGGGCCAGCGCAGACGCCGAGGCGGCGCCCCCGTCGCCGATGGTCTGCCGGCCCACCGCACCCAGCTGCCCGTTGGCGTTGTCCAGCGACTGACCCACCGTCAATGCCAGATCGCCGCTGGCCAGCACTTGGCCCGCGCGGTTGTCCAACTGCGTCGCGATGAGGCTGACATTGCCGCCCTGCAACCCTTGCCCGGTGCCCGAGGTGTTGTTGTTGTCGATGCGGCTACCGCCTCGCAGCGTCAGCGTCTGGCCGCCGTAGATCAGACCGCGCTGGTTGAGGACCTGCTGAGCGGTGGCATCGAGCGTCTGCGCCCCGATGAGTCGACCGCCTTCGTTGTCCAGCGTCCCGGCCACCTTGGCGGTGAGCGCCGTGCCGGCGGACAGCTCCGCCCGGTTGGTGAGCTGGCTCGCGTCGATCTGTGCGCTGCCGGCCGCACTGATGCCCGCTTCATTGACCAACGCGCCGGCATTGAGCGTCAGATTGCCCTGCGCGTGGATCCCCGTGGGCGTACCCGCTACTGTACCGGTTGCGGACCGTGCATTGCTCAACGTCCCGCCCTGCGTGCGCAGCGTCAGATCGCCAAGCGACTGCACCAGCCCGCCCGCGTTGTCAAAAGCCCCGCTCACCGAGCTTAGCGACTGGCTGGCCAGCATCTGGCCGTCCCGGTTGTTGAGCGCCAGGCCTCGGGTGTCCACCGTCAGCACCGTGCCGGAAAGCTCGCCCTGCTGATTGGTCACCCCCGACCCGATCACCGACAGCGCCTGCGCCGCCTGCACCCGCCCTTGTGTGTTGTCGATGGCCCCGCCGCTGCGCAGCGTCACCGCGCCTTGCAGGCTGCCGATGCGGCCGAGCTGGTTGCCGACGGCGCTGGCATCGATGGTCAGGGCGCGCTGCGACACCAGGCTGCCGCTGCCGTTGAGCAGCTCCGCCGTGCTTTGCACCGTGAGCGCCCCATCCGCACCGGCCCAGCCGCTGCGGTTGTCGATGCGCCCGGCGGTCAGCGCCAGATCGCCACCGGCACGGAGCTTGCCGCCCTGGTTGTCCAGCGTGCCGTCCACTCGCAGCGTGGCCGCGCCATCGCCTTGCAGCAGGCCGTTGGAGGCATTGATCAGACTGCCGCTGTGCACCTCCAGCGTGCCCGCACTGGCGACCGTGCCGGCGCTGTTGTTAAGCTGGCCGGTGACGTCGATCGTCGTGGTGCCGGTGCTCAGCAACTGGGCGCCTTGATGGTTGAGCGACGACGCTGTCAGCGTCACCCCGCTGGCCTGCGTCTGGGCCTGGCTCAGGTCGACTGCGCCCATGGCCCGCAGCGTCAACTGTCCGTTGGTCAGCACCTGGCCCGCGTGGCCTTGCAGCGTGCCGACGCGCAGCGTGGTGGTGCCCGCAGCGGCTTGAGCGAGGCGACCCAGCGTGTTGTCCAGAACCTGGGCGTCCAAGCTCAGCGTGGCACCGGTGGCCTGGATCTGGCCCGACCGGTTGTTGAGCGTGCCGCCGACCACGGCCGTGAAGGATCCCGTCGATCCGGTTTGCGCCACCTCACCGCCGACGTTGCGCCAATCCTGCGCGCGAATGTCGATGTTCGATCCGCTGAGTTGAGCGCCATCGGTGACCAGGACGCCCTGCGCGCTGGTCAGCGACAACGCACCGGCGCTGGCCAGCACGGCGCGGTCCAGCTGAAGAGGGCCACTCGATGCGGTCAAAGTGGCTTGCGCAGCTTGGAGGCGGCTGTCCTGCAGTAGCAGCGAGGCACCCGAGAGCGTCATCGTGCCCGCAGCGAGCATCGAGCCGCTGTTCTGCAGCGCTTGCTGCGCTCGCACTGTCAGGTCTCCGCTGGCCGCCAGCGTGTTGTCGGGCTTCAGGCCGGCCACCAACGTGCCGGTGCCGGACAGCGCCCCCACATCCACGGTCAGCGCGCCCTGCGCCGCCAGTGTGCCGGTGTGCTGCAAGGTGCCGCCCACCTGCACCGAGCCAATGCCCTGCGTGTAGATCAGGCCGCTGTTCTGCGCGTTGCCGGTGACAGTCAATCCCAGCGCGCCGACCGATTGCAGCGTACCGGCGTTGGCCAACTCGCCGCTGGTGAGGGTCAGCGCCCCCTGCGCTGACACCAGCCCCTGCCCGCCGTTGCTGAAGGTCGTTGTTGTGAGCTCGATGGCCCGCGCGCCGATCTGCCCGTCTCGGTTATCCAGCGCGCCGGCTTGCAGATGCAGATCCGCACTGCTGTGCAGGACGCCGCCGGTGTTGTCTGCACTGCCGGTGATCTGTAGGCGGGCATCGGCAACGCTGATGAGCTGGCCGGCTTGATGCTGCAAGCTGCCGGCGTTGAGCGTCACCGTGGCCGCCTGGGTCTTGGAGCCGTTGAGCAACGCGTTGCCGACCACATCGAGAGCGAGCGCACCCGCGCTCAGCACCTGACCTTGTGCGCCGCTGAGATCGCCCACCTCCACGTGCAAGGCGCCGCTGCCCGCGTGGGTCAGGTTGCCGCGCGTGTTGACCAGCTCGGTCGCCCGCAGCGTCAAGTCCTGCGCGTTGGCGGCAATGACGCCGTCGGTGTTGTCGATGCGACCCTGCACCGTCGCGCTCAGGCTGCCTGTCGCGGAGGTCTGCGCCAGTTGGCCGCCGATGTGGGTCCAGTCGGTCGCGCGAAGCTGCACCGTGCTGGCGCTGAGCGTGGCCCCGCTGGTGATCAGCGCGCCCGCGCTGTCCAGCGTCAGGACGCCTGCAGTGACCACCTGCGCTCGGTCCAGGCGCAGCTCGCTGGTCTGAGCGCTCTGCGAGTTCTGAGCGCCTAGAGCGTTTCGGGCGATCAAATCAATCTGCTGCGCCAGCACCCGGCTGTCCTGCAATTGCAGCGAGCCCGCCGTGGCGCTCAGGCGACCGGCCGCCGCCAACTGCCCGCTGTGTTGCAGCGAGTCGGTGACGCGCAGCGTCAGGTCCCCGGTGCTGGCCCAGGTGTTGTCGGACTTCAACCCCGCAGCGATGAGCCCGCTGCTGGCAATGCGGTCCGCCTGGACCTCCACCGCGCCCAGCGCAGCGAGCGTGCCGGTGTGGGTCAGCGTGGTACCGGCATGCACCGACAACGGACCTTGGGCATAGACCTGACCGCTGTTGGTGACGGGGCCTGTGGCGTTGAGCGTCATCGCCGCGCCAGCCTGCAGCGAGCCAGCGTTGGCGAGCTGTGTGACATCAACGCTCAGCCCTTGCCGAGCCGCGATGAGGCCCTGGGCGCCGTTACTCACCGAACCGCCGGTCAATCGGATGGCCGTTCCGTCGATCTGCCCGTTGCCGTTCTCCAGCACCGCCGCCTGCACCTGCACGTCGCCACCGCTTTGCAGCAGTCCACCGACGTTGTTGACGGCATTGGCGACCGAGACCTCCAGCCCGAACACGCCGATCATCTCGCCGCCCTGGTGGTTGAGGCTGCCCGACGTCACCGAGACACGCTGGCCTTGCGTCTTCGCTTGCGACAAGTCCGCCGCACCGGTCACTGTCAGCGTCAGCGCGCCGTTGGTGAGCAGCGAGCCGCTGGCGCCATTGAGCGTGGTCGCATCCACCGCAAGGTGACCTGTGCCCGCATGCACGATGGCGCCCTGCGCGTTGTCGAGCGTCTGCGCCCGCACGGCCGCGTCGGTCGCGTTGGCGTGAATCTGCCCGGTGGCGTTGTCCAGTAGGCCTGCCACCTGGATGTCCAAGCGTCCGGCGGCTGACGTCTGGGCGATCTCGCCACCCGTGTTGCGCCAGTCGGTGGCGGTGATGGTCACGTCGCTGCCGCTGAGCTTGGCGCCTTCGGTGTGGAGCGTGCTCTGGCTGGACAGCGCCAACAACCCGGCCGTGGCGATGGTCGTTCGGCTCAACTGAAGCTCGCCCGTACGCGCGCCGATCGTGAGTTGCGCGGCCTGCAACTGGCTGCTGCGCAAGTCCACCGTCTCGCCGTCCAGGGTGAGGCGGCCGCCCGCCAGCGCCGCGCCGCTGTGCTGCAGCGCTTGCGTGGCATGCAGCGTCAGATCGCCTTGTGCGCCGATCGTGTTGTCCGCGAGCAGGCCGGCGGCGAAGGTGCCGCTGCTGTCGATGCGTGTGGCGTCCACCGAAAGCGCGCCCTGCGCTGCCATAGTGCCGCTGTGGCGGAGCGTCCCGGCCTGCATTTGCAACTGGGCTGGGGCTGATGAGTCCTGTGCCTGACCTTGCGCTTGGGCCTGACCCTGCTGCTGACCCTGTGCCCGCATCAGCCCGCTGTTGTCCAACACCCCGGTGGTGCGCACCAGCAGATCGCCGTTGGCCTGGATGCTGCCGGCGTTGGTGAGCTGCACGCCGTCCAGGCGCAGCGTGCCGGCGGTAGCAGCGATCACGCCGTCGCCCGCGTTGTCCAGCGTCGTCGCCTGGATCTGCATGGATCGTGCAGTCACCTGGCCGTCGCGGTTGAACAGCGACTGGGCGTTCAGATCGAGCAGCCCGCCGGCGCTGAGCAGCCCGTCCTGGTTCTGCAACTGGCCCGTCTGCACCCGCATCGCGGCGCCGCTGGTGGAGAGCACCCCACCGGTGTTGTCCAGCGATTGCGCGTTGATCGACGCCTCGCGGCTGTTGGTCTGGATCACACCGCTACGGTTGTCTAACTGGCCTGCCAGCGCCACCGTCCACGCGCCGTCACCGCTCACCGCCACCATGCCGCCCGCATTGCGCCAGTCCGTCGCCTGCAGCGACAACGACCCGCTACGCAGCGTCGCGCCCTCGGTGATGAGGAATTGCGTGGACTGCAATGTCACGCCATGCCCGACCGAGAGGCGGCTGCGGCTGAGGTCCAACTGCTGAGCGCTGAGCGCAGCGTCGGCCGCCAGCACTTGGCCTTGCAGCGAGGTCTGCACCGATGAGACCGTCAGCGTGCCGCGCTCCGCAATGCGACCGTCCGCGAGCAGACCGGCTGCCATCGTGGAGGTCGCCGAAGCCGTCAGTGCGCGGCCAGAGTGAGCCGACGCATCAACTTGCGATCCGAAGAGACCGGTGATGGACAGATCAGTCCCCGCCGTCACGCGCAGCGAGGTGCCTGCATAAACCGATCCACCAAGGCTGGCAGAGTCTGCCGTCGCAAGCGTCGCCGATGTTCCTGCACGCAGCACACCCTGGCTGTTGACCGTCCGCGCATCGATCGTGAGATCCCGCGCGGCCACGACGCTCGATGCGCCACCCGCGCCCTTCCCTTCGCTGTCTTGAACCAGCCCGCCTTGCAGCCTCAACTGCACATCCTGCCCGCTGACGAGCCCGCCCTGCTCCTGACTCAGCGAGGCCGCTTGAATCGACACCGCATCCCGCGCCGCGATGATCCCCGCCCGATTGCTCAGCGCACCTTGACCGGAGAGACTCAACCCGCCTTGCGCCGCCTGGAGCTGACCGCCATCGTTCTGGATGGACAAGCGCGCCTGCACGGCAAGCCCCGCATCCGCCAGCACCTGCCCGCCACGGTTGTCGAGGCTGTCCGCGCTCAGCGACGTGGCACCACTGCTGCGCACCACCGCCTGTCGCAGCGACAGCGCGCCCTCAGACTGCAGCTGAACGCTGCGGCCCAGCACGTCCGCGCTGTCGAGCTGCAGCCGGCCGGCCGACACCTCCAACGCGCCGTTGGCGCTGAGGGCGGCGCCTCGCAGATCGGCGTCCACCGCGCTCAGGCGCATCGTGCCGCTGCCGTAGTGTTCCAGGCGGGCTTGCACGCCGCTGAGTTGTGCGGCCGAGAGCACGAACTCCCGCCCATTGCTGGCGATGCGGCCGCCATCGGTCATCAGGCTGCCGCTCACCGAGACGGTCAACGCCTCGCTGCCCAGATGCAGCCATTCGCCGCGGGTGTTGTCCAGATCGGTCGCTGCGATCAGCAGTTGCTGCCCAACGAGGGACGCGCCCCGCGTGCTCAACAGACCGCCGGAGCGAAGGTCCAGCGTCCCGGTCGAGAAGAGCTGCGCGTTGTCGGCGCGCAGCGCCGCCGCGGACAGCTGAATGCGCGCCGCCTGGAACTGCGCACCCGCGGCATCGAATAAGTCGCCGGACGCCTGCAGCGCCGCACCGGCCAGCACTTGGCCGGCCTGGCGCGACAGGCCCTCGGCCGTCAGCGTGAGGTTGCCCGCGCCGGCGGTGAGGGTGCCGTCGTCATTGAGGCCAGCGGCCGTGACGCTGCCCGCTTCGCCCTGCAGTTGCCCGCCGCTGAGGGTGGCCGAGCCCTTGGCCGCCAGCCAGCCGGCATTGCGCACGCCCTGCGACATACGCACCGTGAGCGCCGCCTCGCCGTTGACGGGTGCGGCGTCTTGCGCATAGACGGTGCCGGTGTTGTCCAGCCAGCCCTGCGCATTGAGCGTGAGTTGCGCGGCAATCAGTTGGCCGGCCTGGCGCACCCCCAGGCCATCCTCGGTGCCGACCAGCGTGATGCGCTGCGCATAGATCCCGCCCAGCGCGGTGCTGTCCAGCGCATAGCGAGGCCGCTCGCCGGCGGGCGTCAACGTCTCGCCAGCGCCCAGCGTCGCATTCATCACCTGCGTGCCGGTGCCGATGCGCACGTCCTTGGCCCACAGGCCCGCATTGATTTCCACGGCGCGGGCCAGCAGCGCGGTGTAGTCGGTCTGGCTCGCGTCCAACCCCTGGCCGTCGATGCGGATCAAGCCGCCCTGCACGCCGAAGCCGGTGAGGCTGCCGTCCGCGCCCCAGCGCGCAGTGCCGGTGGTGAGCGTGGCGCTGCTGGCGTTGATGAAGCCTGCGCCATCGACCACGATGCCGGCCGGGTTGGCGATGACCACCTCGGCCCGCCGTCCGCCCACCTCCACGAAGCCCTTGAGCTGGCTTGGGTTGCTGCTGTTGACCTCGTTGAGGATGACCCGCGCCTCGCCCTTGGCCAGCCACGGATTGCCCTGCACCCAGCCGCCGAGTTGCGTGCTGGTCTCCACCCGCGAGTTGTTGAGGATGACGCCCGACGGGTTGACGTCGAACTGGCTGTAGGTGTTGCGCGAGACCCCCGCCGCACTCGGCGTCTGGATGTTGACCAGCGGCGTGCCGTTGGGCGCGGTGAGCACCGTGGGCTGCTGGTTCTTGGGCGCGGTGGCGTCGGGCTTGATCTGCGCTTGCGCGTCGGGCGAGAGCGTCAGCGCCGCAGTCAGCGCCATCGACATGACCATGGCCGCCACCAAGCCCAGCAGCGCCGGCGGGCCACGAGACACCGCAGGCACCGACGCCTCGGAGGTCAGCGCCCGGCGCGACGGGCCGTCGCTCTCGCCCGCGGCGCCCTTGCCCTGGCCGCGCACCGTCTCGGCCACCGCCATCAACTGGCCGCGTTGCTTGTTGAAAACGATTCGGTATTGGAGGCGGTTCATCGCGACAGACTCAGGTTGAAGCCGGCCACCACGCGGGCGGCGGGAAATTGAGAGGGTTGTTGCACCGGCGTGCCGGCAAACACATCCAGATAGACGCCCGGCGCACGCACCCGCGTGCCCAGCACCGCGCCCACCAGGCGCTTGCCCGCCAGGCGCTTGGCGCTCTGGCCGCTGACCACGCCCGCGTCCAGGCCCGTGTAGAGCGAAACATTGCCGGTGAGCGGCAGCTCGGCCTCGTTGCGCAGCAACATGCCGTTCTCGGCCGAGAGCGAGGTGTCGCTGCCGAAGCCGCGCACCGTGTAGCGACCGCCGATGGAGAAGCGGTCCTGCGGCGTCAGCGGACGCAGCGCGTATTGGCTCTTCCATTGCGTGCTGAGCTGCAGCTTGCGCTCGCCCAGCGGCACCGCGCCGGCCACGCTCACCTCGCCCTGCAGCAAGCTCATGCGGGAGCTGCCTTCGCCGAAGTCCTCCTCCGGCGCCCGCAGCGAATGGAAGGCGCCGGTACCCCGCTTCCAGCTCAATTCACCTTCGGTCTGCACGCCGCCGGCATTGCGCTTCAGGTTGATGCCGCTCTCCCAGCCGCCGACGCGTCGGCGCTGCACCTCGACCTCGGTGTCGTCGATGTAGTTGCGAGAGCCCCGGCCGAACAGCTTCACCCAGCCGTTGAGCTTGTACTGGCCGTCGCGCCACAGCATGTGGCTGAGCTTGACCTCGCCGTTGTTGCTGGTGCCGCGGTACACATAGTTCTGGTTGGCGCCGATCACGACCTGCCGATAGCCGCTGCGGCTGAAGGTCATGCTGATCAAGGAATGGCCCCAGGGCAGCGAGTAATGCAGCACGTTGCCGCCGGTGCCGGGCTGCGGCCCGTCGCGGTCCTTCAACCGGCGACTCACATCACCGGTGTCGCGATTGAGCGTCAGATAGAACAAGTCATTGAGCGTCAGTGCGTGGTCCAGCGAGGCCGTCAGCGCCAGCGGATAGCGACCGGTGGCGTCGCTGCCGCTGTCGTCCAGCGAGAGCTGCATGCGCCACTGGCGGCCGCCCTGGTAGCTCACCGCCAGATCGCTGTAGCCCGGCGCGGCGCTCTCGCGGGCCGGTTCGACCTGGATGTCCGCCTGCGCGCCGGGCACCCGCTGCAGGTTCTCCAGCGCTTGCTCCATGTCACGTAGGTTGAGCACGTCGCCTTCGCGGATCGGCAGCGCATTGAGCAGCCGCACCTGCGGCGAGGTGCCTTCCCGCAGCCGGATGCGGTGCACCCGGCCCGGGACCACCGTCAGCACCAGCCGCCCGGTGGACAGGTCCTGCGGCTTGGCCAGCACCCGCGTGGTGATGTAGCCGGCCTCGATGACCGCGTCCTGCAGCCGCGTCACCAGCGTGCCGATGCTCTGCGCGCCCAGGCAGCGGCCCAGCGGGGCATCATCGCCCTGCGGGCCGTCCAGCGCAGCGCGCAGGCGCGCCAGGGCGGGCAGGCCTTCCACGCCGTCGAGCTCGATGTGATCGATCTGGAAACACGGGCGCTCGTCGTCCCGCAACGGCTGCCGGGCGGGCGGCGGGCTGGCGCGCAGCCGCACATCGGGTTCGCGCTCCAGCGACTGACGCTGCTGGGCCTCCCGCTGCTGCTGCAGCTGACGCTGCGCATCGGGATCGACCGCACCCGGCGGCAAGGACTGACCCCAAGCGGCTGACACGCCGCCGCCCATCCCCACCCACACGCCGCCCAGCAACAGGACGGTGGTGGCGGTGCGCTTGGAACTTGCACGGATCCTGACCGCACGGGCCAGCACATGGAACGGAAACAACACAGCGGCGCGACGGACGCGCTCGCCTGGAAACTGCCTCTGCATGGACGCTCTCTTCTTGGACTCTCCCGAACCCAAGACCACGCCGCCATGCCGCGAAGTTCAGACACAGTCCGACCAAAGCCGGACCGGCAACCCCGCTATCTCTGCTCGCGTCGTTGAACAACGTCTTTGAGAGACCGGAGGCTTTGCGTCACCGGCTCGCGCCGGTTTTGCCCTGGGCCGCCAAACCGGCCCGCTGGACCCGTCTGGCGTAATGCGGCGGATCGTATCTGAACGTAACTAAATTGAAACGCGCCGCCGTGGGGTGATTGACTTCTGGCGACGCGTTGGCTAGCCGGTCCGTGGTTCGAGAAAGATGTCACACGGGAGCGATGGGTAGCCACCCACTGAGCGCTGGTTCGCAGCGCGTTGGTGAGATTTTGAAAGGGTCAGGCGTTGCTGATGTCACAAGTCCACGCGCCGCATCCGCATCAAGCGGTCCCTCTGGCGGCCTTCAACCCCGCCGTCTTGCCAGTCATCGCCGGCCGTCGGCTCGCGATTTCTTGCCGGTCGATCGGCACCAGGGGCGGCGATCGTTGAATCGTCGCAACAGGTGTGCGCGCATTGGGCGAATACGGTTCCTCTCCAACCAGGATGGATCTGGACGCCGCTGCGACGGCGATCGGACCCGTCCTCGTCAATGCCGTTCCCCGCTTTCGGTCAGACCGAACCCACACCATCGGCGCCTCGGTAGACTGGACATCTGTTGCCGCGCGGCAATGGCCGCCCGCATCTCGCCCAACGTCCAATCGGCCCTGACCGCCCCCCACCGCCCGACCCTGCCACCTCATCCGACCGCACCATGAGCGCCCCACCCCCTCTGCTGCTTCCGCCCCCCAGCCTCGAGGGCGTTGAACAGGTCGTTGCCGAGCCGCTGCGCTTCAAGGCCAAGCTGGCGATCGGCGAAGACGCCTACACCTCGCTGCGGATGATCAACCGCACCCGGGAGCTGTGGGACGTGCTGGGCGCCGCGGGCGCCGGCGCGGCGGTGGCCAAGACCGGCATGGCCGCGTCGATCCTGGGGGCCTCGGCCACGCCGATCGGCTGGGTGGCCCTGGCCGCACTGGCCTCGGGCGGCGCCTGCTACGGCCTCTACCGCCTGCTGGGCAACACCAAGGGCGCCCGGGTCATCGAGATTCCCAAATACCTGAACACGCCGCTGGACACCCTGGGCCTGGCAATCTTCGACCTGATCGCCCCGCTGTCGCTGCGGTTGGCCGCGGTTGACGGCGCGGTGGACGAGGCCGAACGCGCGTTCCTGGTTCGCCATCTGGTGGATGAATGGGGCCTGAGCCCGGCGTTCGTGAGGCAGGCGATCGCGGCGATCGAACCGCGCCTGGGTGAAGGATCGATCGAGGCAATGGCGCGTGAAGGCGCGGACTTCCTTCATCTGAATCCGGATTGCAACCACGCCGCCATCGCGCAGGACACTGCCGTTTTCCTGCGCGCCATGCTGGCGGCCGGCGGCCCGATCACGCCCCCGGAGGAGGACGCCCTGGCCACCGTCACCCGCTTGCTGGCCACGGCACCGCCCGGCGAGGTGTCCAAGGCCTGGGCGCAGGCGCGGCTCTATGCCGGCGGTGCGGCCGGCCAGGTGCGCACCGTGATCGGCGAGGCGGCCGACTGGACCCAGGAGCGCCTGCCCAAGGCGGAGCAACTGCGCGCCGGCGCGGACCAGGTGCGGGCGGGTGCCGGTGATGCGGCCCAGCAAGCCCTGGAGGCCGCCCGCAAGGCCGCCGACTGGACCCAACGCCAATTGCCCAGCGCCGAGCAGGTGCGCACCACGGCCACCGAGACCGCCGACCAGGCTCTGCTGGCCGCCCGCAAAGCTGCGGAATGGACGCAGGAGCGCCTGCCCACGCCGGAGCAACTGAAGACTTCCACCGCAGAAGCCGCCAGCGTGGCGGCCGGTGCGGCGAAGAAGGGGCTGTCCTGGGCCTTGGATCAGGCCGCGCGCGCGAAGACGCTGGCCGCTTCCGAGAAGCTGCTTCGGCGCAAGAAGCCCTCGGCGGAAGGCGAAGATTGATCGCTCAGGCGATCAGGTCGCGCGTATGGCTGCGCGTCCATCGGGCTTGATGGCGGCGCATGGTGTGACTTGATGGCGTCACCTGATGGCGGCGCCTATGGTGACCTGATGGCGGCCGCCTGGCGTGACCTGAAGGCGTGGCCAGGCGGGGTGATGGCCCCAAGGCGGCGCGAGGCAAGGCCTCAGCCCAGGTCCAGCTCGTCATCCATCTTGAGCTGGGTGGCCTTCGCGCCCATCGCGTCGGCCTCGGACTCCAGGCTCGAATCGTCGTTGATGGCGGTGCCGGCCATCTGCATGGTGGGCTGCACCCGTCCCTGGCGCTGTTGGACCACGTGCCAGGCCTCATGCGGCAGGTGCTGCTCCTGGCCTGACGCCAGATGGATGTCGTTGCCCTGCGCATAGGCCAGGGCGTTGAGTTGCGCCGGCTTGTCAGAATTGCGATGCACCCGGACGTCCGACATGTCCATGCCCGACAGCGACTCGATGCCGCTCTTGAGCTGGTTGGGCATGCCGGTGAGGTTGGGCGCCTCTTCCCGCTGACTGACGGGCGCCAGGCCACCGGGGGCCATGCGGGCCTGCAACGGCTCTTCCTCTTCCATGCCGGTTTCTCGCTGGGCGGCTTCGCCAAAGGCGGCATCGATTGCGCGCCGCTGCGCCAGCATGCGTGGGGACTGGCTGAAGTCCGACTCCGGCGCTGCGCGTTGCGCGATCGGCTCCGCATGGGCGGCTGCGACCGGGCCGTGCTCGACATGCGTCGGCGGCGCGGCGGCGGCCTCGCGTTGGGCCGGACGGCTGGGATCGTGACGGTCTTTCATCGAAGCGCTCCTTCATTCCTCGCGGCGGCACGGCCGGCGCGGTCCAGCCCGGGCCCGGGCGATGGCTCCTGAGCGGCAGCTTCGCATCGGCGCTGGCGGAGCACCATCAGCAAAATGCGGAGATCGCGGCGGAGGGACGCCGGATCCAGGCCCTGCGGGTGAGCACGGTGGGTGGCCGGCGTCGATACGCGAGGCGCAGCCCGCATGCACCTGGATTCGACGGGCGGATGGACGCCGTCGTCCGGCGACAGTGCGCTGCCAGGACCACCGGCCCGCCACAGGCGCCCGAAGATCAGACATCTGCTGATGGCCGGACCGACGATGCCGCCCTATCCTGATGCTGGCATGTCGGCACGAGGTCGATCTGCCGCTGCGCAGGGAGAGCAGGAATGGACCTTCTGGAACGCGCCACGGTCATGCACTTTCACCGTCACCGCATTGCGCTGCACGGCATTGACTCGGTGGAGTCGATGGGCTGGCGCGAGCCGGCCAGCCAGCGCGGCCGCTTCGAGACGATCGCCGCCGCCATCGATGCCGACCACAGCACGGTGCTGGATGTGGGCTGCGGCACAGGCGACCTGAAGCGCTTCCTGGACGAGCGCTTCAGCGGCGTGAGCTACCTGGGCATCGATCAGCAGCCCGAATTCATCGCCGCCGCCCGCGCCCGACATCAAGGCGACGCCAGCGCCGTCTTCATCGAAGGCAATGCCGATCGGCTGTCCTTGCCGCGCGCGGACCATGTCATCGCCTGCGGCCTGCTGGGTTATCGCAGCGCCAACCCGCGGCACCTGTTCCAGACCATCGCCCGGCTGTTTGCGGCAGCCCACCAGACGCTGGTGTTCAACGTGCTGGACCAGCGGCGATTTCCGGCGGATCACCCGCTGCTGGTCGGGCGGGATGTGGCGGCGGTGGACGCCTTCTGCCGACAGCTCTGTGGCGACGTCACCCTGGTGGAGGGCTATGCGGTGGACGATGCGACGTTTGTCTTGAGGCTGTGATCGAGCCCCGCGTCCCAATCACGGCGCATCGATCACGGATCACGGGACGCGGATCACGGAGCACGGAGCACGGCGCACCGCGCGCGGTGAGGCGTGCTCGGGTCCTCAAGCATCCGGCATCAGCTTCTGCGGCTCTGCCTTGGTCAGCATGCTGGAAAGGGAATGGGCCACGCCGGTGATGCCGTCGTTGGACAGGCCCGCATCCTTCATCACCGCATCGACGATGGGCTTGGCCAACTGATACTGAAGCGCGGAGTTCATGACCTGTTCCGGGAAGGTGGCGCCGCCGGATGATCCGGACGAACCCTCGCTGCCAGTGGTCCCCGCGCCCGGCATGCCGTTGACCTGGAAGATGCGGATCGAATCGATCTTCTCCATCGGGCGGACGGCCTGTTCCAGGATCTGCGGCAGTTGCTGCAACAGCAGGGTGCGCACCTGCAGATCGATCTGAGCGGCGGACAGGGTGTTCAGCGCCTCATTGATCGCGCGACGACCCTCGGCTTCTGCCAGCGCCGCGGCTTGCTTGGCCTGCGCCTCGATGGTCAGCGCCTCGGCGCGGTCCAGCGCGGCTTCCTTCTCCGCAGACGCCGACACCTTCACCGCGATCGCACTCTGCTCGGCCTCCTTGGAGGCTTCGATCAGCTGGATGTTCTTCTCACGCTCCGCCACCGCCACCTGGCGGGCCGTGGTCACCGCTTCCTCCGCCTTCACCGCATCCGCGCGCGCCAGGTTGGCAGAGGCGTCGGCTTCCGACTGCTCGCGCGACTTGGTGGCAATCGCAATCTGGGTGTCCTGCCGGGCGATTTCCACCTGCTTGCGCTGCTCGGCGCGTTGCATCTCAGTCTTGCGCTCGAGTTCGATCTCACGAGTCTGGATCACCAGGTTCTTTTCGATCTCGGCCGCCTTGATCTCGCGATCCGCCTCGATGCGCTTCTGGCTGACCTGACGCTCGGCCTCGATCTTGGCGGCCTCGGCTTGGCGCCCCCGCTCGGCCTGCTGCGAGGCGATCAGCGCCGCCTGTTCGGCGCGGGTGACTTCGATCTCGCGCTGCTGACCCAGGGTGGCGAATTCCTGGTCCTTTTCGATGTTGAGTTTCTGGCGCGTGGCATCCAGATTCTTGGTGCGGACCTGCACCTCGGTGTCCTGCTCCACATCGTTGCGCTGCTTGCGCCGCGCTTCGGTCTGCTCGGTCAGGCGGGTCAGGCCTTCGGCATCGAAGGCATTGTTCGGATTGAAGAACTGCTTGTCGGTCTGGTCCAGGCTGGTCAGCGACACGGATTCCAGCTCCAGGCCGTTCTTCTCCAGATCCTCCGCCACCGCGTTCTGCACCGCCTGGACGAAGTCGCGCCGCTTGTCCTGCAGTTCCTGGATGGTCATGGTGGCGGCGGTGGCGCGCAGCGAGTCGACGAACTTGTCTTCCACCAGCGCCTTGAGTTCATCCGGGCTCATGGTGCGGGCACCCAGCGTTTGGGCGGCGATGCTCACCGATTCCTCGGTCTGCTTGACGCGCACGAAGAAGGCGGCGGTCACATCCACACGCATGCGGTCCTTGGTGATCAGGCTCTCGCGCTCGCGCCGCAGCACCTCCAGCTTGAGGGTGTTCATGTTCACCAGCACCCGCTCATGGAACACCGGCAGCACGATCGCACCGCCGTCCATGATCACCTTCTGGCCGCCCAACCCGGTGCGGACGAACGCGGTTTCCTTGGTCGATCGCTTGTACAGGCGCGCAAAGATCAAGCCAATGGTCAGCAGCGCCAGGAACGCGATGCCGGAGATGATCAGCAGTTCAAACAGATTGCTCATGAACGTTTCACTCCCTCGATGGTGTGCGAGTTGTCGATTCGGCGTCGGACCTTGTCCGCGCATGGGTCTTGTTGTGGTGGCGTCGCGTCCGATCCCTTGGGCGATCGTGGGTGGACGCCCGATTGGTGCGGTTCCGGTTCTGGTTGCCGGCTACATCAGTGTGGGATGCGGATTGGCGATACAGCGATAGAACGCGCCGAGCTTGCTGACGATCAACACCTGGGCGCCTTCCTCGAACACATCACTCTCCAGGTCCGGCTCGACCATCAGATAGTGAGACCGGCCATGGATGTCCTTGACCCGTGCCTGCGCCGCCAGGCCTCGGCGCGCCGCGCCGGTCACGATCACCCCCACCCGGCCGATCAGGCTTTGCTCGCTGACGGCGCTGGACTCATCCTGCGGAATGATGTGGGCGATCAGGGAGCCCAGCCCCCGCACCGTGGCCAGTCCCGCAGGCACTGCCAGCACGCCAGCGGCCGCCGCGTACAGGTAGCCGCCGAACAGGCCGTTCATGACCAGTTGCAGGCTGTAGCCGAACACCGTGTAGCCGGTCAGAAAGAGCAGCAACAGCACCAGCACGGGCACCTTGCCCAGATGCAGCCAGCCGAGCACCCGGTCGAGCCCGCTGTCGCCGTCGATCTCGGGCAGCAGGTCGTCCAGCAAGTTGCTGGGGCTGAGCGACACCAGCATGCCCACACCTTCCAGCAAGGCCACCCCCACGATCAGGGCGAAACCGATGCCGAACGGCAGGTTCTCCGGCGCGGTGAACAGGCTCATGACCGCGACGCCTTCAGCTGCGCCATGCGCTCGGCGATCTTGTTATCGCGCACCAGATCGTCCAGCTCCTTGAGCTGGGCGGCCTGCTGCAGGCTGTTGCCGCGCGCGGTGCCGGAAAGCCCGGTCTGGCGCTCATAGACGCGGTCGAAGGCATCGGTCGCCTGACCGATGCGGTGAGCCGCATCGCTGCCCGCAGCGCCTGGCCGAGCGGTGGTACCCGACGCCGTCGCGGTGGCCGCGGCGCGACTCTTGCGGAACTCGGACAACGCGTCCTGCATCTCCCGCTTCTTGGCCAGCAGGGCCGCGACAAAGCCGGTCAGCTCCGCTTCCTGTCGGGCGTGCTCGGCCAGGGTGGTCTCCAGCACGGGCAACTGCGCCTCGATGTCAAGCTGGCGGGCGACCGCGGCTCTCGCCAGTTCGTCGCGTCCGTGGGCGATGGCCTCGTCGATCTGCGTCGACAGCGTACCGTGCAGTTGATTGAGATTGGCATGCTGCTGCTGCGCCAGATGGCGATTGGCAGCGACCGTACCCAGCTCGTGCCGCACCTCGGCGACGACGCCGTCTGCCTCGCGGATGGACTGCGCCATCATCGCCTCGGGGGCCTGGTCCTCCAGGCGGTCGAGGAACGCATGCACGCTGCCGGCGATCACGCGGCCGACGCGAGTCTTCAGGGAGTCGGACATCTCAGGATCCTTTCGAGGTCTGCAGGTTCAGGGCCAGATCAAGCGTCGGCCCCAGGTGGCGCCGCACGACCGCGGGGTCGTAGGCAGCGGCGGTCGGCGTGGTGCCCTGACGCAGCAGGGTTTCGCACAAGGCAAAGGCGCGTCGGACGAGGGCATCCTCGAACTTGGCGGCTTGGGTGTCGTCGGCGGGTGCCTGGCTGATCACCAGGGCCATCGCGGCGGTGAAATGGTCCAGCAACAGGCTCACCACTTCGGAGGAGTGGCCGGTGAGCCCTTCATTGCGCACCAGCGATTCCCGCAGCCGCCCCGCCAGATCGCGGGTCCAGGCGTGGGCGGTGACGTAATCGAAAGCGCCATCGTGCTGACGCTTGAGCTGGCCGAGCAGCACCCGCAGCTTGTCGCTGTTGGTGGCGGCCCCTTCGACCTGCAACTGGGCCAGCCACAGGTACAGATCACTCGGGATGCGGGCCGACAGCGGCTCCATCGAGGTGGCGGGCGTGTTCGTGGTCATGAGGCATGTCCTGGAACCGTTGGAATGATCCCAGTGTATTCATATGAATTCGCTCGTCAACAGATGGCATCAATCGTATTTGCTGATGCCAAGGTCGGTTTTTACGAAGCCCGAGCCGCTCCCGCGACCGACTTCATCCTGACCTCACACGCCCGCCCGAGACTGCGCCGGTTCTCGTCACCCCCCGCGCGTGCCCAGCGCCTCCGTCAGATGAATCGATTTCTCTTCTCCATCCTGATCGGCTTCCTGTCGTGGGTCGTCCTGGTCGGCGCGTTCTTTGCTGGCGTGCACCACAGCTTGTGTGACCCGACGGGATCCTGCGAAGGCCACATGGGCGTCGGCCTGCTGATCGTCTTCTTCGCGGTGGCCTCGCTGGTTGCGACCGGGGCCATCGTGCTGCTCTACAACGTCCTGCACTGGGTGCGACCGGCGCGCCGCACCGGCTCGCTCAATCCCCACCCAGCAACGCATACGGCCCACCGCGCTCCAACGCCCGCCGATAGGCCGGACGCGCATGGATGCGCGCCAGGAAGTCGGTGATGCGCGGTTGACGGGCCGCCGCACCGCCCCGCATGGCGGCGGCTTCCAGCGGGAAGCTCATCTGCACATCGGCGGCAGTGAACTCGTTCCCGGCAAACCAGGGGCTCTGGCCCAGCTCGGCTTCCAGGAAGTTCATGTGGTTGTCGATCTGCGGCTGCACGAAACCGGACTTGGCCTTGCCGGCGATCGCCTTGGCAATCGGCTTGACGAAGAAGGGCATCGGGCTGCTTTCGATGCGGTCGAACACCAGCTTCAGCAGCAGCGGCGGCATGGCCGAGCCTTCCGCATAGTGCATCCAGTAGCGATAGCGCAGCGCCTGCGGGGTGCCCGGCTCAGGCTTGAAGCGGCCCTCGCCGTAACGGTCGACCAGGTATTCCAGAATGGCGCCGGACTCCGCAATCACCAGCTCGCCATCGGTCATCACCGGCGACTTGCCCAGCGGATGCACCGCACGCAGCTCGGGCGGGGCCAGCATGGTTTTGGGGTCGCGCTGGTAGGGCTTGATCTCGTAAGGCAGACCCAGTTCCTCGAGCAGCCACAGGACCCGCTGGGAGCGGGAGTTGTTCAGGTGATGGACGATGATCATGGGGGCCAGTCTATGCGCGACCACGCCCCGGTGCGCCCACCCGTTGACCATAATGCCGCATGAGTTTCCCCAAGGCCCACCGCGCCGCTGCGGTCCTGCAGAAGGCGGAAGCCGCATTTCAACGCGGTCAATGGCGCGAAGCCGCCCGGGGCTATGAGCAGGTACTGCGCCAGGATCCGGACCACGCGCTGTCGCTGCACCGCCTCGGCGCCATTGCCGTTCAAGAACAGCAGCCGGCCGAGGCGATCCAGCGCCTGACCCGCGCCCTGGCACTGGCGCCGGACGCCACCAGCTTCCTGCGTCTGGGCAACCTGCTGGCAGCCCACGGTGACTGGGACGCCGCCCAGCACTGCTACGCCGCCAGCTGCCAACTGCAACCACAGCACGCACTCGCCCAGTACAACTGGGGCGTCGCGCTGCAGGAGCTGGACCGGACCGACGACGCCATCGCCGCGTTCGAGCGCGCCATCACCCTCGATGGCGCCTATGCCGACGCCTACTACGGTCTCGGACTCGCCTACAAGCGCAACGCCGCCTTCGACGCCGCCCTGATCGCCTTCGACTGCGCCGCCGGCCTGGCGCCCGAGCAGGCCAGGTTCCCCATCGAACGGGCTCGCACCCTGCACAAGCTGGGTCGCGATGAAGAGGCCCTGGCCGCGCTAGAAGGTCTGAGCGCGCCGCCGCCGCTCGACGCCGACATCCACAACCTTCGCGGCATCACCTACCGACACCTGGGTCGATCGGCCGACGCGATGGCTGCTTATGACCTCGCACTGGCCGCGCAACCCGATGCCCTCGAGCCGCTGTACAACCGGGCCAATCTCCGGTTGCTGGCCCGCCAGTTCCCTGGCGCGCTGGCGGATTTCGATCGGGCCGTCGCGCTCAAGCCCGAGGTGGAATGGCTTGCGGGCCTGCAGCTCTACACCGCGATGCATCTCTACGACTGGCGCGCGTTCGACCAACGTCTGGCGACGCTGATGGCTGAACTGGCGCAACAGCGCCCGAGCGTGCAGCCACTGGCGCTGCAATGCATGGTGGACGACCCCGCCGCCCATCAGCAGGCGGCCCGACTGTGGATGGATCGTCAGCGGGTGGCCGGTGATGGCGCCACCTGGCCGCTTCAACCCAAGGCGGATGGCCGCTACCGGATCGCCTACATCTCCCGCGACTTCAGGAGCCACCCGGTGTCCTTCCTCGCGGCGGAGCTGTTCGAGCTGCATGACCGTGAACGCTTCGAGGTCATCGGCATCAACTACGGCCCGGTCCGCGAGGACGACCTGCAGCATCGCCTGCGAGCCGCCTTCGACGGCTTCATGGATGTCGCCACGCTGCAGGACAAGCAGATCGCTGAACTCTGCCGCTCCCTGCAGGTCGACATCGCCATCGACCTGAGCGGCTTCACCGAAGGCGCTCGCAGCGGCATCTTTGCCTGGCGCGCGGCGCCGATCCAGGTGCTCTACCTCGGTTACCTCGGCACCTCTGGCTCGGCGGTCTATGACTATCTGATCGCCGACCGCATCCTCATCCCCACCGAGGCCCGCGCCCACTACGACGAGCAGATCCTCTTCCTGCCCTCCTACCAGGTGAATGACCGACGCCGCCCCTGGCCTGAACGCGCCGCCTCTCGTGCCGAGCTGGGCCTGCCGGAAGACGCGTTCGTCTTCTGCTGCTTCAACAATCCCTGCAAGCTCACCCCGGCGGTATTCCGTACCTGGGCCGACATCCTGGCGCAGGTGCCAGGCAGCGTGCTGTGGGTGCTGGAGGAGGATCCGCAGGCGGCGGTGAATCTGCGTGAACACGCGTCGAGCCTGGGCATCGATCCCCAGCGCATCGTGTTGGCCGACCGGACCCGCCGCGAGAACTACCTGGCGCGCCTGGGTGCGGCCGATCTGTTCCTGGACACGCTGCCCTACAACGCCGGCACCACCGCCAGCGATGCGCTGTGGATGGGTCTGCCCGTGCTGACGCAGATCGGACAATCCTTCTGCGCCCGCATGGCGGCGAGCCTGCTGCACGCCGTCGACCTGCCGCAACTGATCGCCCACAGCACGGCCGACTACGTGGCCACCGCGGTGCGGCTGGCCCACGATGCGGATGAACTGGCCGCCATTCGGCACCGCTTGAAGACCGGGCGAAACGAGTGCGCCCTCTTCGACACACCCGCCTTCACCAGGAACCTCGAAGCGGCCTACCTCGCCGCCCTGCATCGGCATGCCAACGGCCAACCGCCGATCGACATCCAGTTGCCGGCACAGCGCTGACCGCTGGCCTCTCTGGCGCGAGCCCTGCCACGGACCTGGGCACGATCAGGGCTGGGCACCGCCTGCGAGCGTGTCGGAAGGCGGTCGCCCCTCCCTCAGGCCTCGTTGAGCACCGACGCATCGGCCGGGGCGATCGGCTCGTCAGGGGCGCGATAGACCATCACTTTCAGGGCGCGTTCCGGCGACACATCGGCGAACACCTCGGGGTTGTCCACCCGCTGCACGAAGCGCATCGACGGCGCCTCCTGATCGACCAGCTCGCGCAGGAAGCTGCTGTCGAGTTTGGGCGAGTTCAGGCACAGCAGCGCGTGGCCGCCGGGGGCCAGCAGCTCCGGCAGACGGCGCACCAGTCGCGCATAGTCCTTGGTGTCGACAAAGCTGCCCTTCTGGTAGCTGGGCGGATCCATGATCACCAGGTCATACGGCCCGGCGCGGCGGATCTTTCCCCAGGAGTTGAAGATGTCGTGGGACTGGAATTGCACCCCGCTCCGGAACCCGTTGAGCTGGTGGTTGCGTCGACCGATCTCCAGCGCGCCGCGGGCCATGTCGAAATTCGACACCTCACCCGCTCCACCCCGCATGGCCGCCACCGAGAACGCGCAGGTGTAGGCGAACAGATTGAGCACCTTGCCACCCGGATGCGCGGACGCCCAGTCCCGCACCCACCGCCGGCCCTCGGACATGTCCAGGAAGATGCCGTGGTTCTGTCCGCGCAGCAGGTGCACGTGATAGCGCGCGCCCTGTTCTTCCACCACGTGCTCGTCCGGCACGGCGCCCGCCATCACCTGGTTGGTCGGCCGCATCTCGTCGCGGAACTGATAGACCCAGTTCAGCGGCTCGCCCGGCGCGATCTCGGCCCAACGGGCGGTCAACGCTTCGCCGATGCGATGGAGTTCCTCCTCGGTCGCCCCACTGAAGCTGGTCAGCAGGAAGACCGGTGGATAGAAGTCCAGCGTCCACGACTCGCAGCCCGGATAGCGCCCTCCCCGTCCATGGAACAGCCGGCACAGTTCAGTGGGACGGGACAAGCCGGCGATGACATCAAGAAGAGGCTGCATGAGAGACAGGGCGACCAAGACGCGGAGCGCGCGCCAGGCGCGCGCCCGAAGGTGAAGCAAGGTCCGGGAGTGTAGTCAGCTCGTCAGGTGCCCCCGCCGGCCGGTCGGGCCTTGTCTGACGCGTTCTCCGTGCCTGAATCCTCCTCATCGCGCCGATGGGCCAGCCGGTACAGCACCGGCAGCACCAGCAACGTCAGCGCGGTGGAGGACAGGATCCCGCCGATCACCACCGTCGCCAGAGGCCGCTGCACCTCGGCACCGGTGCCCGTGGCCAGCGCCATCGGCACGAAGCCGAGCGAGGCCACCAGCGCGGTCATCAGCACCGGTCGCAGCCGCGTCAAGGCGCCCTCGTGGATGGCCGCATCCAACGACTGACCGCCCTCGCGCAGGTTGCGGATGAAGGCAATCATCACCAGGCCATTGAGCACCGCCACGCCGGACAGCGCGATGAAGCCCACCCCGGCGGAGATCGACAACGGAATGTCCCGAAGCCACAAGGCCACGATGCCGCCGGTGAGCGCGAACGGAATGCCGGTGAACACCAGCAGCCCGTCCTTGAGGTTGCCGAACATCACGAACAGCAGCGTGAACACCAGCAGCAAGGACACCGGGACGACGATCTTCAGCCGGTTGCTGGCGGACTGCAGGTTCTCGAACTGGCCGCCCCAGGTCATCCAATAGCCGGTGGGCACCTGCACCTGCTGGGCGATGAGCTGCTGCGCCTCCGCGACGAAGCTGCCGATGTCGCGGCCGCGCACATTGGCGCTGACCACGATGCGGCGTTTGCCGTCCTCTCGACTGACCTGATTGGGCCCCGGCGCCATCGAGAGTTCGGCCACCTCGCTCAGCGGCAGGAAGCGTCGCGCACCGTCGGCGCCCGCTGGCAGCGGCACCGGCAGGCGCTTGATCGCCTCCAGGTCGGAGCGCTGGGTTTCGGGCAGACGGACCAGGATGTCGAACCGGCGGTCGCCTTCGAACATCGTGCCGGCCTCGCGGCCACCGATGGCGGTCGCGAGCGTCTCCTGCACATCCTGGACGTTCAGGCCATAACGGGCGGTGCGCTCGCGATCGATCTTCACCGTCAGCATCGGCAGGCCTGTGGTCTGCTCGACGTTGACCTCCGAAGCGCCCGCAATGCCCTGCAGCAGGGCCGCGATCTTCTGGGCGGAGCCGTTGAGCACCGTCATGTCGTCGCCGAAGAGCTTGACCGCCACATCCGAGCGCACGCCGGAGATCAGCTCATTGAAACGCAGCTGGATCGGCTGCGAGAACTCGTAGTTCTGCCCCGGCAGCAAGGCCACCTCGGCCTGCACCGCGGCCAGCAGCTCGTCGCGGGTCTTGCGGGGCTCCGGCCATTGGTCGACCGGCTTGAGCATCACATAGCCGTCCGAGATGTTGGGCGGCATCGGATCGGCCGCGATCTCCGCGGTGCCGGTCCGGGCAAAGACTCGGTCGATCTCGGGAAACTTCGCCTTCAGCGTGCGCTCGATCTGCTGCTGCATGGCCACCGATTGCGACAGGCTGGTCCCCGGCATGCGCAGCGCCTGGATCGCGAAGTCGCCCTCGTTGAGACTGGGAATGAACTCGCTGCCCATGCGGGTGGCCAGCAGGCCCGACAGCAACACCGTCACCACCGCGAAGGTCAGCACCACCGGCTGGGCCGACATCACCCGATGCAGCATCGGCTCATAGGCCCGGCGGGCCCAGCCCATCAGGCGGTTCTCCTTTTCATCGACGCGATCGCCGATGAACAGGGCCACCGCCGCCGGCACGAAGGTGATCGACAGGATCATGGCGCCGATCAGCGCAATCACCACGGTGAAGGCCATCGGGTGGAACATCTTCCCCTCGACACCGGCCAGCGCGAAGATCGGCAGGTAGACGATCATGATGATCAGCTGACCGAACAGCAGCGGTCGGCGGGCCTCCTGGGCCGCGAGGAACACCTCATGGAAGCGCTCTGACCGGGTCAGCAATCGCCCCTTGTGCTGCTGGGCATGCGCCAGTCGCCGCACGCAGTTCTCCACGATCACGACCGCACCGTCGATGATGATGCCGAAGTCCAGCGCGCCCAGGCTCATCAGGTTGGCACTGACCTTCTGCTGGACCATGCCGGTGAAGGTGAACAGCATCGACAGCGGAATCACCATCGCCGTCAGCAACGCCGCACGGAGATTGCCCAGGAACAGGAACAGCACCGCAATCACCAGCACCGCACCTTCGATCAGGTTCTTCTTGACGGTCGCGATCGCCTTGTCCACCAGCGTGGTGCGGTCGTAGACGGTCACCGCCTTCACGCCCTCGGGCAGGTTGCGGTTGATCTCGGCCATCTTGCGGGCCACCGCCTGCGACACGGTCCGGCTGTTCTCGCCGATCAACATGAACACCGTACCGAGCACCACCTCGCGCCCGTTGTCGGTGGCCGCGCCGCTGCGCAGCTCCTGTCCGATCGCCACCGTGGCCACATCGCGGATGCGTACCGGTGCGCCGGCCGCATTGCGCAGCACGATGTTGCCGATGTCCTCCATCGACGCCACCTGGCCCGGCGCGCGGATCAGGTACTGCTCGCCTCGGCGTTCGATGTAGCCGGCGCCGACGTTGTCGTTGTTGCGCTCCAGCGCCGTCACCACATCGCCCAGGGTCAGGCCATAGGACGACAGGCGTCCGGGCTCGGGCGCCACGTGGTATTCCTTGGCAAAGCCGCCGATGGAGTTGATCTCGGTCACGCCCGGCACATTGCGCAGCTGCGGCTTGATGACCCAGTCCTGGATCTCGCGCAGGTCGGTGGGCGTGTAGGGCTGGCCATCCGGCTTGCGGGCGTTGGGCTCGCTCTCGACCGTCCAGAGAAAGATCTCGCCCAGCCCGGTGGAGATCGGGCCGATCTGGGGCGTCACGCCGGCGGGCAACTGGTCACGCGCCGCCTGGATGCGTTCATTGACGAGCTGGCGGGCGAAGTAGAGGTCGGTGCCGTCCTGGAAGATCACCGTCACCTGCGACAGACCGTAGCGCGACAGCGAGCGGGTCTGCTGCAGGCCGGGCAGGCCGGCCATGACCGTCTCGATCGGATAGGTCACCCGCTGTTCCGTTTCCAGCGGCGAGTAGCCGGGGGCGCCGGTGTTGATCTGGACCTGGACATTGGTGATGTCGGGCACGGCATCGATGGGCAGCTTCTGATAGCTGAAGACGCCCAGGCCGGCCATGCCGAAGACCGCCAGCAGCACCAGCCAGCGGTGCTCGATGGCGAATCGGATGATGCGTTCAAACATGGTGTGCCTGTCCGATCAATGCGAATGGGTGGCGGCGGCCTTGCCGGCCTGCGCCTTGACGACGAAGCTGCCGGCGGCAACATAGGTCGTGCCCGGCTTCAGACCGTCGAGGATCTCCACCCGCTGACCATCGGCCCGCCCGGTGCGCACCGGCTGCGGCAGGAAGCCGCCGGCCGCCTTCACGAAGACCACCGTCTTGTCGGCCATCGTCTGCACCGCATCGGCGGTGACGGTGACGACCGCGTTGGCTTGAGCCGTCATCACCTCGACGTCGACGAACAAGCCGGGCCGCCAGGCGGCCTGCGGGTTGTCCAGGGTCACGCGCGCCTGTGCGGTGCGGGTCTGCTCGCCGATGAGGGCGCCGACATAGGCGATCTTTCCAGCGGCGGACTGCTCAAAGGCCGTCGAGCGGACGGTCACCGATTCCCCGACCCGCACCGTCGCCAGATCTTTCGCCGGCACATTGATCTGCGCCCAGACCGTGCGCAGGTCCGACAGCGTGAACACGCTGGCGTCCTCGCGCACCTGTTCCCCGAGCCCGATGTGCTTCTCCACCAGCGTGCCCTCGAACGGCGCGCGGATCTCGAAGCGATTCAGCGTGCCGCTTTCGGCACTGGCGCCCACCGCCTGGAGCTTCTGGCGGGCATTGGCCACCGCGATTTCGGTCTCCCGCAGGGCCTGCTCGGCCTGCTGCACATCCTGCTGCGGCGAGATCTTTTCCTCCCACAGGCGCTTCTCCCGCTCATAGGTCGTGCGCGCCAGCTGCATGCGCTTTTGCGCCGCCTGCAGCTCCGCGCGCTGGTCCGACACCGACGAGCTGCTCAGCACCGCCAGCACCTGCCCCTTGCGGACCACCTGGCCGAGCGTCACCGGCACCGACTCCACCACCCCGCTGACGCGCGGCACGATGTGGGCGGTGCGGTCCTCGTTGAAACGGATCTCGCCGGGCAGCCGGAAGCCGGAGCGGATCACCGCGGCCTTGGCCACATCCAGCGTCACGCCGGCGGTCTTGAGCTGCGCGTCGGTCAGGGGAATGACCTCCTCATGGGCGTCCTGGGCCTCGCCCTTGGCCTGGCCGGTGGCCTCGGGTTTGCCGTGGCCGTCCTTGTCCTGCGCCCTGTCGCCGCCATGGCCCTGCGCCTTGGCGGCGGGCTCGTGATGCTCAGCATCCGCATGGGACTTGGCATCGGAATGACCGTGCCCATCGTCCTTGGGGTTGGCGCTGGTTTTGGCACTGTTCTTGGACGTGGCCTTCTCGTCGCCGTGATGCTCGGCATCGTCGTGGCCCTTGGCTTCTTCATGGCCATGCCCGTGCGCATCTTCCGAGCCGGACGATGAGGCGCCCATCGACAGGATGCCGATGGCCGCAGCACCGCCCATCAGCAGGATGACGGCGATGGCAATGAGCTGCCGTTTGCCCAGGCCGAGGCGTGGGCGGTTGTTTTGTTCAGCGTATTTGTTCATGATCGATTCGGTGAGGCCGCCGGTCAGGGGCGGTCGTTGTCGGCGCCGAGCAGGCGGTCGAGTTCGGCGGACAGCCGATGGGCCTGGGACAGCGCGGTGAAGAACTGACCGCGGGCCTGCAGCAGCGTGCGTTGGGCATCCAGCACATCCAGGAAGCCGAACTTGCCGAGCTCGAAGCCGCGGCGTGCGGCGTCATAGGCGGCCTGGGCGCCGGGCAGCACGTCGCGTCGCAGCGCGGTGATTTCCTCGCCGCGCGCCTGCAGTTCGTCGGCGGCATGAAGCGCCTCGGCGCGCACGCGCATCGCCTCGGCCTCGGCCATCGCCTGGGCGGCGTCGCGGCGGCGCAGGGCTTCTCGCTGGGCGCCCTGGTTGCGATCCAGCAGCGGGATCGGAATGGAGACGCTGATCATCGGCGCGGTGCGGCCCGCACCGGCCTCGCGCTTGCCGCCCAGACCCACGGTCACATCCGGCACGCCGCGGGCACGCTCCAGATCGAAAGCCGCGCCGGCCCGCTCCACTTCCATCCGCGCCAGGCGGACCGCCGGCGAGTGGTCGATGCGGTCGGCCAACACCTGTTCATCGGGCGGAAGGGGAATGGCGTCGGCACTGCCGTCCAAGGCGGCCACGCTGTCGGGGCTCACCCCCATCACCAGCGCCAGTGTGCGGAAAGCGGCGCGGCGTGCCACCTGCGCCTGCTGCAGCTCGATGCGGGCGGTGGATTCGGCGACTCGGGCACGGGTTTCCTCGGTCGGCGACACCTTGCCGGCGGTCACGCGGCGTGCCACCGCCTCGGTGCCGCTGCTGGCCAGGCCGAGCGAGGCCTCCGCCATCCGGACGCGCTCCGAGGCGATCAGGGCCTCGAAGTAGGCCTGAATGGTGGCGCTGCGAAGCGCTGCGCGCCGCGCCTGCAGGGTCAATGCAGAAAGGTCACGACCTCGCTGGGCCAACGCCATGCGCGCGGCCCGCTTGCCACCGAGCTCGAAGGTCTGACTGAGCATCACCGTGCTGGTGCGGGACTCCCGGCGGGTGTCCTCTTGCTCGATGCCGAGGATGGGATTGGGCATGGCGCCGGCCTGGCGCACTGCGCCCTCACCGGCCTCGACCTCATAACCCGCCGCGCGCAGCGACGGGTTGTGGCTGAGCGCGGTCTGGATGGCCGCCTGCAGCGTCAGCGGCGCGGCAACGGCTTGGCGGGGGGAATGGTGTGGGTCAGCGGTCGCCGCCGCGGGCGCGGTGGGTGCGGTGGGTGCGGGAGTTGCCGCGTCAGTGGCGGGCGACGTGCTGGGCGTGGCGCCGGGCAAGGCAGGCGTGGCAGGCACGTCCGACTGTCCGAACGCGGGCGTGCAGAGGAGTGCCGCCATCGCCAGGGGCACAAGAGATCGATGCATCGAAGACTCCAGGGTTGTGGAAACAACGCGGATTTCGACGAGTGCAGCGCGGCGCGTGCCGCGGGATCAGGAGATCGGGGAGGAGGTGCTGCGCTCGCCGGTCAGGCGAGCCAGTTGGGACGCTCGGGATGGTCCGGTGCGCGGGACTTGAACGAGAGCGCGGCGACGGCGTCCACGCCCATGCGGGCGGGAATCACATCCACGGCGCAGGCGCCATGGACCGGCTTGGCGCTGCCGAAATGGCAGGTGCCGCAATCACCATCTGCGGACAGCTTGGTGAGCTTGACGCTGCCGTCGGCATGGCCGTTGACCTTGCTGGTCTTGTCGCTCGGGTCGCTCGTCTTGGCGCTCGTCTTGGAAGTCGCGTCGACGCCGCTGTCGCGGTGCTGATGCGTGTGGTGCCCGAAATGGGCGGCGCGCGGGCTGGCCTCATGCTGGCAATACGTCGCAGCCACGCCCCAGCTGAACTGGAGTGGCAGGACAAGCAGCAGGAAGACATGGATCCAGCGACGCATGCGGCGATTCTAGGGGGCGAAGCTCGTCAAAGGGAAATCCTTCCGGTGGCAGCACCAAGGAGGGCGGCAAGAACGCATGGTCAGCGGATCAGGCGGATCAGGCGGATCAGGCGGATCACGAGGATCACTCCCGGGCCAGGCCCCCCTTCATCGGCGAGATGACGGGACACCGCGCGTTGCCGAGTCAGCGACCAAGCAGACGATGCTGTCGTCAGACACTGGGGCCGCAGCCGCTGCCCGCGCCATCGCCATCGCCATCGCCATCGCGAGGCTGCATTTCCGAGACAGCGGCAGTGGCGCGGCGGGTGGGCGGGGCATCTCGCCGGTAGGATGGCCGCATCCCCCCTTTCATTCGATCGCCGCATGACCACGCAGCTCATCCTTTTCCGACTCTCCATTCGGAGCAGCTACACCGCCAACACCGAGGAGGCCGCGACCGAGGATGAGTTCGACACCATCCAGTTCTTTGCGGCGCAAGGGTCGGCGTGGCGCATCAAGACCTTCGCCACCGATCAGGATGTGCACATCTGGTCGCTGGACGGCGGCGAGATCGGCGACCTGGTGGAGCTGGCGGTCAGCAACACCGAGGCCAACTACGGCGACGTGCTGGAGGAAGGCTATATCCTCGACTCGGACACCGGCCTGGACGGCCTGCGCGAACAGCTCACGCTGCGCGGACTGGCACCGAACCTCAAGGAAACCGCCTTCGGCGCTGCGTTCTGGACGGCGCCGGGCACCGACTATCGGACCCGGTCAAGACCCGGCAATTGAGGGCAGACCGAGGGGATCCCACCTCGGTGTGAGGGCCGCAGCGGGCAGCGATTCGTGGCCTGCCCCGGCAAACAGACTTCCGATGACAAGCACGGACCGTTGGATCACCAGATCGGCATTCATTCACGCCTGCGCCTCACAATTTACTTCTTTATGTTATATCTTTATGTATATTGATGACTAGCGGACAGGCACCGGTGCTGGCCTGCTGCGGCACGGAAGGAATGAGGGATGACCACCGCCCATCTGGACCCGGAAGCCTTGCGCGAAGCGGCTGCCACGGCCGTCGCAGCCTTGAAGCTGCTGGCCAATGAAGATCGATTGCTGCTGCTGTGCGCGTTGTCACAGCAGGAGTTTTGCGTCAGTGAATTGGAAGAGCGGCTGGGCATTCGGCAGCCCACGCTCTCCCAGCAACTGGGGGTGCTGCGAAATGAGGAGGTGGTGACCGTGCGCAAGAGTGGCAAGCACGTCTACTACCGCATTGCCGATCCGCATTTGGTGACCTTGCTCCACACGCTCTACGCGCTCTATTGCCCGAAGGACCCGTCATGATCATCGATTGGCAGGCATTCACGCCCTGGTCCGCCTTGGCCGGCGGGGCACTGATCGGATTGGCGGCATCGGCGCTGTGGCTGCTGAATGGCCAGATCGCGGGCATCAGCGGGATCCTCGGCTCGCTGATTCGAGCCCGACCCGGCCGTGCCTGGCGGACCGCGTTCATCATCGGACTGGTCGTCTCGCCCTGGTTGTACGGCGTGTTGGGCATGTCCGTGCCGGGGCACATCGACGCCGGCCATGGACTGATCGTTCTTGCCGGACTGATCGTGGGCATCGGCACGCGCTACGGCTCTGGCTGTACCAGCGGGCATGGCGTCTGCGGACTCTCACGGCTGTCGCCCCGGTCGGCGATCGCCACCCTCGCCTTCATGGCCGCCGGATTCGCGACCGTGGCGGTGATCCGGCATCTGGTGGCGCCCCTGTGAGGCGTCACGTCATTTGGACGTTGCTCACCATGACGACATTGGCGGCGTTTCTTGCCGGACTCGTGTTTGGTCTCGGGTTGCTGGTCGCTGGCATGGCGGATCCGGCCAAGGTCCTGGCCTTCCTGGATGTCTTCGGTCGATGGGACCCCTCGCTGATGCTGGTGATGGGGGGTGCCATCGCCGTTGCCATGCCGGCGTTTGCGTGGTCGAAGCGCCGTCGCGCGCCGGTGCTCGATGCGGCCTTCCATCTGCCGACCTCACGTCGAATCGACCGCCCTCTGGTCATCGGCAGCCTGCTGTTCGGCATCGGATGGGGGCTGGTGGGACTCTGTCCTGGCCCGGCCCTGGTGCTGCTGGGCAGCGGCCAGCTGAAAGCGGCGCTCTTTGTCACCGCGATGGTCGCAGGCATGGCCCTGTATGAATGGTGGTCGGCCTCCCGCGCGAACTGAGGCACCCACTGCGACCCACCCCACCCAGAGCACTCGCCGAGATCGTCGCGGCGTGCGTCACAGCCCGAAAATCAAGCCACCAAGGCAAAGCGCCACCTCAGTGCCTGATCCGGCACCGTGGGCGGCGCTTTGCGTCGACAGACGACAGCACGCCGCGCTCACGCGCGACGGCCGGGTCATCGATTTACTTGTGGGCCTTCTTGTCGGCCTCGGCCTTTTCCTTCATGGCCTTGGCATCCGCCTCCGCCTTTTCATGGGTGGCCTTGGCATCCTTCTCGCATTGCTTTTCGGCGTCGCCGGTCATGCTCTTGCAGGCCTTCTTGGCCGCCTTGTAATCGGCATCGGCCTGTTTCTTCAGGGCCTTGGCGTCATCCTTGCTGCCCATGGCGGGCGACGACGCAGCCTGGGCAAACGCCGTGGTGGCGCCCAGAGAGAAACAAGTGGCCACAGCGACCATCAGCAGAGAACGCTTCATATCCATCTCCTTGATAAGTTTCCGATGCTTCAGGGGAGAGACCCACCAACGGTCAATCCCACCAGCGCATCAAGACGGCAAGAATCGATCCTCCCTGCCGACATCAGGGACGAACACCGTTTCTGCGGTGCTTCGGAGGTTCAATCCGAAGCAGGCGTGCCGGGCTTGAAAGGCCGAGTCGGCCAATTCGGCGGATCGGCGGATTCGGCGGATTCGCCGCATCCCACAGATTCCACGGATTCCAGGGATGTGTTCGCTAGCGCACCCGCGCTATCGTTCCGAACGGATCGCATGCGGCCCTCGATGGCGGACCGAACATCGGAGCGGGGAGCGGGCCGCACCAGAGTCCTCAAGGAGACGATCATGACCAGCAAGAACACGATCTGCCTGTGGTTCAACGGCACGGCAGAGGAAGCCGCGCACTTCTATGCGCGGACATTTCCGGACAGCGCCGTGACGGCCATTCATCGCGCGCCCGGCGACTTTCCCAGCGGCAAGCAAGGCGACGTGCTGACGGTGGAGTTCACCGTCGCCGGCATTCCGTGCATCGGTCTGAACGGGGGCCCGGCGTTCAGCCCGAGCGAGGCCTTCTCATTTCAGATTGCGACCGACGATCAGGCGGAGACCGACCGGCTCTGGAACGCCATCGTCAGCAACGGCGGACAGGAAAGCGCCTGCGGCTGGTGCAAGGACAAATGGGGCCTGTCGTGGCAGATCACCCCGCGCGTGCTCTCTGCGGCCTTCACCGGCAGCGACCGCGCCGCTGCGAAACGTGCATTCGCCGCCATGATGGAGATGACCAAGATCGATGTGGCGGCGATCGAGGTGGCCGTGAAGGGATGAGGGCGATGAGGTCGGCACGAATCCACCCGCCTGGCGCAGCGGGCGGGTTCATGCGCCGGATGGCGGCATCGGCCTCACCGCGGCGCCAACCCCTCACGCGCCAATGAAAACCCGAACCGCACCTGCTGATCCTCATACCCGTAGCTCAGCGTGCCGCCGTGCTCGGTGACGATGCGCTTGGCGATGTAGAGCCCCAAGCCCAGCCCGGAGCGGTTGCGCCGCGGCTCCGCCTGTCCTCGCTTGAACGGCTCGAACAGATCCGCGACCAGCGCGGGGTCGATCGGCGCGGCCTCGTTGAAGACGTCGAATCGGATCTCGTCGTCGCGCCGGGTCAGCTCGACCCGCACCGGTCGGCCCGGCGCGCCGTGGTTGCGCGCATTGGCAATCAGGTTGGACATGGCCTGCGCCAAGCGGATGGCGTCGCCCGTCACGACCACCTCGCCACAGGTCGTGAGGGTCACGTCGAATCCGGGGTGCCCCACGCGGACCTCCTCCACCAGGTCCTGCAGCAAGGCGTCGAGGTCGAAGCGCTGCGCCTCGGCCACCAGCGGCATGCCGACCTCCGCCCGGCTGAAGTCCAGCACCTGGGTGATGAGCCGGTGCATGCGACCGCTGGAGGCATCCAGCCGCGCGCCGAGTCGACCTGAATCCTCGCCGCGCTTGAGCACGCTGGCCACCATCGTGATCGCCTGCAACGGATCGCGCAGGTCATGACCCAGCATTGCCAGCAGATTGCGGCGTGCCTCTTCCATCTCCACATGCCGAGCCGCGGCCGTGCGCTGCAGCTCCAGCATCAACTGGCGGGCAAAGACGAGGTCGCTCTCGGTCCAGGGATCCGCGCAGTCCTTGACATGCTGGCGCCACTCGGTGAACGAGCCCCGGGGCGTCAGGCGGGGTCCGTTGGGCCCGCGGGCGATCACCTTGTCCGGCTGGCCGGCCCAGCGCACTGTCTCCGTCTGCTCACGGCGCAGCGCGATCAGGCTGCCGCGCCCGGCGGGTTCGAAGTCCAGTCGCAGCGCGCCCACCCAGGGGCCCAGCGTGTCCCGCAGCGCGTCGGGCCAGTCACCGCGGCAGTCACGGCTGAGCGGCAGATCGCCCGTCCATGACGCGGTCGCGATCATCACCGCCAAGTCGTGGGACAGCTCGGAGGTCGCCATCACCCGGCTGTTCTGCGTCATGACCAAGGCATCGGCGCGCAAGACCTCCTTGAGGCGCTCGGCCTTCTCGGCCAGCGCCACGATGGCGTCATCCGCGATGGTCAGGTCCGCCACCAGCTCGCCGATCAGCGAGGCGGTCAGCGCCTGGCGGCGGGCGAAGTCGCGCGTTTCCAGGGTGGAAATGGCCGACGAGATCACCTGCGCCAGCACATCGCAATCTGACCGCACCGGATAGGGCACCTTCAGCGAGCTCATGTGGTGGCAGGCGATCAGGCCCCAAAGCCGGTCGTTGACCACCAGCGAGATGCTCATCGACGCGCCCACACCCATGTTGTGCAGGTACTCCACGTGGATGGGCGAGACGCTGCGCAGCACCGAATGCGTGAGGTCCAGCGGCGGCGCGGACGGATGTCCCACCAGCGGAATGGCCCGATAGCTGACATGCGGAATCAGCCGCAGGGTATTGAGCAGGTACAGGCGACGGGCCTGCGCCGGAATGTCGCTGGCCGGATAGCGCAGGCCGAGGTAGGACGAGAGCGCATTCGACTTGGCCTCGGCCTGCACTTCGCCACTCTCGTCATGCCGAAAGCGATAGGCCATGACGCGGTCGAAGCTGGTCCACATCCGGATCGTCTCCACCGCCAACTGCAGCACCGCCTCCAGCGAAGTGGCGCGGCGCAGTCGATCGAACACGCGCACCTGGGACATGTGCGTCAGCACCGGCTCGGCCCGGGGCTCGAACTCGATCAGGCAGTGGCCGTCATGCTCATGCACCACGATGTCGTGCGGCTGCCCGGCGAGTTCCACCTCGGCGAAGGTCGGCACGCCCGGCATCTGTTGCGCCTCCGACATCAGGCGCGAAATCGCCTCATGCACGGCGGCGGGAAGGCTCACCTGCAGCCAGGCTTGGCCCAGCGTGAGCGACAGTCCGAGCGTGGGCTGTACGTTTTCGCTCCAAGCCGCCACCACGCCATCACGGAGGGCGATCAGCAGGCCATGCGGCTGGATCGATCCAGGAATGTGGATGGGCTCATCGGCGCAGGACCGCAGGTCGGGCAGCGAGACTTCGGCTGCTTCAAAACGGTGGGGCATGGCTGACAACTCTACCTGCTGGCGCGGCGCAAACCGTGCGCAGATCCCCTCAGAGCGAGGGAGCTCGCCGTAGTGACGCTTGAAACGAGTAAGCGAATCGCCTACATCCGATTGGCGCTTTTGCCGCTTCTGTCCGACCACTCGCCCAGGAAAAATCCGGAACTGACCGTATTTGCCGACGATTCATGAAACGAGACGCCCTGTCCGAACCAACGCGCGTGCTGGTGGTGGAAGACGACCACGACACCGCCGACTTTCTGTCGGCCCTGCTGGCGACGGAACAGATCGACAGCGCCGCCGCGGCCACCGGCGAGGCGGCGCTGCAGATCGCTTCGGCCTTCCGTCCGACGGCCGTGATCACCGACTTCGAAATGCCCGGCATCAACGGCATCGAGCTCATGTTGGCGCTCAAAGAGCAACAGCTCGTCCCACCGGGCGCGAAGTTCATCTGCGTGAGCGGGCTGGACGAGGTCCGCTCCCAGTGCCTGCGCGCGGGCTTCGACCTCTTCGTCATCAAGCCGGTGACGCTGCACAAACTGGCGGCCATGCTGCAGTGCATTCGCAGCCATGAGGCAGAGCGAGCGCAGTAGCCGGTGCTATTGCCGGTGCTACTGCCGGTGCTGTTGCCGGTGCAATAGCTAGGGCTGTCGTTGCGGCTCTGGTGGACGCTGAACTGGCAGCCGCAGCCGGCGTCGCCAGACGACTCCGCCAAACGCGCCGCCCGGACCCATCGCTCACTTCACCAACGGCCGCACCGTCGTGAACCCGCCATCCACCGCGATGATCTGACCGGTGAGGCGCGACGCGCCGTCGCCAAGCAGCCAGTTCAGCACGTCCGCCACCTGGTCGGCCGTTTGCACGCCACCCAAGGGATATTGCCGCCCTGCCCCTTCGCGCACCGCGGGCAGGTTCAGCAGGCCGGCGGTCATGGGTGTCTCCGTCATGCCCGGCGCCACCGCGTTGATGCGAACACCCTGGGCGGCATAGGTCGCCGCCGCGCTGCGGACCAAGGCCTCCACACCGCCCTTGGCGGCGGCAATGGCTTCGTGGTTGGCCACGCCGATGCGGGCCACCACTGAGCTTGCAAAGACCGCCGAGCCCGGCGCGCCCTTCAGCGCAGCCAGCCACGCCTGCAGCATGTAGACCGCGCTGTCCAGGTTCACCCGGATCAGCTCGCGGTAGACGTCCGGTCGCGTCCGGTGCAAGGGCGCAATCAAGGTCGTTCCCACGCAGTGGGCCAGTTGCGTCGGCGCCGCGCCGAGTTCGCGCACGCAGGTCTCCAGCGCGAGTGCGGCGCCTTCCGGGGTGGTGGTGTCGGCGACGATGCGAAGCGTTGCCTCCACATCGGCCAGCCGATCGACATCGCGGCCCACCGCCGCCACACGCAGCCCCTGCGCGCTGAGCTGTCGCGCCAGCCCTCGGCCAATTCCGCCGGAAGCACCGGTGATCAGGGCGATTGAAGTCATCTTGTGGGATCCAGTCAGTCGTTGAGTCAGAAATCAGGGTTTGGCACCGGCGCGTTCCCACCTTGAGACCCATCCTTGGAGACGGGGTCGCAAGCGCAGAAAGCCTCGATAGGCGCGCTCCATCAGCCAGAGCACGCCCGGCAGGCGCGCCGCCCTGGCCAGCCACCGCCAGCCCGGCAGCGTGGCCCAGAGCGCGACAAACGCCTCGGCACCGCTGACCAACCGGCCATCGGCCAGTCGCAGATGGAAGCGCGCCATCAGCGCCTCGCGCGTGGTGCCCGGCGGCAGCGGCTGACCGTCATCGCTGACATCCGCAAAGCACAGCGGCGTGCTGGAGGGCAGGCCCTGGTAGAGCGCGATCTCGCGGCGGCACAGCGGACAGGCGCCGTCATACAGCACGGTCAGCGGCGGGGTTTCGGGGGGCGGCTTCACCATGAGGGCACCTCGTTGATGGCCAGCAGTTCGGCCGCCGTGCCGACACCACGCACCGCGCGGCGCCACCATTGCGAGAAGGTGTCGCAGGGCGGCTCGACCGGTGGGAACAACATCGGCGTCGGCAGCCATTCCGCCAACGGCATGAGCCACCGCGCCAGATGGAGATCCAGCCGACCGCGCACACTGCGCGCCCCCCGAAGGGCCTCACCCAGCGCGGTCGCATCGGTCCACCAACGCACAGGCGTGAGCGCCGCCATCCGGCTGTCCACGAATTGCCAGCGTCGCTCGCTCCAGGGCCATGCCTGATGAAAATCGCTCAGATAAAGCCCCACCACCACCGTCTCGGGCGACAGCCCCTGCGGCACGTCCCCCAGGCTCCAGGGATGGACCAACCACACGTCCCGCCCATCGACCTGCGACGCCTCCGGTGCCACGGCGCCCACCATCAACGGCGGATGAGGATGATTGAACTGATCCGGCTCCACGACCCCAGCCGCATCGACCTCCACCAAACCCATCGACGTTGATGCCGCGTTCACCGACCGTGAGCGGGCCATCCGTTCCAGCGCGTCGTAGCTCGTGTCGATGACGCTGCCCGGGCTGTGCCAATCGGCCGGCGCATAACGCGCCACGTTCTCGGCATTGAACAGATAGGGCTTGGTGCTGCCGGTGCCGGCCACCCATTGCCAGCTCAGGTGATTGCTCGCCAGATCGCCGTCCAGCAGATGCGCATAGAGCCAGTCCGCGCCGGTGCGCCAATGCACCTTGCGCAAGTGCACCACATAGCTGGCCAGCCACATGCGGGCATGGTTGTGCAGCGTGCCGGTGGCATACAGCTCACGCACCGCCCGGTCGATCACCGGCACGCCGGTGCGGCCCTGCCGGATGTCGTCAGGCAGCGTGCGGACGTAGGCGTCGTCCGGCAGCGGCCCCTCATGCAACGATTGCAGGATGGCGTCCCCACGGTGTTGCCAGACATGGCGGAAAAACGCGCGCCAGCCAAGCTCATAGACGAACTTGTGTTGAACGTCCAACGGATGCCGCGCGCTCACGTCCGCCAGCACGTCGGCCAGCGTGATGAAGCCGTGGGTGAGATAGGGCGACAGCCCGCTCACGGCGCCGTGCAGCGAGTTGCGGGTGCGGGCATAGGCTGCCGGGCGTACCGCCGCCATCCGCAGGCGAGCTGCCGCCATCGTCGCCACCCCCGGCGCGGGCAACGGGATCCCCGGCTTGCGCGGCAATGGCGGCGATTCTTCGATCAGATCGGCGACCGGCTGGCTCGCCTCCGCCCCATTCGTCCCATTCGGCCCATTTGCCCCAATGCTCCCCTCGATGCCATCGATGCCCTCGATGCCATCCAGCAGAGGCTCGGACTGATGACGTCTAGGCATGACCCACCTCCCCGTGGCGGATGGCGGCCGCGCGTTCGGTCACGGCCTGTTTGTCTGCCGGCGTCAGGCGGGCCAGGTTCTTCACCTGCAGCGCCATGCGCGGATTGCGGGCCAGCAGTGATTCGTGGCGCATCAGAAAGTCCCAATAAAGCGTGGTGAACGGACAGGCGCGATCCCCGGTGCGTTGGCTCGGGTCATAGCGGCAGTCCCGGCAGTGCGGGCTCATGCGCTGGATGTACTTGCCGGTGGCGATGTAGGGCTTGCTGCCCATCACGCCGCCGTCGGCGTACTGGCTCATCCCCAGGGTGTTGGGCAGCTCCACCCACTCCACCGCATCCACATAGACCGCCAGATACCAGGCATGCACCTGCTGCGGCTGCACGCCCAGCATCAGCGCATACAGGCCGGTCACCATCAACCGCTGGATGTGGTGCGCATAGCCATGGTCCAAGGTCTGCGCCAGCGCGTCGCGCAGGCAGGCGAAGTCGGTGTCGCCGGTCCAGTACCAGGCGGGCAGGTCGTGCTCGGCATTCAGCGCATTGCGCTCGGCATAGCCGGGCATCTGGGTCCAATAGATGCCGCGCACATATTCCCGCCATCCGAGGATCTGACGAATGAAGCCCTCCACGCTTGGCAAGGGCGCATGCCCGCGGTGGTAGGCCGCCTCGGCAGCCGCCACCACTTCGCGCGGATTCAGCAACTTCAGATTGAGCGCCGCCGACAGGTGGGCGTGATAGAGCCACGGCTCACCCGGCCACATCGCGTCCTGGTAACGGCCGAACATCGGCAGCCGGTCCTGGATGAACTGATCCAGCGCTTGAATCGCCTGTTCCCGCGTGACCGGCCAGGCAAAGCTCTCCAGCCGCCCCGGGTGATCGGCAAAGCGCGTCTGGACGAGTTCAATCACGTCGCGGGTGACGTCGTCCGGCTCGAAACGGGTGCGCGCAGGCACGAAGCCCGGCCCTTGCGGACCGAAGGCCTCACGGTTGTCGCTGTCGAAGTTCCATTGGCCACCGATCGGTTGCGGTTCGCCGTCGACCTCGTTCATCAGCACCCCATGACGCTTGCGCTGCTCACGGTAGAAGAACTCCATGCGCAGCGACTTGCGCTGCCTGGCATGGGCGGCGAAATCGCGCACCGTGGCGAAGAAGTGGCGGTCCTCCCGGATCTCCAACGGCACCTCCTGCGCCGCAGCGACCGACTTGATCAGCTGCAGCACCCGCCAATCGCCCGGCGCGGTCATGACCAGCCGCTGCGGCCGCAGACGCTGCAGGTCCACCGTCAACTGCGCGTCCAGACTGCCCGCGTTGTCGGCCGCGTCCAGCGCGGTGTAGTGGAGCGTCCGCTCGGCCGAACGCAGCGCCTGAGCGAAGTGCCGCATGGCCGACAGAAAGAGCGCAATCCGCGGCTGCCCGGACCAGACATGGCGCGACTCCTGCGCCACCTCGGCCATCCACACCGCATCCTGGCCTGAATCGAAGTCATCGAAGGCCGAAGCATCCAGGTCCAGCTGATCACCCAGGACCAGCACCAGCGTGCGCAACTCAGCCATGGTGGCCCTTGGCTCGACGGCAGGCGTCGGAACAGTATTTGACCTCGGCCCAGTTCTTGGCCCAGCGGCGGCGCCAGGTCATCGGCAGTCCGCAAGCGGCGCAGGGCTTGCTGGGCAGCGAGGCCTTGTTGCCCCGATGGGCGGCGACGGCGGTTTCGCTCGAACGTTTGACCGCGCCGTGGGAGCGGTCCGCACGCGGCTGGCTGGCCGTGTCGCGCAGGCGGGGTGGAGACGGTTTCATGTCAGGCCGCCTGCGGTGGCCGCAGCGCGGCATCGGCAGCGGTGTCGCTCATCGCTTTGGCCAGGGACTGCGCCGACAGGACCGCACCTTCCACACCGGTGCTGCCGAACAGATCGCCGCACACCCCCAGGCCCAGGCGATCGTCCCACCAGTGCTGGGCAGACGGCCCCGCGCCATGGCCGGTCGCCGGTGGCAAGGCATAACGCCAGCGATGCACCACTGCATGGGCCCAGCGCACCGACTCGCCCAAGTAGGCCTCCAACGCCGTGCTCAGTTGCTGCTGGACCCACTCGGCGTCCCGCTCCAGGTGCAGACGGCTCCAGCCCGGTCGCGCGTGGGCCACCCAGTGCGCCTGTCCGTCGACCGCCACCCGGCCCGGCCGTCGGTCATTGCGAATCACCCAGGCCAGCGGACCCAGCTCCGGACGCGCCAGCGCCCACGGCCGGACAGCGCTCGACGCGGCGGCATCCTCGTGCGCCACGCCCATCAGCGTCCAGCAGGGCTGCATCGGAATCAACGACGCAAAGCGCGCCCAGTCTTCATGGTGGCGATTCAGCAGCGGCGCGGCCTGCGCCGCCGGCACGGCGAGCACCACCGCATCAAAGGCCGCCGGATGGGTGACGTCGCCGGCGCAGAGTCGCCAGGTCGGTCCGTCGCGTTCCAGGCGGTCGACCGCAAATGACCAGTGCGTCCCCGCACCGGCCAGCAGATGCTTGCTCCATGCCGGCATGTCCGGTGTGGGCAGAAAGAGCGACGCGCCATCCTCCAGCGGCAGGCTGTCCGACGCCAGTTGCGGCGTCCACTCGGCCACACAGCCCGCCGCCTGCGCTTGCGACACGAAGGTCCGAAATGCCTCACTGCGCGCCGTGAAGCCGACCGCGCCGTGGTCCAGCCGGGCCCGACCGACGTCGCCATCGGTCAGCGGCCATTCCAACCGACGGGTGGCCAGCCGCCCGCCGGCGCCGCGCGCCTTGTCGAACACCTGGACCGCTTGGCCCGCCCGCATCAGCGCCTGGGCACAGCTTGCCCCGGCCACTCCGGCTCCGACCACCGCCACTGAAGCGCTTTTATCTTTCAACATGAGTCAATACTACGGGTTTTATGACTCACTTTCACCCCATTGAAGCGATATTCGCTCTACACTTTGCGTCAATAACGATTCATCGCGAGGACAAATGCCGAATCCGCCCATCTCCTCCTCGCCGGTCTCCACCGGCTCCGATGACGACGTCTCGCTGCGGCGCAGCGGCGCGGTCGCTCGCATGCTGCGCATGCCGGTCGCCACCCTGCGGGTCTGGGAGCGGCGTTATGCGTTGACGCCACCGCGGTGGTCCACCGGTGGCCAGCGGCTGTATTCGGCGGATGACGTGCGGCGCCTGGCGTTGATCAAGCAACTCACCGAACTGGGCCACGCGATCGGCAGCCTGGCCGCGCTCGACATGTCGCAACTGCAGGCCGTGGCGGCCAACCATGTCGGCGCGCTGTCGGTGGCCACACGCCGTGAACACGCGCCAAGCGGCATTGAATCGCCCGCGCCGTGGCGGCTGGCCGTCATTGGGTCCGCCCTGGGTGCGCGCATGCAGCGGCCCTCCCTGCTGCGCCGATTGGGCCGAACCGTGCAGGTAGTGGGCCCCTTCGACTCGATGGCCGACGCCGCCCGATCGCTGGCGCTCACCGACATCGATGCGCTCCTCATCCATCAGCCGCATCTGCATGCCGGCTGGCTGGCGGAACAGGAAGCCGCCGCACCGCGCCTGATGGGCGTGCCGATGGCGGTGCTCTATGGCTTTGCGGCGGACGCGGTCTGCGAATCGCTGGCCGCCGTCGGTATCACGCTGCTGCGCGAGCCCCAGCCGGATGTGGTGATCGGCCACTGGCTGCGGCACTTCGGCCTGGAGACCGGCGACGATGGCCAGATGACCGTCGCGATGGCGGCACCGCCGGCCCCTGGCAACCCCTGGCCCGCACGGCGCTGGGACGACGACACGCTGGTGGCCTTTGCGAGCCGATCCTCGACCGTGGCCTGCGAATGCCCTCGGCATGTGGCGGAGCTGTTGATGCAGCTCTCCCACTTCGAGGGCTACAGCGCCGAATGCGAAAACCGCGGGCCGGCAGACGCGGCCTTGCATGACTACCTGCGGCAGGTGGCGGCCGAATCGAGGGCACGCTTCGAGTCGGCACTGGAACGCGTGGCGCAGCATGAAGGCTGGCCGCTGCCGGCGCCCGCGGATGCCAAAACAAACGCGAACGCCTAGCGCGGTCGGGCCTTTTCCGCCCGGCACATCCGTGCCCTCATGGAGCGCCCGGCGTCCCGCTTCCGTCAATTGAACCTTGAGGAGGCACTGGCCACGCGGGACCGCTCGCCGGCGTCGGGCCCTGCCGCGGTACAGCGCCGCGCGCGCAAAGCCTGGCGGCGCAGCCCACCCAACGCGACGCCATAGGCCAGTCCGCCAATCGCGCTGACCACCCAGAGCGGGCGCCGATTGACTGCGGGGGCTGTGAAGCGCTTTTCAGCATGCTGCGCTTTCGCCATCCTCAAACTTGAGGATGACGTCCCGCCCCATGCAGACAGCGGCAATCGGCGGCCCACCGCTGCGATGTCCCCTCCATCAATCGTCCATTGAGGCGTACGATGCCTCACACTCGATCGTCAGCCCGTTTCGGAGCCAGACGACACGTCCATGCGGCGCCGATTCGATGCGACCCCCGACGGGAGGCGAATGGAGACTGCACCTTTCTCAGAGACGTCTGAAGCCTGGCGTCGGCTGGTGGACCATGTGCCGTCGATGCTGGCCTACTGGGACCGCCATCTGCTGTGCCGATTCGCCAACCGCGCCTATGAGACCTGGTTCGGTGCCGACCCCGATCGGCTGATCGGCACCTCATTGCGTGATCTGCTGGGACCCACGCTCTACGCCTTGAATGAACCCTACATTCAGGCCGCCCTTCGCGGCGAAGAGCAGACCTTCGAGCGTGTGGTCCCGGGTCCCAATGGCGTGAATCGTCACAGCCTCGCGAACTACCGGCCCGATATCCAGAACGGTCAGGTCGAGGGCATCATCGTCTCGGTCACCGAAATCACCCATCTCAAAAAGACTGAAGCGAGCCTGCGAAGCGCCATCAGTGCATTGGAAGAAGAGATCCGGCGGCGGCGCACCGCCGAGGACCGGTTGATCGATATCCAGCAGAGCCTGGCGGTCACGCTGGCGAGCATCGATGCCGGTTTCATTGCCACCGACCGCCTCGGACGTGTCACGCAAATGAATGACGTCTCCGAGCGTCTGACCGGCTGGACCCAATCCGATGCCCATGGCCAGTTGCTGTGGGACGTGTTCATGCGCGAGGGTCGAGACCCTGCCCTGCTCGCCGCCAACCCGGTCGACGTGATCGGCGACCAAGGCCTCACCGTCGACGTGGTTCATCATGTGGTGTCGATCGCACGCGACGGCACCCGCACGCCCACCGAGGTCAAAGCGGCCCTGACCTTCGGCGACGATGGCCAACAGCGCGGCGCCGCCCTGGTGCTGCGGGACCGCACCCGCCAACTGCAGGCGGAGATCGATGCGAGCCAACTGGCGGCAATTGTCGAGTCCTCGCATGACGCGATCATCGGCATGAGCCTGGACGGCCACGTCAAGACCTGGAACAGCGCAGCGACCGCCTTGTTCGGCTACCCGCTTCAGGAAGTCATCGGCCATTCGGTGCGGCGACTCATTCCTCTCGATCGACAGGACGAGGCGTTGCGCCTCGTCTCCCGACTCAGCCGCGGCGTCCGCACGCCCGCCTTCGAGAGCACCTGGCAGAGCCGGGACGGCCGTCCCCTGGAGGTGTCGGTCACAGTTTCACCGATTCATGACGCCGATGGCGTGATGGCCGGCGCCTCCATGATCGTCCGGGATGTCTCCGACCGAAATCGCACCGAGCGACTGGAGGCCGAGAAGCGACAGATCCAGGAGGCGAGCCGCCTCAAAAGCCAGTTCCTTGCCAACATGTCCCATGAACTCCGAACGCCATTGAACGCCATCATTGGATTCTCGGAATTGATGCTCGCAGGCCGGGTGAGCCCGGATTCGCCCAAACAGAAAACCTTTCTCGGGCACATCGCCACCAGTGGCCGGCATCTGCTGCAATTGATCAATGATTTGCTGGATCTGTCCAAGGTCGAATCGGGCAAGTTCGAATTCTTTCCCGAGACGATCTCGTTGCCGGCGCTGGTCGAACAGGTCAGCGATTCGCTGCATGCGGGCATGGACCAGAAACGGATCCGTCTGAGCCTGCAGGTCGACAACGGGCTGGACGCGGTGTTCCTCGATCCGGTCCGGTTCAGGCAGGTGCTCTACAACTACCTCTCGAATGCCATCAAGTTCACACCACCGGACGGTGAAGTCGCCATCCGCGTGACCCGCGAGGAGCCGCATCATTTCAGGCTGGAGGTGGAGGACACCGGCGTCGGCATTGCGCCGGAGAATATTCACCGTCTCTTCACCGAATTCGGACAGATCGATGCCGGCCGCGACCGACAGCACCAGGGCACCGGGCTGGGCCTGGCGCTGACGCGGCGACTGGTCGAAGCCCAGGGCGGCCAGGTGGGCGTTCGAAGTCAGCCCGGCCGAGGCAGCGTCTTCCACGCCCGACTGAATCGCCGCCATGGCACCGATGCCGCCGTCGTCCCGGCGGGTCACCCGTCCGCCACCGCTGACCGCGCTGAGAAACCTGAACATCCCGAGCCGCTTTCGCAGCGATCGCTGTGAGCCTTCAACCTCCACCGGTGCGGCAACACCCCAGGTCCAGATTCAAGCGGAGTCACTCGATGAGCAAACCTCGCGCACTGATCGTGGAGGACAACCTCGAGAACGCCGAGCTGGCGTCCTTCGTGCTCGACGAGGGGTTCATCGTCGACGCCGTTTCCGATGCCACGGACGTGATGCGCAAGGTCGCCTCGTTCCGCCCCGATGTGATCCTCATGGACATCAAGCTCGGCGGCGGCGATGGCCTGTCCTTGACGCGCCAACTCAAAGCCGATCCCGCCACCGCCGAGATCGTCGTCATCGCCTTCACCGCCTTCGCCATGAAGGACGACGAAGCGCAACTGCGCTCGGCCGGCTGTGATGCCTACATTGCCAAGCCCATCGACGTCACCCGCTTCGCCGATGAAGTCCTCGCAGCAATGGCTGCCAAGGCGCAGCGACCTCATCAGAGTGGAGACGGCCACCTGGACGGTTGAGTCACCCGTGCCAGGCCCCATGCCTCCATCGCTTCCCTCGCCTCCCTCGCCTCCCCTTCAGACCCTCGGATCGATGCCCCGTTTTCGGTCATCCCGCTCGGGTGGCCGATCGGACGGCAGGCATCGGCGTGGCCCGCAGGTCCCCGAACGGAACTGCGTCGAGCGACGACGTCCTCTCTGGACGACGCCCTGGAATTGGTGGATCATCGTTCGCAGTCCACCGTGTGGGATCAAGCGGTGCCCCTGGCGCAGACGCGAGAGATGTCGGAGCGAGCATCTTGACGAGGTCAGTCGTTGGTTTGCCTGAGAGTCCGCTCATGGATGAGTGCTACGCGGTGGCCGGGCCCGATGCCTCGCACCGAGAGAATGGGGTCCCACGGTGAGGCGCACCCGGCTCAGAACCCGTGTCATCGGTCTGGTGCTGGCGGCCTTCTCGGCCCTGGGCGCGCTGCTGGCCTGGCACCTGGTCGATGACCGGCGCGCCCGCATCCAGACCTCCGAAGACAACCTGCTTGTCCGCGTCCGCCTGATTGCGGCGAAGCAGGACATCCTGGTCGAACGCGCGGAGGCGATCCTCGATGCGCTGATGGCCAATCCCACACCGCGCCCCGGGGCGGGCACCGAGGCCTGCAACGCCCAATTGGCGGAGCTGCTCAGACATCAGCCCGACTACGATCAATTCGGTGTCACCAACCCGGAAGGGGACCGTCTGTGCTCGGCCGTCAATCCGGGCAAGCCATTGAATTTCGCCGACCGCGGCTGGTTCAAGCAGGCCATTGCCTCCAACACCATTGCAGTGGGCGATGTCACCATCAGCCGCACCTTGGGCCGGCCCACCGTCACGCTGAGCAAGGCTCGTCGCGATGCCGATGGCAAGGTGCTGGCCGTCTATTACGGCGGCCTCAACCTGAACTGGCTGGCGCGCACGGTGGCCGCCTCGGATCGCCTGCCGGGCGAAGCGTTGACCATCGTCGATGGCCGGGGCTACATCGTGGCCCGCCATCCGGACCCGGAGCAGTGGACCGGCACACCACTGGGCGCGGGTCTGCTGGCCGAGCGGCTGGGCACTGGCGAATCCGGCGCCTTCGAGGCCCTCAACCGCGCCGGCGAGCGGCGGATGATCGCGCATGTGCCGCTGCTGCGATCCAGCTCAGGGAGCCGCTACCAATTGGTCCTGGCCACCTCCATGGCGTCCGTCGAAGCCCCGGCGCGTCGCGAGGCGATCACGGCCTTCGGCATCCTGCTGACCGTGTTGCTGGCCACCGGCGCCGCGCTGCTCCTCGGACTGGATCGCTGGTTCGTGCGTCCCCTGCAGCATCTGTCCGACCTGGTGCAGCGCCAGCGCTCCGGCGAGCGAGGCGTTCGCAGCGAATTGCCCTACGGTGGCGACGAGATCGGTCATCTGGCCCAGGCCATCGACGAGGCGTCCGCCAAGATCGAGGAGCGCGAAGCCCGGCTGGAGTCCAGCAACCGCGCGCTGCGTGTGCTGTCTGCCGGCAACCGCACCCTGTTGCAGCGGCATGACGAAGCGGCCCTGCTGAACCAGATGTGCCGCGCCATCATCGAGGCGGGCCACTTCCGCATTGCCTGGGTCGGTTATGCCGAGGAGGACGGCGCGGTGCGGCTGATGGCGATGTACGGCGTGGAGCCGGGGTTGCTCGATGGCCTGCATGTGACCTGGGACGGCTCCGAACACGGCACCGGTCCGGTCGGGCGCGCCATCCGCGAGCGCGCGATCCAGGTCTGGACCCAGTCCGACAGCCGACCTGCGGATGCGGTGTGGAAGGCCGGCGCCTTGGCGCGGGGTTGTCGCGCCACGCTGTCCTTGCCGCTGGAGATCGATGGCGCCGTGATCGGCATCCTCAACATCTGTGCCGCCGAGGAACACATCTTCGAACCCGCCACCATCGACGTCCTGGAAGAGGCCTCGCACGACCTGGCGCTGGGCATTCGCGTGGCGCGGGCCGAGGTGCAACGGCGCCACTTCGAAGCGCAGTTGAAGGTCCATACCGATCAACTCGAAACGCTGGTGTCGACCCGCACCGCCGACCTGATCGAAGCGCGCGAGCACGCGGAGGTCGCCAGCCGCGCCAAGAGCGCCTTCCTGGCCAACATGAGCCATGAGATCCGCACGCCGATGAACGCCATCATCGGGCTGACCCATCTGATGCGGCGGGAGAACCGCGATCCGTTGCAGCAGGACCGCCTGCACAAGATCGAGCGCGCGGCGCGACATCTGCTGCAGGTCATCAACGACATCCTCGACCTGTCCAAGATCGAAGCCGGCAAGATGGTGCTGGAGGACCTCGAGTTCTCCCGCGATGAATTGCTCTCGGGTGTGCTGGAGATGGTCGGCGAAGAGGCGAACGCCAAAGGCCTGGAACTGGTGCTCGACACCGACCACCTGCCGGAGCGCATGCGCGGCGATCCCAAGCGCCTGGCGCAGGCGCTGATCAACCTGGTGGCCAATGCGGTGAAGTTCACCGAGCGCGGCTGGGTGCGCCTGCGCGGTCAACTGGATGCCCAGCAGGGCGACCGGTTGGCCCTGCGCTTCGAGGTCAGGGATTCGGGCATCGGCATCGTGCCAGAGCGCCAGCACAACTTGTTCAGCGCCTTCGAGCAGGCCGACATTTCCACCACGCGTCGTTTCGGCGGCACCGGCCTGGGCCTGGCCTTGACCCGCCACATCGCCAGCCTGATGGACGGTGAGGTCGGCCTGGAGAGTCGGCCCGGCGTCGGCAGCACCTTCTGGTTCACCGCCTGGATCGGCCGGGCCGCCACTGCGGACCCGGATCAGATGCGGGGCCGTCTGCGAGACCGGCGCGCCTTGTTGGTGGATGACCTGCCCGAATCGCTGGAGGCCGTGGCCGACGCGCTCCGTCTGCTCGGCATGACGGTGGACGGCCACCTGAACGGCCGCAATGGCGTCACGCATGCGGCCAGCGAGGCCACGGCGGGTCGCCGGTTCGACGTCATGCTCATCGACTGGCACATGGCGCCGCTCGACGGCTTCGCCACCCTGGCCGAGCTGCGCCGGCTGCTGTCGCACGGCATGCCGCCCTGCATTCTGGTGACCGCCTATGACGAGCCCGGCCTGCGCGTGCAGGCGCGCGCGGCGGGCTTTGATGCGGTCCTGGCCAAGCCGGTGACGCCGACCGCCCTGTGCGACACCATCGGGCGTCTGCTGCGCAATGAGCGCGTCGGCGCGGCGGACGAACTCGCCACGAACGAGTCCATTCGATCCATGGACGCCAGAGACCTGATCGAGGAAGTCAACGCGCGCCATTTCGACAGTCCCATCGGCTCCGCCGAACCGCCCGGCCACGGCAGGACCCAGGCCGTCGCCCCGGCACTGTCGCCGCCACTGACCGAAGAAGCCGCTCTGAGCGAGCTCCGGCAGCGCCATGCCGGCCGGCGTGTGCTGCTGGCGGAGGACAACCCCATCAACCAGGAAGTCGCGAGCGAACTGCTGGCCTCGGCGGGACTGGCCGTGGAGCTGGTCTCGGATGGCGCCGCCGCTGTCGCGCGGGCGCGCGAGGCGGCGTTCGACCTCATCCTCATGGACGTCCAGATGCCCCTGATGGATGGTCTGGAAGCGACCCGTCAGATCCGTGCGGCGCTGGGCACCGCCCTGCCGATCGTCGCCATGACGGCCAATGCCTTCGGCGAGGACCGCCGTGCCTGCCTGGACGCCGGCATGAACGACCACATCGCCAAGCCGGTGGATCCCGTGCTGCTGTATGGCGCGCTGCTGCGCTGGCTGGCAGGGTCCACCGCCTCGACCGTTGCGCCGATGCCCTCATCGGTGGCGCAATCCAGCTTGGCAGAGCGGCTGACCGAGATCTCCGAGATGGACCTCGCGCTCGCGTTGAAGGGGATCGGCGGCAACATGGTGGCACTCACCCGCGTGCTTCAGCGCTTCGCGGCGCGTTATGTCGACGGGGCGGCCGAACTGATGGATGTCGATTCGCCCGACCGAACCCAGCGATGGCTGACGATCGCGCACGCGCTGCGCGGTGCCTGCGGGGCGGTGGGGGCGGCCCCGTTGGAAATGAAGCTGCGCGACCTTGAATCCCGGCTGAAGAAGACCGGTGGCGACGACGACCTGTGCAAGGCCGCGGCCCAATCCATCAATGCGGAGCTGATCCAGCTCGCCCGCGCCCTGCGCACCGCCCTGGACACGCCGGACAGCGGGGCCGCGTAGTCGCCTCGGCATCCGATGTCATCAAGAGTCATGAAATCGTTCGCGGATTCCGTGCACGGCCCCATTGCGGCTGCGCGAGTTTGATTCACACAATGGTTCAAACAAGGGATTCCGGGATTGGCGTCGACGGCCACCTTCCCGCCGGCGACTGACCGGGCAATGCCGTCTCTGTTCTCAGGGAGCTGTCATGCAAGCATTGAAAGACCGGTCCATCGCCACACGCATGAGACTGGGTTTCGCTCTATTGATCGTCATGAGCATGGCGGTGGCCGGCTTCGGACGGGTGGCGCTGAAGGAGGTCGGCATGCAGATGCATGAGCTCACCGACAAGCACATGGTGATCGTCAGCCTGCTCACCAGCCTCAAGGACAACGTCAATGTCACCGCCCGGGTGGCCCGCAACATCGCCCTGCTGAGCGACCCCGCCGCCAAGCAGCGGGAGAAAGCGCTGATCGATGCCAATCGCAGCTCGACCCAGGAACTGCTCAAGCAGCTTCAGGCGCAACTGGCCGCGGACGCCGGCAGTGAATTGCTGGAACGGGTCACCCGCACCCGAGAGGCGTATGTCAAGGTCATCAATCCCGCCATCAAGATGGGCCTGGAAGGCAAGAATGACGCCGCGCGGGATGCCCTTGTCGGCGAGGTCAGCCAGGCCCAAGTGGCCTATTTCGCTGCGCTGGACGAACTGATCGCCTTGCAACGCAAGGCGATGGACCAGTCCAGGACCGATGCGGACACCACCATTCAGCGCGCGGCCTGGGCGATGGTGGGATTGCTTTCCTTGTCTGCCTTGCTCGGCGGGGGCATTGCGGGATGGATGGCCCGCAGTGTCACGCGGCCGCTGCTGTCGGCGATGAACATCACCCAGCGGATTGCCAAGGGCGACCTGAGCTCCCGCATCGAGGCCGAATCGCGGGATGAGGTCGGGCAGCTGATGCTGTCCCTGCAGCAGATGCAGGAGGCCTTGCGCAATCTGGTCGGCGTGGTGCGCGCAAGCAGTGACTCGGTGGCCACCGGCGCCGGTCAGATCGCGGTGGGCAACGGCGATCTGTCACAACGCACCGAGCGACAGGCCAGCAGTCTTCAACAGACTGCAGCGTCCATGGAGCAACTCTCCGGCACGGTCACCCACAGCGCCGAGACCGCGCGCCAGGCCACCGACTTTGCCACCGCCGCCAATGGCGCGGCGCAGCGCGGGGCGGAGGTGATGGGTGAGGTGATCCACACCATGACCGACATCAACGAGGCCAGCAAGCGGATCGGTGACATCGTCAGCGTGATCGACGGCATTGCGTTCCAGACCAACATCCTGGCGCTGAATGCGGCGGTGGAAGCGGCCCGCGCCGGCGAAGCGGGACGCGGCTTCGCGGTCGTGGCCTCCGAGGTGCGCAGCCTGGCGCAACGCTCGGCCACGGCGGCGCGGGAGATCAAGCAGTTGATCACCAGCAACGTCGACAAGGTCGAGGCCGGCTCCCGGCTGGTGGGGACTGCGGGCAGCAGCATGCAGGAGATCCGCTCCCAGGTGATGAGCGTGGTGGGCCTGATCAGCGAACTGGGCCAGGCCTCGCAGGCGCAGAGCCGCGACATCATCCAGATCAACTCCGCGGTGGCGGAACTGGATGAGACCACGCAGCAGAACGCGGCCCTGGTGGAGGAATCCGCGGCGGCGGCGGACAGTCTCAGTCAGCAGGCGCGGATGCTGGTGGATGCGGTGAGTGCGTTCAAGCTGGAACCGAGCGCCGCTTGACCGCTTCCTGACTTCAGGCGGACTTGGCGGGCGAATAGCTCCTCAGGTGCAGGAAGAATTCACCCATCATCTGCACCCACAGCTGCATCATCACCTGCAGGTTGGCCTGGGTGATGCCGCCGGCGGCAACGATGTCGAGTTCAAGGGCCACGAAGTCGCCGTGCTGCGCCGCACGGGCGAAGCGTTTGGCACGATGCCATTCGCCGAGCAACCCCTCCGGCAGCGTGCCCGCTTGAACACGCATCGCGCAGCTCATCGTCAGGTCGGCGAAGCGGCCCGGCGACATCACATTGCCCCACAGGACCTGGAAGCCGACACCATGGCTGGCGCTTTGCAGATGGATGACGCCGTCCCGCTCCACCGGCGTGACGGCGCACCCGGCCGCGCGGATCGCTTCGGCCACGACCGCCGCGTCCAGAAACGTCAGGACCGCTTCGGTGCGCGCAGCGACTGGCGCAGGAGCTGCAACGGTACTTACGGCCGGGGCGGCGGGCGCGGGAGCGCGCGCGGCTGAAGCGGCAGGAGCCGAAGTTGCAGCAGCGGCCGCGGGCGCCGAAGGAGATGCGGCGGAAGAAGATGCGGCAGCGGTGGGTAAAGCGGTGGGTAAAGCGGTGGGTAAAGCGGTGGGTGAAGCGGTGGATGAAGCGACGGGTAAAGCGACGGGTAAAGCGGGAGCTGCAGCAGGGGCCGCAGCCGGAGTGGCTGCGGAGGAAGCCGCAGGCGCTGCGGATGAGGGAGTGGCACGGCGAGTCGACGTCGCGGTCGCGACCTTCGAGGTGTCAAGGGCTTCTGTCATGGGTGTGGTCGCGTGGTCTGCTGTGTTCAGCGGTGTGTGGCTGGTTCAGCGTTGTGCGGCTGATTCAGCGGTATTGAAAGTGGAGCCGGTCATTGGCCACCGGCGGTAGCGGACTCTTGGACCGCCCGTGCATCGAACCGGCCCTCATGCAGCCGGTCGCCGTATTGCTGCGTGATCTCGTCATAGCGCACCCTGGCCTTTGCAGCGAAGGGCTGACGGGCTTCCAGCACCGTTTTCGGATCCAGCGACTCATAGGCCTTCAGCACATCGCGGCCGACCGCATAGAGCTGGTCGTTCTGCGCCTGGCATTGCGTCAGGGCCAAGGCCTGGCGCTCGGCCTTGGCCGTCAGCCGCTGGCTTTCGGCCTCGGAGGCGCGGGCCAGCTTCAGCAGTTCGTTGTAGGCCTCACGGAACTGCCCCACCTGGGTGGCGGCGCGTTCGACCGCCGCCTGCGCCGCCGACTGCGTGTCGGCTGAGCGCTGCACCCCTTGCGCCTGGGTGTCGCGCTCCCGGGCCAGTTCGGCGCGGCTCTGGGCGAGCTCACGCCGCAGCGCCGCCACCTCCGCGCTGTGGTCCACCACGGGGGCGGTCGGGCGAGCCGTCCCGGCCGCCTTCAGCGCGGCCAATTCGTTCTGAGCGGACTGCAACTGCACCGTGGTGGCACGCAGTTGGGTACGCAGGCGTTCCTCCATCGAGGGCGACTGCTGAGCCATGGCGGGCACGGCGAGGGTCATGGCGGTCACGGTTGCCAGCAGCGGCGGCAGCAGACGGCGGTGCATCCGGGCAAAAGACATGGCGGCGTCCTCAGAAGCGGGCATTGAAGTCGATCTGCAGCGTGTCGATGGACACGGGCGGGCCATAGACCTCCTTGGAGGAGATCCAGCGGCCGGTGACCCAGGCATTGCGGTCGAAGGCGTAGGCGCCGCCGACGATGAAACCGCGGGCATTCGTGCCGCCGCCATGGAAGGTGGAATCGTTGTAGCCGTCCGGCAGCGCATCGGGCTCGATGCGCTTGTAGCCGGTGAACACGTTCCAGTCTCCGCGCCATTCGGGCGCGAGCGCGCCGAAGGTGGCCATCATCTGGTAGGCATTGCCTCCGCTGCGGAAGGCGGCACGGCCGGTGCCACCGGAGCCGTCGAAGTTGTTGAGGATGTTGCCGCCCGAGCGGGTGAACATCTCATCCGCGTCGTAAGCCATGTTGCGCAGCAGGTTCACGTCCAGGCGAAGTCCGTAGCTGCTGGCCACCCGGGTGTCCCAGCGCAGGTTCACATCGGCCAGGCGAAAGCGCGAGGCCAGGCCGAAATACTGCGGCATGGCCGTGTTGGCCGGGTCCTGCGGATTGAGCGCCACATCGCGCAGCGACATGATGCTGTTGCCGCGCTGCATGAAGGCCGGGCGCGACCAGTCGGTGCTGCAATGGTCCTCGCCCGCATAGAGCGCGCAGGGGGTGGACCGCTCGCCGCTGATGTGGTGGAAGTCGTAATACGCCAGCGTGCCGCGCAGCTGGTTGGCCGCATCCACCTTCCAGGTGGCGCCGGCCTGCAGCCCGAGCAGCCACTTGTTCTTGCTGGCGGTCTTGTCCTGGCTGGTCTTGGGGAAGTCGCTGGACAGGTATTCCAGCGGGATCAGGCCCACGGTGCCGAACACCTCGAGGTTGCCGCTGCGCTCGAAGGCGCGCTTGAAGGTGCCGGCCACGCCGTCCAGATTGAGGTCGGACGAGAACAGCATGTCGGTGGTGACGAACGGATTGCCGAAGCGCCCGCCGGTGATCGTCAGACCGGCGACCGGCGAATGGGACATCCAGGCCTGGTCCAGCCAGATCGACTTCTTCTCCAGCCCGCCGCCCAGCGTCTGGGTGGTCGACACCGGATTCGCATCGCTGCCGGTGGCCACGCGGATACCGGCCTGGGTCGCTTCCGACAGCGCGGCCACCACGCCCAGTCGTGCGCGGGCGCGCCACTGGTTGCTGCGGTCCTGCCGCGTGTTGAGCAGCGGCGGCAGGCTGGCGGTCGTGTTGGGATTCACGTCATACGGACTGCCCGCATTGATCGCCGCGAAATTGACTTCCTGATTGCTGTTGTTGCCCCCGTACAGCCGGGATTCATTGCGCACCCGCACATCGCCTTCGATGCGGATGCGCCGCGTCCATTCCGGCACCTGGCTGGGCGCCGCCCATCCCTCGGCCTTGGCTTGCGCCATCACCTCGCCGCGGAGCTCCTGGCGGATCTGATCCTTCACCGTCTCCGGCACATAGGTCACCCGCACATCGCCCCCCGCGGTGCGCGTGGCCACCGCGCCGCCCGTCGCCGCGGCAACCGCGCTGGAGCCGGCGCCGGCAGCGGATCCCGCCACGCCCGCCCCGGCCACGGCCGTGGCGCCAGCGGCCGCCTTGCGTTGCGCCTGCTGTGCGGCCATGGCTTCCGTCTGCGCCTGCGCCAGCAAGGCCTCGCCCACGTCCTTGGCGAGTGCGCCGCTCTTGATCAGCCCGCGGATGAGCTGAACCATCGTGCTTTCGCCGCGCTCGGCCGGGGCGGCGGTGGTGGCGGCAGCGGTCTGCGCGTGGGCCGAGGCACAGGCGGCGACCAGCGTGAAGGCGCCGACGAGCGACACCGCCTCAAGGCGTCGCACCAACGGACGGCGGGCGGAGCGCACCGTCGTCACCGGCGTGGGAGGGAATCGATCAGCTGTGTGTGTCATGACGACTTTCGATATTCGGAAAGAAGCGCCAGCCCCGGTGATGGACCCAGGAAAGGGCCGGCCGCTTCAGGAACAGACTTGGACAAGGACAAGGACATGGACAACGCCAAGGCCAAGGCCGTGGACATGACCGCCTCGGCGGTCCGCCTCAAGGGCGGACACCTCGCATGGCGACGCGCATCGGATAGCGCATGGCGGCCGGTGGACGCTCGTCCATCGCTTCGAGCTCGCGCACCACGGCCAGCACCATCGGATCGATCCGCGCATTGCCGGTGCCCTGCACCAGCTCGATGCGGACGGGCTTGCCGTCGGCGTTGAGCCACAGGTCGAGCCGGATGTCCTCGAAGGCCAGCTGCCGGGTGCGCGCATCGCGCGACAGCGCCTGCTGCAGCCGGCCGGAGACATAGCGCGCATAGGACGCGTTGCCCAACCCGCCGCCACCGCCCCCGCCGCCCCCGGTCATGCCGCCACCGCGGCCGGACTGGACACCGAAGGCGTCATTGCCGGCCTGTGCCGCGCCATCGATGGTGACGGGGTCGCCCAGATCGCGGCTCGGATCCGGGGCCTTGTCGTCGCTCACCGGCTCGGCCGGCTTGTCCGGCGTGGGCGCCACCTCGGTGATCTTCTCGACCTTCTCGGGCACCGGCTCCGGGGGCTTCTCGAGCTCAGGCGGCGGCGGGGGTGGCGGCGGCAGCGGCAGGGACAGCAACGCCGTCTGCGGCATCTCGCGCCGCGTGCTGGCCGTGTCCGACAGCAGATGCCAGAGCCCGCCGCCAACCACAACCAACAGCGCCGCGGAAATCAGCCAGCCGCTCCACCGGCGCCACAGCGCCCGGCCGGCACTCGGGGATTGACGGTTCGCGTTCACGCGCTGTCCCTCACGCCGGCTTGCCGGTCACCAGGCCGACCTGGTTGAGCTCGATGCGCCGGAGCAGATCCAGCACCTCGACCACCTTGGCGTACTGCACCGACGACTCGCCGCGCACGATGACGGGAAAGTCCGGGTTCGTCGCCTTCTCGGTGCGCAGCCGTTCCTCGAGCTCCGCGATCGTCACCGGATAGGCATCCAGGAAGATCTGGCCCCCGTGGTCGATGGTGATGGCCTTGGTCTTGGGCTTCTCCAGCGGGGTGGACGAACTGGCCTTGGGCAGCTCGACCTTGATGCCGGGAATGCTGGCATTGCTGGTGAGGATGAAGATCACCAGCACCACCAGCAGCACGTCCACAAAGGGCGTGATGTTGATGCCGCCGGTGCGCCGCTTGACGCCGAATTTCGCTGCGGTGGCCATGGGTCAGGCGCTCCGCATCGCACTGACGGGGCGGATCTGCCGGCCCTCGCCCTGCTCCTCGGCCAGGCGGGTCGCGAACTCGTCGACAAAGACCGCCATGTCCGCGCCGATCGCCTCCGACCGCGCAGCCAGCCAGTTATAGCCAAACAGTGCCGGGATGGCGACGCCCAGGCCCGCTGCGGTACACAGCAGCGCCGCGGCCATGCCGGGCGCGACCGAATTGATGTCCACCGCGCCGGCCATGGCCGCGACCACGAACACCAGCATGATGCCGATCACCGTGCCGAACAGCCCGACATAGGGTGCGCCCTCGATCGTGGTGGACAGCCAGTTCATGCGGCGCGACATCTTCTCCGCCTCCCGCACCATCACGCCGTCCATCGCGGCACGGATCGCACCGATGGTGGAGGCCGAGACCGCATTCACGTCGTAGCCGTTGGCATGCCGCCGCTCGAGTTCCTCGATCGCGACGGCATACAGCCGCCACAGCGGCGAGTCGGACTTCACCTCCTCCGCCACGGTGTTGCGCTTGACCAGCGAATCCAGCGCATGGCCCGAGGTCTCGCGAAAGCGCACCATGAAGTCCGCATTGGCGCGCTCCATCGATCCGAAGCTGCGGCCCTTGCCGATCATGATGATCCAGGAGATCGCCATCATCAGACCCAGGATCGCCACCACCACCCAGGCATCCAGCGGCATCGCCGCCAGGATGAAGCCGAAGTGGCTCTTGCCGGCCTGCTGCTCGTCGGCGCCGAACTGGGTCAGTCTCGAATCGGAGCCTTGCGAGACCGCATCCGCCAGCAGCAGCGCATCGGGACGCGCCACCTTGGACAGCCGCACCTCGTCGATCGAGCCGACGAAGGCCCCGCCCTGCCCGGCGCCGGCATCCGCGCCCATGGAAGCGGCGGTGCTGAGTGCCGGCAGGCCGACCGGCAGGCGTGCCGCAGGACGACCGCCCACCAGCAACGTCACCGTCTTCGCATCGGCCTTGACCGCCAGGTGCGACCACTGAGCCGCCTGGATCGGCAGGCCCGGCGCACTGCGCTGGCCGTTGACCTCGACGAACGGAATGCCCTGCTCGATGCCGAGCACCAACTGGCCGCTGCCGTCGCGGCGGGCATAGATCACCTGCCGATCGTTCAGGGTGTCGGGCCGGACCCAGGCACTGAAGGTGAACGGCGCGCCGGCGGCAATGGCCAGCGACGGCGACGCGGGCAGCATCAGCGGCGCCCGTCCGATCTGGGCACCACGTCCGATGACCGTGGCTTCCGCCGATGCGGTGGCCGTCTGCGCATGGTTGCCGTAGGCCGTGGTGTCACGCGCCGGGACGCCGGTTTCGGCGAAGTGATAGACCAGCGTGTAGTCCGGATCGAAGCTGCGCTGGCCGTTGCCCGAGGCCGGTGCCTTGGCATTGCCGTAATACATCCAGATCTTCTGGGGGGCGCCGGCCGACAGCGTCGGCACATCCACCCACACCAGCGCCATGCCCAGCAGCGGATCGAACTGCTCGATCTGGTGGTTCAGCACCGTCTTGTCGTCGGCGGCGACGAAGCGCAGGTCCGCGCCGGTCTCGGACACGCCCTGGAAGCTGAAGTTGCCGGTGTGCAGGCGCAGCAGCACCGGGGTCCGGCCGCTGTCGCCGCCCAGCGCCGCGCCTTGCGGTCCGGCATCCAGGGTGATGGGCTTGCGGTAGGCCCAGTCGGCTTGCCACCAGGCATGGGACAGCCCGGGCCAGAGCGCGCCCAGCAACGAGAACGCGAGGAAGAGAAAACGTCGCATGACTGAGGTCTCCGCGAAAGTCTTGAGTCGAATGAACATGGCGGCTGCCGGCTCAGTAGCTGGCATTGAGATGGAAGGTGAGACGCGGATCGTGTCGATCCGTCCGTTCGCCGGCCCGCAGCGGGTAGCCGACATCCAGCCGACCGCTCAGATGCGGTCCGAAGCCGAAGCTCGTGCCCAGGCCCAGCGAGAACAAGGTGAAGCGGCTCTGCTGCTCGGGCAGGGGCTCGCGCAGGCGCAGATGGCCGAAGTCGAAGAAGGTGTAGAACCGGGCGTTCTCGATCGCCGCCATCGGCAGCGCCAGGGGCTGGGTGCGCCATTCCAGCGCGCCCACCAGGCCCACGTCACCCACCCGCTCGGCGGACAGATAACCGCGCACCGAGTTCATGCCACCGGCGGCCATCTGCTCGCTGGACACCAGCGGCGAATCGCTCGCCTGCACCGCCACCCGCAGCGCGACTTGCGAGCCGCCTTCCATCGTCAGGCTGCCGTTCATGTCGCCCTTCAGCACCAGGAAGCTGGGGGACGACTTGTAGCGTTTGTAGTCAAACTCACGCCAGTCGCTGCCGTAGCCCAGAACGCTGCGCACACCGGTGACGGCGGACAAGGCCACGCTCAACTGGCTGCGCTCCCCCTGGCGGACACCGGCGTAGCCGAGGGTGAAGGGCGCATAGTCCAGCGGCACGGTGTCACCGGCCGCGCCCACGCGCAGCGACTCCCGATTGCGCTTGAGGTCCAGTCCCAGGCTGAAGCTGTGCCACCACGCCCCGCTGTCGGGGACGACATAGCTGCCCTTGAATCCCGCCGAGTAGCCCTTGCCCAGCACCGTGGTGCCGCCCAGCGTGGCCATGTTGCTGTCGGAGACATAGCCCGAGGCCTCGACGCTCCAGGCACTGTCGCGCAGCGGCGCGGTGTAGGCGCCGGAGACGACGTGGGTCTGGCTGAAGTCCTGCGGCGTCGCATACAGGTTGAGCGAGGCGCTGTGGCCGAGCTGCCAGAGGTTGTCATGACCGACCGACAGGCTCAGGCGCAGGTCCCGGGTGTCCGCGCTCTTGTCGTTATTGAGTCCGATGCTGGCGCGCCAGGGGCTGTGGTCGTCCACCTTGAGGTCCACATCCATCGTGCCCGGCAGGCTGCCCTGGCGCACCAGGGGCATGACCTGGCGCTGGCCGCCGCGGTTGAGGGTGTTGAGCTCCACCTGCGCCTGCTGGAAGTTCGGCACCTCGCCCTCGCTCAGCGACGGCACCTGCTCCCGCACCGCCTGCAGCGAGGTGTATTCGCTGCCCGTCACCCGCAGCCGACCCACCCGCACCTCGTTGACCAGCAGCACCACCACGCCGTCGACCATCGGCTGATCCGGCAGGTCCACATAGGCGGACTGGTAGCCCGCCGCCTGATAGGCCGCGGCCAGCGCGTCCCGTGCGGCCTCGATGTCCTGACGCGTACGGGCCGGGCCCAGGAACGGTGTCACCGCACGCTCGATGGTGCGGGCGTCCAGCACGGTATTGCCACGGACCAGGTATTCGAAGACATCCACGGGCGACGTGGTCACTGCCGCATCGCTCGAGATCTGCGTGGCAGCACCGGCGGCCGGAGAGCCCGAGTCGTCCGAAGATGCGGATGCGGATGCGGATGCGGATGCGGATTCGGATGCAGGCGCAGGCCCAGAGGCCGACGCAGGTGTCTGCGACGATGCCGGCAGCCCCTGCGCCAGCACGGACACCGGCGACATCGCCACGGCACTGACGCCGACGACGACCACGCCGCCGAGCATCGCCCGCCATGCCGCCTGACCCGATGGCGGTGGCCCGGTCATTGACAACTCCCTCATCTCATCGACCCCGTTCCTCTGTTTCTTTGATTGACGCCGACGTCGTCCACCCTTTGCCTCGGCCAGCCATGCTGGCGGCGACAGATGTCAGCGTCACGTCCCGATACATAGACGGCGCACGAAGGGAGAAACCACGCGAAGTCACGAAAACTTCATAAAAATCTTCGGACGCAGGTGCCGCACCGCACCGCACTGCCCCACCAGCTCCGCTCAGCTCAGCTCAGCTCAGCTCAGCTCAGCTCAGCTCAGCGCCGCGCCAGCCCGACCCAGCGCGCCGCGCCTGCACATGAACCGCCAGGACCGCGCTGAACCCGCGCTGAAAAGGAGAAGGCCCCCGCCGAACCTTCCGGCAGGGGCCTTCGTGGTGGACGGCAGTCGCCGTCCGATCGATGGGTTCAGCGCCGGCCCGAGGGCTTGTCCGCGGTCACGGCTTGTTGGCCAGGGCGCGCCGCTCGGCCTCCGTCAACTGCGCCATCACGGCCGGATCCAATGCCTTGCCGTGGCCGACGATCTGCACCGGGCTGCTCGGGTCGTAGGGCACCGGCGCGCGACTGGTCGGCGGGCTCGCCGGCATCGACGGTGTCGGCGCGGGGTCATTGCCCAAGCCGAGCACCCGGACGGTGAAGGTCGACGGCTGCTGCTGGCGCACCGCCTCGCGCTCGCGCTGGAGCACCTCCTGCGCGGCAGCCGCGGCGGTGCTGGCCGCCGTGCTGGCGCTGGTCAGGGCATTGACGTTCACCGCCGCCACCGCCGGCAGGCCGGCGGACTCACCCTTCACCTGGATGTTCGCGGCATTCGCCACACGCAGCGCGGCGATGTTGATGTTGCCGGACACGCGAATGCCGGCCTCCCCCGCATCGACGGTGCCCAGGGGCGCAATCAGGTCGATGTCGCCCGCCTTCACCTCGGCCAGCGGGTTCAGCGTGGCGATGCCGGCGCCGGTGCTGGGCACATCCGGCGACAGGCTCACATTGCCGAGCTCGTCGTACACGCGACGCGGCGGCGTGAACACGATCGTGGTCTTGGCCCCTCGGCCCGCGTTGATGTCCCCGCGCGCCGACCAAGCCAGGATGTCCCCGCCGAAGGTGGTCATCACCCGGCTCTGGCCGAGCAGGATGCTGCCCAGCGCATAGAGCTGGATGTCGCCGCTGCCGCGGGTGATCAGGCCCGCCGTGGCCGGCGGGGCCGCGCCTTCCACGCCATAGGTCTGGGCACCCGCAGGCGTCAGCACCTGGATGTCGCCGCCGAGGTCGGTGTGGATGCCGGCACCGCCATACATCAGCAGATTTCCGGTGCCCGCAAGGGTCGGCGATTGCGGATTCTGGTTGGGGAACATCGCGGCGATGGCATTGCGTCCGCGCAGGTAGCTGCCGGTGCGCGGGCCGCCAATGGCGGTGTACTCCCGACCGCCCTCGCGCAGCTCGGCAAAGAAGACCTGGCGCGCAAAGAGGCGCTGCTGCTCCGGCGGCAAAGTGCTGAAGAAGCTCATCGCCTCCGCCGCCGTCCCCTTGAAGGCATAGCGACCGCTGAGCCAGTCCGCCAGCTCGGCGCCGTAGGTCTTGATCACCTTGCCCGGCTGGTCGGCCAGCGGCGTGCCGGCCACAGCCAGGTTGGCGGGATCCAGGTACTGGGCCAGCAACCGGCCGTAGTCCGCGCCCTGGCTGCCGACACCCGCCTGCACCACGATGCCGGCACCCGGCCGCGCGTCGCTGGACAGCACCGGTCCGATGCTGGTGAGGTTGGCCCGGTCGTTCTGGATGAGGTTGCGTCCCGCGGTGATCTCCAGGGTGCCGGGGCCGGCCACGTCGACATTCGCATAGAGGATGTCGCGTCCCGCCTGGATCATCGACACGTCGTTCGGGTGGGTGTTGATGATCAGGTTGCCGGAGACCGCCGCCGCGGCGTCGTCACTGGTGAGGCCCGAGACCAGCGGCACGCTGTCGCCGACGCGGGTGCCGGTGTAGACGATGTCCCGTCCCGCCTTCACCGAGACCGGTCCGGCGGCCACCTGGTCGTGCTGCCCGGCGCGAAGGCCACTGGTGTAGTTGACGACCGTGCCGGTGCGCAGACCGACGATGTCGCCGGTCACCGCATAGAACCGCGACGGCTGGGCGGCCGTGGCGGCCACGGCGGCATCGCCGATGGTGTTGGCGCCGAAGGCCAGCAGCGGCTGCAATCCATAGCCGATCAGCGCCCCGTCCGCCTGGCCGTTGGACGCCAGGGCCGGGCTCGTGCTGGCGCCCATGTCATAGCCGGCGAAGGCCGGATGTTGCACCGTCGCCATGATGGCGCTGTCGGCCCCGGAATTGCTGATCGCCTGACCGCCGCCGTACAGCGACTGTCCGGCCAGCAGCTCGATGCGGCGCTCGCCCAGCGGCGCGAGCAGCAGGCCGGCGGTGTTCCATTGGGTTGCGCCGCCCGAGGTGTTGCCGTACGAGGCCGAGCTGCCGTAATAGATGCTGCCGGTGGCCGCCAAAGCGCTCACCTTGCCTGGCAGCAGGAACCAGCCGCCGTTGCTGGTGTAGTCCCAGTTGCCGTTGGCGGGCTGGGCGCTGGTTTCGCTGGCCCGTGTGTCGAAGGCCAGTTGGCCGCCGGCGGAGACCAGTTGCAAGGCGGTGCGGTCGGTCCACAGCGTGAACCAGCTCGTGCCCATCTGACCGTTGCCGGCAGCCGAGGTGAAGGCCGTGCCGTTGGGCGTGATCACCAGCCCGGGATCGCCGGTGCCGCCCAGCACCAAGTCGCCGCGGCTGGTGATCGATGCGCTGGCATCGCCCTGCATCAGCATCAGGCCGCCGGTGGCCCGCGACGCGGTGGCGACCGTCGGATCCGCCGCCCGCAGTTCCTTGGCATCCTGGACCGCGCCGTAGAACAGCTCGACCGTGCCGATCTGCCCCGCTGTCAGGTTGATCGCGCCACGCAGGTTGACCGCGCTGCCATACAGCTCGTGGGTCTGGGCCACGCCTGCGCCACCGCCGCTCAGACGCGCGTCCAGATGGCTGTTCCAGCCGCCGCCGAGGCGCACATCCAGATCGCCTCCCCCGGTCAGGACCACGCGGCCGTCGTCCAGCACACGGCCGGTGCTGCCGATGGCCAGGGTCACGCCCTCGCTCCGCGCCGCCGTGCTGCCGCTGTTGTTGAGCGTGGCCGCGGCCGTCGTCTTCAACGCGACCACGCCCGCATCACCCTCCACGCGGATGGCCGCATTGCCGCCGCCGAGGGTACCCAGTCCGGTGAAGCCCACCACCGTCGGCCAGTAGGCGACGCCGTTGTTCTCACGGGAGGCATAGCTGCCGAAGTTGATCCACCAGGCCGTCGGCACCGGGTCCACGCCGGCCGTATCTCCAGTGCCCTGGCGCCACAGCCAGTTGCCGACGCTGGCGCTGGCCCAGCCGGTTTCGCCGCTGGAGCTCCAGGCGTCGCCCGTCAGGTTGCCGCCGACGTCGACCCAGAGGTTGCCGCCGCCGTTCGGATACCAGGCCTTGTAGAGGCTGTCGGCGCCGCTGACGAGCGCTTCATAGCGGCTCGACAAGCCCTGGGCCGCATTGCCCAGCACCGAGCTGCCGCCGGCAACCAGACCGCGACCCTGGTTGTACGCCGCATCGAGTCCGGCGCTGCCCAGGCTGGTGGCGGTGCCGGCGGTGTAGACGCCGTAGGCCGACCGCATCGAGAAGTTGCCGCCAGCGATCAGCGACAAATCGCCGGTACCGGTGCGCACCACGCTGAAAGTGGGCGACTTCGCCGCCACGGTGGACGGAAGGTTCAGCGTCGCGCCGTTGCCCGAAGCCAGAGTCCAGAAGTCGGCCGGCATGCCGAAGTCGTCCCACGAGAAGGCGCCGTAGAGCGTGACCAGCTCGGACTCGGTCTTGCCGACCAGTTCGCGCGGATCGTTGATGCCGGGCGGCAGGCCGCCGGCCACGTTGACCACCGCGTCCACGCCCTGCAGGGTCAGGCCCTTGAGGATATTGCCGCCGCTGGGGCTCCAGAAGTCCAGCGGCAGGCCGAAGTCGCCCCATTCGAAGGCGCCGTACAGCGACACGATCTCCGCTTCGGTCTTGCCCAGCAGCTCATGCGGATCGTTGATGCCCGGCGGCAGGCCGCCTGCGGCATTGATGATCTCGTTGACGCCGCCCCAGTTCAGGCCAGCGATGACACCGCCCGCCGTGACCTGCACGCCGTAATGGGTGTCGGCCAGCGTCAGATGACCGCGGCCCTGCGTGTTGCGCAGCCGCGCGTCGGCCGCCTCCAGGTCGGCGCCGGCCACCAGCCGCAGGCTCCACGACGGCGAGCCCTCCGGCAGCATCTGGGCCACCGCCCAGTTGCGCCCTTGACGACCGCTGCCGTCCGCATGGCGCAGATGGATGAAGGCGGCATCGTCCGGCAAGGCGACGTTCGTGCCGGCGGCGATCACGGCGCCGACCGGCAGTGCGAGCGAACCGGACTGCACCATCGCCACCGGCAAGGCCGTGCCCTTGGGCCACACCAGCCGGGCCAGCGTCACCGTCACCGGCAGCCGGGTGCCGGCCATCAGTTGCGCACCCGCAGGCAATGCCGCCCCGTTCGCGCCGACGATCGATCCAGCGGCCAACAGCACCGTGCCGTCGGCCGCGCGCACATCCGCCGCCAGCACCGTGCCGGCCGGCAGGGTGAGCGCGCGGTCGAGCGTGACGGTGGACGGCAGCAGCGTGCTCGCCGGCAGCGTCACGTCCTTGGCGGTGATCGCGTAGTTGAGCGTCTTGCCGGCCGGATAGGTCGTCCCCTCGGCCAGCGTCACGCCGGCGGCTGGCACCACCACATCACCGCCGAAGCGTTGCACGCCCTGGGTCAGGATCCAGCCCTGGTCGTCCGGCGTCTCGGGTGGGGGCGCGAAGCCGTCGTTGATGCTGCCGTAGATCGACAGGTCGCCACCAGCGCGCAGGGTCAGCATGCCGACCTCACCCGAACCGTAGACGGCGGTTTTCGGGGTGTTGGGATTCAGGCCGCTGTAGCGCTGGCCGGAGAGGTCCAGGTCGCCGCGCACGATGAGGTCACCGTCCGGCGTGGCACTGGCCACCTCCACCGCCGGACGCAGATGCAGCGCATTGCGGTAGTCGGCGGTATTGAGCCCGCCCAGCCGGGTGCCCAGCAACGCGGTGTTGGCGAGTGCGCCGTCGATGAACTGCGCCGATTCGGCATGCTTGCCGTCCAGGTAGGCCTGGTCGATGACCTGATAGGGGCGACCACTGGCCGCTGGATCGGTGCCGAAAGGCGCATCCTGATAGACCTGCTTGCCGTACACGGCGATGGACCGCGCGCCCTGAATCGTCACATTGCCGCGCGCATCGATGGCGATGTCACCGTAGGTGGCTGCATCGGCATCGGTGATGCGGCCGGTGCTGCCCACGCGGGGTGCGTACAGGTCCAGCGTGCCGCGATCGCGTCCGTCACCGCCGGTGCTGGCGGTGCCGTGCCGCAGGTCGATGCGTGCGCCGCTGCCGATCGCCAGCATGCCGGTGCCCGAATCCAGTTCCACCGTCGCCCGGTTGGGGCTGTCGATGATCTGGCCGTCGCTGTCCACACGCAGCACCGTGCCATGCGCATCCAGCACGGCAGTGCCGGCCAGCGTCAGGCCGCGCGCGGCCGCCAGGCGGATGCTGCCCACCTGCTCGCCGCTGGCGTCGATGGTGCCGGAGACAGTCAGCTGTCCGCGGTCCAGCGAGACCGATACCTCGTGCGCACGCAACTCGCTGCCGATGGTGAGGTCGCCTTGCTTGAGCTGGAAGCTTCGGCTGCCGGTGACACCGCCCTCGTTGAGCCGGCTGTTGAAGGCGGCGAATTCACCGGTCAGATCGTCACCGGTGCCCAGATGCTGGGCGCGGATGTTCACACCGCCGGCGCGGTAGGGCACCAGCGTGCCGCCGGCGTCATCGTGCCCGCTGGCACTGCCGAGCACCTTGCCCTGCAAGACGACCCGGCCCGCCTCTTCGTCCAGCGCAATGACGCTCAGCAGACCGGCGTGGTTGTTCTTCGCCGAGAGATCGATGCGGGACCCCGCGGACTGTGTGACGTTGCCTGTGGCGCTCTGCAGCGTGGCATCGCCACCCCACGAATAGCGGCTGATGTCATGCAGCTTGATCTCGCGACCGGCCAGATCCAATTGCGCCTGATCGCCCAGAAGCACGTCGCCATCGGCCTTCACGGTGAGCTTGCCGCTGGGCAGCACCACGGCGGTATCCAGGCGCACCGTCTGGCCGGTGAGGCTCAGTTCGGCGCCGGTCTCCACCGTGGGCGTCACCGCGGCGGTGCTGCCGCCCGTCGGCGCGACCACGGCCAGCGAGCCGCCCGCCGTGATGCGGTTGACCGAGCCGCCCGCGCCGGTCATCAGCGGGGTGCTGAGGACCAGGTTGCCGCCCTGGAACTGCGGGCCGTCGCTGCCGGCGACCATGGATTCGGCCACCGTCAGCGAGCCCTTGTGGTTGGCGGTGATCCGCTCGCTGGCGCTCATCCGCACATCGCCGAAACCGAGGATGGTGCGGCCGACATCCTGCACACCGGTCGGCTGCGCCGTGGCGTCCATGCCGAACTCGATCAGATTGGCGGTCACCTGCAATTGACCGGTGCCCGTGCCCCGGCCGCCGGTCACCGGCGCCGGCGCACCGCCGGCCAGACCGGCCCAGGTCAGCTTGCCGGTGGTGATGCGGGCCACATCGTCCGCATCGCCCCATCCATACAGGGCCGGTGTGGACAGCACCAGGTTCAGCGCGGCCTTGCCGGTCGCGGGATCGGTGGTGTCCAGGGTCACATCGCCGAAGAAGTTGATGGACTCACCCGCCGTCAGCACCAGGCGTTGCAGCGCCGGTGCGCCGTAGGCGGTGTCGCCCTTCATCAGGCGGTCCAGCACCGTTTGATTCAGGGTGAGACCCGGCGTCAACGCACCGCGCGCCTGCGCGGCGGCCAGTTCCTCGGCACTGCCGGCATTGACCGCGCCCACGGCGAGCACCAGGTCCCGCGCCCCGAAGCGCACGTTGTCCTTCATGTCCACGCTGCGGCGGGTGGCCGCCACCAGGGTGCCCTCGGCATACAGCTCGGCCGGATCGTCGCAGCGGGCGCCGCAACTGCCGATGCGGATCGTGCCGCCGCCCTCGTTGGACGAGGTGCCCACCTGCGGCGCCAGCAGGTTGAGCGTGCCATTGGACGCCCCCACCAAGGCGACCGCGCCGAGGCGGTAGACATAGCCGTCGGTCGAGTCGAACGCCGCCTTGCCGGCGCCGATGGTGCGGATGCCGGCGCCGGCCTCGATGTCGATGCCGCCCGTCGGGCTGTTGGCGACCAGCAGCACCTCGGGCGCGCGCAGCACCGCGCCATCGCGCAGCGCGATGCGGCCCACCGTGCCGGCCACATCCACATAGTTGCTCTGGTCCGAGCCGTTGACCTGCACGCCGTGGGTGGACGAGAAGGTGCCGCCGACCAGCAACCGCGCCGCGCCCAGCGCGTTCAGATCACCCGCTTGAATCGACAGGCCCTCGAATCCGGCGGTGGGACGGCTGCCGTCCCCGCGCACCTCGATCGCCCCGCTCCAGGAGAACAGGCCGGTGGCCGAAAGGGTGGCCGTGCCGCCATGGCCGCCCTTGGCCGGTGTGAAATCGGCTTGTCCGTCGAAGCTGAAATGGCTGTCCGCCGACGACGGCAGCGAGATGTTCAGCGTCTTCGCATCGGCCGGCAGCATCGCGCGAACCGTGCCCGACAGGCTGGCCTGCTGCAGGACGAAGTCGGCATAGCGGGTCTCGTTGTATTCCGAGTAGCGGCGCAGCACATCGGCCGGCGTCACGATGACCTGGCTGGACAAGCTGTCGCGCTGATTGGTGTGCGCGGTGCCCAGGGTGCCCGCCACCTTGTAGGAGCCGTTGCGCATGGCAATGGCGCCGTCGGCGCTGCGACCGGTCGGATCGCTGCTGATCTCGACCCGGAAGGCGCCCGGCAGCAGGGCGTAGTGGGACGGCAGCAGGGTGTAGGTGCCGGCGGCCAATCCCGGCACGTCGTTGGCGCCGATGGTGACCTGACGGCCCACCGCCGGGGCCACCGCACCGCCGCTGTCGAGCGGCGCATAGGCCGAGCGGTAGCCCGGCACGATGGCATAGACCGGATGGCTCGCCAGATCGGGCAGCACGAAGCCGTCCTTGCCGGTCTGCACCAGCGGGTTCATCCGCGCATCGGTCGATCCGCCCCGTCCCGAGACAAAGCCTGCGCCGCGCAGATCGCCACCGCCGGACAGGTCCAGCACTGCCCCGCGATCGACATCGATGCCGGCGCCCGACAGCGTGATGTTGCCGTTGGCGCCCACGCCCTTGAGGCCCACCGGGCGGCCGTCCTGGGCATAGGTCACGCCGTCGGAAGTGCCGCCATACGGCATCACGAGGCCCGCCGCGCTGACCGAGGTGAGGCTGTTCGCACCGAGTTGCACCGTCAAGGCCGACCCGCTGGACGCGTCCGAGGTGCCCAGGGTGATGTTGCCCAGCGGCGCGCGCACCACGCCGTTCTGTTCCACATGCGCGGCGCTCAGCTGCAGATTGCCGAAGACCGAATACGGCAGGGCCGGATCGGCGCCCTGCGGGTCGGCCCGCTCGATGACCAGACGGCTGTCGGGATCGAAGGCGAAGTCGGTCAGGCGGCCCGCCCGCACCCGCGCAGAGACGCCGGTGCCGGGATAGACCTGTGCCGCCTGCAGCAGGATGCTGCCGGTGGCATTCAGCTCATTGCCGGTGAAGCCGGACGGCAGGCTCTCACCGGCGGCAAAGCGCAGGTCGCCGTCGCTGAGCAGGTTGAGTTGCCGGAATCCCGCCCGATCCTCCTGGGTGAAGGCCACGGTCCGGTTCAGGCCGGAGGTCACCACGCCCTGCACATCGATCAGTTGCCCGCGCACGGTCAGCGTGCCGTTGGACGGCTGGGTGCTCACGCCCCCCTGATAGGACGGCCGCACATGGAGATCGGAATAGGTGATGTTGTCGACGATGCCGCCCAGCACCACATGCGGTGCATTCAGGCGCACCTCGGCGGTCGGCGACGCCCCCCGCTCGGCCGCGATGGCTCCGGCGTACAGACGCAATTCGCGGTCCAGGGAGAGATCGACATTGCCGGCCAGGCTCAGCAGGCCGTTGCTGTACAGGGCGAGCGAGGAGAAGCCGCCCTCGCGGACCTGATCGACACCCAGGGCCGCCTGGCCATAGCGCAGCGCGCTGCCGGCGGCCCCCGCCACATGCTGCTGGCGGAGCGTCAGCTCCCTCAGCGCGAGCACCTCGGCCTCCGCGCCGGTCGCCACCTGGGGCGCCTCCAGCGCCACGGTGAGCTGGCCGCCGGAAGCGCCCGCGCCGCCGGCCTGGGCGCGGAGGGTGCCGTCCAGCACCAGCCCATTGGCGGAGCTCAACTGAATGTCCCCTCCATGGCTCGCCACGGTCCGCAGTCCCTGCCCGGGGAGGTCCAGCGACACCGAACCGCCCGACGCATCCAGCACCGCGCCTTCATGCACGACCACGAACGCATCCGAGGTCAAGGCGCGCGCGCCCGAGTCCTTCAATGTGCCGCCGACGACGATGCGGCCGCCGTCGGTCACCAAGCCATAACGCCGACCCAGTGCATCCACCGCCACGGACGACGCAGCGGAGGCATCCAGCACCGCCTGCGCGCCCAGTTCGATGGCCCGATCGCTGGCCCAGCCGTCGGCCACCAGGCCGCCGTGATCCAGGTCCCGCTGGCTGATGACGGACTGCGGTCCCAGCAAGGCGATCTCGCCCCCCTTGGCCTCCAGCAGCCCGTCCACCTTGAGCGATCCGCGGCTGGACAACACGATCGACTGTCCGGGATCCACCCGGATCCGGGCGCCCTCGCCCATCGTCAGATCGCCGGCATCGCCCACCGTGGCCTGCAGCGTCGGCCGCCCAGCCGACAGGGTCAGGCTGGCGCCGGTGCGTGGCGTCAACACGCCAGTGCTGGCGTTCTCCTGGTAGAGCGCGGGCCGGAAAGGCGTGAAGGCCGCCGCCAGGTCGGGCTCGCTCAGCGGCATCGGCGCCACGCCGCGCAACACCGGCACGGAGACGTCCAGGGCCACGCCGTCGGGCACCGCCACACCGAGATGGCCGCGCACGTCGTATTGCGAGAAACCACTCTGGAACAGCTCGGTGCTCAAGGTGGTCGTCGGCGCCACGGCCACGTCTGTCGGCAGCACCACGCCCGCGGCCAGGCGCGTGCCGGCCGCCAGTTGCAGCGTCAGATCGAACGGCGCGCGCTCGCCGGCCCGGAAGCGGACCACCCGATCGGGGATCGGCACGCCCTGCGGGAAGACGTCGGCGGGCACCACGAACTTGGCATACGAGGCCACGCTCTGCGGGTCGCTGATGAAGCTCACCACGCTGCCCTTGGGGATGAACGGGATGAACTCCTTCGGCAGGAACAGGCCCTTGTCGACCAGGAACCCGCCGTCGGTGCGCTGCGCAAAATTGCCGTTGACGCGAATGGTGTAGCTGCCGACCGGGGGCAGCCAATCGGCCTGGGTTACCAAGTTCACGCCGGTCTTGAAGCCGGTGGCGCCGACCAAGTCACCCGGATTGACGTGCGAGACGATGTACTGGTAGTTGACCGGCAGCACGCCGCCGGCAGGCACCTTGATCTCCTGCGGGTTCAGCAGGACCAGATCGACCAGCGACGAGGCGCCGGCCTTCAGCACGCCGTCCACCTGCTGCATCTGTCCGCCGATGACGATGCCGCTCGCCGACTCGATCGACAGCGTGCCGCCGCCGTTGACGCCGTGGCCGTGGATGTCACCGTCCAGGATCAGCGACGCCGGGGCGTTCGAGCCGCCCGCCGCCAGCGCCAGACCGGCGCCCAATTGCACCGAGCCGCCTTTGCCGCCGGTCACGCTGCCGTCCGCCTCCACCATCGCGCCCGAGGACACATCGATGAGCGCGCCCTTGGCCAGGCTCACGCTGTCGGTCGACCGAATGCTGACGCTGCCGCCGTCGAGATGGGCCTGAAGCGCGGGGTTGCCATCAGTCGCCCGCAGATCGGTGAAGCGTCCGCTGGCATCCAGCGTCACGCCGGTGTGCACGGTGACGCCGCCGACCGCGTTGCCCGGCACGGCGAGGGCGCCATCCTGAACCGGATTGCCGGTGACCTGCTGCGGCTGTCGCAGCACATTGCCGATGCGGATCGTGCCGCTGTGCGCGGTCAGGTCGGCCGCGACATTCACCTGCGGCGCGTACAGGGTGATGTCGCCGCCATCGGTCACGGCCAGATCGGCCTGCACCTCTATGCCACGGCTCGCCGCCAGGCGCACTGCACCGAGACCCGTGTCGCTCAGGCGTGCGGCGTCCAGCGTGATCACGCCCTGACGGTCGGCGGCGACGGCGTCGCCCAACTGAATCTCACCCGCCGTGGCCGGCACGCCGTCCTTCAACGACACGCGGTCGGCCACCGCCGACAGCTGGTGGCGAAGCATGACGCTGGTGGTGTCATAGACCGGCCGGTACTGCCCGACGATCAGTTGGGGACCGCGCGCTGCGGCCGTCTGCGACTGGTGGTAGCCGTCGAGGTCGGCCTGCGGCGCCTTGAGCTGCTGCGGGCTGTTGTAGGTGTCGCCCCGCAGGGTGCCCTCCAGCACCGCGCTGCGGGTGGCCACCACCAGCTTGCCGGCATCGCGACCGACGGTGTAGCCGTTCTCCAGCCGCTGTTGCGGCGCGATCAGCGGGTTGTAGTAGGCCTCGGTCCCATCGGTGCCCCAGCGGACATGCTCGCCCGAGAAGCCCCGGTACAGCCCCGCATAGAGCAGGTCGCCGGGTGCGCTGGACACTTCATGCAGCCGGCCGTCGCGGCCCTTGATCCAGCTCTGCCGGAGGACGCCGGCCGCCACGTCCAGCGTGCCGCCTGAAAGGTTGATGCCCGACCCGGCACGGGTGACCAGATCGCCGCCGGTGACGGTGACGGTGCCGCCCTGGGCCATCCACTCGCCCACCGAATGGTGGCTGGTGGCCACATAGCCGGAGACTTCCAGCAAGCCGCCCTCGGTGTACCAACGGTCGGTCGCATAGCCGTTGGTGCCGGCCGGCACGAAGACCAGCTTGCGCCGATCGACCCAGAGGTCCAGGCTGTTGAGCGACTCGTCGTCGCGGTTGGTCGGGGCGTCCCGTTGCTCATTGCCCTGGGCATTGATGAGCAGGTTGTTGCTCTCCATCGCCACCTTGACGCCGACCGCGCCGGACACGTCCAGCGCCGCGCCCTTGTCGACCAGGGTGCGCTTCACCGCGGTGACGGCCATCTCGCCGCCGGTGGCCAGCGTCATCGAGCCGCCCTGGAAGTCCACCGTGTTGCCGCTGACGATCTCCACGCGTGAGAGGTCGCGCCGATCCACCACGGTGCTGAGGTTGTCGAACACGCCGCTGGCGTTGTTGCCGACCGCCCCCAGGTCCTTGAGCGCCGCATCCCGCTGGCTGTCCAGGGCGGTCGCGCTGCTGTCCTCCAGCAGGATCGCGGTGGTGCTGCCGTTGGCCAGGGTGACGGTGCCGGTGTCGTCGCTGGCCCGGGTGGAGAGATGGATGGTGCCGCGCCGGGCCGTGGACGTGGTGCTCACCAACACGCCGGCTTGCGTCACCGCATGGCCGGTCAGGGTGATGTCGCCGGTGGCGGCGGTGATCAGGCCGGAGTTGACCACGGTGCCCGCACTGCTGCCAGGCAGGCGCGAGGCCGCGACCTCGTTGCCCACGGTGGTGGCGCCGACATTGCCTTCGGTGCCCGCGCCCTTGCGGATGGTGAAGCTGTCGCCCGCCGCCAGCACGGTCTGGCCCGACGGCGTGGTGATCTGCCCGTCGTTGCGCACCTCCGCGCCCAGCAACATGGCATAGCCGCCGCCCACGGTGACCGAGCCCGGCTTGGGCGTGGTGATCTGGGCGCCGGCCTGCACCTCGATCTTGCCCCGTGCCTCGGTGAAGCTCGGCGAATTGCCGTTGCTGTAGATGCCGGCGCTGCGGAACTGATCGTCACTGATCATGGCCGCAGCTGCGACCAGGTTGCGCGTGTTGATCTGGCTGGTGCCGGAGAAGACGATGCCGTTGCGATTGACGATGAGCACCGTGCCATCGCCCTTGATCTGGCCCTGGATCTGCGAGGGACGGGCGAGCGGATCATTGACCTTGTTCAGCACCGCCCAGTCGGACTGCTGCTGGAACTGCACCGTGGTCTGGCGACCGACGTTGAAGGTCTCCCAGTTCAGGATGGCCCGGCTCTGGGTCTGCTCGATGGTGACGGTGGTGCGGCCCGCATCCACCGTCTGGGTCGGCCCCTTCGCACCGATCCATCCGGCGGTCAGGCTCTGGCTATCCACCACCAGGCCGCCCGGGGCCAGGCCGTTGGGCACGCCGCCGGCGGCGGCTTCCGCAGCGGCGCGTGCGGCGGCCTGTCGGGCCTGCTGGGCGGCGATCGACTGTGCCGTCAGCCCCAGGTTGGCCATGGACTGCTGCAACTTCTGGCGAGCGGCGTCGGTCTGCTGCGTCGTGGCCGCCTGGGCAGCGGGCTTGCCATTCGGAAGACGGCCACTCTGCGCGGTGGCACTTTGCGTCGCGCCCTTGCTCGCGAACCAGGCGGGGCTGAAGGCGGCCTGCGCCTGGACCGCGCCGACGCCGCCGCCCATGGCCACCATCAGCGCCACCGCCCGTGCGAGCGGGGCCGGCGCAAATGCCGGTTCATTCAAGCCGATTGCGGCGCGGGTGCCATTGTGTGTGTGCTTCATGAGTCGTTCTGCCCGAGTTCCGTTGCGGAGCCGCTCTTGTTGACCGCCTGTGGCGAGTGAGCCCCTGCCCCTTGACGATCCGGCGTTCACTGAACCGCAGAAGAATCTCGCCCCCGCTGAATGAAAAAAGGCGGCCAGAAATGGCCGCCCTTCATGCTGCTGTCACCTGGGACCCTCAACTGAGAATGAGGATGTGCGACGGCAAGCTCCTGGCTTGCAGTTGGAATGAATGCTGGATCTGCAGCAAGGCCGTGTCGATCTCTGCGATCTTGATGCGCGCGGTGACGGTCTTGCGGCGCACCGCATCGCCCAGCAGCACGACGCGCCCGCTTCGGTAGCGATTGATCTCCTCGATCACGGTGGACAGCGGCGTCGTCTGGAAGACCAGCTCGCCGCGCCGCCAGGCCGACAGCTCCTCGGCACGGGCGGCGGCGATGTCGCTGATGGCGCGTGCGTCGTAGCGCAGCCACTGGGCATCACGCAGCACCCGCTGCCCCGCCGGATGGTCCACGCGCAGGGTGCCGGCCACACAGGTCACGCAGGTCTGCTCATGGAGCTGGCGCACTTCGAAGCGCACCGCTTCCGCCGCGCCGCCTGCGCCCGCCTCCACCAACATCCGCCCCACGCCGGCCTCCACCCGGAAGGGCCGGCTCATGCGCGGCGTGTCGACCGCCGCTTCGCCTTCGATCAGCCGCATGCCGCCCATCGATTGCGCGTCCGGCTGCAGGCGTGTCACGCTGGTGCGGGTGTTCAAGGTCACCTGCACCGCGCCGAACGCCAGGTTGACCTGCTCGCCCGCTGCGGTGCGCTCATCCGCGCCCCACAGCTGCATCGACGGCCACAGGTCCAGCGGCGCATAAGCCGCCACCGCCGCCGCGCCGGCGCCGCCCGCCGCAAACCCCAGGAAGGCGCGGCGATCCGGGCGGGCCCGCGCCTGCACCTCGCGATGATGGCGCGCCACCGCCGCATCGTCGCGCAGCAACTGGCTGCCGGCCGTGCCCAGCGCCCGCCATTGCCGAGCGGCCTCCTGAAAAGCCACGAGCCGAGCGGGTTCCGCATCGACCCAGCGGCGGAAGGCGTTCGCCTCCCATTGCGTCACCCGGCCGGAATGCAGCTTGCGCACCCAGGCCTGTGCATCCTTGAGCACATCGGGCAACGGGTTGGTGTCGGTGGTGAACATCATGTCGTGAGAGGCGGGGGTGGGTCGTCCGTTCCTGGGATCCGTCCTCATCTGTTAGACGAACGACGCGGACCGAAACCGCAACACCAGCAACGAAATCTTCAAAAAACTGTCAGATGGGACACGCGAACGGCTCGAACCTCGAGACCCTCAGGCGATGACTGGCGGCGGCTGGGGCACGGCAACCCCGAGCGCGATGATCCTGGCGATGCAGGCCTTGGGATTCAGACCTTTCGATTCAGACGCTCGGCGCAGAACTCCTGCGCGGCCTTGAGCTCGGACTCCACCGTCCGCAGCGAGATACCCAACTGCCGGGCCACCTCCTTTTGCTGCCAGCCCTCCAGGCGCACCAGCAGGACGATCTCCCGGCGCCGCTGCGGCATGTCCGCAAGCGCCGCCATCAGCCCGTCCATCTCGGAGCGGATTTCCGCCAGTTCGGCCGGTCCCGGCGACGGATCGGGCAGCGACTGCATCAGCTCGTCCACTTCCTCGGTGGACAGCATCCGGCTTTGACTGCGTTGCACGTCGATGGCCAGATTGATCCCCATGCGCACCAGGTAGGCCTGCGGGTTCTGCACCGGACCGGCGATCGACGGATCGCGCTGCAGCCTCAGCCAGACCTCGTGCAGCGCATCGCCGGCGAGATCGGAATTGCCGAGCTTGATCGTCAAGCTCTGACGGATCTGCTCATACCGCTGGACCAGGAGGTTGCGCAACTGCGGGAGCACGCCTTCGGTCATGGCGAACGCCCCTCAGTCAGGCAGCCCGACGGCTGGCCGGCCGGGCGAGGCAGGAGGACCAGCGTCAACGGCTGCTGAAGTCCTGCCGGCGGTGCGGCCTCCACCTGCAGCCCCTGCAGCGCGGCAACGATCGCCTCATCCCGTCGCGGGCTGCCGGTGGTGGTCAGCAGCCGCGGCTGGCTCAGGCGCCCGGCCGCATCGATCTCCAGCCGCAACACCGCACGGTAGCCGCCGGGCGCGGTCTGCGCGGTGGCACAGAGCGCCTTCCAGATGCGGTGCTGCACCAGGCCGTCGTAGCGGCGGTCCAGCGCCTCGGCCGGGGTCGGGGCCGCGTCGTCCAGGAGGGGTCGCAGCACGAAGGAGGCCTTGGCCCCCGCGCCGACGCGCTCGGCCCGCAGGCTGGTGCCGGTCAACAACAGGTCGAGCGCCTCCCGCGCGGTGTAGCGGCCTTCCACCGCCGAGGAGCGCCGAAGCGCGACCAGGTCATCGCTGAAGAGGACGGTCTGATCGGTGACCACCGCATAGCGCTCCAGCGCCGAGGCCAGCGGCTGACCGGGGATATCGAAATACTGCGGATCCTGCTGACGGGGCTCGGAAGCCATCGGCCGCGAGCCCGGTTCGGCCGCCGGCGCCGGGGCGCCCACCATGGACAGCGCACAGGCGCATGCCGCGGCACGCCCCAGCTTGAAGCGGCGCAAGCCAGGGCGGGAAGGCCCGCGCCAGGCGCGGCCGAAGGCCATCCGCCCTTCGCCCTCTGTCAGCCGGGCCCGCCTTGGGCAGGTCGCGGAACGCGTCAGCACAGCCACAGGAACCCTATTCAAATGAAACGAATGGTTCCCGTGGATCGTTGCGATCAGATGACAACGGCGCGACAGCGTGGCACTAACGCGCCATGGATCGCCCTCCTCGTTCGCCGGACAAACCACCCACGACGGGCTCATCCAGACGGACCGGCAGATCGACATGCTGCGTCCGCAGCGCATGCAGCAGGCCGCGATTGATGCGGAACTCCTCGGTGTCCGCATGCAGCATGGCGCCGTTGTTCAGGCTGCGGTGGACGATGTCGATCACATGCGGATGGGCACTGACCCTATTGAGGTCGTGCACGAACGGCTCGATCTCGGGCAGCTGTTCCGACCGCAGCTGATAGCCGACGAACCACCGCCACAGCATGTTGTAGACCAGGCCCTCCCGCACACGGCGCGGGTCCGACAGCGAGTACACCACCTGCAGCAGCCAGGCCCGGGTGACCATGCGCGCATCGAGGCCGCTGGTGCACTGCCTCGTGAGCTCGTTCATGAGCAGCCCCTCGTAGGCCAGGGTGCTGTCGATGGCTTCCCGCAGATTGACCAGGCCATGGCCCTCCGGGACGAAGGACTTCAGATGATCGGCCTGCATCCACAACGGATGCGAGACGATCCACACCCACGGCACACCGTACTTGTCCACCGAGACCGGCTTGGTCCGGGCAATCTCCACATGTCGGGACAATTCCTTGTCCAGCGTCTGCATCGAGACGCCTTGAATGCTGTCTGGTGGCACATCGGACCTCTGCCTCCTCTTCTTCATTCATTTCCTCCATTTGCCCTGAAGGGGGCTGCACCCCGACTGCACGCCGCTGGACATGCAAGGGTCTGCCACTCATGTTCCAGACGGTCGGACGCCGGGAAAACCGCAAACATCGGCACGACGGCACACCGACGGCAGGGCCATTGCCAGCGCGACAGGCCGTCCAGCAGCCACGCTGCCGTCGAACTGCGAGCACGTGCACCGAGCACCGTGCACCGTGCGTCAACGACCGATGAACGATGCCCGATGCCCGATGCCCGTTCACGACGGCTGACTCGCCGCCGACGCTTCCACGCCTCAGCGGGCGTTGACCCACCCTGCAGTCAGCCGCTGCTGCGTCGGTGCGGCAATGCGCATCACCTCGCCCTCACGGGCAATCGACACGCCATCAGGCTCGATGGCGGTCAGGGTGACGCCGCGCGCCAGGGTTTCCCCCGGCATGAAGGCCCGAGGCGGTGCGTCGTTGATCTTCAGCAAGGCGACAGATCGGTCATTGCGCGTAGCCAGTCCCAGGACAACGACATGGATGCGCACCGCCCCCGGCCCCAGCCATGAGGCGAGCGTGGCCGCAGCCGGATCGGTGAACGTGGTCACGGGCGCTGGCGCAGAGGCGGCGGGTGCTTCAGGCCGCTTGAGCGGCGCGATCCAGACCGCCGCACTGGCCATGAGTCCCACCGCACCGGCGGCATGCGTGATCCAAAGGGCGGAAGGCCGCCACGTCCCGACGTGTGTTCGATTCATTGTGATGCTCCCTGCTTGTCGTGGTGTCGCGCATCGACGTCGAGGCTGATGCTGCGACAGGGCTCCAGTAGTAGCAGACCCACATGAGGAATTCATGTCGGCGCCACATTGACGATCTAGTCTGCGTCCATCGATCGCATTGGCATTGATTCGATCGATCCAATGGGATCTGTCTTTCGAACTGATCAATCCGCTCAGCCCGTTCAATCGGCCGCATTGGCCGTATTGGCCGCATCGGCCCCATCGGCCCCATCGGCCCTATCAACGCCATCGAATCGCCACCTTCATTGACACGCCCGGTCTCATTCATGGATTCCCCTCGCCACCCGCACGGGTTTTCTCTGATCGAAGTGATGATCGTCCTGCTGATCATCGGCATCGCCACGGCCGCGATCTCGCTGCAGATTGCACCGGACCGCGGCGCCACGCTGCGGCAGGACGCGCGTGAACTCGCCCAGCGCCTGGCCGCCGCGCAGCAGGAGGTCCGCATCGACGGCCGAGTGATCGTGTGGGAGCCTCAAGGCCATGGCTATCGGTTTCTGCGGGGAACGTGGACAACGCGTCCCGGCAGCGTGGTGCCTGTGGTCACCACCGCCGCCACGCTCGACAACTTCGCCCGCGATGAGGCATTGAAGCCGCGTGAATGGAGAGCCGGCCAAGTGGAGGTTCAGCCCGCAGGTCCGGTGCTGCTGACCTCCGAATGGGTGGGCGCGTCGGCTGCGATCGAGCTTCGCCACGACGGCGACAAGGTCATGCTGATTCGCGACGCCACCGGACGCTTTCTGGTGCGATGACTCGGATGCGTGCGGAATCGCCTCGAAGGCCTCCTGGGTCGACGCACGCGTCCGTCGCCCTGCCGCGATCGACCGGCTTCACACTGATCGAGGTGCTGATCGCGTTGGCGATCATCAGCGTCAGCCTGGCCGCCTTTGTCCGATTGACCAGCCAGACAACGACGCAGGTGGGCCTGCTCGACGCCAGATCGCTGGCGATGCTGTCGGCACAGAACAGCCTCCATGAGCTTCGCATGGACGACACGCTGCCGGTCGGCGTGCGGCAGGTGCCATGTCCGCAGGCGGACCAGCGCCTCGTCTGCCGGGTGGAGATCGGTGCGAATCAGAACGGCATTCGCACCGTGAGTGTGTCGGTGCATTCGGACACGCACGGCGAGCCGGCGCTGGCCCGTTTGCAGACACGCATGGTGGAGCGACGGCCATGACGCATCGGCAGGGCTCGGGCTTCACCCTGATTGAAGTAATGATCGCCATCGTGATCATGGCGGTGCTGAGTCTGATCGCCTGGCGCGGCCTGGATACATTGAGCCGTACCACCGCCCATCTGCAGGAGCGCACCGAGCAGACGGCCCAATGGATGCGGACCCTGCAGCAGATCGAGCGTGACCTCGCCTGGCGCACGACCGTGGAACTGGACACCACCGAGCTGACCGCCGCGCGCGCCACGCGACCGACGCTGCGTGGCGCCACCGCCGCTGCGGCGCCGCAGCCCTCGGCGGCGCTGCTGCCTGTGGGCATGGCGGTGCGGCGTCAGCCGGAGTCGCTTTTCATGATCGAGGTGGTGAGAGCCGCGCCGGCGGCGCCGGGTCATTGGCAGCGGGTGCAATGGTGGATTCGGTCCGGCACGCTGTACCGGGCTGCGGGCGCACCGGCGGCGGTCTATCCGCTTCCGGCGCCTTTGCCGGCGGACCAGGTCGCCGTGCTGGATCAGGTCGCGTCCTTCGAGGTGCGGGCCTGGGAGCCCGGCACCGGTTGGCAGCGGTTGCCGTCTCTGGGCCGTGCCGGTGCGGTGGCGTCCGGCCTGGAGATCACCCTGGGCCAACGGCGCGGCGACGGACCGGTGCTGCTGTACCGCCAAGTGATCGCCCTGCGCTGAGCCCGGCGCATCCCGCAGGCGCCGCCGGATCCAACCGCCGCATCCAACCGCCACGTGCAGCAGGCAGGTTCATCCGCCACGTTCAGCGGGCACGTCGAGTGGGCATGTCGAGTGGGCACATACAGCGGGCGCCTACGAAGGCCGCGTACAGCGGAAGCGTAGAACCGGCACGTTCAACGGGCAGTGCAACGGGCACGTTCAGCGAGCACGTTCAGCGGACGCGTTCAACGAATGCGCTCAGTCTGTGCGCTGGGCAGCCGACGATCTGCCAAATGAAAAACGCCGAGCACTGTGCGTGCCCGGCGTTCCGGTCAGGTGGGATCACGCTGCTTGTGGCAGGTGATCGCCCGTATCAGCCCATGCGACTCAGCGGCCGATGGCGTTGCACACCGAGGTGTTGCCGATTTCCAGGGCGGCGCCCGAGGTCAGGAAGGCTTGCTGGATCGCGGTGTTCCAGTTGGCCGGCAGCTTCACGAAGTTGTGACCCGACAGGTAGGCGTCGTAGGCGCCGCTGTTGAGGTTGCTCAGGAAGCTCTTGGCGGCGCCACCGGCCGTGCCGGCGGCCACGCCACCGGCGTAGCACTGGCCCAGGACCAGGTTGGTCGTGCCGTAGATCGGGTAGGCCGCGGTGGGCAGCGAATAGGCCGGCACCCAGTTCAGCGGGTTGGCACGGGCGATGGCGGTGGCCGGCGGGGTGACTGCCTGGATGGCGTTCTGGATCGAGGCCGCCGACGGCGTGAAGCCGTTGATGCTGGCCACGTTGCTGCCGTTGCCGGTGTAGAGGTCACGGTCCGGGGTCAGGAAACCCAGGCGATGGTCCTGCGCCAGGGCGCCGTAGACACCGGAGCTGCCGCTGGCACCGACCCAGGCGTCAGGGATGCCGTCGGCGTTCGCGTCTTGCGCAGCGGTCAGCGTCGGCAGGGCGCTGGCGACCACGGTCTTGAAGTTGTTGGAGACAGTGAACGACTTGCCGGCAGGCAGGTAAGAACCGCAGGCGGCGCTCAGGAAGCGCGACAGCAGCTCGGTCGTGCCGCTGGTCTCGACGCGGTAGACCACGGCGATGGCGCTGGCCGTCGCGGCCGAGCTGATCTGGTTCCAGTTGCGGGCGGCCGAATCGTAGGAAAAGATGCGGCAGATCTGCTCGGAGCTCAGGTTCAGCGAGGCCAGGCCGGTTTCCTTGAACGGCAGCAACACCGGGGTGGCGAAGGCCGGCACTTGCACCAGGCGGCCGTAGTTGGCGACCGACGAGGACGCGCCGTTGTTGTAGGCACCGTTGTAGGTGGTGATCTGAGCGGAGGTCAACGCGGAGTCGCTGCCCACGATGTGCACGGTGCCGCTGGTGCCGAACAGCGCGGCATTGTTGGTGAGGAAGGCATTCAGGCCGGTGCCGCTGCCGGTGCCGGCGTAGGACCAGGTGCCGTTGATCGGGCCGTGGGCAAAGATGTCCTGGTACATCAGTTGCGGCAGCGTGGCGCCGCCAGACGTGACGTTCTGTGCCGAAGCGGCGCCGGCCACGGCCAGCAGGCCAGCGGCGACGGCTGCGGAGATGACGCTCATCTTGATATTCGCGGATTTCATTGAAATGCTCCTTGAACAAACCAGTAGTGAAAGACCACGACCCATTGACCGCCCGTTGGATGCGGGATCAGCCATCGGTCGATTGCTGCTTTTGCTTCCCTCATCGACCTGTTGATCGACGTATCGCCAATCGGTTGACGATGAATGGATTCTTCGATTCCACGGTGACGCGGTCTTGAACAAGAATCCCCAACACGAATCGACATTCACCCGTGTTTTCGACCCCGTGCCGACCCATTCGCCGCGCTCCGGAACGTCGCGAGGGCTGCATCCTCCCGAACACACGGAAATCGCTCGTGAGAACCGTCACATTCGGTGTGCAGCACCCTGACGATTTCGCGCGCGCACCGGTGTTCGGTGCGCGCGGAACTCACTGCACCATCTGATTGATTTCCATGATCGGCAGCAGCACGGCGAGCACGATCAGCATCACCACACCGCCCATGCCGAGAATCATCATGGGCTCGAGCAGCGCGGTGAGCCGCGTGGCGCGGCGCTCCAGATCCCGCGAGAGATTCGCAGCGGCGCGCTCCAGCATCGGCGCCAGCGCGCCGGTCTTCTCGCCGCTGGCGACCAGGTGGATCAGGTTGGACGGGAACAGCTTCTGCACCCGCAAGGCGGCGGCGAAGGGAGCGCCCTCGCGCACCCGCGCGGTCGTGTCGGCGGCGCACTGCCTCAGGCAATCATTGCCCATGGTCTGGCGGGCCGCCTCCAGCGCGCGCAGCAGGGGCACGCCAGCGTCCATCAGGATGGCCAGCGTGGAGGCGAATCGCGCCGTGTTGACGCCCAGCACATAACGGCCGATGAGCGGCAGGCGCAGGAGCGCCGCATGCCAGCGCAGCCGCGTGGCGTCGTGGCGCAGGGCCCGGCGCACGAGCAGCGCCGCCGCCGCGATCAGCAGCACGGTCCATCCGCCCCATTCACGGACATAGCCGCTGGCATCGATCATGAGTGTGGTCAACGTGGGCAGATCCTGGCGGGCCTGGGTGAAGGCGCTGACCACCTGCGGCACCACATAGCCGAGCAGAAACACCACGATGCCGACCGATACCAAGGCCATCACCGCGGGATAGATGAAGGCGGTCAGCATCTTGCTGCGCAAGTGGTCGCGGTTCTCGAGGTAATCCGCCAGCCGCTCCATGACCCGGGCCAGATCACCCGAATCTTCCCCTGCACTCACCAGCGCGCGGTAGATCGCCGGATAGTCGCGCGGTCGCTCGCCCAAGGCATCAGCCAGGCGCATGCCGCCGCGCACATGCGCGCAAACCGCCGTGAGCGACTCCACCACCACCTTCTTCTCCGCCTGCTCAATCGTTGCGGTGAGCGCCGATTCCAAGGGCAGGCTGGCGCCCAGCAGACTGGCCAGCTCACGGGTGGCCCAGCACAGCTCGGAAGCTGGCAGGCGCGGCGTCATCCAGGCGACGCCGGTGCCAATCGAGGTCTTTCGCACGCCGAGCGCAGTCAAGCCCCGCTCGCGCAATTGCAGCCGCACCGCCCGCGCGGATTCAGCCTCGGTCGAGCCGGATTGGATCTCGCCGCCGGCATTGACCGCCTCGAAGTGGAATCGCGGCATGGCTACTGATCGTCTCGCGTGACGCGCAGGATTTCGTCCGAGGTGGTGATGCCGGCGGCCACCCAGCGCTGGCCGTCCTCGCGCAGGGTTCGCATGCCGCGTTGGCGGGCCAGGTCGCGCAACGCGTGCTCATTCCCACCATCGTGGACGATCCGGCGCACATCGTCATCAATCACAAAGAGCTCGTGAATGCCGGTCCGGCCCTTGTATCCGGATTGATTGCAATGCGGGCAGCCCACAGGCATCCATTGCAGGGTGCCGTCCGGCAGCGGCGCTTCCCGCTTGCATTGCGGGCACAGGCAGCGCACCAGGCGTTGCGCCAGCACGCCCAGCAGCGAGGATGACAGCAGGAAGGGCTCGATGCCCATGTCGGTGAGCCGCGTCACGGCGGAGATGGCGTCATTGGTGTGCAGGGATGCCAGCACGCCGTGGCCGGTGAGGGAGGACTGCACGGCGATCTGCGCGGTCTCCAGGTCCCGGATCTCACCGATCATGATGTTGTCCGGATCCTGCCGCAGCGCGGCCCGCAGCGCCGCGCCGAAGCTCATGCCGATCTTCGAATGCACCGGGATCTGGTTGACGCCGGGAAGGTCGTACTCCACCGGATCCTCCACCGAGAGAATGTTGCTCACGCTTTTGTCCAGTTGCCCCAGCGCGGCATACAGCGTGGTGGTCTTGCCGCTGCCGGTGGGACCGGTGACCAGCACGATGCCATGCGGCTGACGAATCAATCGGGTGAGCGCGGCCAGGGTGTCCGGCGCCAGGCCCAGGCGGTCCAGCCGCAGCCGACCCGCATCCTTCTCCAGCAGGCGCAGCACCGCGCGTTCGCCATGAACCGTCGGCACTGTGGAGACCCGCACATCGATCGGGCGTCCGCCGACGCGTAGCGTGATCCGGCCATCCTGCGGCACCCGCTTCTCTGCGATGTCCAGCTGCGACATGATCTTGATCCGCGAGATCAGCGCGGCATGCAGCGCCTTGCGGGGCGAGACGACATCGCGCAGCGTGCCGTCCACGCGATACCGCACCACCGAGTGGGTTTCGAAGGCCTCGAAGTGGACATCGCTGGCGCCGTCCCGCGCCGCCTGGGTGAGCAGCGCATTGATCATGCGGATCACCGGCGCGTCGTCCTGCGCATCGAGCAGGTCGGTCACCGCCGGGATGTCCTGCATCAGCCGCTCGAGGTTGACCTCCGATTCCGCCGCGCCGACCACTGCGGCCGCGCTGCCGCTGTCCGCATAGGTGGCGGACAGCAGCGTGTCCAGGGTCTCGTCGCTGATCTCGCGCCAGGCGACCAGGCCGGTGTGGCGCTGCGCCTCGGACAGCGCCCATCCGGGCGTGCGGGGGCTGAGCATCAGCATCGGCACGGGCATAGCGCCGGATTCATCCCGGTCCGACACGACGATGCGTTGCGCACGCGCCCAGGCATGCGGCAGCGGCCGCAGCAGAATCTCAGGCATCTGCGGCATCTGCGGCATCGGTGGCATGGGCGGCACGCTCATGGCATCACCACGATTTCCGGACGGTAGCCGAGCTCGCGCAGCACGCCGGTGGCGGTGTCGACCGCCCGCGCATCCCGCGATGCATCCACCCGGACCGCATAACCGATGCCCCCCGGTCCACCCACGATGTAGGCAGGCATGCCGCTGATGCGCACTCGCTTGGCGATGCGCACCGCGTCATCCTGATCCGCCACATCGGCGACCTGCAGCACGGTCTTGTTGCTGTCCGGTGTGGCGTAGAGCACGGTGGGATCGCCGGTGACGCCGACGTTGGACGGCAACCGCGATCGCACCGGCGGCTCTTGCGCCGCGTCCGGCTGCGTCGGGCGTTGGCGCATCTGCTGCCGGGTCTCGACCTCGGGCGACGGCTGCTGCCGGGTCTGGTCCCACTGCGCCGGGCGAAGGTCCAGCGAGGAGCGGGCGCCGACCATCGGCACCTCCATCGGCGGGAGGATGGGCGCGGGCAGATCCGGCAGCAAGAGGTGTTTGTCGGGCTGCGCTTTGCTCTGCTGCGCGCGCATCACGTTGTAGCGATCCTGGGTGAGCCCGCGACCGGCATTGGCGTCACGGATCACATAGGGGCGCAGAAAGACCATCAGGTTGGTCTTCACCCGCTGGCGCTTGTCGTAGCGGAACAGATGGCCCAGCAGCGGAATCGATCCCAGCCCGGGCACCGATTCCTCGACGTTGTTGACGCTGTCTTCCAGCAGGCCGCCCAGCACCATGATCTGGCCGTCGTCCAGCAGCACGCTGGTGTCCAGCGCCCGCTTGTTGGTGACGATCCCGGCCACGCCGGAGTTCTGGTCGTCGATGCTGGAGACCTCCTGATAGATGTCCAGCTTGACGGTGCCGCCCTCGGAGATCTGCGGGCGGATCTTCAGTTGCAGGCCGATGTCCTCGCGGGTCACCGTCTGGAACGGATTGTCGGAGCCGCCGCCGCCCGGCGTGATGTACTGGCCGCTGACAAACGGCACCGTCTTGCCGACGATGATCGACGCGGCCTCGTTGTCCAGTGTCAGGATGTTGGGCGTCGACAGGATGTTGACGCTGCCCTTGGTCCTGAGCGCCCGAGCCAGCAGGTTCAGGTTGAGGATCTCGCCCACGCCAGGCAGGTTCACCGTGCCGTCGATGAGGCCCAGGCTCAAGCCACCGGGCAGGAAGTCGATGGTGTTGGCGGCGTTGTTGTTGAGGTTGGCGCCACCGCCGAAGTTGCTGCCACCGATGAACTTGCCGTTGTTGCGCATCCATTGGATGCCGAGTTGCGCGGCGTCCTGCTCGGTGACTTCGACGATCAGGCTCTCCACCATCACCTGTGCGCGGCGCTGGTCCAGCAGGTCGATGACGCGACGGATGCTGCGGTACATCGGCTCCGGCGCCGCGATGATGAGCGCATTGGCGGTCGCATCGGCCTGCACGGTGACGCCACCGGCCGAGAACGCGGTCGACGATCCCGAACCGCCGCCGGCAACCTGTCCGCCATTGGCGCCGCCATTGCCATTGCCGCCAAATCGGGCACTGCCACCGCCGCTTTTGCTGCTGCCACTGGATACGCCGGAGGGCGTCGAGCCGGTGCGCGACGGCGTGCCGCTGCTGTTCGTGGCGGCCGCCCCACCGGACATGCCGCCGGCACCGAGTGCGGCGCGGGCGTTGTCGCCGCTGCCCAGGGCCGAGGTGCCGGTATCCCCGGTGAGCATGCCGCGCAGCACGCCGGCCAGGTAGGTGGACTGCGCATGGCGCAGATAGACGACATGGAGATTGCCCGGGTCGTCCTGGGCGCTGTCCAGCTTGGCCAGCAGATCGCGTGCGAGCCGGGTGCGCGACGGGCTGCTGGACCGGATGATCACGTTGTTGGAGCGCGGATCGGCGAGCAGGACGATGTCGCGCCGGTTGTCGTTGCCGCCGGTCTGGAGCAGATCGCTGGCCAGCCCGGCGATGTCGACCGCCACACCGTGGTGGATCTTCACCACATCGGTGTCGAGCGAGGTGGGCGTATCGATGCTCTCGATGATCCGGCTGAGGCGCTCCAGGTTGTCGACATAGTCGGTGATGACCAGCATGTTGCTCGAGGCATGGGCGGTGATGCTGCTCTCGGGCGCCACCATTGGCTTGAGCACCGGCACCAGCGCTTCCGCGTTCTCATAGGCGAGGCGGATGGTCCGGGTGGCGACACCGCCGCCCGGCGCGCGGGCATTCACCGGGCCGCCCTGCAGCTTGGCATCGGCCACCGGCACGACACGGCTGACCCGACCCACGTCCACGATGGTGAAGCCGCGCATGCGCAGCGCAGCGACAAGCATGTCGTAGGCGGTGCCGGCCGGCACCTCGCCGTGGGAGACCAGGGTGATCTGCCCCTTGACGCGCGGATCCAGCAGGAAGTTCCGGCCCAGGAAGCGCGCCAAGGTCGAGATGACCGACGGGATCTCCGCATCGACGAAGTTCAGCGCGGCCTTGCCCGGCACATCGCTGGTGGTGCGGCGAGTGAGTGGCTCGTCCGCGCCGCGGCGCGCGGGCCGGTCCGAGTCCTCGCGGGCCTTTGCGGCCGACGTCATCTCGGCACCGGCGGTGCCCGGAGGGATGACGGGCTGGGGGATGGCCGAGGGGAGCCCGGGCGATCGGCCATCAGGGGACTCGGTCGCCCGTGCGCTGCGCACATAGGTGCCTTCGCGGAACAAGGGGGCATCCGGATCGTTGGACTGGGAGGCTGGGGTGACGCAGCCCGACAGCATCAGGCAACTGGCCCATGCGGCGAGGCGGTGCTTCGGATCCGTGAGGGATCGCATGATGATCAACTCCCTAAGGGTCATGTCGCCACGATCGTGATGGTGAATCGGACGTCGCTCCGCGACGCGGAGATCGGTCGGTCGTCCAGGCGCTGCAGCGAGAACTGCGCCACCTTCATCTGCAGCGTCGGCGGCCCGGCGAGCAGCCAGGCCATGCCTTTGGACAGATCGACCGCACGATCGAATTCGATGTGAATCGCGGCCCCGTCATCGCTCAGCACATAGGCGCCGGCCAAGCCCGCGCCGTCGAGGCTGGCGCGCAGGCGCTGGAGACGATCCTGCGGCGTGATCGCAGACGGGCGAGCCGCGGGCTGGCCGTCCGCGCCAAGAATGTCCTTCAGCGCAGCGGCCTGGGAGCGAAGCCGCGGCAGTTCGTTCTCCCAGTGCCGGATCGACGCCAACGCCGGCCGGGCCCACAGCAGCCAGACGGCCGTCGCCACCACCGCCACGACCATGCCGACGATCTGCAGGCGCTCGCGCGGCGACAGCGCACGCCATCGATCCTGCGCTGCATCCACCAGCGGCTTGAGTTGGCGCTGCAGCGGCCACCGCAGGGCGTTCAGACGCGCTTTCATGGGGTCACCCCGACGCGCACCGGGGCGGACGTCTGTGCCGTGCTCGCTCCCGCTGCGGGCGGTGCCTTCGATGCATCCACCTGCAGCCGAAGGCCCTGCGCGTCAGCCAGCACCGTGAGACCACGCGCCTGGGCCTGCGCCTGCAGCGCTTGAAGCTCGTCGGCACCAAAGGCCGCGCCCTCGCGCCATTGGAGCCACAGTTGACCGTCCTGGAACGCCAGGCGCTGAAGCTGCCCCTGGGCGTTCGGCAGCAAGGCGGCGCCCGCCCGCAGCAGCGCCGCCGGGTCATCCGATGGTGCGCCGCCGACGGCAACGCCCGCGCGACGCGCATCGCGAAGCTGGCGCGCCTGCTGCAGAGGATTGATCACCACCGGCACGTCCGGAAAGGCCGCCTTCACATCAGCCGCCATCTGCCGCGACAGGGCCTTGCCCTGCGCGGCCAGGTCCGACGCCTGCACCTGAAGTCCGACGACGGCCACCATCGCGGCGGCCATGGACCATCCCAGCGCGGGCGCCAGCCATCGATGGTCTGCGCCGGCGCCGTGGCGTCGCGCCAGCGGGAGCGACCAGGTCCAGCCGCTGCCGGACCACGCCGATGTGGACGGGGCGGGCAGCTCGCTGGCCTCTTCGCCGTGGCCGCCATCGGTGTCCTCGCTGTCGACTTGAGTACGGGCCGCCGGGCCATCGCTCACGAAATCCCCCTCGCCTTTCAATTGGAGCCACCGCACGCCGGGATGGTCGGGCCGCGTGGCGCGCAGGCGTTGCTCGATCTGCGCCGCACCTCGCGAGCCCTCCGCGTTCGGCAGCAGCAAGCCCTCATCGGCGGCGGAGCGCACGACCACCCAGTCGTCGATGCAGACGGCGGTGGCGCGACCGTCGCCCGACTCGCCGTCTTCGGGCTGAGGCAAGAAGGCGGGCGGTGGCAGGACCGCCTGCACCGGCAGGCCGATCCGTTGCAGGGTCTGCGTGATCTGCGACAGCGCCTCCGCGCTCATCCACGCCAAGGGCACCTGGCCCGTGCCGGTGCGCGTGCCCGAGGCCACCGCGAGCGTGGCCGTGTCCGAGAGAACCAACAGGTCGAGTTCGCCGAGCAGCGCCGTGCGCAGCAGCTTCGCGGGCAGCGGCGGCAGCGTGAGCTCGGTCATCGACACCTCGCTGGGGTGCGGACAGGCTTCCACACGTCGGGCTCGAAGACGGACCGCGACGTCGGCGAGGTGCTCGAAGGTCGCTTCATGCCACTCGCCCTGAGGCAGACGCCAGGCGGCGCGCACCGTCGCGGTCTCCAGCATGCGGGTCGGCGGCAGCATCAGCCGCAGCAGCTCAGCCTGGATCACGTCAGGCGCCTTCTCGAAGCCAGACGAGCCGGGGAAGGGAGTCCTTGTCGTCATGCAGCAAGGCCTGCATCAGCAGCGTGGTGCGGGACATCTGCAAGGCGGTGGACACACGGAACCATTGGCTGGTGATGCCGATGAGCAGCGGGGTGTCGTCCAGCGTCGGCATCTGCAGCCGATTGACGAAGTCGCCGCGGTTGATGAACCACTGACCCTGATCGCGGGTGCGGAGCACCGCACGGGCGCGGTCGACGTCCAACCCCGGCACCCAGGCCGACAGCACCTCGGCGCTGGCGGTGTTGGCATTGACCCAGGTGCGCTGCGGCAACACGGTGACGAAGGGCCGCAGCCGCTCGATGCTGCCGGCCTCCACGCCCGGCGTGGCGAGCAGATCGTCCATCACCCGTGGCCGCGGGGCCAGGTCATGCGCAGGCGGGCCGTCGATACCTAATTGCTGGGCGATGGCTTGCGCTTCCTTTTCATCCAGACTCGCTTCGGATGCTGAAGCGGGCGCTGCAGCGGCGATGGGCTGGGCATCTGCTTCTACCAGACTCGTCACCACCCGCCGCGCGATGCGCCCCGCCTGATCGGCGGGCACGCCCAGCAAGCCGCACAGGCGCAGGAACACGCCGGCTTCGACCGCATCCAACTGGCCTGACGCCACCAGGTTGCGAAGGTTGAACTTGGCCTGTTCATCGGTGATCTCGGTGAACGCCTGCGCCGGCGCGCCCTCGATCTGACCGAGCACCTGCGCGACGACAGGCTGGTTCCATCCGCCGTCGAGCCGTGTGGTGGGGTCGCGTTGCGCGTCCAAACGCAGGACCACCTGCGCCCGGCTGATTTCACCACGGAGCAGCCACCGCGCCTGGGCCCAGGTCTGCTCGGCCTGAGCGGCTCGGATGAAGGCGGTCTGCCGGCTCAGCAGCGCGGCGGCCAGCACCGCGATCACGGCGACCACCAACAGCATGCTGACCACGGCCATGCCGCCTCGCCGCGCGCGATCCTGGGGGTGGGGCGGGCGGGGTGTGCGTTGGAGCGTGCGCCAGATGCGAGCCACGCTGCCGCCTAGAGTTGCCAGGAGCCGACGTCGGCGCTGGCCTTGTCCCCGCCGGGTTCGCCGTCGGCGCCGAGGGAGAACACGTCGATCTCGCCGTTGGTGCCGGGATTGAGATAGTGATAGGGGCGGCCCCACGGGTCATTGGGCAGCCGCTCCAGGTACTTGCGCCAATTGGTGGGCGGCTTGCCGGCGACCGGTTTGTCGACCAGTGCGCCCAGCCCCTGGGCGGCACTGGGATAGTCGCCGTTGTCGAGCCGGTACAGCTTGAGCGCCTGCATCAGGGCGCCGACGTCCTGACGTGCGGCGGTGGCGCGGGCCTGATCGGGGCGCTCCATCAGGTTGGGGACGACCAGCGCCGCGAGAACGCCCATGATCACCAGCACCACCATGATCTCGATCAACGTGAATCCCTGCTGCGTCTTGCTGCGCAGTCGATGCCTGACAACCATGCCCCCGCCCATGTGCTCCTCCGTGAGATCCCTGTCCATTGGTCAGGGACATGATCGGAGGAGGGGATGTCATGGGCATGAAGCATGCTCGGGAGGATTGGGGGGGTCCTCCGGGGTGGGGCGGGATTTTGGGGGTGGTTGGGGGTGGGGTTCTCGGGTGAATGGGGCGCGGTCACTGCGCGCGACGAAACCTGCCAACTGCATTCTGTTAGCCGGGACATTGAACATGGGGTTGGCTGGCCGACTGCTAAGGCGATGAGATTGCCGCTGCGAGTGGCGGCGGTGGGGAAACGTGCGAGGCGGCGCTACCATCCGCCAACATGCCAGGTCGCCAACGCTTCGCCACCCTCCTCACCGTCCTGTGCGTGGCGGCGTTCCTCGAGGGTTGCGCGAGCTGTCCGGAGCGTCCCGTTCAACGCTTGAGCGTGCAGACGGACGCGTCGTTCATCAAGACCAGCCACAACGCGGATGACTTTTGGCTTGATCACCCTGGCTTTGCGCTCAGCATCGGACCTTGCAGAGGCAACCCCGCCGGCGGCGATGCGCGCAACGCCGCGCTGTGTGCCAAGCTCTTCGTGCATGAGGGCACCGTCCTTCAATTTGAGAAGGCGACCTTCCAGTTGCTCGACCTGAAGACCGGGGAGACCTACACCGTGCCGATGAAGGGCCAAGGGTTCAAGCCGCTTGAACCGATCGTCGGGTCGGATTTCCGCTTCAAGTCCGGATTTGACCGCTTCACCGTTGAGCCTGGAACGCCGGAGTACTTCCGGCTCTTGGAGTTCTGGCCGCCGAATGCGCTGCTGCTGGCGATGCCGCGCGTGCAGATCGGGTCGCAGTTCATCGATCTGCCGACGGTGCGGACCGATCCGGTGATGGAGCGGAGGTGTGTGCACTTTCATTGAAGCGCAAAGGCGTTGGTCAGCGGCCGGCGGCGCGCAAGGGCGATGGGAGTGTGGATGTCCGCATGACTGGAGAGAAGGCATGCGGATTTCAGACCTTCAGGGCGAGACGGAGGCCGAGTTGACGTTCTGCTGAACCGTCTGCCAAGTTGATGCCGTATTTGCTATCGGCAGTGGGCAGAAGGACCGTCTCCACAAGAGGAAACTGGCGGAGTTCCCCTCGATGTCGAATAGCAAATACAGCACTCGTCCGTCGAAGAGAGGGCTTGAAGCCCGGTGCACGGGCAGCACATCCAGCAAATGGACAGCCTTTATTCCCTTGGCCGAGCTGTGGCGCAACTCAGGCAGGAGCGCGGAATGACCCAGAAGCAGCTCGCGGCGCTTTGCGGCATGGGTCAGTCAACCCTCGCCCGATTTGAGACAGGCGGCGTCGCAGAGTTCGGTTCGCGCAAACTGCTTCGCCTGCTTGAGGTCATGGGCCACCAGTTGTCGTTTACACCCAAGCGAAGCGGCTTCACCCTGGACGATGCCTTGGCGGAACGGCAGCGTCAGGCTCGGGAAGCAAGTGAGACCAACGCTTCAGGGCGAACTCGGCGATGAACTGCACGTCTGCGGCCACAACGACGCTGTCGCCACACTGGAGTCCACAGACGGCTTCCGGCATGTGATGACCTACCACCCAGACGTCCAGCCTGAGCAATTCGTCTCCCTGCTCATGCCCGTGCGTACGGAGTCCTACGTCTATCCGGAACTGCACCCGCTGTTCCGAATGAATCTTCCCGAGGGCTTCCTGCTCTCCACCCTGCAAGAGCAGCTCGGCCCGCATGTCGGCGCCTCGCCTCTGAATCTGCTCTCAGTGGTCGGACGCAACGCCATCGGGCGGGTCAAGGTGGCCACACCTGGCGCCGACCCAACCCAGCCGCCGGTGCCCTTCGACTTGAACGGCCTCCTGAGGGGCGACAACTCGGAAGAGGCGTTCGTTGAGCTGGTGCGCCGACACGCAGCGTCCGGGGTCTCCGGCGTCGTTCCGAAATTCGTTTCGCCCAACACATTGGGCGAGTACGGCAAGGGCACCCTAGCCACCGAGCGCTACATCGTCAAAGGCACCACCGCTCGTCTGCCGGGTGTGGCCCTCAACGAACACCTGTGCATGGAAGTGTCGCGTCAGGCCGGGTTTCCGACCGCAGCGACCGAGGTCTCCGACGATGGCCAAGCGCTGGTCGTGCATCGCTTCGACTTTGAGCCCGACGGCACGACCCGAAAAGGCATGGAGGACTTGTGCAGCTTGCTCACGCTGCGGCCCGAGCAGAAGTACGAGTCGACGTGGGAGCGCGTGGTCGGGCGCATCAAGGACGTCACGCCTCAGGCCGAACCACAGAACGCCGCGCTCTCTCACCTTGCCGACCTGCTGCTGCTGACCTACGCGTTGCGCAATGCCGACCGCCATACGAAGAACATCGCCCTGCTCTACAGCTCCCGCGACCACATCGAGTTGGTGCCCGTCTACGACATGTTGACCATCACGGTCTATGACGACTACGCGACGAATCCGCCAGGCATGCCCTTGGAAGGGCGCAGTACCTGGATGCCGGGTAAAGCATTGGAGAGGTTTCTGCAAACGCGCTGCAACGTCATGCCGGCGCAAACACTTGAACGCATTGAGCGCATCTGCGAGGCCATCGTTCAGGTCACGCCGCAGGTGGTTGCGGCCACAGCGCGGCACCCTGCGTTTTACGAAACGGGCAAGCGCATGCTGCATGCGTGGAACGACGGAATGAACAGCCTGCGTCTTCAGAAAACATGGAGCCTGCCGTCGCTGGATAAGTCCATCGCGGCTGCGAGGTTCTCCGATCCAGCGCCAAGCAAGGCCGGGACGGTCGAGAAGATTGGTCGATCGCCGCTACTGGGGAAGCGCTAGGGAAGGTCTGCAGAACCCCTCGTCACCCCGACTGACGATGTGATCGTCGGTCGGCGACGATGAGGGCATGAATCAAAGCTGGCTTGGTTTTGAGCCGCTGCCCAAGAAGACCCGCAAGGAGATTGCCGCCCTGAATCTGCGCCGCCGATCTCCGGGGGCGCTTCGGTAGATGGTAGAGGCGGGGATCTGCACCATCACCCGCGTCCCGCCGCGCGACAGGCGCTCCAGCGAAAGCTTGCCACCCAATCGCTCTGCACGCTCCCGCATGCCAATCACACCGAAATGTCCTTCCCGTTTGCCGCGGCGAAGCACATCTTCCGGAATGCCGGCGCCATCATCCCGCACGGTGAGCGTCATGTGGCGCCAACGGTAGCGCAGGATCAACTCGATCTCACTGGCATTGGCATGCAGCGCCGCATTGAGAAGCGCCTCTCGGGCAATGAGATAAAGGTCGTCTCGCGCGGACGGCTCCAGCGCCCGAGGTTGCCCGTCCTGCGTCACGCGGACGCGCGCGCTTACCTTCAGTTGAGTGGCAGCCAGCGCGAGCGCCTCCGGAAGAGTGACTGCGTCATGTCCGGTGGTCCGCAAATCGCGAACCCGGTCCCGCGCCTCCCCCAGCAACTCATCGGCCCGCTCCAGTTCCCCTTCAATCGACGTTCGCACCGGGTCGTCGGGCCTCAAGGTGGTCGCCAAACCATGGAAGCCCAGAATCACGCCCTGCATGCTCTGAAGCAGCGTGTCGTGCAGGTCACGCGCGATACGCTCCCGCTCTTTGGCAATGTCGCCCATGCGCACGCGCTCCCGCCGTGCGATCACGCGCACCCTCAAGCGGTAGGCCACCCAGAGCCCCACCAGCAGCATGAAGCCCGCCGTCCCACGAAACCAGGCCGTCTGGAACCATGCGGGCTGAACGTCGATCAGCAGCACGCTGGGCGCGCTCGACCAGACGCCTCGTTCATTGGTCGCGGCGACCTCAAAGCGATGAAGACCTGGCGCGAGCTGGGTGTAGTCGGCGCTGCGCCGGGTGCCAACCTGCTGCCAGTCCTTGTCCACACCTTGTAAGCGGTAGCGGAACTGGATTCGATCCGCAACACCCAGTGCCGCAGCGGTGTAATTCACCTCAACACGACCTGACAGCGGGGGAATGGAGACCATGTCACGCATCGCCTGAATCATCCCGTCGGCCTGCACGGATCGCAGGATGACCGCTGGGGGCGCAGGGGAGGTTTCGCGGGAGGCCGTCGGGTCCAGCCAGAACAGGCCCTCGGTTGTGGAAAACCACAGGAGCCCCTGACTGTCCTGCACCAGGGTCGGCCTGGGCTCCGTATCATTGGTTGCGCCGGTCAGCCCATCGTGGAAGCTCAGGATCTCCACCTCCGCCGGCTGGCCCTCGAGACCGGCAATCACCTGGTCCGCAAGCACGTGATACGCCTCGGAGCGCCCGTGAAACCACAGGTCCCCGTTCGATGTCTGGACGATTCCCGTGATGTCCTTAACCGGCCCTGCCTTGAGACGAAGCGGGACGAAACGTTCACCGATGTAGGCCCCTATCCCATGCCGATGCCCAACCCAGACGCGATCGCCCGCCGAATAAAGCACGGTCGAGACCTGCACCTTGGCGCGGTTCGCGTCGGACGGGAGCTTTTTGAACCGGTTGTTTTCCAGCACATACGTGTCAGGACCTCGCCCTTGAAACCAGAGCCGGCCCCGAGCGTCACTCACAATGCTGTAGAAGGTGCCTGGCGGCGGAACGACCGGGCCCTCAGGTTCAGACCATTGACCGGCCTTCCAACGCACCACGCGCCGTCCTGTCTGCACCCAAAGTGCCCCCAAGTCATCCTCCGCCAGACTGCGCACGTAATGCAGATCAAAATTCGGCGGGTTCGGTACCGCCACAAATGACTTGCCGGGCGGGCGTTTCCACAGACCCAATTCCGATGCGACCCAGACCGTTCCGTCACGACCCGCGTACAGCGCCGTGACGCTCGTGGGGCTCGGCACATCCTCCACCTTCCCGTCCCGAAGGTGCATGACCAAGCCATCCCAGTTCGCCGCCCACAATCCACCCTCCGGGTCCGGCAGCATCGCAAAGCCGAACTTCCGGCGAGGCAGCTTGACAGGCCGCAGGCGCGTTTCACGGAAACGATCCAAGCCTGCCGCGGTCGCGATCCAGACCTGCCCTAAGTTGTCCTCGCGAATCGCGCCAATCCCGTCGGATGTCAGACCGTCCTTGACAGTGAACCCTTTCGCAATCAGTTGGTCGATCCGACCGGGCCTCAACAGTTCGCGCCAGTCCTGAGCAAAGTACAGCTGGCCCCGCGAGCTCATCCAGGCGCGGCCTCGTCGATCAACCGTCATGGCACCGTGGCTACGGTTGCTCAGTACTTGGACGCCAACGGGCCTTCCCCGCTCCATCAAGATCCGCATCAGACCGCTCCCGCTCGCGCACAAGGCATTGCCGTCAGGGGTGAGGACCAACGGATAGCAGTTCAGCGGTGTTTCCATCGCTTGAAAACGAGCCGTGCCCGGAAGCAGGTAATGCAGCCGACCGACGTCTCCCTGCTTGACGGTGAGATAAAGCGCCCCTTCCCGACTGACAACGAGAGGCGCGAGCGTGTGGTTTGGGGGAAGTCCCACCTCCTCATTGACTGCCCGAACGGTCAAGCCTTCCAGCCGATACAGCTGATTAAGCGCGCCCATCCAGCCGATTCCACGAGGGTCGAACTGGAACCGGGTCGTCATTGCGGCCGCTCGGTCCTTGTCGTCCACCGCCTCCACTCGGCCGCCGTCGCTGCGCAGGATCTTTCGCGTGATGGGGTCCTGGAAGTAGATAGCGCCGGTCGGAGCGCGTTGTCCAACGACTTGCACCACATCCTGGAACGGCGGCGGCGCGTCGTCGCTGAAGGAATGGAATTCCGTGCCGTCAAACACTTGATAGCCTGCGGAGGTGCGCAACAGCATCAATCCACTGGGGGTGTCGTCGACCCAGATCATCGAACCGACCACACCGTTCTTATTGGTCCACCCGGTATGCTCGAAGTCATGAATGCTGTGCGCGTGCGCCTCGCCTCCCGTCGCCAGCACAACGGTCAAGACACATCGCCACCCAATGCGGTCGGCCCAACACCGCCGCCCCGCCGGCCACCATCTTGGTGGCCGGCAGCGAGGAACGCAGAGCGGAACAGGTGCAACGTCAGGGACGATCACACGCGACTCAAGAGGGCATAGGGGGCCCGAATATGCCAGATCCCGCCCTGCGGCGCATCCGACCACGCCCTTGATCCCCTACCCTGCGCAACAAGCGCAGGCGATGGAGGATGGCACGCGCTCCCGCGCGCTTCGGATGATGCATTGCGAGCCCGCACAAAGGTGAACCTGTCCGCCTGAGCGAGCTTGGGCATCTGATGCATGTGCAACGCGGCCTGCCATGCTGCAGTCGCTCAACTGGAGTCATACACCGCTTGTGCTTGACTTGCCCAGGGCGGCAGATGTGGGACTGGCGCTGGTACTCATCAGAGACAGCATTGCCCTCCCACAGTTCGGCGAGAAAAAGAACCGCAAGGGCTCTTTTCATGTGGAGAGGGGTGGTAGGCCGTGCAGGACTTGAACCTGCGACCAAAGGATTATGAGTCCTCTGCTCTAACCAACTGAGCTAACGGCCCTACGGGAACACTGCACCTGTCGCCAGGCAACCGCCACCGGGCTCATCACCCAGCGCTCCGGCCTTGCACCGGAGCCGCGCATTCTACTCACCCACCAGGCCGCTACTTCTGAGACAGCGCGTTGCTCACCATCCGCGAGGTGATGTCGACAATCTGGATCATCCGGTCATACGCCATCCGCGTCGGACCGATGACGCCCAGCGTGCCCACCACCTCGCCGTCCACCACGTAGGGCGCGGAGACGACCGACAGCTCCTCGTAGGGCACGACCTGGCTCTCGCCGCCGATGTAGATCCGCACCCCCTCCGCGCGGCTGGAGACATCCAGCAGCCGCATCAGCTGGGTCTTTTCCTCGAACAGGTCGAACATCCGCCGCAGGCTGCCCATGTCGTGCCGGAAGTCCTGCACCGTCAGCAGGTTGCGTTCGCCAGAGACCACCACCGGCTCTTGTTCCTCGTAGCTCTGCGTGCCGACATCCACCGCCGCGCTCATCAGCGAGGCAATCTCGCCCCGCAGCGCGTCGACCTCGGTGCGCAGACGGTCGCGCACCACGTCCAGGCTCATGCCGGAATAGTGGGCATTGAGCCGGTTGCTGGCCTCGGTCAGGTCGGATTGGGTCACGTCCTGTGCGGTGAAGACCAGCCGGTTCTGCACATCCCCTTCCGGCGACACCATGATCACCAGCACCCGGCGTTCGCCCAGGCGCAGGAATTCGATGTGGTGGAAAACGCTGCTCTTGCGCGGCGAGGTCACCACGCCCACGAAGCTCGACAGGCTGGACAACATCTGCGCCGCGTTGGCGATGACCCGCTGCGGCTGGTCGGGCAGCAGTTGCGACTCCAGCGAGGAGACCTCGGACTTGAGGGTCTGCGCCGTGAGCAGGGTGTCCACGAACAGGCGGTAGCCGCGGGCGGTCGGGATGCGGCCGGCGCTGGTGTGCGGGCTGGCGATCAGGCCCAGTTCTTCCAGGTCCGCCATCACGTTGCGGATGGTCGCCGGGCTCAGGTCCAGGCCCGAAGCCCGGGAGAGCGTGCGGGAGCCCACCGGTTGACCGTCCGCGATGTAGCGGTCAACCAGGGTTTTGAGAAGTGTTTTGGCGCGCTCGTCGAGCATGGTTTTCATTGTATGGGCGTCCGCCCGCCACCCGTGCCGCAGGGTGGCGCTGTGGTGTAATTCTGTGCATATGTCCAAGCGATTCCGTCATGTGGCCATCGTCGGCAAGCCCCAGTCCAGGGGAATTCGCCCCATCCTGGAGGAAATCGCCGATTTCGTCGCCGGCCAGGGACTGGATGTTTCCCTCGAACAGGAAACCGCCGACAGCACCGGCATCACCGCCCTGCCCGCCCTCTCCCACGCCGAACTCGGCACCCAGTGCGACCTGGCGATCGTCGTCGGCGGCGACGGCACGATGCTGGGCTTCGCCCGCGAGGTGGCCCGCTACAACCTCCCGCTGGTCGGCATCAACCAGGGCCGGCTGGGGTTCATCACCGACATCTCCGCCGACCAGTACAAGGATGCGCTCAAACCCATCCTGGCCGGCGATTTCGAGATCGAACACCGTGCCATGCTCGAAGGCGGCGTGATCCGCGACGGTGAGCTGATCTTCTCCGGCGTCGCCCTGAACGACGTGGTGGTCAGCCGCGGCGCCACCGCCGGCATGGTGGAACTGCGGGTGGACGTGGGCGATGAATTCGTCGCCAACATGCGGGCCGACGGCGTGATCGTCGGCACCCCCACCGGCTCCACCGCCTACGCCTTGTCGGCCGGCGGCCCCATCATGCATCCCGGCATCGCCGGATGGGTGGTGCTGCCGATCGCCTCCCATGCGCTGTCCAACCGCCCCATCGTGCTGCCGGATTCCGGCGAGGTGCGGCTCACCATCGTGGCCGGTCGCGACGCCAGCGTGAACTTCGACATGCAAAGCCTGGCCAGCCTGCTGCACGGGGACTGCATCACCGTGCGCCGCTCGCAGCACCGGGCGCCGTTCCTGCATCCGCGGGGCTGGAGCTATTACGCCACGCTGCGTCGCAAACTGCGCTGGTATGAAGGCGTGAGCTGAGTCCGGACTCAGACTGCCGATTGCCGATTGCCCATTGCAGTGAGCTGATTGACGATTTCCGACCACCGACTTCCGACCGTTGACCCCGATGCCCCGAGCGCGACCAAGCGCCCGACGGACAGCGACCAACGCCAGACATTGAGACAGGACAAGGCCCCGCACCCGCCAGGTGCAGGTCGGGGTTGAATGAGGACTCACCGACATGCTGCGCCGACTGAGCCTGAGAGATTTCGTGATCGTGCCGGAGCTGGAGCTCGACTTCGCCGCCGGCTTTTCCGCGTTGACCGGCGAAACCGGCGCGGGCAAGTCCATCCTGATCGATGCGCTGCAACTGGCGCTCGGCAGTCGGGGCGACGCCGCCGTGGTGCGCGAAGGTGCCAGCCGCGCCGAGATCAGCGCCGAGTTCGATCGGCCCCAAGCCCTGGTGGCCTGGCTGGAAGAAGCCGGTTTCGATGCCCCCCATGACCCCGAGGGCCCCGGCGACACCGACACCCCGTCCCTGCTACTGCGTCGCGTGATCGATGCGCAAGGCAAGAGCCGCGCATGGATCAATGGCAGTGCCGCCACCGTCGCCCAACTGCGGGAACTGGCGGAACATCTGCTGGACATCCACGGCCAGCACGCCTGGCAAGGCCTGACCCGTCCGGCCAGCGTGCGCGAGCTGCTGGACAGCTTCGCCCAGATCGACACCCGACCGATGAGCGTGGCCCACGCTGCCTGGCGTCAGGCCACCGAAGCGCTGACCACCGCCCAGGCCCGTCAGGCCGACCTCGCCCGCGAGCATGAGCGGCTGACCTGGCAGATCGGCGAACTGGACCGGCTGGCGCCGGATGCGGACGAGTGGGAAGAGCTGAACGCGGAACACTCGCGGCTGTCGCATTCGCAGTCGCTGATGGATGCGGCGCGCGGCGCACTGGAGCGGATCGGCGATGCCGAGGTCAACGCCCAGGCGCTCACGGACGAGGCACTGTCCAGCCTGCAGGATGTGCTGAGCTACGACGCCCAGTTGCAGGACACCGTCAATGCGCTGCAGGGTGCCCAAGCGCAATTGCAGGATGCGGCCCACAGCCTGGCCGCCTATCTCCACGCGGCGGATCTGGATCCCGACCGGCTGCAGCAGTTGGATGACCGGCTCTCCGCCTGGGTGACGCTGGCGCGTCGCTATCGGCGCCAACCCGCAGAACTGCCGGCACTGTTGGCGGAGTGGAAGGCCGAATTGGCGCAATTGGATGCCGCCACCGATCTGGAAGGTCTACAGGCCAAACAGGCGCAAGCCCTGAAGCTCTACCAGCGCGAAGCCAAGACAGTGAGCACCGCCCGCGCCAAGGCCGCACCAGCGCTGTCGACCGCCGTCTCGCAGGCGATGCAGCAGCTCGGCATGACCGGTGGCCGCTTCGAAGTGGCGCTGTCGCAGCAGGAAGAGCCGCAGAGCTTCGGTCTGGAATCGGCGGAGTTCCTGGTGGCCGGTCATGCCGGCAGCACACCGCGGCCGCTGGCCAAGGTGGGCTCGGGTGGCGAGCTGTCGCGCATTGCGCTGGCGATTGCGGTCACCACCAGCCAGCAGAACAGCGGCGCCGGCACCTTGATCTTCGATGAGATCGATACCGGTGTGGGCGGCGCGGTGGCGGAGACGGTGGGTCGGCTGATGAAGCAGTTGGGCCGCCATGTCCAGGTGTTGGCGGTGACCCATCTGCCGCAGGTGGCCGCCTGTGCGGACCATCATTTCCTGGTGGCCAAGTCGCTCAAAGCCGGTGTGACCAATTCCGACGTGCGACCGATCCACGGTGAGGCCCGCGTGGCGGAAATCGCCCGGATGCTGGGCGGCGAGCGGTTGTCGTCCACCAGCATCGCCCATGCGCAGGAGATGCTGGCCTTGTCGGCCCAGAGCGTGGACACGCCGACCCCAACCAAGACCAAGACCACCATCAAGAAGGTCAAGCCGTGAGCGCGCCCCACACCGCTCCCGTGCCGCCGGCGCCGCGCGAAAACAGCTTGGCCGGCCATGCCGCCCGCACCACCGATCTGGTGCTGGTCACCGGCATGTCGGGCGGCGGCAAGTCGATTGCCATGCATGCGCTGGAGGATGCGGGCTTCTTCTGCGTGGACAACCTGCCGCCGGAGCTGCTGCCCCACTTCCTCAAGCTGGAGCAGGAAAGCGGCTCACAGCGTCGGGTGGCGATTGCGGTGGATGTACGTAGCGCGGGCTCGCTGCCGCAGCTGCTGCTGCACATCAAGGAACTGCGGCTGAACGGCGTCGCGCTGCGGGCGATCTTCCTGGATGCGGACAACGACACCCTGCTGCGCCGCTTCTCCGAAACCCGCCGACCGCATCCGCTGCGCGCCGGCGCCACCGAGGACGGGGACACCCATCGCGCGCTGCAGGAAGCCATCGCGCTGGAACGCGAACTGCTGACGCCGCTGCGCATGGAATCCACGGTGATCGACAGCAGCCAGCTGCGGCCGGCCCAGTTGCGCGCCTGGGTGCGCGATCTGGTGCGGGTGAGCGGCTCATCGCTGACGATGGTGTTCGAATCCTTCGCGTTCAAGCACGGCGTGCCCAGCGATGCGGACTTCGTCTTCGATGTCCGCGTGCTGCCCAATCCCTACTACGACCGCGAACTGCGGCCGCTCACCGGGCGCGATGCGCCGGTGGCTAGCTACCTGGAACAGCAGCCCGAGGTGCGTCTGATGCTCAGCCAGATCGGCGCCTTCATCTCGCAATGGCTGCCGAACTTCGCCGCCGACCAGCGCAGCTATCTCACCATCGCCATCGGCTGCACCGGGGGTCAGCATCGGTCGGTGTATTTGGTCGAGACCCTGGCCAAGCAGTTCGCTTTCCACGGTCAGGTGCTCAAGCGGCATCGGGAGCTCGACGCTCGCTGAGCGCGGGCCGCCTCTCGCGGCGTCCTGCGGCGTCGTGCTGCGTTTTGCGGCGTCTTGCGGTGTCGTGCGTCGTCTTGCGTCGTCCTGCGGCGCATGGCGAAGCGTCCGAACTGACTGCGCTGGCGATCAGCGCGAACCGTTTCCAGACTGTCGGCTGACTCACTCGCGGTCGCATCGTCACCTCAAGACGGTGCGCTCGCGAATGTGTCGCTCAACCCCTGACTGGATTCAACGCCATGTGGCCCTCCTCATCCTCAGTCCGCCAGTCTCCACCTGAGGCCTGCGCCGCGCTGGATCCCAGCGCCCCGGCCGTGTCACTGCGCGAGTTGCAGCGGCAGCACTTCACTCATCGCGGTCTGACGCTGCTGGATCGCGCCGAGTCAACCCTCAAGCATGCCAAGCATCCGCCTTTTCAGGAGATCGAGATGCTGCGACGCGACTTGCGCCGCTGCGATTCGGACCACAAGCAACAGGTCCTCTTCAAGCAAGTCCTGGGGTGGGTGGACAAGGCCAACGAGGACCCGTCGCAGTTCGACGGGGCGGTCAAGCGGCTTTGGACTCGGCTAGAAGCCCTTCGCAACTTCGCGGACGACAACGAAGATGACATGTCGATGCTCCCTGAGCTGTCGGGCGACCTCAAGAAGCTGGAGAAACGTGCAGCCAGCGCGTACGGCAAGAGTCCCTCGGCAGGCACCAGGGAGTGTGTGCGGCTCGCCAAGGAAGCCGATGAGCTCGCCGATCGCTTGGCCGACGTCGTGCTGCTCGCAGGGGAGATGCAGCGACTTGAGAGGGTCCTGGACTTTCAACACAGCGAACCCAGCAATCAGCGCCTGGCCGCCATGACCAGCAGGATGGACTGGCACCGAACTGAGGTGTTCCCGCTGCGCTCGGAGGCCAAAGAGAAGCTGGACATGGCGCAAAAGGCAGTCCTTAAAGGAAAGCTGGCGCAGGCACGCGCCGCCTTGGAGCACGCGACGAAGCACATGGCCGGGGCGCAGCAGAAAGTCAGCGCTGAGCCAACGTATACCGGGCCGTCCGTGCGCTTGCAGCCGGGAAGGGGCGTCTCAAGGCTCGCCAACGCCACGTTCCAGTCCCAGATGGCAGAGTTCAACAATGGCAGGTTTCGCGACCTGCCCCCCGCCGTACTGTCCGATCTGCGGCCCCGTTTGGCCGAGGCCCTCAGGGCCCAGGAGCGCTGCAGCTTCTTCGGCATGCAGGAGGATGAGGTGACCGATCTCACCAGCGTCCCGCCCCGCAAGGAGATCAAGGCCGTTTTCGAGGAGGCGGAACACCTGTTGGCCCAGTTGCTGGACGATCGCCATCGCTTGGGAAGCGCCTCGTCGTCGCACCGCTGATCCACGCCATCATCGGACCCAACTGCAAAAGCCCGCAGAACGGATCCCACCCATCACGCCGGGCTGGGTGGGCTGAGTGATCGCTCTGATGACGCAGCCCGCGCTCCTCGGGTCCATCCTGCCCGTCAGCCGCTTCAGGGCGACGACACCTAGGCGAGGGATGCCACCCATGGGCACACGCGGATGCCGCGCCTCAGACCGCCGGCCCCGCCTGGTCGCGCTTGACGGTGTCATCGTCCTGGTTCATCAACATGACCCCGACGAAGATCGACGCAATCGGGAACAGAAAGATCAGCAGCAGCATCCACGGCAACACGAACCGCCCCGCCCGCTTGAGCGCCACGCTCATGAACGCCAGATGGGCGCAGCAGGCGCCCAGCAGGCCGAGTCCGAAAATGGTGATGCGTGCGGGCGCAACTTCCGCTTCCTGGGCATTCGAAATCAGGAACCACAAACAGGCGCCGCCCACAATGATGGCGACCAGCGCGGATTCCAGAGCGCTCTTGACGGCGGGGTTCTGCATGATGTCCCTGAAGCAATGGGGGTTCGGAAAGGCGCAAGCATAACGACGCCTGAGGCGGCTGTCTGACTCGGGGGTGGTCAATCTGAGACGTCGCGCCCACCGCCGACCTGGTCCCGCTCGCTGCTCCCTGCTCGAAACCGCCCCGAAAGGAGGCGGACTCACCGGTCCACTCCGCTGCCCTCGGTGCCGCATGCCCACACGCTCGTCTTGCCTCGGTGGCCTCTGGCCCTGCTCAACGCGCGCCGACGAGCCTCCAGCGCAGGGAGAGCCGTATCCAGCCACTGGGACCCTGACCATCTCAGCCCTCTTCCTGGTGCACTGCGAACCCTCCCGCGCCAGCGAACACATGGCACAGCGCACCCGCAGCCGGTTGCTGACCCGAGCGGGGAAGCTGGACGTCTTCCAACGGCTTGCGGAGGCGGTCGGACGCGAGTGGGGCGAGCCGGTGCTCAATCTGCCGGGGCAGTCCAGCATGGCGGAAGACCATGGGCCGTCTCAGCGCGAGGCCTGGCCCGATCGGTCCACGCCCTCTTGAGGTCCGCTCGCGCGGCGATCACGAGGCCGTCGCGTACCCGACCTGGATGACCTCAGTCCAGAAGCTTCTTCAGCGGCGCAGGCAAGGCATAACTGGCCAACTGCTCGCGCGCCACCCAGACGCCGTCGATCGGCGGCGCAGTGTCGGCCGTCAGCAGCGCACGTCGCGGATGAAGGATCCAGTCCAGATGGGTCAGCACATGCTTCACCCGGGGCAGCGTTTCGGGAGCCGCCGCTCCGAGCGCCACGCTGTGGCGGTTCAGGCTGTCCTCGTCATCGAAGAGCGGCAAGGTCCAGAGACCACCCCACACGCCTTCGTTGGGTCGCTGCTGAAGCCAGATGCGTCCTTCGTGCTCCAGCCACAGCCACCAGCTCTCGCGCTGGCCGCGTTTGAGCTTGCGGGTCTTGATCGGATAGCGGGTGGGCTCGCCCTCTGCCCGGCCGGCGCACAAGGCCGAGACGGGGCACAGCAGGCACTGCGGACTGCGGGTGGCACACAGGCTGGCGCCGAGATCCATCAGACCCTGGGTATAGGCCGGCATGTCCGCACCGTCCGGCGGCAGCAAGGCCTCCGCCTGGCGCCAGAGTCGTTTTTCCTGCGAGGCCTGGGACAGATCGCCATCGAAGGCCAGCAGCCGTCCCAGCACGCGCTTGACGTTGCCGTCCAGGATCGCCGCCCGTTCGCCGAAGCAGAAGGACGAGATCGCTGCGGCGGTCGATCGGCCGATGCCGGGCAGCTCCGCCAGCTCTGCGGCGGTGGACGGAAAGACGCCGCCATGGCGTTCCACCACCGCCTGCGCGCACCGATGCAGATTGCGCGCACGGCTGTAATAGCCCAGTCCGGCCCAGGCGGCCATCACCTCGTCCTGCGGAGCGGCCGCGAGCGCGGCGACATCGGGAAAGCGCGCCAGGAAATTGCGGTAGTAGCCCAGCACGGTGGTGACCTGGGTCTGCTGCAACATGATTTCGGACAACCAGACCCGGTAGGGGTCGCGGGTGTTCTGCCACGGCAGGTCATGGCGCCCTTCGCGTCGCTGCCAGGCCAGCAGCAGCGGTGCGAAATCGCCTTGCAGGGAATGCACGCGGGCGTGCAGGTCGTCGTCAGTCATCAGGCATTCAATCGAATCGGAGCGGATCTCGGTGCAGGTCACACCGATGAGCGCGGGTCGTCAGCGCTTTTGGCAGACGGGACAGAAGAAGGTCGACCGCTGCCCCTGCACGATCCGGCGGATCAGTGTGCCGCAGGTGCGGCAGGGTTGGCCCTCGCGGCCATAGACACGGGCCTGCATCTGGAAGCTGCCGGCCACGCCGTGGGCATCCTTGAAATCGCGCAGCGTGCTGCCGCCGGCTTCCAGCGCCTCGCCCAGCACCTGCCGCAGGGCGCGGGCCAGTTTCTCGGCCCGCGGCCGGCTGATCTTGCCGGCCGCCATGCGCGGATCGATGCCGGCCATGAACAGCGCCTCGCACGCATAGATGTTGCCGGCGCCCACCACCACATCGCCGGCCAGAATGGCCTGCTTGATGGCCACACGGCGGCCCTTGAAGCCCTCATGCAGGTGAGCGCCGTGGAAGTCCACATCGAACGGTTCCAGGCCCATGCCCGCCAGCAGCTTGGCCGCCGGTGCGACATCCAGCCCCTCCGACCAGACCACCGCACCAAAGCGCCGCGGATCGGTCAGCCGCAGCACGCCGCGATCGGTGACCAGTTCGAAATGGTCGTGCGGCCCGGCCGTCGGCGGTTGTTCGCGAAAGGCCAGTGAGCCCGACATGCCGAGGTGCAACAGCAGCCCGCCGTCGACCGCGGGCTCCCATGAAGGAGCGTCGCTTGCCGCACCGGCGGCAGCGGGATGGGGCAAGGGCTCGCCGGACGTCATCTGCAGCGGCAGCCAGAGGTATTTGCCGCGACGCAGCGTGGCACCGACACGGCGCCCCACCAGCCGCGCGGGCTCCACGCCCAGTGGCCAACGCAGCGGTTTCCCCATTCGCACGTCCAGCACACGAGCCCCCTCGATGGTCGAGGCAAAACTCAGACGTGTCACTTCAACTTCCGGTAACTCGGGCATGCCAGCATCATAGGTCGACCGCCTGCGAAGGATCTTTCGCCACACCGATGGGCCGGCCGCGCCCACCCCCAATCCGGGCGCAGCCCAGGCAGGCGCCTGCCGCACGGGTGCACCGTCAGGGCAAGTGGCGGGGTGATCCAGCGTGAGGCGGAGTTTCCCTAGAATGGTCCGGCGACCCGTTCCGATCGAGTCAGTTCAGGAGTTCCTTCATGTCCGCCTCCGCGCGCCACCCCTGGTGGCTGTCCGTCGCCCTCGTCCTGAGCTGCGCCGCTCACGCTCAATCCACCTCGCCGGCGGCACCGTCGGCGGCCTCGGCGCCGGAAGCACCGGTCGCCGCAGAGCCGGCCGCCTCTGCAGCTTCCGCACCTCAAGAGATCGTCAACTCCGACCTGGATGCACCGCTCTTCTATCAACTGCTGGTCGGGGAACTCGAGCTCCAGAACGGCCAGGCCGGCGTCGCCTTCCAGGTACTGCTGGATGCGGCGCGTCGCAGCAGCGACGAAGAGCTCTTCCGCCGCGTGGTCGGCATCGCCCTGCAAGGCCGTGCCGGTGACCAGGCCCTGGTTGCCGCCCGCGCCTGGCGCGACACCCTGCCGACCTCCCAGGAAGCCCATCGCACGCTGGTCCAGTTGCTGGCCCTGCTGAATCGCCCCGCCGAAGTCGCTGCGCCATTGCGGGCGCTGCTGTCGATGAATGCGCCGGAAGCGCGCGGCCAGTTGCTGGCCAGCATTCCTCAGCTCTTCCAGCGTAGCCCCGAGCCCAAGCGGGTGCTGGACGCGCTGGAGCCCTTGCTGCGCGAGACCGCCGCCAAGCCGGAGACGCGGTTCATCTCCCTGATGGTGATCGCCCGACTGGCGCAGACCGCCGGCAATGCCGAGACCGCGCTGATCAATGTGCGCACTGCAGCCAAGGAATTCCCGGATCGCGATGAGCCGCTGCTGCTGGCGCTCGAGCTGCTGCCGCAACGTCCAGAGGCCGAAGCGCTCATCACTGCCGAGCTGCAGGCCCATCCCGACAAGCAGAGCCTGCGCCTGGCCTACGGTCGCGCCTTGGCGCGAGCCCAGCGCCCTGCCGATGCGGCTCGCGAGTTCCGCATCCTGACCCAGGAATCGCCGGACAACCCCGGCCCGTGGCTGGCACTGGGCTCGCTGGAGCTGGACCTGCAGCACACCGAGGCCGCCGAATCCGCACTGCAGCGCTACATGAAGCTGCTGGCCCAGCAACCGGGCCTGCAATCGCGAGTGGACCCGACCGAACGCGACGCCCGCCAGCAAGGCTTGTTGCTGCTGGCGCAGACCGCCGAGATGCGGGGTGACCTGAAGACCGCCGAAGCGCGATTGAGCGAGATCGACGCCGCGCCGGGCAACCTGGACATCGCCTATCGACGCGCCTCGCTGCTGGCACGCCAGGGCAAGCTCGACCAGGGTCGCCAGCTGCTGCAGGCCCTGCCGGCGGAACGGGAACAGGATCAGCGCGCCAAAGTGCTCGCCGAATCGCAACTGCTGCGCGACAACCGCCAGTGGCAGGCGGCCTATGACCTGTTGGGACAGGTCATCGAGCGCAACGGCGAAGACACCGATCTCCTCTACGAACAATCGATGATGGCCGAGAAGCTGGGCCGCATGAAGGAGATGGAAGCGCTGCTGCAGAAGGTCATCCGGCTCAAGCCGCAGCACTACCACGCCTACAACGCCCTCGGTTATGCGCTGGCAGATCGCAATGAGCGGCTGGAAGAGGCTCGCGACCTGATCTCCAAGGCACTCACCTTCGCACCCGGCGAGCCCTTCATCGTCGACAGCATGGGCTGGGTGGAGTTCCGCCTCGGTCGACTGGGCGAAGCCGAGCGCCTGCTGCGTCAGGCCTATGGTTCGCGGCCCGACCCCGAGATCGCGGCCCATCTGGGCGAAGTGCTGTGGGCCGGAGGCCAGCAGGACGAGGCGCGCCGCATCTTTGCCGACGCCATGAAGCGCGATCCCCGCAATGAAGCGATCCAAAGCGTGCTGCAACGCCTGCAGGTTCGCCCCTGATGCGTCGACGCGACTCCCTGGCGGCACTCGCCGCCACCGCTTGGTGGCTGAGCGGCTGCAGCAGCGTGCCCAAGGTCAGCGAACAGGAAAGCGCGCTGCTCGCCGATGCGCCGCGCCTGACCGGGCGCTTCGGTCTCATCGTGCCGGCGGGCGCAGGCGGGCAGGCGCGCGGTCAGAACGTCACCGCCAACTTCGAGCTGCTGGGCGATCCGCGACGCGGCCGTCTGGAGATGAGCACGCCCATGGGCAGCCTGGTCGCCCGAGTCTCGTGGCAGCCGGGGTGGGTGTCGCTGCGCACGCCCGACGAGGAGCGCCAGTACGACGACGTCGAATCCCTCACCCAGGAACTGCTGGGCCAGGCGCTGCCGGTGCAAGCGCTGTTCGACTGGCTCAAGGGCCGCCCCTGGCCGCAGGCCGCGCATCGGCCCGTGGGTGAGCAGGGCTTCGAGCAACTCGGCTGGCAGGTGGACCTTCGGCGCTTCAACGATCGATTGATCTCGGCCCAGCGCCTGAATCCCGACGGTGGCGAGGCCATCGCCACCCTGCGGCTCAAGCTCGACGACACGCCGTAGCGCCACCGCTCTCCTCCGCTATAAGCGGCTTTGACACGCCGCCGCTACAGGCCGCTTACAGAAGCCGAATACAGAAGCCGCATCCACAAGCCTTGAGGTGCCGCAGTGGCGCGGCTCCCTTGCCAGCGTTCCCCACGGCGATTCAAACGATCGGCTCACGCCGAGGGTGCCTGATCGGCGCGCCTCGCAGCCCCACGGCATACTTCCCGCCCCATGCAAGCCCTTTACGACGTTCCGGCACCGGCCAAGCTCAACCTCTTCCTGCACGTGGTGGGCAAGCGGCCGGACGGCTATCACCTGCTGCAGTCGCTGTTCATCCTGATCGACTGGGCCGACACGCTGCACTTCGAGCGCCGCATCGACGGCCGACTGCAACGCCATGACCGTGGCGATGCCCTGCCGGAGGACGATCTCTGCCTGCGGGCCGCGCGGGCGCTTCAGCAGGCCAGCGGTTGCACGATGGGGGCGGACATCCACATCGAGAAGCGACTGCCCTCGGGCGCGGGCATGGGTGGTGGCTCGTCCGATGCGGCCAGCACACTGCTGGCGCTGAACCGTTTGTGGGGACTGAACTGGTCGCGGTCCCAACTGCAACCGTTGGCGCTGAAGCTCGGGGCGGATGTGCCGTTTTTCGTCGGCGGACGCAATGCGTGGGTCGAGGGCATCGGCGAGGTGTTGCATCCGATGACGGTGCCGGCGATGCGGCTGGCCGTGGTCAAACCCGGCGTGAGTATCGGCACCAAGGAAATTTTTTCGAGCCCGCTGTTGCAAAGGTCAAATTCCGTGGCTATAGTAGCGGGCTTTCCTGCAGCGAACGAAGAACGCGACGCAGACAACTCGGAAAGACATTCGGCAAGGCACTCGGCCTCCACGAATTCAACGGGTTTTCTGAATACCGGGACCGAACGCTTAGGTGAATCAAGCGAATCAGGTGAATACCCAGCGCTTGGGAATCTCGCACAGCAGCTGTGCAACGGTTGGGGCAGAAACGATCTGCAACCTCCGGCGGAAGCTGCGAGCGGCGAAGTCTCTCAAGCCTTGCAATGGTTGCAAACTCGCTACGGCAATAGCCGAATGACGGGTTCAGGCAGTGCAGTATTTGCTAGAATCTCGGATTCAGCTGATCGCGAATCGGAATATAATTCTGGCTCGCAGCAGGAAGCAGACATCGCTTCTGACTCTGAGAGAAATCTCAAGGCGACACTGGCAGGTTTACCTGATGGTTGGGTCGGAAGAATATGTCGCAGTCTGGATGTTCACCCGCTTCGCGGTTGGGCAGTCGACTGAAGGTTGTAGGGTGTTGTGCCACGCACAACGTCCGGTGTAGGGGAGTCGCCAAGTTGGTCAAGGCATCGGATTTTGATTCCGACATGCGAGGGTTCGAGTCCTTCCTCCCCTGCCAAATTTCTTAGTTTCAATCCGGGACCCGCTGGGTTGGCCACCGGGCCACAAATCTCTCAAGGATGGCCTGCTGTGCTGCTCAATACCGTCCTCTTCACGGGTAACGCTAACCCGTCGCTCTCCAAAGAAATCGCCACGCATCTGGGCCTCGAGCTCGGCAAGGCCGTGGTGGGACGTTTCTCTGACGGCGAAGTCACTGTCGAGATCCAGCAAAACGTTCGCGCTCGCGACGTTTTCGTGATCCAGCCGACCTGTGCGCCGACCAACGAGAACCTGATGGAGCTGCTCATCATGGTCGATGCGCTCAAGCGCGCCAGCGCGCGCCGCATCACCGCCGTGATTCCCTACTTCGGGTATGCACGCCAGGACCGTCGTCCTCGCAGCACCCGCGTGCCCATCTCGGCCAAGGTCGTGGCCAACCTGCTGGAAACCGTCGGCGTCGAGCGCGTGCTCACGATGGACCTGCACGCCGACCAGATCCAGGGCTTCTTCGACATTCCCGTCGACAACATCTACGCCTCCCCCGTCCTGCTGTCCGACCTCAAGTCGCGCAACTACACCGACCTGGTGGTGGTGAGCCCCGACGTCGGCGGCGTGGTCCGTGCCCGCGCACTGGCCAAGCAACTGGGCTGCGACCTCGCGATCATCGACAAGCGCCGCCCTGCGGCCAACGTCAGCGAAGTCATGCACGTCATCGGCGAGATCGATGGCCGCAACTGCGTGATCATGGACGACATGATCGACACCGCCGGCACGCTGGTGAAGGCGGCCGAAGTCCTGAAGGACCGCGGCGCCAAGCGCGTTTTCGCCTACTGCACCCATCCGATCCTCTCCGGCCCCGCCATCGAGCGCATTGCCGGATCGCAGCTCGATGAGGTCGTGATCAGCAACACCATTCCGCTGTCGGAAGCCGCCAAGGCCTGCGGCAAGATCCGTCAGCTGTCGGTGGCCTTCCTGTTCGCCGAGACGATCCGTCGCATCTCGGACGGCGAGTCGGTCACCTCGCTGTTCAGCGAACAGAACATGAACTTCTGATCGCCATTGCATCGGCCGCTGTTCGCAAGGACAGCGGCCTTTCAACGAAGGCGCCTGGTCGCGGGGCCTTCACACCGAAACGCCATGGGGGCGTTTCGTCACATTGGAGTCAACTATGAAATTCGTCGCTTTTGAGCGCAAGCTGCAGGGGACCGGAGCGAGCCGCCGCCTGCGTAACGCTGGCAAGGTGCCCGGTATCGTTTACGGTGCCGGCGAGCCCGCCAGCATCGAGCTGGATCACAACGCGCTGTTCCACGCCATGAAGAAGGAAGCTTTCCACAGCTCGATTCTGGACATGGAACTGAACGGCACCAACACGCAAGTGCTGCTGCGTGACTACCAGATGCACCCGTACAAGCAGCAAGTGCTGCACGTGGACTTCCAGCGCGTGGACGCCACCACCAAGATCACCAAGAAGGTGCCGCTGCACTTCGTCGGTGAAGCCGAGTCGCCGGCCGTCAAGACCGACAAGGGCACCGTCAACCACGTGATCACCCAAGTGGAAATCACCTGCCTGGCCCAACAGCTGCCCGAGTTCATCGAAGTGGACCTGAGCAACCTGACCATGGGTCACTCGGTGCATGTGAACGACCTGAAGGTGGCCGATCACATCAAGATCGTCACCCATGGCAAGCCGAACCCGGTGGTCGCCACCCCGGTGCCGGCCGCTGTGGAAGAGATCATCGTCGCCGCCGCTCCGGCGCCCGACGCTGGCAAGAAGAAGAAGAAGTAATTCTTCGACGGTTCGGACACCCCCTTTCGCAGGGAGTGTCCCCCGAAGGAAGGCCCCGCTCAGCGGGGCCTTTTTTCTTGCGCGCTCACTCGATAATCCCGCTCCATGATTCGACTTTTTGTTGGCCTGGGCAACCCCGGCACCGAATACGAAGACACCCGCCACAACGCCGGTTTCTGGTGGATCGACACGCTCGCACGCAGCCTGGGCGCCTCGCTGCAGGCGAACCGCAACTACCACGGCCTGGTGGCCCGGGTGAACCACGCGCCCGGTGCGGACGGTCCCATCTGGCTGCTGCAGCCCATGACCTACATGAATCTGTCGGGCAAGTCGGTGGCGGCGCTGGCACGCTTCTTCAAGATTGCGCCCGAAGAGATCCTGGCCATCCACGACGAGCTCGACCTCTCGCCCGGTGAGATGAAGTTCAAGCAAGGCGGCGGCAACGGCGGCCACAACGGCTTGAAGGACATGCAGGCCCAACTCGGCTCGGCCAATTTCTGGCGGCTGCGACTGGGCATCGGCCACCCGGGCCACAAGGCGGAAGTGGCCAACTATGTGCTGCGCAAGCCGCCGCTGGCCGATCGTCAAGCGGTGGAGGATTGCATCGCCAAGTCCATGGAGGCGGTCCAGTTGATGCTCAAGGGCGACATGGACAAGGCGCTGACCAAGATCCACGCCAAGCCGCCGAGGCCCAAGCCCCCTCGCCCCGCTGCGCCTGTGGAGGGCAAGCCCACTTCGGCCGGTGTGTCGACTGGTACGTCGGTGAGTGCGCCGCTCGGTGCGCCCGCCGGTGAATCAAGCGGCACACCGCCAGCGCCCTCGGCTGCGGTCGCCGGCCCTCCCTCGGCGACCGGCAACGGCCGCTCTGACACCTGAGGCCCCCATGCACCGCCAGCGACCCGCCCTGCTCTTTCGGACGATCTCGCTCGGTGTTCTGGTGGGGCTGCTGGTGATGACGGATGCGGCGGTCTCGGCCACCGCGGACGAGCTGATGGAGACGCCGCCCTCCGCCGCGCCAGCGGCACGAACAAAGCCGCCCGCCCGCGCCACCTCCGGCCTCACCACCTACTTTCGATGCGGCCCGCAGGGTCAGGACTTGCGTGACACGCCGTGCCCGGCCGAGGCCGCCGGCCGCGCCGTCCCACTGCCGGAGGACCGGGTCACGCCCGACCAACGCCAAGCGGCCCAGCGCCGTGCGACCAGCGAAGCACGCGACGCCGAACAATTGCGGCGCCAGCGCGCGGAATTCGAAGCGCGACGATCGGCATCGCCCAGCGCCATCCGCGATGGGATCGCCGCACCGTCTGCCATGGCATCTGCCGCCGGCAAGGCGCTGCCCAAGCCAAAAGATCCCAAAAAGCGCCCACCGAAGGATCCCAAGCCCCCCAAGCCGAAGGATCCCCAACCGAAAGATCCCACGCCCACAGATCCCACGCCCAAGCCCAAGGACCCGAACAGCCCAGCATCGCCCCTGAAGCCGCCCAAGCTTCCCAAGCCGTCACCGCCCCCGCGGCCGGTGCTCTCCGGTCCCGACGCTTGACGCGAGCGGCATCTGCGGACCCCACCCCCGCTAGAATGCGCCTCGTTGGTGCTCGTGCAGGCATTGCGCCTGTGCAGTTAAACGGGAATCAGGAAGCCGACGTCTCGTCGATTCGTCAGCCAACCTGAGCTGTCCCCGCAACGGTAAGTGGTCGCTGGCCACGATCCGACGCCTCCATCCCTGTCTGTGTGCCGCATGGACATCACCTGCCCGCTTCCGCTGGATGGACGCGCAGCCGTGATGCCCCGGCCTGACACACACGGTATGGCGACCTCGGCATCGAGCCGGCAATGCCTGTCCCCACGTCCACTGGCGCTCGCGCGCTGGGAAGGACACAGGCATCGCGCCACCAGCCCGGATACCGGCCAACAGGAGACACGCCATCACCCGATGCCGTGTCGTGTCACAGGTGCCTGCGGGGAAGCTGGCGCCTGGATCGTCGTTGGCTTTCCTCATGATCTCCCCTGTCTCGCGCATCCGGCCTCGCGCCCGATCGCTGCTCGTCCACACGCCGTCGGCGCTGGCCTCGGCCGTCCTGACCACCTCGCTCTTCCTTGGCACCGGGTCGATCGCCCTGGCCGCCATCTCGTCGGAGGCCACCGGCACACGCCCGCTGGGCCAGCTGGATGAGGTCACCGTCACCGGCACCCGCAGCCCGATGCGTCTGGCCGACGTGCTGGGCGACCTCACGGTCCTCAACCGCGCGGACATCGAACGCCAGGGCTACGGCAATGTCGCCGACCTGCTGCGCAACCGTGCGGGCGTGGAGATGACCCGCAACGGTGGTCCCGGCACCAACACCTCGCTGTTCGTGCGGGGCGCGGAATCCCGCCACACCATCGTGCTGATCGACGGCGTGCGCGTGGAGTCGCAATCCACCGGCGGCGCCGACTGGCAGAACCTGCCGCTCTCGCAGATCGAGCGCGTGGAAGTGCTCAAGGGCCCGGCCAGCGCGCTCTACGGCTCCGACGCCATCGGCGGCGTGGTGCAGATCTTCACCCGCAAGGGCAGCGGCCGCACCCAGTTGGACATGGGCGTGGGCGCCGGCAACCTGGGTCAGGTGAAGGCCGACATCGGGGTCTCCGGTGGCGACCGCCGCTTCGATTACGCGGCCTCGCTCAGCGGCGATCGAGGCACCGGCTTCAACGGCTTCACCAATGCCAAGAGCACCAGCTACCAACCGGACAAGGACGGCTGGCGCAACTACAGCGCCAGCCTGCGCCTGGGCGGTCAGATCGCGGCCGGGCATCGGCTGGAAGTGGTCGGCCTGAAGAGCCGCACCGACAGCGGCTACGACGCCGGCAAGAACGCCGACGACCGCACCCTGACCACCAGCGAAGCCGCACGCGCGGGCTGGAGCGGCCAGTGGTCCCCGGCGCTGTCGACCCAGCTCGATGTGGCCGAATCGCGCCAGACGCTGGAGACCAAGCCCTCGTCGCCCTATCTGAGCAAGACCCGCATCCGAACCGCGACGCTGCAGGGCTTCTACAAGCTCGACGAGCGCCACCAGATCAATGCGCTGGTCGAGCGCCGCGAAGACCGTCTGGACAACACCGCCCTGGTGCCGGCGGGCAGCGATGAGCGGCACGATGACGCCATCGGACTGAGCTACCTGCTGAGCGCGGGCGCCTTCAGCCTGCAGGCCCATGGCCGGCATGACGACGACAGCGACTTCGGCCGCATCAACACCGGCACGCTGGCCGCAGGCTACCGGCTGGGTGCCGGATGGCGCGTCACCGCCGCTGCCGGCAACGCCTTCCGTGCGCCGACGCTCTATCAGATGGGCAGCGTCTACGGCCCGAACCTGAGCCTGCCCGGTGTGGCGCCGTTGCGCGCTGAGCGCGGCCACAACCGGGAGATCGGACTGGCCTGGGAACAGGGCGACTTGAATGCCGCCATCACCACCTATCACAACCGCGTCAGCGACCTGATCGCCTTCGGCGCGGCGGGCACCTGTCGGTCGACCGTCGGCTGCTACGGCAACGTCGCGCGCGCCACGCTGCAAGGCACCAGCTTGAAAGCAGGCGCCCAACTGGGACCGGTGGGCCTGAGCGGGCAGTTGGACTTCAGCGATCCCACCGACGACAGCACCGGCAAAACCCTGCAGCGGCGCGCGAAACGGTTCGGTAGCGTGCGCGCTGATTTCCAGCCAACCCCGCTGCCGGACTGGGCCTTTGGCGCCACCTGGCAGGGTTCCGGCTCGCGGTGGGACAACGCGGCCAACACCACCCGCCTGGGCGGCTACGGATTGTGGAATCTCGACGCCCGCTACAGCATCGCCAAGGACTGGCGGCTGCAGCTGAATGTCGACAACCTGTTCGACCGCCGCTACATGACCGCCAACAACTATGCGCAGGCACCGCGGACCTGGTTCGTGATGTTGCGCTATTCACCGTCGCTCTGACCGCCCATGGCGACGGACGGTGGTCAGCGCGCAGGCCTGTCAGTGCCGACCGCGCCGACCATCCCCACGGGCATGACATCAAACGGCGCCGAAGCGCCGTGCAGGAGAGGCCGAATGGCTGCGCATCACCTCATCGTCGGCGGTCAACGCAGTGGCAAGTCGCGCCAGGCCGAGCGACTGGCGCAGCGCTGGATGGCCGGCGGATCGCGTCGCGTGGCGGTCATTGCCACCGCCCAGGCGCATGACGACGAAATGCGCGAGCGCATCGCCCGTCACCGCGCAGACCGTCCGGCGGGATTCGACACCGTCGAAGCGCCGCTGCAGTTGTCCGAGGCCCTGCAGCGCAGCGCCTCGCCCGACCGCCTGCTGGTGGTGGATTGCCTCACCTTGTGGCTGACCAACTGGCTGATGCCGATGCATGGCGAGCCCCGCTGGGACGACTGGCGCGGCGAATGCGCCGACCTGCAGCGGCTGCTGCCTACGCTGGCGTCGCCGGTGGTGTTCGTCTCCAACGAGGTCGGCTGGGGCGTGATGCCGATGGGGCGCGAAGTGCGCGCCTATGTGGACGAACTGGGCCGGCTCAACCAATTGGTGGCCCGCCAGTGCGCCCAGTTGACGCTGATGGTCGCGGGACAGCCCTGGACCCGGCCGGTGCAGGACCTGGACGCGCTGGCCGAAGCGACGGGTGACGGGCAAACACCGACCCATCCCACGACGCTGCGCCCTCGCCATGGCGACGCACTGGAAAACGACGCATGAATCCGATGGGCACGATGGACATGATGGACACGACCGAGACGACCGAGACGATCGACACGATGAGCACCAAGGCCACCAAGGACACGAAGGACAGGTCGATGCCGCCCACCGGCCTGCGGGCCCTCGCCCGATCGATCGCCGCCCCGGTGGCGGCCGCCTGGGTCGCGCTCCTGGCGCTGTCGACCTTCAACGCCGCCCACGCGGCCCCGATCTCGGTCAAGGACGATCGCGGCCACACCATCACCCTGGCCGACACGCCCCGGCGCATCGTCAGCCTGCTGCCCTCGCTGACCGAGACCGTCTGCGACCTCGGCGACTGCGACAAGCTGGTCGGCGTGGACCGGTTCTCCAACTTCCCGGCGCGGGTGCAGACCCTTCCCAAGCTGGGCGGACTGGATGACACCGCCATCGAGATGCTGATCGCGCTGAAGCCCGATGTGGTGCTGCTCGGGATCTCGGCCCGGGTCATCGACCGGCTGGAATCGCTGGGCATCCAGGTCATCGCCCTGGAGCCCAAGAGCCTGAACGATGTGCAGCGGGTGCTGGGCAAGGTCGGTCAGGTGCTCAACCGCCAGGACGAGGCACGCCGCCTCTGGAACCGCATCGACGGCCACATCACCCAAAGCGCCGCCTCCCTGCCTGCGGCCGCCCGCGGGCTGAGCGTCTATTACGAGGTCGATGCCGGGCCGTACGGCGCGGGCAGCACCTCCTTCATCGGCGAGATCCTGACGCGGCTGGGCGCGAAAAACATCCTGCCGCCGGCGCTGGGGCCCTTCCCCAAGCTCAATCCGGAAACCATCGTGCGCGCCGACCCGCAGGTCATCATGGTGGGCCAGCGCAATGCCGCCGGCCTGCCACAACGGCCCGGCTGGCAGGCGATCCGCGCGGTGCGGGAGCAGAAGATCTGCGTCTGGGCGCCCGCCGAATCGGATGTGCTGGTGCGCCCCGGCCCGCGCATGTCGGAAGCCGCCGCCCTGATGGCGCGTTGCCTGCGCGATGCGGCCGCCGGTCCGGTCACCTGGCCGACCGCGCCGTTCAACGCGCCGGCTGGAGGCATGCGCTGATGCTCGCGATGAGCGCGCGCACGGCGATCCAGTTGGCCGCCCTGCTGGTGCTGTGTGCGGTCTTGATGCTGCTGGGGCTGTCGATCGGCAGCACCGGCTTCAGTCCTTGGACCGACAACGACCCCACCCTGCGCCAGATCCTGTGGGACATCCGCGCCCCGCGCTCGCTGGGCGCCTGGCTGGCCGGCGCGCTGCTGGCACTGGCGGGTGCGGTCGCGCAGGGGCTGTTTCGCAATCCGCTGGCGGATCCGTATCTGCTGGGCTGCTCGGCCGGCGCCTCGCTGGGCGTGGCGGCATTGAACTTCCTGGTGGGCCTGTCGCCGCCGGCCACCGCGCTGGCGCTGCGCATCGGCATGACCGGCGCGGCCTTTGCCGGTGCGGTGTTCGCGGTGGTGCTGTCGCTGATCCTGGCACGCGGTGTGGAACAGAGCCTGCGGCTGCTGCTGGCGGGCGTGGTGGTGGGTGTGGTGCTGGGCTCCGGCGCCGCCTTGCTGACGCTGATGAATCCGGACATCTTGCGCGCCATGCAGGCCTTCATGCTGGGCAGCACCGGTTATGTCGGCTGGAGTGCGGTGCAGGTGATGGCCATGGCGATGGTGCTGTGCCTGCTGGTGTCGCTGGGCTGCAGCCGCGCGCTGGATGCGCTCACCCTGGGCGAGGACACCGCCCGCTCGCTGGGCCAACGGCTGACGTTGATCCGGCTGCTGCTCATCGGTGCGCTGTCGCTGGCCACCGGCGCGGCCGTGGCGCAGTGCGGCCTGATTGCCTTCGTCGGCCTGGTGGCACCCCATTTGGTGCGCAGCTGGGGGCCGACCACCCACGGCGCGCTGCTCCTGCTCTCGCCGCTGACCGGCGGCGCGCTGCTGCTGGCCGCCGACATCGGCGCCCGCTGGGTGATCGCGCCGCAGGAACTGCCGGTGGGCATCATCACCGCGTTGCTGGGCGGCAGCTATCTGCTGTGGCTGATGCATCGACGCAAGTCCTCGCTGGGAGGTGCGCGATGAACCGCGGCACTGCCTCCAGCCCGTCGTCACTGGCGATGCCCGCTGAGCATGCGATCGGCACGGCCCCGGCCGATCAGACCGGCGACCCGCTGGCGGCGACCGCGCTGCAGCCGGTTCCCGCCATTCGCATCACCTTGCGTGCGCTGGCACTGTCGGGACGTCCGGTGCTGAAACCGCTGACGCTGGCCCCCGCGCGTCGCGCCTGGACCGCCATCGTCGGCCCGAACGGCGCGGGCAAATCCACCTTGCTGCGCGCCATGTCCGGCCTGCTGCCCTTCGACGGCAGCCTGACGCTGGACGACCGCCCCTGGGCCGCCTGGCCGGCGCGTGAGCGGGCACGGCACATCGCCTGGATGGGCCAGAACGAATCCACCGCCGAGGACCTGACCGCCTTCGACGTGGTCATGCTGGGCCGTCTGCCGCATCAGGCCTGGCTGGCGCCGGCCAATGCGCAGGACCACACCGCGGTGCAACTGGCGATGCGCCAGACCCAGAGCTGGGAATGGCGGGAGCGGCCGCTGGGCAGCCTGTCCGGCGGCGAACGCCAGCGGGTGCTGCTGGCGCGCGCGCTGGCGGTGCAATCCGGCGTGCTGCTGATGGATGAACCCCTGGCCCATCTGGACCCGCCGCATCAAAGCGACTGGGTGCATCTGGTGCGCGAACGGGTGCGCGATGGGGCCGCCGTGGTCAGCGTGCTGCATGAACTCAACATCGCCATGCAGGCCGACCTGCTGGTGGTGATGGACGACGGTCGCATCGTCCACCAGGGGCCGCCGCATGACACCGCCACCCACGCCGCCCTGCAGCAGGTGTTCCAGCAGCGCCTGCTGATCCTGCAGGTGCAAGGCCGCTGGATCGCGCTGAATGCCTGAGCGCGGCCGCGTCCTCCCTCCCCGAATGACTGTCCCCCAGGAACCCCCGATGCCCTGCCCCGCCCTGCTCATCAGCGCCCCTGCCTCCGGCCAGGGCAAGACCAGCGTGACCGCCGCCTTGGCGCGATCGGCGCGCCGACGCGGCCAGCGGGTGCGGGTGTTCAAGACCGGTCCCGACTACCTGGACCCGATGATCCTGTCGCGCGCCAGCGGCCATCCGGTCCATCAGCTCGATCTGTTCATGGGCGGCGTCGACCACTGCCGCGCCTTGCTGGCCGATGCCGCGCGAGACGCGGACCTGATCCTGGTGGAAGGCGTGATGGGCCTGTTCGACGGCAACCCCAGCAGCGCCGACCTGGCCGCCGCCTTCGGCCTGCCGGTGATGGTGGTGCTGGATGCATCCGCCATGGCGCAGACCTTCGCGGCCCTGGCCACCGGGCTGGCGCGCTTCCGAGACGATGTGCGGGTGGTGGGCGTGGTCGCCAACCGGGTGGGCAGCGATCACCATGCCGCGCTGCTGGCCGAAGGCCTGCCGGCCGATCTGCCGCTGGTGGCCGCACTGAAACGGGCGCCGGCGCTGAGCCTGCCGGAGCGTCATCTCGGCCTGGTCCAGGCGCTGGAACTGCCCGACCTCGACGCGCAGCTCGACGCCTGGGCCGACGCCTGGGACGCCGGCTGCGCACACGGCCAAGCCAGCGAGGCGCTGTGGCGGCCGGTGGACTTCTCGTCCGCACCGGCCGATCCCATCCATGCGCTGGGCCAGCCCTTGTCGGGCCGGCGCATTGCGGTCGCGCAGGACGCCTGCTTCTCGTTCATCTATCCGACCAATCTGTCGATGCTGAGCACCTTGGGTGCCGATGTTCGACTGTTCTCCCCGATCGCCGGTGATGACCTGCCCGACTGCGATGCGCTGTGGCTGCCCGGTGGCTATCCGGAACTGCATGCGCCGGCGCTGCAGCAGCATCCCCGCTTCTTCGACGCCCTGCGTCAACACCTCGGCGCGGGCCGACCGCTGCTGGCGGAATGCGGCGGCATGCTGGTGCTGCTGGACGCGCTCACCGATGCCGACGGCATCGACCATCCGATGGCCGGCCTGATGCCCGGCCAGGCCCGGCTGCAACCCAAGCTCGCGGCACTGGGGCTGCAAGCCATCACCTGGCCCGAAGGCGAGCTGCGCGGCCACAGCTTCCATTACTCGACGATGGAAACGCCGCTGGCGCCGATCGCCACGGCGCGCAATCCCAACGCCGGCCGCACGGCCGAGCCGCTGTATGCGCAGGGCTCGCTGCGCGCGAGCTATGTGCACCACTACTTTGCGTCGAACCCCGCCGCGGTGGCGGCCTTCTTCAAGGGCGATCGATGAACCGGCCAACTCGATTCCTGGCCCGGTGGCGCGGCAGGTCGGCCAGTGACCGAGCGCTCGCAGCCGCTGCATCAGATGCCTCGGCCGCATCGGGCTCACCCGGTGTTCGGACATGAACCACCTGCCGCTGGTCGCTCACAGGGCAGCATCGCGCCGTGCGCCTGCCCTGCGAGGACACCCATGACCGACGCCCAACACCGATTCACCGACGCCGAACGCGACGCCGTCTACCGCGCGATCGAGCTGCGCCGCGACGTGCGCCACTTCACGCCCTCGCCGCCGCTGCCGGACGGGCAACTCGAACGGTTGCTGCAGGCGGCGCACCAGGCGCCTTCGGTGGGCCTGATGCAGCCGTGGCGCTTCATGCGGCTGAGCGTGCCGGCCTGGCGCGAACGACTGGTGCCGCTGGTGGAGGCGGAACGGCTGCGCACCGCCGAGGCCTTGGGCGAACGCGGTGCGACCTTCATGCAGCTCAAGGTCGAAGGCCTGCGGGACTGCGCGGAGTTGCTGGCGGTGGTGCTCGCGCCGGACGACGGCACCGTCTTCGGACGCCGCAGCCTGCCGCGCGAGATGGCCTGGTGCTCCGCCGCCTGCGCGGTGCAGAACCTGTGGCTGGCCGCCCGCGCCGAGCACCTGGGCATGGGCTGGGTCTCGATGTTCGACCCGGTCGAGCTGGCGCGGGTGCTGCGCCTGCCGACCGGCAGCGAGCCGCTGGGGCTGCTGTGCCTCGGACCGGTGGACCGCTTCTATGACCAGCCGATGCTGGAAGAAACCGGCTGGCGCCATCGCCGGCCGCTGAACGACATGTTGATGGAGACGCCTCGCGATGCAGATTGAACAACCGCCCGTGGACCGTGAACGGATCATTCCCAGCGGCGAGCGCCGCGGCCTGGTGCTGGTCCACACCGGCGACGGCAAAGGCAAGAGCACCGCGGCCTTCGGCCTGGCGCTGCGCGCCCATGGCCGCGGCAAGGCGGTCAAGATCTACCAGTTCATGAAGGTGCCCAGCGCGCGCTTTGGCGAGCACCGGGTGTTTGAACAACTGGGCGTGCCCATCGAAGGACTCGGCGACGGCTTCTCCTGGAAGAGCAAGGACCTGGAGCACTCCGCGCAGTTGGCCCGCGATGGCTGGGCGCGCGCGCGCGACACCATTCTGGGCGGCGAGCACTTCCTGGTGGTGCTGGACGAGATCATGTATCCGCTGCGCTACGGCTGGCTGCCGCTGGACCCGGTCCTGGCCACGTTGCGCGAACGACCCGCCCATGTCCATGTGGTGCTGACCGGCCGAAACGCCCCGCAGGAACTCATGGACCTGGCGGACACGGTCACTGAAATGGCCTTGATCAAACACCACTTCAAAGCGGGCGTCCCGGCCCAACGCGGCATCGAGGACTGAGGCCGGCGCGCCCGTGCTGCCTCCGCCTCTGCGCGGCCCGCAGCCCGGCACGCGGCCCGACGCTCCGCCCCCTGCTTCCATCGCCTCGCAACCGGATCCCGACAACACACCCAATGAGCTGGCTCTTTCCCTTGTCCATGTTGATGGCGCTGAGCGTGGATCGCCTGTGGGGCGAGCCGCCGACCTGGGCGCATCCGGTGGTGGCCATGGGTCGCTACCTGGGGCTGTTCAAGCAACGGCTGTGCAACCTGGCGCCACAGATGGCCTTCGTGGCGGGCGCACTGGCCTGGCTGGCGGGCGCCGCAGGGGTCATCGCCTTGGCGCTGGTGATCGAGCAATTGATCTGGCTCGGGCTCACGCCGTGGGCGGGCCCCGGGCACCTCATCGCCGCCGGCCTGCTGATGGGTCTGCTGCTCAAGCCCTTGCTGGCTTGGCGGATGCTGCGCGAGGAGGTCGCCGAGGTGGAAGTGGCCCTGACGCGGTCGCTGGAAGACGGCCAGAGCCAGCTCGCCCGCCTGGTGAGCCGCGACACGCGTGTGCTCAGCGCCGTGGAGGTGCGGGAAACGGCCATCGAAACCCTGGCCGAGAACCTGAATGACTCGGTCATCGCGCCGCTGTTCTGGTTTGCCATCGCCGGTCTGCCCGGGGCGGCGCTCTATCGATTCGCCAACACGGCCGATGCGATGTGGGGCTACCGCGGCCGATGGGAATGGGCCGGCAAATGGGCCGCACGCGCCGACGATCTGATGTCGTGGATCCCCGCACGCCTGACCGGGCTGGCCCTGATCGTCACCCGCCCCGCCCACCTGGGGCGCCTGCTCCCGCGGCTGTGGCGCGAAGCCGGCCGCACGCCCTCGCCCAACGGGGGCTGGCCGATGGGCGCCATGGCGCTGCGGCTGGACCGCCGACTGAGCAAACCCGGGCATTACTGCCTGCATGCGGACGGTGGCGAAGTGCGCGCGGGAGATGGCGTCGTCGCCCAGCGGCTGGCGTCGCAGGCCCTGGTTCTGTTGACGGTGGTGATGGCGGCTGCGGCCGCCGGAATGAGAGGCGCATGGTGGTGAGCATCGTCCACGGCGGCACCGACAACGGGCCCCCGATCCTGCATGACTTCTCGACCAACGGTCACCCGCTGGGGCCGCCGCCGCTGGCGATGGATGCGGTGCTCAAGGCCGATCGGCTGCGCTATCCGGATCCGTCGTATGCAGCCCTGCGTGAATGCCTCGGCAACTGGCATGACGTGGATCCCTCGCGGGTGCTGCCGTGTGCGGGCGGCTCGGAGGCGATCCGTCGGCTGAGCCTGGCGGCGCTGCTGGAGGGCGTCACCACCGTGTGCGTGCCGCAGCCCGGATTTGCCGACTACGGCGTGGCGGCCGAGGTGCTGGGGCTGACGGTGCGAGGCTACTCGGACGCGGCCGGACTGGCGACACTGCTCGACCAGTTGGATCGACGCGCGCTGGTGTGGGTCTGCGATCCCTGCAATCCGACCGGAGCCAGCTTCACCGTCGCCGAATGGCTGGCCCTGGACGTCGCCTTGCAGCGGCATGACTCCCGACTGGTGGTGGACCAGGCCTATGAGCCGCTGCGTTTGGTCGGCAGCAACGCGCTGCCGGCGGTCCTGTCGGACCGGGCCTGGCGGATGATGTGTCCCAACAAGGCCCTGGGACTGACCGGCGTGCGCGGGGCCTATCTGCTGGCGCCTCGGGCCGATGACGGCACGGAGCGACTGCTCGCGCTGGCGTCCAGTTGGGTGCTGTCGTCCGAAGGCCAGGCGATGCTGATGGCCTGGACCTTGCCCGCAGTGCAGTCGCAGTTGCGTGAATCACTGCAGGTGCTGCGCGACTGGCAAGGCATCCAGTGGCGACGGCTGGCCTCGCTGGGCATGCGCCAGCGCGCCGGCAGCGTCGCCAACTTCTGGCTGGCCCGGCTGCCCAGCACCGACCATCGAACCGCCGCCGAGCAACTGGCCCGATTGCGGGCCCAGGGCATCAAGCTGCGGGATGCGAGCTCATTCGGCATGCCGGGCTGGGTGCGGCTGTCGGTGCAGGCGCCACCGGCGCTGGAAGCGCTGGTGCTGGCGCTCGGGCCGATGCTGGACGTGTGACCCTGGCCACGGCTTCGCGCGCCGCGCCTTCCCATCCCCCTTACCTCTCATCGATCAGGACCCCACCTCATGAGCACCCCCACTCGCCGCGCCCGTGCGGTCATGGTGCTGGGCACCACCAGCGGCGCCGGCAAGAGCTTCCTGACGACCGCGCTGTGCCGCTGGTATGCGCGGCAGGGCCTGAAGGTGGCCCCGTTCAAGGCGCAGAACATGAGCAACAACGCCCGGGTGGTGCCAGGTCTGAACGGGCGTCAGGGCGAGATCGGCTCGGCGCAATACTTCCAGGCGCTGGCCGCGCGGGCACGGCCGGACGTGCGGATGAATCCGGTGCTGCTCAAGCCGGAAAAGGACACCGCCTCGCAGGTGGTGGTGCTGGGCGAAGTGGACGAGGCCCTGACCCGCGCCCCTTGGCGAGCCCGCAGCGCGCACTTGTGGGAGGCCGCCCGCGGCGCGCTTCAGGCGCTGATGGCGGAGAACGATGTGGTGGTCATCGAAGGCGCCGGCTCGCCCGCCGAGATCAATCTGCATGACAGCGACTATGTGAACATGCGCACCGCACTGGCGGCCCGCGCCGCCTGCCTGCTGGTGACCGACATCGACCGCGGCGGTGCCTTCGCCCATCTCTTCGGCACCCATCAGTTGCTGCCGCCCGACGAGCGCGCGCTGATCCGCGGCTTCGTGCTCAACCGCTTCCGCGGTGATGCGGCGCTGCTGTCGCCGGGACCGGAGATGCTGCAGTCGATGACCGGCGTGCCCACGCTGGCCACCTTGCCGATGTGGCGCGGCCACGGCCTGCCGGAGGAGGACGGCGTCTTTGACGATCGACCCTCCGGCGACGGCACGACCACGCTGCGCATCGCCGTGGTGGCGTATCCGCGGCTGTCCAACCTCGATGAATTCCAGCCCTTGCGCAGCCTGGCCGGCGTGCGCCTGAGCTGGGCCCGCACGCCGGCGGAGCTGGACGGCGTCGACTGGATCATCCTGCCCGGCTCCAAGGCCGTCGCGGCCGATCTGGCGTGGCTGCGGGCGCAGCAGCTCGATGGCGTCATTGCCGCGCATGCCGCGGCCGGCCGACCGGTGCTGGGCATCTGCGGCGGGCTGCAGATGCTGGGCGAAGCCCTGATCGATCCCCACGGGCTGGACGGCAATGCGCCGGGCCTGGGCCTGCTGCCGCTGGTCACCCAGTTCGAGCGCGACAAGCTGCTGAGGGAGGTCGAGGTCCGGTTCGCCCCGACGCTGGCCGCACCATGGTCGGCGCTCCAGGGCCAGCCGGCGCGCGGTTACGAGATTCACCACGGCCGCACTGCGCAGCATCCCTCGTTGTCCGAGGCCACGCCGGTGCTGTTCGATGCGCACGGCCAGCCGCTGGGCTGGCAGCAGGGGTCGGTGATGGGCCACTATCTGCACGGCCTGTTCGAGGACGACCGCGCGCTGGCGGCGCTGTTCAGCCGGCCGGTCCGACCGCTGGAGCGCGTCTTCGACGAGCTCGCCGACTACATCGACCGGCACTTTCCGCCTGGCGTGCTGATGGACCTGCTCCAACCGGGCGCCACCGAGTGATTTCCCCGACATCCGCCGCCGTCCTTGACGCGTTCCGCTTGCGCGGACGGCGAGACAAGGTTGTCATTCTCAAGTCGCCCGCGTCGTTGGCGCTGTCGCTGCAGGCGATGCTGTCGATTCAATCCACGCCGTCCAAGCCGTCCACGCCGTCCACCTCGTTCAAGTTGTTCAAGCTGTACAGGGCGCTGCCGCCAGACACCTCCTTCCCGCGATGCCCGCCATGGAGGCGGTCGCTTTGGGGCGATGTGACTGAGCGTCTCGCCCGCTTCGCGGCTGCCTCCCCTTTCGCGTCCTCCTCCGTCTCCCCGCCATGACCACTCAAGACCTGATCCCCGAGATTCCGTCCCTGCTCGACACCCGCCTGGAAGCCGCCCTGCGCCACCGCATCGACCGCAAGACCAAGCCTTTGGGTGCGCTGGGCCGGCTGGAGACCCTGATGCTGCGCCTGGGCCTGATCCTGGGCACCGAGACGCCGACCCTGGAGGATCCGCAGTTGATGGTGTTCGCCGCCGATCACGGGCTGGCGGCACACGGCGTCTCGGCCTATCCGTCCGACGTGACCTGGCAGATGGTGGAGAACTTCCTGGCCGGCGGCGCGGCGGTGTCGGTGCTGGCCCGCCAGCACGGGTTGACGCTGAGCGTGGTCGACGCCGGGGTGCGTCACACCTTTCAGCCGCGCCCGGGGTTGTTGATCGCCAAGATCGCCATGGGCAGTGCCGACATGCTGGCCGGCCCCGCGATGAGCACGGAGGAATGCGCCACGGCGGTGGCCGCCGGCAAGACGCTGCTGCAGAAGCGGCCGGGCAATGTGCTGCTGCTCGGTGAGATGGGCATCGGCAACACCTCGGCGGCCTCGCTGCTGCTGGCGCGGCTGGGCGGTTATCCGCTGACGGACTGCGTGGGCCGCGGCACCGGGCTGGACGACACGCAGCTGCGGCACAAGCTGGACGTGCTGACCCGCGCGATGCAGCGCCATCCGCGGGCCAACGAGCCCCTGGCGGCCCTGGCCGCACTGGGCGGTCTGGAGATCGCGATGATGGTCGGCGCGGTGCTGCAGGCGGCAGTGGAACGGCGGGTCATCGTGGTGGACGGCTTCATCACCGGGGCCGCGGTCCTGGTGGCGGCCAAGCTGCGCCCGGCGGTGCTGGAGCGCTGCGTCTTTGCCCACCGCTCCCATGAGTCGGGCCATCGGCTGATGCTGGAAACCCTGCGGGCGGATCCGCTGCTGGACCTCGGCCTGCGGCTGGGCGAAGGCTCCGGCGCGGCCCTGGCCTGGCCGCTGCTGGCGTCGGCCTGCAAGGTGCTGGCCGAGATGGCGAGCTTCGATACCGCCGGCGTGAGCGACAAGCACTGAGTCGCACCGACCCGGCGCGGCGCGGGAGCGCCAGCCGGTCCGCCGCGAGCCCCTTCAGATCCGCGGACGCAACCGAAGTTCCGGCAGCGGTTTGGGCGCGCGGGTTCCGGGGTGCAATCCGGCGCCGCGCACCGCCGTCGTCATCGCCACCCGTTTGGAGATGCCGAGCAGCGCCTCCATCGACCAATGCGCCAGACCGGCCTGGGAGACATGCAAGCCGTCGTCGGCATCGATGTCCAGCTTGCCCAGCCCGTGGAAGCGATAGGTCGGTGGCCCGTAGGGGCCGGTGAAGAAGCGGTCGTAGTCGCTGGGGGTCTCGGCGAGTTGACTGACCGAGCGCGACATCTCGGCGGCCGCTTCGGCATAGGCGGCCAGCGTGAGGCGCAATCGGATCGCCTGGTGGTTCTCCCAATCCATCGGTGACGGCATGGCCCCCGCCGGCCACTTCGCCGGATTGCCGAAGCGGATGACGAATTCGCGGCCCGCCTCGCGACCGTAATCGGTCAGTGTCTGGATGAGTGCCGGCGGCATGGTGAGGTTCAGGCCGCCCTCCTGCTCGTTCAGCCGGATCAGACCGATGCGGTCGCGGAATCCCGGCATGTGGGTGAGCGATTCATGGTTCCAGTCCTTCGCCACCGAGAACACGGTGCCCAGGAAGGCCGCAATGCGCGACAGGCCGGATCCGCTGCCCAGGTGACGCCAGTACGGCATCATCGCGTCGCCGTTGTTGCGCGGGAACACGACCCGTGCGGCACCGGGCGGCGCGTCTGCGTCCAGGCTGCCGAGGTCCAGCCCGAAGGTGGGCCGGGTGGGCAGCGGGGTGTCGAAGAAATGGATCGGGAAGTTCGAGCCCACGCCGCCATCGGTGAACCAGCACGCACGCGGTGCGGGACGCTCGCGGCGCTCCGGATGCCGTCGCCAGGCGGCGACTTCACGGAAGTCCACCGCATGCAGCGGGATGGCGCTGAGCAGGATCGGGAAGCTCAGGCTCATGCGCACCGCGACGATCACCGGCAGGTCGTCGGGCGACGGCAGCCGGTGCAGGCCACCGAAGTCGATTTCACCCAGCAGGCGGTTGTCGCTGTCGGCATTGAAGGGCCGGGGATTCGCCACCATCCAGTCGACCACCGAGGCGGGAAACAGCCGCCGGAATTCCTGTTCATCGAAGGCGAACTGGTTGTTCTCCTTGACGATGTTGTCGTTGCGAAAGGGAAGGCGGAACGGGCGCCCCAGCGTCAGGCAGGTGGTCATCACCTCCAGATCGATGCCCTGGGCCTTGAGGTCGCCAAAGGTCAGCGGCTTGCCTGGATTCAATTGGGCCTGACCGCTGAGCCGGTCCAGGTAGGCCGTCAGCCAGGCGGTGAGCGTGTCGTCGGGATGGGGCTGACCCGGCTCGGCCATGCCGGTACAAACGCCGAAAAAGTTGCCGGGCAAGGTGCGCAGCACCGTGCGGAAAGTCAGGAACACCGATAACCCCGCCGCCAGCACGGCCACCCCGGCCACGATCAGCACCGCCCAGGCCAGCGAGAGCGGCTCCGGCGGCAACTGGCGCACCGCACAGGCGGCCCACACGGCCGCCAGCAAGGTGATCCACCAGTGATGCATCAGCAGCACCGACAAGGCCGTCACCGTACGCCGGACCATGCCCTTGCGCCCGAGGCTGGCGGTGAACGCCTGGAACAGCGGCCGCAGCGCCGGCAGGGGTCGGAAGAACGCCAGCAGACGCGTCCCCCCGCTGGCCGCCCGGCCGCCCAGGAAGGCGGGCAGCGTCTCCAGCTCGGCAAACGGATCGGTGCCCGGGGGCAGTGAGGCCTGACGTTGGCGACCGCATTCGGCAGCCGCCGCAGCCGCCGCCGCCATCGCGCCCGCACTGGTCCCACCAATGGAGCGCAGGCGAAAGGCTTTCGCAATCTCCACGATCGCCAGCGGATAGACCACGCCGCTGGTGATGCCGCCTTTCATGACCAGGTCGCACTCCTGGGCATAGGCGGCCGGGGCTTCCAGGGATCTCGGTGCCGCAGCAGCGGCATCTGCGTCCACCTGCGATGGCGGGTCGTTGTCTTTGTGGTTCGTCTCGTTGTTCGTCTCGTTGTTCGTCTCGTTGTTCGTCTCGTTGTTCGTCTCGTTGTTCGTCTCGTTATGCGGCGACATGCGGCCTCCTTCAATTTCGCAGGCCGTCGAATGTCAAGCGAGCGAATGGGCCGACTGCTCATTCGCGGGGGTGTCCCGGGCCCACGACATGCCCCGCAAAAGCGCAGTCACGGGCGAATGGATCGCCCGCCGGTCGCCAGCAGGCCATCTGTGGGTGGAAACACCTGTCGCTTGGCAAGCATGTCACCTGAAATCAGCGACAAGACGGCCCACCACGCTCTCTTACTGTACCGGTCTCAAACTTTTGGAGTCTCGTCATGAAACGCGTGTTGACCGCCTGTCTCTGGTTGCTTTCGGCCGGCCTGGCCCAAGCCCAACCCCAACAATCCCAATCGCAGCAGATCTCTGCCGGCAGTCTGATGGACAGCCGCCAATCGGCCAATGGCGCTGAACTGTCGTCTCACCTGAGCCAGTCCGGCCAGGATCCCACCGGCGGCGCCTACACGGTCGGCGCGGATGCGACCTCCGCGATCACCGCCGGCACCCTGCGCGGCTCGGTGCACGCCAGCTTCGACGGCACCGCGTCGTCGCATGCCACCGTCACCGCCCAGCAGTGGGACACGCTCACCTTCAACGGCGGCACCCAGGGCGACACCTTGCTGGTGCACTACAGCATCGTCGTGGTGGGTTCTGCCGCCATTGATGTGCAGCCCACACTCACACTGCCGGGCGTGCCGAATGATGCGGGCTTCTCCCGCTGGCAGATCGCCCACAACTTGGGCCAAGGCTGGGCCAGCGCCGAAAGCACGACCGTGGTGGGCTATGACGGCACCAAGACGGTCACCAACTCCCGCAATCAAAGCGGCACCAATGAACAGGTCTACGGACGCATGGACTTCGTGGGCACGGTCACTTCGGGCGATCCGACCTCGTTCTACATGTACCTGATGGCCGAGACCTCGCTCAATCTGTATGGCGCGCACACCCGCGGCAACGGCGGCGTCGACCTCAGCCAGTCGGTGTATTGGGGCGGCATCTCCGAAGTCACGACCTGGGACGGCCAGGTGGTGCCTTACAGCGTGGCGTCTCAATCCGGCGCCAATTACGCGTTGTCCTTTGGACCGGCCTCGACAGCCCCGGAACCATCTACCGTGGTGCTGATGCTGCTGGGCGCTCTGGTGCTGGGCTGGCGCGTGCGTCGTCGCCACTGACACGGCCCGTTCCCTCGGCCCGGGTCGCAGGACCCTCGATTGCCGCTCATCCTGGCACTGCTTGCCCACCCACCCCAGGAGTTCCCATGAGCGCACCCCGACCATCCAAGGATTACCCGCCCGGCCTGCAGGGCGGCATGGAACACGATGAGGACGCGCATCGCGTCGGCGAGACCGGCCAGACCGGTCCGGAAGCCACCGGCGACATCCAGCGCGGCCATCCGGAATGGCGTGAAACGCCACCGCCCAACGACAAGAAGGACGCGGGACGCGGCACCTGAGTCGACGGTGATCGCCACAGCGACCCAACCGCAAGAAGCGAAAGAAGCGACGGCAGGCACGAGCCGAACGGCAGTGCCGATCGCGCGTGCCAGCCGCGACAGCGACTACATCGGCCAGACCGGCACGCGGCAGCGGCCAGTCATCTGGTGCATGGCGGACAGCACCGCGGCCTGCCATTCGCGCTGGTCGATCAGTCGCATCACCCCCTGCACCGAGGCCAGACGGCCCAAATCACGGCCGCATTCATCCAGCAGCATCAGGTTGGTGCGGATGGAATGCCGATTCAGTTGCAGCGTGCCGGTCAGCGTCATCGACCAATCCCATCCGAAAGACACCACCGGCAGCGACTCGCTGATCCATTCGGTGTAGCCGCGGATTTCGCTGCCGAGCTGAGCGCCTTCGACCAGCCGGTTACAGGGCCGATCGTCCTGCTCGTCCAGCAGGTCGAGACCGGATTCCAGATGAACCCACGCCATGCGCGACAGCGCGGCCTCATGCAGCCGCACATAGAAGTCAAAAGGGGCTGAGGCGTCAGTCTCTTTCATTGCGAAGCAGTGTATCGATTCCCGACATCGGATCGATTAACAGATCTGTCAGTTGATCGGCCTCCGGGCGACTCATGTAATGGCGCGCTGCCCAGAACACAGAGCCCCCACGGAGGACCGAATGCGCATTGAACTCATCGACGACCAAGCCGTTTCCGCCACGACACGCGGCGCGATTGCCCGTTATCGCCACCGTGTCTTCATCGAATCGCTGCAATGGGATCTGCCCTGCGACCCGGGCCATGAACAGGACGAGTTCGACGCCGAGGGCGCGACCCATCTCGCGGCTTTCGATGGTGATCAGGTGGTCGGCTATGCGCGCCTGCTGCCCACCTTGCGGCCGTATCTGCTGGCCACCCATTTCGCGAACCTGCTCAATGGCGCCGCTGCACCGCAGTCGGCCGAGGTGTGGGAGCTGTCGCGCTTCGCGGCGGGCCATGCCGCACAGCCGGGCAGCGCCTCCGATGCCAAGGCCCATACCCGCATCGGCAAACGGGTGCTGCTGGAGGCGGTTCGCTTCGTGATGGCCCGCAACGGCGAGCAACTGATCTGCTGCACCACCGTGGCGGTGGAACGCCTGGCGCATCGCTGGGGCGTGGACATCGAACGACTGGGACCGCCGGTGCGCACCAGCGCGGGACTGCTGGTGGCGGCCCGCATCCATTGCTCACGCCAGACGCTGGAGGCGCTCGAGCCCGCCGCCGTGCAGATCACATCGACCGCTGGATCGGCAGCCTCACTGCATGCCCCGGGGCATGTCCCGCTTCACACCGGCCTGCAGGCGCAGGCGCCCACGACCGCCTCAGCCCACGGGCTCTCGGCAGCCGGGGCGTTGACCTCGCTGGGCAGCACCACGCTGGCCAATGCGTCGCAGGATCCTCTGGTCTCGCTGGCCGGGCTGGCCGCGCTCAAGGGGCACGGCATGGTGCCCGCGATCGGCCATCACGGCGCCGCCCACGCCATCGGCTCGCCGGCCTGGCGCAAGGACACGCGCTGCGCCAGCGCGCCGTCAGCGCTCGTCACAGGCGGCCGGGCCATTGCAGTCTGACCTCGCCGTACGGCTGACACATCGCCCATCCCCAGCCCGCACCCCGGCCGTGAGGCCGCGGCGCGGCGACAGGTGGATCTGGCGACCCGTTGATTTGGCGATTCGGCGGTGATCTGGTTATCTGGCGGTGATTTGGCGATTCGGCGATTCAGCGAGTCGGCGATTCAGCGATTCAGCTCATTCGCGATTCACGGAATTCTGCGATTCGGCCATCCGCCACGGCGTCAGCTCAACAATCCCATCAACGCCGCCATGACGGCTGCTGCTGTCTTGTTGCCGGTGCCCAGCTTCTGACAGGCGTTGCGCATGTGGAAATTCACCGTGGCCTCGGACACGCCGATGATCTGGGCCATGTCGGCCGAGGTCTTGCCGTCGCAAGACCATCGCAGCACTTCCCGCTCGCGGGCGGACAGATCGAGGTCGCCTTTGTCTCGCAATGAAGAATCCCAATGCTTGAGCATGGCTTCATGACAGAGATAGGACAACCACTGCAATCGCTCGGCCTTGGCCTGCAGTTCTTCCTCGCAGATCGGCGGGTCGGTGCGGGCGCAGGTCAACAGGCTGACCATGCCGCGGGAATCGCGTCGCGGCTGCGCCCAGCCGTGGGCCAAACCGTGGGCGCGCGCCTCCAGTCGCAATTCGGGGCAGGTGGCGAACAGCGCATCGGACCACAGGATGGGCTCGTCGCTGACGATCGCATGCGCCACCGTGGGATCGCGCCGCAGGAAGTCGCCCTGTTCATAGCGTGTCTTCCAGGCTTCGGGATAGTTGCTGCACCAAAGCACCCGTGGCGCGATCAATGGTACCGGTGCCTTCATGCCGAATGAGCAGTACTGGAACCCGAGTCGGTTCACCTCCGCCAGAATCGTCTGGAACGTCTCGTCGGTGTCTGCGGCGGAACTGACCAGCCGCAACTGTTGCACCTGCCAGCAATTCATCTCCATCCCTCTCTGAGTCCGTACCGAACGGACCTGTCCTCCGTCAGCGCGCGCCGAGCGCCGTCAGTTCTGCAGATGTCGGGAGCACCGATCCGGTCGAAGTACGCTGCTTCCACCTGAATCGCCCCGGATAGAGCGCAAGCATAGGCGCATGGCGTTATCCCCGTTATCCCCTAGGCAAAGGAAAACGCATCTTGGAGGGATGACTCTAAGCCGCGGAGGCATCCACGTGCCGCGTGGCCGCGACGCTGCGGCGGTCACCACGGCGCTCACCGCCGGGGCGGTCAACCTGCGAATCGGTCGGTGGCGCGGATCAATTGATCGGTAATGCCAGGTTCCTTGAACGCATGGCCCGCCGCTTCCACCAGTCGCAAGTCCGAACCCGCCCAGGCTTGGTGCAATTCGAACGCGGTCCGGGGCGGCGTGGCCATGTCATAGCGGCCCTGCACGATGACGCCGGGAATGCCGCGCAGCCGATCGGCCTGGCGAATCAACTGACCTTCCTCCAGGAAGGCGCCGTGCATGAAGTAATGGCATTCAATGCGCGCCAAGGCGAGTGAGAACCGGGGCTCGGTGCGCTGGGCCAGGGACACCGGATCGGGCCGCAGGATGATGGTGCGCGCCTCCCAGCGGCTCCAGGCCACCGCCGCGCGCAGTTGGGTGGCCTCGTCCGCGTCGGTCAGCAGGCGGGCATAGGCGCTCAGCAGGTCATGACGCTCCTCGACCGGGACCGGCGCCACGAAGTGAGTCCATTCGTCGGGGAACATCCAGGATGCACCGTCCTGGTAGTACCAACGCAATTCCTCCCGACGCGCAGTGAAGACGCCGCGCAGGATCAGCGCCGTGACCTGCTCCGGATGCGCCTGTGCATAGGCCAGCGCCAGCGTGCTGCCCCAGGAACCGCCCAGCACCAGCCAGCGCTGAACGCCGAGCATGCGGCGCAGTCGTTCGATGTCCTCCACCAGATGCCAGGTGGTGTTGGCCTCGATCGAGGCATGCGGCGTGGAGCGACCGCAGCCGCGCTGATCGAACAACAGCACGCAATAGCGCGCCGGGTCGAACAGCCGGCGCTGGTCGGCAGAACAGCCGCTGCCGGGCCCCCCGTGCAGAAACACCGCCGGCTGGCCATGGGGATTGCCGCACAGCTCCCAATACAGCCGGTGTCCGTCGCCGACGTCCAGATGGCCGCTGGCGAAGGGCTCGATCGGCGGATAGAGCACCGCGGCGGCTTCGCCCGCCTGCGGGTGGGTGTCAACGAAAGAAGTGTCAGGGTTCAGCGCCATGCTCATACTGTAGCCGCCACCCCCCGGGCGGCATCGATGACCGGCAGGATCGGTGCAATCGACGTCCCGGCGGTGGGCGCCAAGGCCCCGCACGCACGCGCCAGCACCGCGTCCACCACCCGATCGGCCAGCCGGGCGTTGACGCTCATCGCATTCGTCCAGAAGCAGGTGCCCACGCTGAGCGAGCCGAGCAAGGACACCACCGGCTCCCATCGCTGGGCCGCAAGCGGTGCACGCTGAGAATGGGCATCCCCGGCGCCCTCCCCGTCCCGATGGCGGCCGATCAGGCGCAGATCCTCGAACTGCTGACGCACACCGCCGAATTCGCAAGGCGTCATCAGGCCGCGCGCGACCAATTGACGAATCAGCGGATCGTCGGAGCGGGTCACGTCCACGCACATGCCGGTGGCATTGACCAGATGGTCCACGTGGCAGGTGGATGCGGGTGGCGGCGTGAGTCGGTGGGCGGAGTGGTGCGCATCATCACGCGCGCCGAAGTTGATGTCGAAGCCCTCGCGGCGGGCCGTCACCGCCACCACATCGCCGCGCACCGCCAACTGACCGCTGCGCAGCATCGACAGCACCTTCTCCGCATTGACCAGCGGCACTGCGATCCGTCGCACCAGGAACAGGTGGCGATGGTGCGCGACGAATCGCCGCCGGTCCGCCAAGGAGAGCCGGTGCCACGCATGGTCGATCACCTCATTGGTCTGATAGAGCACCGACTGCCAATGGCGCTCGCCGCGGCGGGCGATCTCGATCTCGCCCGCCAGATACTCGGCCGGCGTGGCACCGTGCGCCAACGCCTGCGTGAGGTCGAAGGGTTCGCCGGTGCGTGCCTCGATGTCCAGGCGCAGCAGGTGCACCAGGTCATCCAGGGCCACATGACCGTGCGCATCGCAGCGCAGGGCGTCGATGCCCTCGCGGGTGAACCAACGCAGCGTGACCGGGCTGCTCACGTCACTGCGCACCGACGGCAGATGGCCGCGCCGCGAGAAGGCGGTGATCTGTCCACGAAAGCCGCTGTCATGCAGCGACACGATCGCATCCAACGCGCTGAGGCTGGTGCCGGCGATGCCGACATGGTCCGCCTCCGCCAGCGCCTTCACCATCTCCCGGCACGGATACGGCGAGGGCAGATAGCCCCGCTGGCCCACCAAGTCACGGTATTGGGACGACGCCAGGTTGCCGCTGCACAGCACCACTTCATCGGCGGTGAAGCGCAAGCCTCGCGCGGTGTGCAGCACGGTGGCACCGAAGTCGGTGGGCACCAGGTCCACCACCGCCTCGCCGATCAGCGACAGCGGAATCTGCCGCGCCGCCAGGGTGGCCACAGCTTGGCGATAGGTGTCGGCCAGATAGTCGCCATAGACCGATCGGGGCACCGGGCCGGTGAGCCATCGGGCCTGGGCGGGATCGCTGTCGGCACGCGCCTGCAGCCAGCGGGTGAAATGCGCCGGCTCCTGAGGCAGCACCGACAGCGCTGCCGCCGGCGTGTTCAGCAGCACCGCCTCCAGGTCCGGCGCATAGGGCTGGCCGACACCCAGGCGGGTGGCGGGCTCGAACTGCAGCAGATGCAGCGCAGGCAAGGACTCGATGCGACGGGCCAATTGCGCCAGCACGCTGGTGGCAATGGAGCCCCCGCCGACGAGGGCCACCGTATAGGCTCTGGACAAGGTCGCTCCCCTGAGTGGTGATGGAGACAGTCGAATGGATGAAGACAGTGGGCGGTAGACGCTGGGCCATCGGCAATCGGCAATCGGCGCTGGCGCCCGTCAGTCAGAACTTCTTGGACATGCCGACCACCAGCGACGACACCCGCCGCCCGGTGCCCAGCGCGGCCGACGTGGAGGTATCGAAGGAATAGCGCGAGCGCCGGTCGTTCACGATGAGGTTGTGGAACGCATAGAGCTTGGTGAGCTTGGACAGCCGCGTCGTGTAGCCGAGCGAGAACATGCTCGCCCCCGATTGCGATTGGCGACGCACGTTGTTCACCACCGCCTCCGGTCCGGCCGAGCCCCGTCCGCTGAAGGCACGGCCGGCATTGCCCCACACCGTCTGCGCGCCCCAGGTGCGGCTGAGCAGCAGGCCAGCGTAGTCCCGCGTGAGCGTGCCGCCGGCGGCGACGCGGTAGCTCAGCCGCTCCAGCCCCAGCCCGACCGTCACCGGTCCCTTCCATTCCATCGACAGCGTCAGCCCGTGGTCCCGCGCGCCCGCATACCGGGTATCGACCTGCTTCTGCGCGGCCACGCCGAGGTACAGCGCGCCCTGTCGGTACTGCATGCCGCCCGAATACGCGTGCGAGCTGCCCTTCTCACGTTGCAGATCGGTGGAAAGGTCGGCCACCGACACACTGCCCGAGAAACCGCCCCAGGTGGGCGTGTCGTAGCGGACGGCGGTGATGAACGCATCCATGCAGCCGCGGTCCATGCCGGCGCCATTGCCGCAGTTGGCCCACAGCGCGATCGGGTTGTGGTTGCCCTGGATCTCGATGAAGTACCAAGGCAGCGACACATCGTCATAGATCGGCAGGACCCGACCGAGCTTGATCGCCCCCGCAGGACCCGCCAATTGCACGAAGCATTCGCGGTTGCAAAAGCCGCCGGTGCCGGTATCGGTGCGCAGGCCGGCAGAAACGTAGAACGAAGCGCTCAGGTCGTCGCCCAGGGATTCGGTGCCCTTGAAGCGGATGTTGGACGCCGAGCTGTCCAGCCGGTTCAGCACCCGCGCACGGCCGTCCGCATCCGCGTAGCGGAGTCGGTTCAGCTGCACATTGAGCTCGCCGGAGAGGATCAGGGAATCGGTGGCCGCAGCGGCGGTCACCGGCCAGTTCCCTGCCAGCATCAATGCTGCCCCCAGCCCAGCCAGCTGAAGCGCCGCCACCGAGCGGCCCCGGGCGGGTCGGACTGGTCGCTCTGGTCGCTCTGACCAGACTGCCCGACCCGATCGACCCTCGGCACCCCAGCGCTCCCGCAGGCGATCGATCACGCGCCCGGAGCGATGTCCGGGCGTCCGTTCCGCGTGCGGTCTCACTGCGCGACGATCGGCTCGGCGCCCGCAGGCCGCGCGCGCAGCTCCGGTCCCGCGCTGGCGGCGGTGGGCGCGCCGCCGCTGGCCTCGTGGCGTCCGGTTTCCCACCGGGTGTTGTCGGCGAACCAGCGCTGGAATGCCTGCAGCCGGTCGCGGATCTGGGCCTCGTCCGCCCCCTCGACGATGGCACTCACCACCTCCGAGTTGGTAAAGGCCATGCCGGAGTAGGCCCGCCCCGGTTGCCCATAGAGCTTGTAGCGTCGCACGAAGGGCAGCGGGCACTCCGTCGGCGCCTCCACCAGCAGGCCGGGCACCGGCGGAATGCTGATGTGGCCCACGCGCCGCACCGGCCGCTCCGGCGCCGACACCGTCGCCGACGGGTCGCGCAGCGCGCGCAGGAAGGCCATGCGGACATCAAGGCCCCAGGCTTCCTCCAGCTCCTGGTTGAAGAACACGCCGCCCAGCCGAGAGGCGATCTCGCACAGCACGATGCGGCCGGCCGGGTCCACGAAGGCCTCCAGATGGAACAGCATCGTCGGCTCCGACGGCAGCACCTGTTCGACCAGTCGGCGCGAATAGTCCACCAGCGCCTGCTGCACCGGGTTGCTGTCGTCCAGCATGTGCAGGTCGTGGCAGGCGCCCCCAAGGAAGTCCAGCGCCGAGGTCATCACCCGCACCGGCGAGATCACCACCGGCTTGCCCCGAACATACAGGCCGTTGACGATGTAGTGATCGCCGACCACAAAGGCCTCGACCATGGTGTTGTAGAGCGTGGACGAGGGCTGGCGATCCAGCCAGGCATCCAGGGCCGACTCATCCCGCAGCACGATCACATTGTTGGAGCCACGGCCATCGCGCGGCTTCACCACCACCGGCCAGCCGTGGCGATCGATGAAGCGACGCACATCCATCGCGCTGTGCACCACCGCCATCGCGGCCACCGGCAGGCCGGCCTCACGGGCGCGGCACTTCATCAGGTATTTGTCGCGGTAGTAGCGCATCGCGTCCTCGGCCCCGCTGGTCAGGCCCAGGCGGTCATTGACGCGTGCGGCGCGCAGCATGTCGATCTCCGCCAGCCCGACCGCACGTGGTCCGGGCAAGGTGCGGGCGATCTCCAGCGCGCGCAATTCGACGGCGGCGTTGTCGTTGAAGCGATCAAAGAAATGACAGACGACGCGCCCGGCCAGATGGCGTTCGATCGACTCGCGCTGGCTGGAGCAGGTCAGGACGCGGGCGTCCGAACCCAGCGTCTCCGCCCATTGCGCGGCGCTGTGTTGCAACAGGATCTTGGGCGGGCAGAACAGGAGCAGGCTCATGGCGATTCTCCTCAGGTCGCCGCGGTGGCGGCATGGGCGGCATGGGCAACGCCAACGGCACTGCCGGTCGGCACAGCGGCGGTCGTCGCCGGCAGCGGCGTCGGCACACCGGCGCTCGTGGGTGCGCCGGCCACCGCGATCAGTTGCTCCAGGGCATTCCGATCCGCCGAGCTGACGATCCGGAAACCCAGCCGCTGTTTGATGTCGTGCACCATCGGCGTCATCGCCACCCGCGGCGCCCAGACCTCCTCACGCACGATGGTGAGCGATTCCGACGGCGCGCGTTCCGCATCGAAGTAGAACTTCACGCCAACGAAAGGCGCCTGGGCGTTGTCCCGCGTGGGCGCGATCCGCAGCGGCACCTGGGCCCGCAGCCGACAGAAGCATTCCTCCAGCGACACGCCATAGCGCAGCTCGACCAGCTCGGAGATGCGGTCGCCGGCCACCCGGTTGCCGGCCTCGATCACCCGGATGCCGTCGGGCGTGAGCTTGAATTCCACATGCATGACGGTGTGGGTCACGCCCCAGGCGGTGACGATGCCCGCGATGGCCCGCAGCAGTTGCGCCTCGACCTCGGGCGCCAGTCGGTCTCCGCTGAGATGGCCCACCTCATTGCAGTAGGGCCAGGGCGACACGAATTTGGTCGTCAGGAAGAAGTCCTTCAGTCGACCGTTCTCGACCAGACATTCCGCGCTGTACTCCGGGCCGACCGCGAGTTCCTCCACCAGCGCGCCCTTGGAGAAGGGCAGCCCGTCCGAGCCGCTGTCGACGAAGCCGAACATCGCCACCAGCAGCTCGCGGGCCTCGGCCTCGGTGTGGCAGGCGCGGACGAACATGCTGGAGGCCATGTCGATCGGTTTGACGATCACCGGAAAGCGCACGCCGCGCCAGTCAAAGGCCTGCGCTTCGTCCAGGTGGCTGAAGCGCGCCAGCACCTTCGGCTGCGGCACATTGAACTCGGCAAAGCGGGCCCGCATGCTGGCCTTGTTGCGGAATGCCAGGCCCTGGTCCAGCGGGTTGTGGGGGAGGCCCAGGCCTGCGGCGATGCGGTCGGACACCGCCACCGAATATTCGCCGCCGGGCACCACGCCCTGCACCCGCTCCCCGCGCAAACGTCCCACCAGCGAGTCGATGCTCGCCGCAGCGGCGGCCGCATCGGCCGTGGTGAAGTCGGCTATGTCCGCCACGATCAGGTCCGCGCCGGCCGCACGGGCTTGCTCACGGAAGCTCTCGGCGCCCACCACCACCGCTTCCCAGCCCTGGCGTTGGCAGATGGCCAGATAGCGGCCCAGGCTCAACGGGCCGATCGGGAACGCCAGCGCCAGCTTGAGCGGCTCGAACGGCGTGGCGGTCACCTGCACCGCAGCCACTGCGCGTTCGGCATTCTCGACAGCCTGCTCCACCGTCTCGCCCTGGCACAGGGCATAGCCCTGGCGGGACTCGGACCAGGTCAGCTTGCCCAGACGCTGCCCGGCCTTGAGGGTGCAACTCAGGCGCACCACGCCTTCGCTGCTGGTTGCGCGGTCGAGGTTGGCCACCGACTCGATCTGTTCGTTCTCACGCGCAAAGAATCGGATCGCCGCCGCCGGTGCCACCGGCCGACGCGCAGGCGCCGGCAGGCCGAGCAATTCACACAGGGTCTCGGACATCAGGTCCACGCCGCTGACCAGCTCGGTCATTTCCCAGATCTGATCGCCGCCGATGCGGGTCTGCGACTCGATGATCTTCACGCCCTGCGGTCCCACCCGGATCTCGGTGTGCGCAGGTGCGGTCTGCTGCTCCACCACGTCCAGTAGCCGGGTGACCGTGTCCACCACCGCCTGGCGCGTCTCAGGCGACAGGCGGGCCGGCATCTGATGGCCCAGCTCGATGAAATGCGGCGCCTGGGTGGTGAGCTTCTCGGTGATCATGACCACCTCGTGCCGACCATTGCGGGAAATCGATTCGACGCTGTACTCCTGGCCCTCCAGAAACTCCTCAGCCAGGATGCGCCCCTTGCAGGCATTGCGGGTCCAGGCCCAGGCGTCGGGAATGCCGGCCGCGGCGTCGACATAGGAAATGCCGATGCTGCCGCCCCCGTCGAACGGCTTGAGCACCATCGGCCGCCCGCCGAGCCGGTCGAAGAAGGCGCGCACATCGGCCTCGTCCTGGCACAGGGCGTAGTCCACCGCGCTGAGCTGATGCTCGCGCAGCAGCTGGCGCATGCGGAACTTGTCCCGCGTCATCAGCACCGCCTGCTCATTGCCGCCCGGCAGTCCCAGCACATTGGCACAGACCGAGGCCGCATGCAGGCCGTATTCGGCGAAGGAGACCACGGCATCGAACGGATCCAGGGCATGCCAGAGCTTGGCGGTCTCGATCACCTCTTCCAGGTCCTTGTAATCGGTGACCAGGTAGCGGCTGGCCTGCTTGAACTGCAGCTCGCTGACCAGGTCGGACGACTGGATCATCGCGAAGCGCAGGCCGAGCGCCTGCACCTTCTTCACCGTGTGGTCGCGGCCACCGACGATCAGGACATGAGGGGGCTTCGGGGCGGAGGAAGTGGCGGTCATGGTGGTGGCTGTGTGAGGTCGTGAGGAATGGGGGACGAAGCGGCTGGATCTCGATGAAGGGGATGGTGCTGAGACGTTGGTGCTGAGACGTTGTGGCTGAGACGTTGGGGCTGGAACGTTGAGGCTGAGACGGAAGTCGTTCGAGGCGTTGGGCGGGATTCACTGACCCCATCGAGCGGTCACACGAGCGCGTCCACCAACGAACGGATGCGCTCGACCCCATCCGCCAAGGTGTCCAGATCGGCCGAACAGGTGATCCGGATGCTGCGGGGTTCGCCGAAGAACCGCCCGGGGACCACCGCCACCTGCGCGTGCGTCAGCAGCAACTGGGTCAGGTGGAGGTCGTCCCGGATGCGTCCGGCGTCCGCATCGGCAGGGCGGGCCGTGGCGAGGTCGGCATGCCTCTCGGCGGGGGCGTGCGAATCCGGATCGAACGAGGTGCCGGCCGGCAACCTCAAGCCGAAGCAGGCCGACACGTCGGGAAAGAGATAGAAGGCGCCGTCCGGCAGCGGGCATCGGATCCGCGGGCTCGAGGCCAGCAGGCCGTGGGCCAGTTCCCGCCGTTGGCGATAGCGCTCCACCATCGCGTAGGAGAACGACTGGTCGCCCGCCAGGGCCGCCGCCGCCGCTGCCGCGGCAACCTCAGGCACGCTCGAGATCGAGTTGCTGTTGAGCCGCACCACCGCCTCGGCCAGCGACACCGGCGCGGCCATCATGCCCACGCGCCAGCCGGGCATGCCGTAGAGCTTGGAGACCGAGTCGATCTTGACGACGCGGTCGATCAGGTCGGGCGCGACCTGCAGCAGATGGCAGAAGTCCATCGTCCGCGAGACGAAGCGGCTGTAGACATCGTCGCTGACGATCCAGGCATCGCTGCCGCGCAGCACGGCGGCGAGCGCATGCAGCGCATCGCGGTCGTAGGCGGCGCCGGTGGGATTGGACGGATTGTTCAGCAGCACCGCCTTGGTCCGCGGTCCCAGCGCCGCGGCCAAGGCGTCGGGGCTGATCTTGTAGTCGGCGTCCACGCCGCCCGGGACAGGCACCACCGTGCCGCCGGCCTGCTGGACGATGTCGAAATAGGTCGGCCAGCACGGCGTGGGGATCACCACCTCGTCACCGGGCTCCAGGATGGCGGCAAAGACCGAATGCAGCAGGTGCTTCGCGCCCAGGCCGGTGACGATGTGGCGCTCCTCATGCAGCCGCAGCCCCTGCTCGGCGAGGTGATGCAGATAGGCCTCGACCAGCGCGCCATGCCCGCGGCTGCTGCCGTAGACGCCGCGATCGGCCGCCAGCGCCGCCTGGGCCTGGGCATAGACATGGGGCGCCGGCAGGAAGTTCGGCGTGCCGACCGACAGATCGATCAGCTCGACGCCGCGAGCCTGCAACTGCCGCACCTGGGCCACCACATCCAGGATGGGGCAGAAGCGCGCATCGCGATGGAGCGGGGCCAGCCGGGGCATCGGGTTCACCGCAGGACCAGATCGCGGAGCGCGTTCGGGGTGGCACGTCCGACACCGCGCGCCGCCAGCCGCTCGGCCATGTTCACGGCGGCGGAGGTGATGATGTCCAGATTGCCGGCATAAGGGGGCAGGTAGTCGCCCCGGCCCACCACCCGCACCATCACGAACAGGCGGTCCGCATCCAGTCGCGGCTCGACGATCAGCTCATAGCCGGGCACATACTCGCGCACTTCCTGCACCGTCTGGTGGACCCGGTCCAGCAGGTCGCCGAGGGTGCGGTTGCCGAGGGAGTCGAACAGCACCGAGACCGCGGTCTGCATCGACACCTCCGGCTTGGCCGGATTGATGTTGAGGATGGTCTTGACCTGCTCGCAGCCGGAGAAATGGCGGATCGCCGCTTCGGTGGTGGTGATGTAGTGGTCCAGGTTGCGGCGGGTGGCGGGTCCCGCACTGCGCGCGGAGATGGCGCTGACCACCTCGATGTAGCGCACGCTGGGCACCACCGCGCAAACCGCCATCACGATCGGCAGCGAGGCCTGACCGCCGCAGGTGATCATGTTGATGTTGGCCGCACGGTGCAGGTCGTCGCCGTTGAGCAGCGGCACGCACAGCTCGCCCAGGTGAGCCGGTGTGAGGTTGATGATCGGCGTGCCGTGCGGACGCAGCGCTTCGGCCAATTCGAGGTGGGCATCGGCCGAGGTGGCATCGAACACCAGATCGACGTCGTCCAGACGCTGCATCAGCGCCTCCAGCCCGCCGGCGCTGACCGGCACCTGCCGGGCCGCCGCGAAGGCCAGGCCGGAGGACTGTTCATTGCGCCCGGCAAACAGCACGCAGTCCAGTTGGGCCGAGCGCTGCACCTTGCACAGGATGTCGCAGCCAATGTTGCCGCTGCCGAGGATGGCGACGTTCAGCATCTCAGGCCACCGCGCCTTTCCGCAGCCGGTTGGCCACATCGATGATCAGGTCTTCCTGTCCGGCCACCGCATTGACGCGCGCCAGTTCCTTCCAGATGAGCCGCGGCGCGACACCGAAGGTCTGGGCGGCCCGCGCGACATGCTTTTCGAATCCGGCGCACACGCCGTAAACGCCGCTGATGAGGTTGGAGGTGCCGATCAGCGTCGGCTTGCTGACCGGCGGGATGTCGCTGAGGCTGTCGATGGCGGCGCACAGCTGGAACAGGTCGACGCCGGTCTCGTAGTCGTAGCGCTCCAGCACCGCGCACATCACTTCGAGCTGGGTGTTGCCCGCGCCCGCGCCGAAGCCCCGCAGGGTGCCGTCCAGGATGGTGGCACCGGCCTGGGCCGCGGCCAGCGAGTTGGCCACCGCCAGACCCAGGTTGTTGTGGGCATGAAAGCCCACCGGCACGCCCAGATGCTTGACCAGCAGGCCGATCTTCTCGGTCGCACTGCGCGGGTCGTAGTGACCGGCGGAGTCCATCAGCGTGATGGCGCTGGCGCCGTAGCCGACCTGCTTGGCGGCTTGCTCCAGCAAGGTCTCGGCACTGGCCATGTGGGTCATCATCAACACGCCGTGGACCTGTTTGCCGAGGCCGCGTGCGTAGTCGAAATAGCTCTCCGTCAGATCGGCTTCGGTGCAATGCGAGGCCAGGCGAATGACATCCACACCGATCTCGACGGCGGTCCGGATGTCGGAGATCTTCGCGAAGCCCGGAATCAGGTGAACGCCCAGCAAGGAGCGGCTGACATGCTGGCGAGCGCACTCGAGCAGTTCGCGGTCGCTGTGCCGGGCCAGGCCCAGTTGAAGCGACGAGGCGCCCAGGCCGTTGCCGTGACCCACCTCTACGCACCACAGGCCGCAGCCATCGACGGCGCGGCAGTAGGTCTCGATGTCGCGGGTGGACAGCTGATGTCCGATCGCGTGGTTCCCGTCGCGCAGCGTCGGGTCATAGATGTGAATCGACAAGAGGGTCTCCCCAGGTGTTCTGACAACAACGAACCCGCTGGCGCGGCAGCCAGTCCGTCACGGGTGCCGCACCGATTCGTCGGCGCGGCCTGGCCGCACGGGTTCGACACATTCCGCCAGCGGGACATCCGTCGGCGGGACCATGAATCCAAGATGGTTCGAGATCGATCGCTGCCGCCTCCGTCGCCACGCGGCGGCTCGCCTCCGAGGTCCGATGCGGTGGTGGGCGGTGGGTGCCGCCGCCCGGCAGTCTTGGGGCGGATCGCTGCGGCCGGCCGATCGACTCAGGCCGGCGCGCGCATCCAGCGCCGCAGGAAGATCAGACCGAATCCGACCAGCATCAACCCGTAGACGACATACGCCACGATCACGGTGGTGGATCCGCCCACAGCCCCCAGCAGTTGCACCGTGACCGCCGCCATCAAGGCGGTGCAGGTGCTGAACATCGACAGCACGCGGCCCTGCATCGCGGTGGGGATCTCGCGCTGGAGTTCACTCATCAGGCCGACGCCGCTGTGACAGGCGAAGCCGATCAGCAGGTACATCGCGATCAGCCAGGGCTGGAAGGCGCTGGCCGGCAGCAGCGCGATCACCAGGCCGTAGATCACCACGCCGCCGACGATCATCGGTTGATGGCCGAAGCGCTCCTCCAGCGCATGCAGGAACACGCCGGCCGCGATGCCGCCGATGCCGAACATCGCGTCGATCAGGCCGAAGGTCTGCACCGACAGACCGAAGGTCTTCATCGTCAGCAAGGGCAACAGGAAATTCAGCAGCGGCAGCGAGACATAGAACAGCGAGCAGCCGACGAACAGGCGGCGCACCCGCTCGTTGTCCCGCAGCAGACGCAGGGCGGCGAGGTACTCGGCCGTCATCGAGGCGCCGGACGGTCCCGGGCCGCCATGCGGTGGGCGCGCCGCAATCTGCAGCAGGTTCAGGCCGCCCACCACCGCCAGCCCGGCAGCGATCGCCAGCACCGACACCTCGCCCAGTTGGTAGGCAAGCAGCCCACCCAAAATCGGGCCGAACAAGCCGCCGGTCTGGTTGGCGATCGAGATCGTCGAGCTGGCCGAGAGCAAGCCTTCCTTGCTCACCAGCTCCCGCAGCAGGGCGCGCGCGGCGACTGAATGCAGCAGGCTGGACAGGCCAACAGCGAGCGTCATGGCATACAGGTAGATCGGCGTCTGCACCGACAGGGCCAGCATCAGCGCGGTGAGCGCGATCAAAGCGCCCTGGAACAGGTCGGCGATCACCACCAGGTTGCGGCGGCTGAAGCGATCGGTGACCGTGCCGATCACCGGCGACAGCAGCGCGCTGGGCAGCAGGGTGAGTGTGAGCTGCAGCGCGACCGACGACGCGTGGCCGGTCATGCGCAGCAGCATCCAGGCGGTGACCACATACACCATGCCGTCCACCAGACGGTTGCACAGCATGCGCAGGAACAACGCACGGAACTGCGTGTCCTTGAGGATGAAAAAGCGCTGGGTCAGGACGGTGGCAAGCATGCGGCGGATTCTTCCGCAGGCCCTGCAAAAACGCGCCTAGCAGAACTGTTAGGGCGCTTCTGGCTCCCCCTCGTTACGGTGGTGGTGGCGGTGGTGGTGGAGGCGCTCCGTACGCGCATGGAAGCGATGCCGCCTCAGCGTGAGCGCGCAGCGCCGCCCGCAATCGGTCAGGCGTCAGGCGTCAGGCGTCAGGCGTCAGGCGTCTATCGTCACGCGTCTCCCGACGCGTCCCGAGTCACGAACGAGCGGTGCAGCGGCGCTGAAGCGCAGAGGCCGCGCAATTGAGCGCGGTGGTTTCCTCGCTGGCAGCCAGCGTCTCAAGGCGCCAGACACGCACATCGACGGCGTCACCTGATTCATGCGCGGGCGCCACGCACTGCGCCTGCGGTGACAACGCCGGTGAAGCCGCCGTGCCCTGCGAACGAGCGAAAGCCTGCAAGGCAAAGGCAGACAGCGCCAGCAATACGGTGATCAAGGTCTTCATGGCCGAACTCCCTGTGGCCCCGAGTCAAACTTGATGCGTCCTCGGTCAGATGCCGATTGGGTCGCAACCTCGGACGGATTGAATGTCCGCGCCGCACAGGCCAGAGTAAATCCCCTGTTTGATAGCCCTGTTGCCATGTCTGACACCGGAAGTGTTGTCCACGAATCCGCAGGCGCGAACCGATTCAGTGCATGGCCATGGCGTACAGCGTCTGACTTCTCGTCCTGCGAAAGCGTCCGGCCCTCGATTGAAATCGACTGCACGCCGACGTCCTCGCAGCCCAGTCCAATTGCAATCAATGCGAATTCAACGAGCATTGGGTACGCATTCAGAGTTCAATCCACGGCAATGGAATGAGAAAGGCGCTATGCGGGACTGGGGTGACATCGTCCGATCAGCAGCACCATTCGATTCCACCATGCGATCGCGACAGCAGCGCCGTTGCGTCGCGTGCACGAGGTCTGTTCGTTCGGGCGCAGCTGCTGATAATCGCAGCACAAGCAGCGAAGAGGGAGGACCGCATGACCGACATGGTGTTCGCCGACGAATTGCCCGAACCGGGTGCCGGCCCCAGTGGCCGCAGCCGAGCCGCCGAGCCCTGGGTGGTGATGATCGTCGACGACGATCCGGCCGTGCACCAGGTGACCCAGTTGGTGATGGACGACTTTGAATTCGCCGGTCGCCGTCTGCAGTTTCTGAATGCCTACAGCGCCACCGAGGCGCGCGATCTGCTGCGCAGCCGACGCGATGTGGCCTTGGTGCTGCTGGACGTGGTGATGGAGTCGGACCATGCCGGTCTGGACCTGGCGCAATTCATCCGCGAGGAACTGCTCAACACCCATGTCCGCATCGTGCTGCGGACCGGTCAGCCCGGCCAGGCGCCCGAAGAGCATGTGATCAAGAGCTACGACATCAATGACTACAAGGAGAAGACCGAACTCACCAAGCGCAAGCTGATCACAGTCTTCTATTCGGCCCTGCGCTCGTACCGCGACATCATGATCATCGAGCATGCGCGTCAGGCGCTGCGGCGCTCGATCGAGGCGATCACGATGATCCACGATGCCCACAACCTGCGCCATTTCGCGTCGGCCATGCTGGAGCAGGTCGCCCACCTGCTCGGCGCCGAGGCCCAGGGGCTGTGTGCCAGCCGGATGAGCGCCTATGCCGCCTCGCATGCGCAGGGACGTCTGCGGGTGTTGGCGGCCACCTCGGAGTATCAGCGCCTGCTGGTGGACGACGAGGTGCGCGACCTGCCCGACGAGGTGCGCGAGGCGATCGACCAGGCGTTGCTGTCACGCGAGAGCCGCTTTGATGGCGAGTGCTTCATCGGCTACTACCGCACCCACTCCGGCAACGAGAGCCTGCTGTACATGGCCTTCTCGGAACCGATCGACGCCCAGGGCCGCGAGCTGCTGGAGATCTTCTGCGCCAATCTGGCGATCGCCTACGAGAGCCTGCTGGCTCGGGAGCAGGCGGCCGGGCACTGAGACAGACGCCGTCGCACAGCCGCAGCCGCGCCCAGCGCCTCGTATCATCGCGGCCGTTCGTCCGCAGAGTGTCTGCGGATCTGTCGTCGCCGCGCGGTGGACGTGCGTCGGCCCTGCTCCCTTGTCCTGAGGACCGATCTCCACGGTCCGCGCCATGCTGCATCACTTCCGCCTGTTCTTCATTGCCCTGCAGTTCTTCACCCGTGTGCCGGTGCCGCGCTGGGTCGGCTTCCAGCCCGGCTGGCTGAACGAGAGCGCACGCTACTTTCCCCTGGTGGGCGCGGTGGTGGGCGGCTTTTCCGCGCTGGTGCTGTGGGCCGCCTCGTTGATGTTCCCGGCCACGGTGGCGGTGGGCCTGGCGATGGCGTCCAGCGTCTGGCTGACCGGCGGCTTTCATGAGGACGGATTGGCGGACAGCTGCGACGGGCTGGGCGGTGCGGTGAGCCGCGAGAAGTCGCTGGCGATCATGAAGGACTCGCGCATCGGCAGCTACGGCGCGTTGGGGCTGATGCTGGTGCTGGGTCTCAAGGCCGCCACGTTGCTGGGGCTGGCGGATACGGACCCCACGCTGGTGTTGATGGCGGTGGTGTGGTCGCATGTGGTGTCGCGCGCGGCGCCGGTGTGGCTGATGCATGCGCTGCCCTATGCCGGTGATGCGGACCATGCCAAGGCCAAGCCGCTGGCGACGCAGGTTGGCGGTGGCGGGCTGGTGGTGGCCCTGGTCATTGCGTTGCTGGCCAGCGGTGTTGCCGCGTGGCTGTTGCCCGACGAGGTGCCGCTGCTGATCGGCGCGCTGGTGACCGCCTGCGGGCTGACCTTCTATCTGCAGTCGATGTTGGAGCGTCGCCTGGGCGGCTACACCGGGGACACCTTGGGTGCGGCCCAACAGATCGTGGAGCTGGGCACCTTGTTGGCACTGCTCGGCCTGGCTGCGGTGTTTTGAGATGGGGGACGCCTTGCAGGATCTTCCGGACGTTCGCGACATGCCGGGCGACTCGCCACCCGCGGCGGCATCGAGCGCCCCGATCTCGGTGTGGCGGCATCCGCGCCCGGACGGCGCGGCCGGCTTATGCGTCGGCGCCGGCTGTGACCTCACCGTGGCGCCCCGCCGCGCCAAACGACTGGCGCGCCGCATCCAGGCCCATGCACGGCGGCACCGTTTGGCCCATGAGATCTGGACCTCGCCGTTGACGCGCTGTGCATCGGTGGGACGTTGGCTGCGACGATGGGGTTGGCGCCACCATGTGGACGCGGCGCTGGCCGAGATCGACTTCGGGGCCTGGGACGGGCGCGCCTGGGCGCAGATACCGAAAGCCGAGATCGATGCCTGGGTGGCGAATTTCTCGACCTTCGCGCCGGCGGGTGGTGAACCGCTGCAGGCGCTGCTGATGCGGGCCAGTCGCTGGTCAGGCGGAACACTGGTGGTCAGCCACGGGGGCTGGATGCTGGCGCGCCGATGGGCAGCGATGCATCCCCATCAGCCGCCCGCTGCGCACCAATGGCCGCAGCCTCCGAGGTATGGCGAGCGCTGGGCACTCTGAATGAGCGATCCCGGGCTCGGGGCTCACGACTCAGGGCAAGCTGCAAGCGGGACCGTGTCTCCCTAAGCCTTAGTCCAGACGCTGTGCGTCGTTCCCACTGAGCTTCTGGTGCATCGTCTGTCGGCTGAGAAAGGCCTCGGCCACGAACGGATCGCTGACGCCATAGATCCCGTGACCATCACGGGCCAGCAGGTTGGCATCCAACAGGGCGTTCGTCGCGGGCTGGATTTCCTCCTGCGCGACGCGCCGGCCCAGCGCCTTGCCGTATTCGTCGAGCGACGATTCCGAAAACAGACCGCGGACCCCGTGGCCGCCTTCACTGACCACGCGCGCAAAGACCGACTGGGCGACCGGCCCCAATTGATCCAGGCGAGCCAGGTCCTGAACGGCGGCGGACTGCCGCACGGCCTCGGTGATGGCGCGCAGATCGGCATCCGGGTCCTGGCCGACCGCCATGGCCTGAAGCGCCAGCAGCGCCTTCATCAGCTCTTCAGGCCGGCGGCCCAGGCGCTGGAAGCTGTCGGACGCGGCTTTCAGCGTCGGTGTGCGCTCGCCCAGCGCCGATTCCTCCAGCAGCCAGGCCACGAAGTCATCGCCCAGGACCGGGAAGTCCTGAGACAGCGCCCCGTTGAAGGCCTGATTGCCCTTGATGGTCAGCTCACGCACCCGCGCGCGGTGCGATCCGGTGCCCAGAAACAGGAAATGCCCCGGGGTGTCCGGCCGGGTGTTGATGGCGTCGCGCGCGGCCTTGAGGGCCAGCAGCATGCTGTTGCCGTCCTCGGAGCCCATGGCGTGCTGGACCTCATCGACGATGACCACCACGTCGGTCTTGCCCTGATCGACGAGATCCACAAACGCATCCGCCAGGGTGGCGCCTTCGGGCTTGCCGAGCTCGTCGAGCCCGAAGGCGAATTTGAAGCCGACGGCACCCAGGTCCAGGCCCTTGACCCGCTTCAGCAGACCGATGGCCCGGGAGTTGACGCTTTGGAGCTCGGCGAGTTTTTTTCGCACCTCAGCCAGCAACAGGTCAGTGGGCTTGGCATTGGTGTTGGACCACAGATCGACATAGATCACGATCGCGCCGAGGTTCTCGAGCGCGGGCACCAGGTCGCCCCGCAGGAACGTGGTCTTGCCGATGCGCCGAAGCCCACCCAGAAAAAGGCCGGATCGAACGCTGATCTGCAGGCCTTTGGGCCGGATCAACTGCTCAGCCATGCCGAGCGCGAGTTCGGGGCGGTGGTAGGTCATCTTCAGGCCTTTTTATTTGCCAGGACTAATTATGCGCTAGGAATAATTTCCAACAAAGACCGTGCGGGGGCTAATTCAGGTCATGCAGCAGCTCGTCTGCAGGGAAGAGCATGGTCGATTCACCAATTGGGAGGGAGCGACGTGCATCAACCCGGACCCGACGGCTGTCGAGGCGCGGCCCTCTCTCGGGGCACCACGGCCTCGCGGACATGGCCAGGCGTGCAACGTCAAGAAGAGGCCAATGGCAGGTCAATCGGGTGAGGAAGCCGGACGACTTGGGCGTCCTGTGAGCCCCGCACCCACGGGCTCGAGCCCTGTCGTCCAAAGGATTCGGCGAGGAAGCGATCTGGTACAGAGACAGGCGGCCGGCCCGGGCAGCGGGGCGCAGGCGGGCGGCCGGCTCGGGCGGCGGGGCTCAGGCGAGCGGGCGGCCGGCTCGGGCGGCGGGGCTCAGGCGGGCGGGCTACCGGCTGGGGCGGGCGACGGGCTCAAGCGGGTGCCCTGGTCAGGCGGTGGCCTGGGTCAGCCGCAGATATTTCTGCATCAGCGTCTCACGGCTTTCGACGTGCGACGGATTCGTGGGAATGCAGGCCACCGGGCAGAGCATCACGCACTGCGGTTCGTCGAAGTGGCCCACGCATTCGGTGCACTTGCCAGGATCGATCTGGTAGTACTCCTCACCCATGGAGATCGCCTGGTTGGGGCACTCGGGCTCGCAGACATCGCAATTGATGCATTCATCGGTGATCATCAATGCCATCGCGCTTACTCCCCTTGCCGCCCTTTGGCGACACGTTCCTTCAACCGCTCATGCACCAGCGGCGAGACGAACTTGCTGACATCGCCGCCCAGGCTGGCGATCTCCCGCACGAAGGTGGAGGAGATGAACTGGTAATGGTCCGACGGGGGGAGAAACAGCGTCTCCACGTCGGGCATCAGTTGGCGGTTCATGCCGGCCATCTGGAATTCATATTCGAAGTCCGACACCGCCCGCAGGCCCCGCACCACCACCTTGCCGCCCTTGTCCATCACGAAATCCCGCAGCAGGCCACTGAAGGCGACCACTTCGACATTCGGATACGGCGCGACCAGTTGCCGCGCCATGTCCAGGCGTTCTTCAATGCCGAACATGGTGCGCTTGTGGTGTCCGGCGGCGATCGCCAGCACCAGGCGCTCGAACAGGCGGCTGGCGCGCCGCACCAGGTCCTCATGGCCCAGGGTCATCGGGTCGAAGGTGCCCGGATAGATGGCGGTGAGCAGGGTTTGAGAGGTCAAGCGGCGCTCCGGTGGGCGTCAGCGGTGTCGGCAGTCCCATCCCGAGGCAGCCCGGACCCGCAAGGGCGGGCCGCCGGTCCGGGATGAGGAGGTGGGCGAATCTGTGCCGGATTATCCGCTGCGCCGCAGCAACCGGTAATGCACCGCGCCCGCCCGCCCTTCCCGCCAGAGGGACAGGCCCAGGTCCGGCGGCAGTTCGATCGGTGCCGGCGAGGCGGGCGACTCCAGGTAGATCACCCCCTGTTCACCGATCAGCGGCGCGGCTGCGCGCAGCGACGCCGCGAACAGGTCGAGCGCAAACGGCGGATCCAGGAAGATCAGGTCGAACGATCCGGGCGCCGCCCGCTTCATCCAGCCCAGCGCATCGGCATTCTCGATCCGCATCGAGACGGTGCCGTCCTTGTCGAGCCGCTTGAGGTTGGCCCGAAGCGCCGCCGCCAGCGCACCGTCGCGCTCCAGCAAGGTGATCTGGGCCGCGCCACGGGACGCCGCCTCGAAGCCCAGCGCGCCGCTGCCTGCGAAGGCGTCCAGCACCCGCCAGCCGCTCAGGTCCTGGCCGAGCCAGTTGAACAGGGTCTCGCGGACCCGGTCCGGCGTGGGCCGCAGGCCGGGGCTGTAGGGCACCGGGAGCTTCGAGCGCTTCCACTGCCCGCCGACGATGCGCACCTCGCCGGGGCCGGCTTCTCGCGGCCGCGGCTTGACCGCGCCCTCGCCGACGGTGACCCGCGGCCCCGGGCGACCGCCGCGACGCGGACGGTCACCGCCACCATCGCGATCGCCGGGCTTGGCGCGGTTGGGGGGCGTGCCGCTCATTGGCGCACCGGGATGCCTTGGCTGGCCATCAAGGCCTTGGCCTCACCCACGGTGTGCTCGCCGTAATGGAAGATGCTGGCGGCCAGTACCGCATCGGCGCCGCCCTGGGTGATGCCGTTGGCCAGATCCTGCAGCGAGCCCACGCCGCCGGAGGCAATGACCGGCACGCTGACCGCGTCCGACACCGCGCGGGTCAGCGCCAGGTCGAAACCGCTCCTGGTGCCGTCCCGGTCCATGCTGGTGAGCAGGATCTCGCCCGCGCCCAGTTCGGCCATGCGGCTGGCCCAGGCCACGGCATCCAGCCCGGTGTTCTTGCGGCCGCCATGGGTGTAGACATCCCAGCCGGTGCCGTCGGCGCGGCGTTTGGCATCGATCGCCACCACGATGCACTGGGCACCGTATCGGTCGGACGCCGCGCGGATCAGCTCCGGATCGGCCACTGCGGCGGAATTGAAGCTGACCTTGTCCGCGCCCGCATTCAGCAGACGACGCACATCGGCGACCGAGCGGACGCCGCCGCCCACCGTCAGCGGAATGAACACCTGCGAGGCGACCTGCTCGATGATCGGCAGGATCAGGTCGCGGCCGTCGCTGGTGGCGGTGATGTCGAGGAAGGTGAGTTCGTCGGCGCCCTGCTCGTTGTAGCGGGCAGCGATCTCGATCGGATCGCCCGCATCGCGCAGCTCGACGAAGTTCACGCCTTTGACGACGCGACCGCCGGTGACGTCCAGGCAGGGAATGATGCGTTTGGCCAGCAAGTGCTCAGCTTCCGTTCAGTTCGTCGGCGCGTTGCTGCGCCAGGGCGAAGTCGAGGTCGCCGGTGTAGATGGCACGTCCGCAGATCACGCCCTCCACGCCTTCGCTTTCAACCGCGCAGAGCGCGTCGATGTCGGCCATGTTGGACAGGCCGCCCGAGGCGATCACCGGGATGCTCAGCGCCTGCGCCAGCTTCACCGTGGCCTCGATGTTGATGCCGGTGAGCATGCCGTCGCGACCGATGTCGGTGTAGATGACGCCTTCGATGCCGTAATCCTCGAACTTGCGTGCGAGGTCGACGACTTCATGGCCGGTCAGCTTGCTCCAGCCGTCGGTCGCGACCTTGCCGTCCTTCGCATCCAGGCCCACGATGATGTGGCCGCCAAAGGCCGACGCGGCGTCCTTCAGGAAGCCGGGGTTCTTCACCGCCGCAGTGCCGATGATGACGTAGGACAGGCCGTCGTCGAGATAACGCTCGATGGTGTCGAGGTCGCGGATGCCGCCGCCCAGTTGCACCGGGATGTCGTCGCCGACCTCCCGCAGGATCGCCTTGATGGCGGCCTCGTTGACCGGCTTGCCGGCGAAGGCGCCGTTCAGGTCCACCAGATGCAGGCGTCTGGCGCCCGCATCCACCCATCGACGGGCCATCTCGGCCGGATCTTCGCCGAAGGTGGTGGAGTCATTCATGTCGCCTTGCTTGAGGCGGACGCATTTGCCGTCTTTCAGGTCAATCGCGGGAATCAGCAGCATGGCCGAAGAAGCAGATTAAGAGAGGTGAGTGAATGGGGCGCGGGAGGAAGCGCGCCGCCGGGTGACGCCGTACGTCCCACAGGTTTCGACAAGTGCCAGGGCTTGCCTGGCGATCAAGGCGTCCAATGCAGGAAGTTTCGATAGAGCGCGAGCCCGAATGCCGCGCTCTTCTCGGGGTGGAACTGGGTCGCAAAAATGTTATCCCGCGCCACGGCGCAGGTAAAGCGCGCACCGTAGTCGCTCTCGCCCACGCTGTCGCGCGGGTCCGACGGCTGGGTATAAAAGCTGTGGACGAAATAGAACCAGCTCTGGTCGGGCACGTCACCCCAGACCGGATGCGCTCGCATCTGGTGCACGCGGTTCCATCCCATCTGGGGGACCTTGTAGCGGCTGCCGTCAGGCTGGCGCTGTCCCTCGAGCTGGAACCGCTTCACCTGGCCGGGGATCAGCCCCAGGCCGGGCGTGTCCTGCTCCTCGCTGTGGTCCAGCAGCATCTGCATACCGACGCACACGCCCATCAAGGGCTTGCGGGCGGCGGCATCCAGCACGGCTTCCTTGAGGCCGGAATCGGCCAGCTCACGCATGCAGTCGCGCATTGCGCCCTGACCGGGCAGCACGATGCGTTCCGCTGCATAGACCTCTTCAGGCCTGGAGGTGATCACCACCCGAACGCCCTGATCCTGCGCGGCATGCAGCACCGCCTGCGACACCGAGCGCAGGTTGCCCATGCCGTAGTCCACCACCGCCACGGTGCGGGGACCAGCCTTGGCGACGACATCGGTCCCGGTCGCGGCCATCACAGCGTCCCCTTGGTCGACGGAATGACGCCGGCCGAGCGCGGGTCCAGCGTCATCGCCATCCGCAGCGCGCGGCCGAAGGCCTTGAAGATGGTCTCGCACTGGTGATGCGCGTTGTGGCCCTTCAGGTTGTCCACGTGCAGCGACACCAGCGCGTGGTTCACGAACCCTTGGAAGAACTCGAACGCCAGCTGGGTGTCGAAGGCCCCGATCGAACCGGCGGTGAAGCGCACATCCATCGCCAGGCCCGGGCGGCCGGAGAAGTCCACCACCACGCGGGAGAGCGCCTCATCAAGCGGCACATAGCTGTGGCCGTAGCGGGTGAGGCCCTTCTTGTCGCCGATCGCCTGCGCCACCGCCATGCCCAGGGTGATGCCCACGTCCTCGACAGTGTGGTGGCCGTCGATGTGGAGATCGCCCTTGGCCTCGATGTCCAGGTCGATCAGGCCGTGGCGGGCGATCTGGTCGAGCATGTGGTCGAAGAAGCCGATGCCGGTGTTCAGCGTGGCCTGGCCGGTGCCGTCCAGGTTGACGCGCACGCGGATCTGGGTTTCCTTGGTGTCGCGGCGGATTTCGGCGATGCGTTCGGAGCTCATGGGAATTCCTGGAATCGAGGGAAGCGAGCGAAGCGTGAGATCAGTGTCGGGATCGGGATCGGATCGGGTCGGATCGGGATCAGCGTCGGGAACGGGCAGTGCGATTCAGGCCGACCCCAGCGCGCCCTGGAGCGCGGCCAGCATGGCGGCGTTTTCCTCTGGCGTGCCGACGGTCAATCGCAGGCATCCTGCCAGCAACGCGTGCATGCCGGAGACATTCTTCACCAAGACCCCGCGGGACTTCAGGTCCGCATGCAGCGCATTCGCCTCCGGCACGCGGATCAGGATCATGTTGCCTTCGCTGGGGAACACCTGGACGCCAGGCAGGCCGGCCAGCGCCGATTGCAGCTGGGCGCGCTCGTGGCGCAGTTCGGCGGCCTGGCGCTCATAGACATCGGCATGTTCCAGGGCGAACAGACCCGCCTCGGCATTCAGCACGCTGATGTTGTAGGGCGGGCGCAGCTTGTCGATCTGATGCACCAGCTCGGCATCGCCCATCAGATAGCCGATGCGCACGCCGGCCAGGCCGAACTTGCTCATCGTGCGCATCACCAGCACCTGCGGATAGCGGGCCAGCAGGTCCATCGCGTCGCGGGAGGCGAAGGGCTGATAGGCCTCATCCATCACCACCAGGCCCGGAGCGGCCTGGACGATGCGTTCGATCGTTGCCGGGTCCCACAGGTTGGCCGTCGGGTTGTTGGGATAGGCCAGGTAGATCAGCGCCGGCTGGTCACGCGCGATGGCGGCGAGCATGGCGGATTCGTCCAGCTCGAAATCGGCGGTCAAGGGCACGCCGACGAACCGAAGTCCCTGGTAGCGGGCCGAGAGCTCATACATGACGAAGCCCGGCACCGGTGCGAGCACGGTGGCGCCGGGCTTGCAGATGGCCATCGCCAGCAGCGAGATCAGCTCGTCCGAGCCGTTGCCCAGCATCAGGCCCTTGTCCGCAGGCATCCGCGCATGAGCAGCAAGGGCACGCGCCAGATCCTGCACACGTTCAGCGGGATAGCGGTTGATGGCCACCTGCCCGAGGCGCTCACCCAGCGCCTGCTGCAGTTCCTGCGGCAGACGGTAAGGGTTCTCCATCGCGTCCAGCTTCAGCAGGCCGGCAGCGCTGTGCACCTGATAGGCGTGCATGGCACGGACGTCGTCACGCAGACAGTTCAGGGCGTTGTCGAGGGGGGTACTCATGTCGGGGCGTCCGCTGGCACAGCCAGCAGCGGATGGAGGATGGTGACGCTGTCATACAGCTGCTGATGCGGCAGCGCCAGGCTCAGCAAGGTCTCACAGCCTTGGGCCTTGGCGGCGGCCACGATCAGCGCATCTGAATAGGGCAGGTTGAACCGGCTTTCCAGCGACCAGGCGGATTCGACGGTGGCATGGTCGATCGCCCAGGGCTGCCAGCGCTGGTAGCGCCGGACCTCCGCGCGCGCGTCGCCATTGGGCATGGGCGGCGTGACCCGGGTGGTGAGGGTGCGGTAGAGATCATTGAGCACCTGGGTGGAGACCCGGCCCAGCCGTTGCTGCCACAGGGCTTTCAACCAGCGCATGGCCTGCTCGCGGTGGGCGGCATCGGCGCCGTCCTCGCTCAGGATGAGGACCGAGGTGTCCACAAAGACCGGCGCCTGCAGCGCGATCACCGGCAAGGCAGCGGCGCTCACAGCGACTCCCGGCCGGGGTAGGGTCGACCGTCCGACGCCCAGGTGCGCTCGCGATGCAACCAGTCCTGCAGGGCCCGCTGGTAGGCATCGTCATGATGCATTTTCTCGGCCAGCAGTTCGCCCACCAGCCGCGACACGCTGGTATTGCGCCGCGCCGCTTCCAGCCTCGCCCACTCGGCGACGCTGTCTTCCATGGTGACGGTGACATTCTTCATGACGCCGCGAGATTAACACGAAGTTCGTGGAACACTAACTTCGTGTGATCTCAATCCGACGCCCTGCCGCCCTCCTCCGGCCAGATCAGGACTGCAACCGGAACTGCGCCACCACCTGTTGCAGCGCGCCCGCCTGCTCGCGCAGAGATTCGGAGGCGGCACTGGACTCCTCGACCAAGGCGGCGTTTTGCTGGGTCACCTCGTCCAGGCGCTGAACGGCCTGGCCGACTTCGGTGATGCTGGTGCTCTGCGCCTGGGTCGCGCCGGAGATTTCCTGAATGATGTCGGTGACCCGCTGCACCGCATCCACGATCTCGCGCATGGTGTTGCCGGCATCGCCGACCAGCCGCGCCCCCACCTCCACCCGTTCCACCGAGGAGCCGATCAGGGCCTTGATCTCGCGGGCGGCCTCGGCGCTGCGCTGGGCCAGGGAGCGCACCTCGCTGGCAACGACCGCGAAACCGCGGCCCTGTTCGCCCGCCCGTGCGGCTTCCACCGCCGCGTTCAGGGCGAGGATGTTGGTCTGGAAGGCAATGCCGTCGATGGTGCCGATGATGTCGGCGATCCTGCGGGAGGCCGAATTGATCTCGTCCATGGTGTTCACCACGTTGGACACCACCACGCCGCCCCGGTCTGCGACCTCGCTGGCACTGAGCGCGAGCTGGCTGGCCTGCTGGGTGGCGTCGGCGTTCTGGCGGACGGTGTCGGTCAGCGCCTGCATGGTGGCCGAGGTCTCTTCCAGATTCGCCGCCATCTGCTCGGTGCGTGCCGACAGGTCGCTGCTGCCAGCCGCAACCTCATTGCTCGACATCGCAATGCTCTCCGCGCTGCTGCGCACCGCCGACAGCGAGCGATTGAGCGCATCCTTCATTTCCGACAGCGCCTTGGCCAGTTGGCCCAGCTCGTCGCCGCGCGAGGTGTCGACCTCCACCGTCAGGTTGCCTTCCGCCACACGCCGGGCCACCGCCACCATCTGGGTGAGCGGGCGCACCGTGCTGGTGGTCAGGAACCAGGCCAGCGCCCCGCCCGCCGCCAGCGCGACGGCGATCAGCGCGGCCATGGTGGTCACCACGGTGCTGTAGGTCTTCTCGGATTCGACAAAACTCTGCTGCGCACCCTCGGTATTGATCTTGACCAAGGTGTCGATGGACGCCATCAGCTTGAGGAACTGGACCCCCGATTCGGTGGTGACGGTCGTCAGATAGTTGCCGCGCTCGCCCGCCTTGCGGAAAGCAATGAGCCGATCCTGAATCGCGAGAAAGGCGCTCAGTTGAGCCTGCGCATCGGTCCAGGCGGTGCGCTCTTGCGGCAGGGACACCAACCCGTCGTATTGCTTGATCGATTCAGGCAGCAGCGTCCCACGGATGCGCTTGATGCGGTCCTGCTCTTTCTCGACCTCGAGGATGACCTCTTGCAGGCACATCGACATCTCGGCGCGGCGCAGGTCGTTCAATTGACCGCGCAGCACGTTGATGGCGTTGATCGACGGCACCCAGTTGGTGGCCATCACGGTGACATTGCCCTGGATGACATTGAGCCGGCTGATCGCCACCAGCCCCACGATCACCGTCGCCAGCAGCACCGCTGCGAATCCCAGCGAAATCCGCACGCCCACACGCAGATCCGAGACCTTCATGCTCATCGCCCCATGTTGTTGACCCAGCCGGACGATGCTAGTGCAGTTCACCTGGGGGCGAGGGTCGCCCAAACAATGAAAAAGCGGTGCTTTATCGCACTTCGCGTGCACATCTGAAACGACAACGCTGCCACAAGGATGGCCTGCAAACGAGACCGCGTCCCGTCAGCCGCGATGCAGCATTCCGCCATTGACCCAGCGTCCGATAGCGACCCGAACAGGGTGCGCCAGCGGCGGCCCGCCCCGGGGCGGCTGGCGGTCAACGCTTGAGTCGGAACTCCGCCGCCTGCGCGTGGGCCTGCAGGCCTTCGCCATAGGCGAGCGTGGCGGCGATGGGGCCCAGCACCTGTGCGCCGGCCTCGCTGACTTCGATCAGGCTGGATCGTTTCTGGAAGTCGTAAACGCCCAGTGGCGACGAGAACCGCGCGGTGCCGGAAGTCGGCAGCACATGGTTGGGACCGGCGCAATAGTCGCCCAGCGACTCGCTGGTGAACGCACCGAGGAAGATCGCCCCGGCATGGCGCAGCAGCGGCTCCCAGCGGTGCGGCTCGTTGCTGGAGACTTCCAGGTGCTCCGGCGCGATGCGGTTGCTGATCTCGCAGGCCTCGTCCATCGAGCGGGTGTGGATCAGCGCGCCGCGCCCTTCCAGCGAGGCGCGGATCACGTCGCGCCGGGGCATGTCGGGCAGCAGCCGCTCGATCGACGACCGCACCTGGGCGATGTAGTCCGCGTCCGGGCAGAGCAGGATGCTCTGCGCCAGTTCGTCGTGCTCGGCCTGGCTGAAGAGGTCCATCGCCACCCAGTCCGGCGGAGTGGTGCCGTCGGCCAGCACCAGGATCTCGCTGGGGCCGGCGATCATGTCGATGCCGACCTGGCCGAACACATGCTTTTTCGCGCTGGCGACATAGGCATTGCCGGGGCCGGTGATCTTGTCGACACGGGGCACGGTGGCTGTGCCGTAGGCCAATGCGGCCACTGCCTGTGCGCCGCCGACGGTGAAGGCGCGATGCACGCCCGCCACATAGGCGGCGGCCAGCACCAGCGGATTCTTCTCACCGCGCGGCGTGGGCACGACCATGACGATCTCCGGCACGCCGGCGACCTGCGCGGGGATGGCATTCATCAGCACGCTGGACGGGTAGGCCGCCTTGCCGCCCGGCACATAGATGCCGACGCGGTCCAGCGGCGTGACCTTCTGGCCCAGCAGCGTGCCGTCTTCGTCGTGATAGCTCCAGCTCTCGCCGCAGGCCTTCTTCTGGCGCTCGTGGTAGCGGCGAACACGCTCGGCGGCCTGCGTCAGGGCGTGCGACTGCGCCTCGGGCAAGCCGTCGAAGGCGGCCTTCAGCTCTTCACGGGTGAGTTCCAGCTCAGCCATCGAGCCGGCCTGCAGGCCGTCGAAGCGGGCGGTGTAGGCGAGCACGGCGGCGTCGCCCCGTTGGCGAACATCGGCCAGGATCTCGGCAACGCGGGTTTCGATGGCCGCATCCGTCTCGGCGGACCAGTGCAGCACACGCTTGAATTCGGCCTCGAAGTCCGCGTCGGCGGTACGGAGGGTACGCAGGTTGAGCATCGGGCGCTCCTGATCAGGCGGCAACGGGGGACGACGGAATCGCCGAGGCGATCGCATCGATCAAGGGCTTGAGCGTCTCGCGCTTGAGCTTGAGCGCGGCCTGGTTGACCACCAGCCGCGACGAGATCTCCATGATCCGCTCCACCTCCACCAGCCGGTTGGCCTTGAGGGTGCTGCCGGTGGAGACCAGGTCGACGATGGCATCGGCCAGGCCGGTCAGCGGCGCCAGCTCCATCGAGCCGTAGAGCTTGATCAGGTCGACGTGAACGCCCTTGTCCGCGAAATGCTGGCGGGCGATGCCGGTGTACTTGGTGGCGACCCGGATGCGGGAGCCCTGGCGCACGGCATGTTCGTAGTCGAAGTCATTGCGCACGGCCACGCTCATGCGGCAGGCCGCGATGCGCAGGTCCAGCGGCTGATACAGGCCGGCGCCGCCGTGCTCGATCAGCACGTCCCGGCCGGCCACGCCAATGTCGGCGCCGCCGTATTCCACATAGGTGGGCACGTCGGTGGCGCGCACCAGCACGACGCGCACGGCGTCCTGGTTGGTCGGCAGGATGAGTTTGCGGGAGCTGTCCGGATCTTCCAGCACGCGGATGCCAGCAGCGGCCAGCAGCGGCAGGGTCTCTTCGAAGATGCGGCCCTTGGAGAGTGCCAGGGTGATCATGCGGTGTCCTCGTGAACGTATCGGTTCAGCGGGACGGCAGCGGGATCACCGGACGGCGCCACACCGCCACCCGCTGCAAAGCTGGGTGGCTGTCAGGAATGGTGATGCAGGTCGGTGCCCTGCTGCGCCCATTCGGTGGGCGTCAGGGTCTTCATGGACAGCGCGTGGATCTGCTCGCGCATCCGGTCGCCCAGCGCCTGGTACACGCGCTGATGACGCTTGACCCGGCTCAGGCCATCGAACTCGGCCGACACGATGGTGGCGAAGAAATGACGGCCATCGCCCTCGACCTGCAGCTCGGTGCAGGCCAAGCCTTGGGCGATGTAGCTTTGAACTTCGGTGGGGGTCGGGTCGGCCATGATGGCGGCGATTGTATCGTCGAGGGTGAGCCGTAGGCGCCCGGGGGATTTGGCAGCGCGGGCCGGATCACTACGGATCGTCGCGGGCGGGCCCGCTTGCGCGCCGTTGGCCCTGGCAGCGGAGGCCGTCGCCGCGGGCGGTCGCGAGCCTCGTCGCCGCAAAGACAAACGCCGCCTGTCGGCGGCGTTTGGCAGCGTTCAGCGGCGTTCTTCGACACCCTTCGGCGATCGGGCGGCGGGCTTACTTGCTGGCGGCCTTGCCCGTCACCTTGGCGCGGCCGGCGGCGGTGGGATAGGCATTCATGACGCGCACCGGGTCGGCGCTGGCCAGGAATTCGCCGTACTGGGCCTGAGCGCAGGCCACGGGCTGGCCGTCCTTGGCTTCGCCGCGGTACTGTCCTTTGCTGTAGACGAAGCGGTACTCGTTGGACTGGGCCGGCGCGTCGAAGCTGACGGCATGCTGGGCGGCGCATTCGGCGCGCAGCGATTGGGCTTCGCTGTTTTCCGCCGCGGCGTGCGCCAGCGGAGCGATCAGGGCCAGGACGGCAGCAGCGGCGGTGGTGCTCAGGACGTGCTTCATTCGGACAGCTCCCTCAGAGGAACGGGTGACAAGATATCCCTAGCTTATAGGGTTGCTTTTTGCATCGCCATCCGCGTTTGCGGGGGCCGCTTCCGCACAAATTCAGGGTTTGTGCCGATCGGCCAGGTCGCGCGTGCTGCTAACGACGCCGTGCGACGTTCAACGCGGTGGACTGCCCGACTCCGAACCGCCTGCGGCCAGTGTGGCCGTGGTGGCCGTGGTGGCTGATGTGGGCTGACCGCTCGACGATGCAGACGGTGCCTGGTATTGCTCGACCAGCTTGAACAGATGCTCGCGCGATGCCGGCTCCAGATAGGGCAGCAACAGGCCGAGCACATGAAAGGCGCCGCGCATCAGTGCCTCGCCGGCGCGGTCGGGCTCCAGCGCATTGCGGGGGTCGCGGACATATTCATAGCTCAGCCAGTAGCTGAGCAGCACCACCATCGCATTGGCCGTGGGCACGGCCTCGCGGACCTGCATGGTGAGCGCGCCGCCGGCCTGCAAGCCGCCCAGGATGGCCGCCATGGCCTGGTTCTTCTGGGCCAGCACGTTCTGGAAATGGGTCTCCAGCTTGCGGTTCTTGGAGAGCAGGTCGTTGAGGTCGCGGTACAGGAACCGGTGCTGCCAGATCAGCTCGAAGAGCATGTGGAAGAACAGCCAGGCGTCCTCCACATTGCGCACGTTGTCGGAGGCGCCCAGCAGCTCGGAGAGCGCGCGCTCGTAGCGGCCGAACAGCGCGTTGATCAGCTCGTCCTTGGCCGGGTAGTGGTAGTAGAGGTTGCCGGGCGAGATGCCGAGTTCGGCCGAAATCAGCGTGGTGGAGACGTTCGGTTCGCCAAAGCGGTTGAACAGATCCAGGGTGACTTCGAGGATTCGTTCGGCGGTGCGTCGCGGCTTCTTGGTGGCCATGGGCTTGTGTGCGGATATGCAGCGATTCTGTCATCAAGATCGGGCATTTCCAGCGTGATGCCTCGATGAACCGTGACAAGCGTACCGGCCATTGCCCAGGTCCGTGACGAGCGCGCGACGGCAAAGCCCCGGGCCCACACGGTTCAAGGCGGCTGCCTACAATCGCCGCCCATGCTTGCAAGCCCCCCTACCTCGCCGGCCGCCTCCAGCGCGCCGGCTGGCGGTCCGCCCGCCCTTCGCTTCCATCAAGTCAGCAAGACCTACCGCGCCGGCCAGGTGAAGGCGCTGGATCAGGTCAGCTTCGACATCCAACCCGGTGAATTCTTCGGCCTGCTCGGACCCAACGGTGCGGGCAAGACCAGCCTGATCAGCATCCTGGGCGGCCTGTCGCGGGCCAGCGGCGGTGCGGTGTCGGTGCTCGGTCACGATGTGGTGAACGACTATGCCGAGGCCCGCAAGAAGCTGGGCATCGTGCCGCAGGAGCTGGTGTTCGATCCCTTCTTCAGCGTGCGCGAGACCTTGCGCATCCAGAGCGGCTACTTCGGCGTACGGAACAACGACGACTGGATTGATGAGCTGCTGCTCAACCTCGGACTGGCGGACAAGGCCCACTTCAACATGCGCCAGCTGTCGGGCGGGATGAAGCGGCGGGTGCTGGTGGCGCAGGCGCTGGTGCACCGGCCGCCGGTGATCGTGCTGGACGAGCCGACGGCCGGCGTGGACGTGGAGCTGCGCCAGACCTTGTGGCAATTCATTGCGCGGCTCAACCGCGAGGGCCATACCGTGCTGCTCACCACCCACTATCTGGAGGAGGCCGAGGCCCTGTGCCACCGCATTGCGATGCTCAAGCAGGGCCGCATCGTGGCGCTGGACCGCACCTCCGAACTGCTGGCCGGACGGGCGTCCACCATGCTGCAGTTCAAGACCGATGCGGCGCTGCCGATGTCGTTGCTGTCGCAATCGCGGGTCACCGGGCGGATTGTCCAGATCAAGGCGCATGACGCGGCGGAGGTCGAGACGATCCTCGCCACGCTGCGCGAGGCGGCCTGTCCGGTCGAGGACCTGGAGATCGGCCGCGCCGACCTGGAGGACGTGTTCCTCGAAATCATGCAAGGAGCTCATGCATGAGCGCTGCCCACTTCCCCATTCGCCTTGCCGGCGCGCGCACCCTGTTCTACAAGGAAGTGCTGCGCTTCTGGAAGGTCGCCTTCCAGACCGTCGGCGCACCGGTGCTGACGGCGGTGCTCTACCTGCTGATCTTCGGCCACGTGTTGGAGGACCATGTGAAGGTCTACGGCACCGTTGGCTACACCAGCTTCCTGATTCCGGGGCTGGTGATGATGAGCGTGCTGCAGAACGCCTTCGCCAACAGTTCCTCCTCCCTCATCCAAAGCAAGATCACCGGCAACCTGGTGTTCCTGCTGCTCTCTCCGCTGTCGCACTGGGCCTGGTTCCTGGCGTATGCGGGCGCCTCGGTGGTGCGGGGGCTGATGGTGGGACTTGGCGTGTTCCTGGTCACCTGCTGGTTTGCGCCGCCGGGACTCGCACAGCCGCTGTGGGTGCTGGTCTTTGCCGTGCTGGGCGCGGGAATGCTCGGTTCGCTGGGCCTGATCGCTGGCCTGTGGGCTGAGAAGTTCGACCAGATGGCGGCCTTCCAGAACTTCATCATCATGCCGATGACCTTCCTGTCGGGCGTCTTCTATTCGGTGCATTCACTGCCGCCGTTCTGGCAGGGCGTCAGCCACCTGAACCCGTTCTTCTACATGATCGACGGCTTCCGGCACGGCTTCTTCGGCGTCAGCGATGTCTCGCCCTGGACCAGCCTGGCCGTGGTCGGCACCGCCTTCGTCCTCATCGCCGGACTGGCCCTTGAGCTGCTGCGCCGCGGCTACAAGATCCGCGGCTGAGCGGATCCCCAACGCCAGCGCATTCACAACGCCAACCGCAGGTCCGTACGCAACGGGCCGGCAGCGGGCACGGTGCATCGAGTGCCTGAATCGGCCAGGGCTCCGAAGAGGAATGCGAAGCGCCTGACGAGGAGGGGCCCTGGCCGATTCGGGCACGGCGCTCGGTGACCAGCGTATGGGCGGTCGCACCACACCGCAACCTGCCCCCATTCAAGCCACCACCGACGCCGGACACCGGGTCGCCATGGGACGTCGGTGACTCGAGTGCCTGAATCGGCCAGGGCTCCGAAGAGGAATGCGAAGCGCCTGACGATGAGGGGCCCTGGCCGATTCGGGCACGGCGCTCGGTGACCGACGTATGGGCGGTCGCACCACACCGCAACCTGCCCACATTCAAGCCACCACCGACGCCGGACACCGGGTCGCCATGAGACGTCGGCGACTCGAGTGCCTGAATCGGCCAGGGCTCCGAAGAGGAATGCGAAGCGCCTGACGATGAGGGGCCCTGGCCGATTCAGGCACGGCGCTCGGTGACGCGCAGGTGGGCGGCCTGCCCCCACCGCAGACCGTCCAACAGCGCCACAAACGGGCCGGCATTCACCCCGGCACCTCCCACGGCAGCATCAACGCCAGCGTGAGGAGCTTCTGAAACTCCGGCTCGAACGCCTGGATGATGAGCGACGGATCGGGGCACAGGCCGGCGTCGGTCATCAGGCCGAATTGGACTTGTCCCGCATAGGTCAGCAGGCTCACGCCCATGCCGATGTCACCGGACTGCGGCACCCAGAACATCACCCGCTCCACGGTGGAGCCGCAGAACCGCAGCGGTGTGGCCGGCCCCGGCACGTTGGTCATGACCGCGGTGGCTTTGCGGCTGTAGTCGTTGAGCATGGACTGGTGTTCGGGCCGCAGCATGCCGGCGGCGGCCATCAGACCGAAGGCCAGGACCGGTTGGAGGCTGCCTTTGACCTCCCGCATGCGCGCATGCACCGCATACAGCCGCCGCACTGGATTGGCGATGCCGATGGGCAGCACCACCGGCACCACGCCGAAGCGGTTTCCGAGCTGCCCAGCCTGGGAGAGCGGCCGCAGGTTGACCGGCACCATGGCCCGGATTTCCTGACCGTGGGTGTCGTCTCCCTTGGCCCGCAGATAGGCGCCGATGGCGCCGGCCACGCAGCTCAGCAGCACATCGTTGAGGGAGACACCCAGGGACTTGCTGACGGCCTTGACCGAGTCCAGCGGCAAGCCCTGACCCCAGGCCACCCGCTTGAAGCTTCCGGGTCGGCCTTTGAGTCGTGTAGGGGAATCGTCTTCGACGAAGGCCAGCGCCGCCAGATCGTTGGCCACCTGGGTGCCCAGCAGTTCACCCGCATCCACGCCGGTGCCGAGACCTTCCGGACCGGCAGCATGGGTCGCGCCCGACTCGCGGATCGCCTTGATCGTCCAATCGCTGATCGGCTTGAGCATGGCGTCGGCCAAGCCTTCGGGATCGCCGTCCACGCCCAGGGACCCGAAGCCGCCCGGAGCGCCGGTGGCGGCGGGCGGCGGCGGTCCGTCGTCGGTGATGGACAGCATCACCGCGATCAGGGCCATGCCATCGGCGATGCAGTGGTGCAGGCGCGCAATCAGCGCGCTGCCGCCGTCATGCTGCTCCACCAGATGAAACTGCCAGAGCGGGCGCGCCCGATCGAGTGGATCGGCCGCCAACTCGGCCACGCGCGCCTGCAGGGCCGCGTCGCCGGTCTGGCCGCGGCGGCGCTTGAGGGTCTCGGGCACCACATGGCGGTCGAGGTCGAAGGCCGGGTCTTCCACCCACAGCGCGCCCTGCCCGTCCTCCTCGACCCGCTGACGAAAACGTCCGTAGCGGAGCAGGCGTTCAGACACCCGCGCACGCAGCGTCTGCAGCTGAATCCCGGGCCGCAGCAACCAGACGCCGACGATCGTCATCCGGCTGGACGCCGTATCGAGGCGCAGCCAGGCGGTGTCGACCGTCGCCATGCGCTCGGTGCCGGGCGGCAGCGACGGGGGCCTGGCGTGGGCACGGGCCGGTGGATCGGTCTGCGGCGGTGGCGCCGCCGACGGGCGCCGACGAGGGCGCGGGGCGGACTCACGAATCTTTTTCATGCACTCTAGAGAGTCGTCACCACACAAGGGGTCCGGTGCCGCTGGGTAATATCGCGGCCACTCGTTCCGATTGTGACCATGCAACGGACCACCTGCTCAACACTCTGGGAGACATCATGAGCCTGAAGGACCAATTCGAAGCCGCCGTCGCCGAATCCAAGCAACTGCCGGACCGCCCTGACAACATGACCCTGCTGAAGCTGTATGCGCTCTACAAGCAGGCCAGCAGCGGCGATGTGGACGGCGACCGCCCCGGCTTCACCGACATGGTCGGTCGGGCCAAGTGGGACGCCTGGAACGGATTCAAGGGACTGAGCAGCGACGAGGCCATGCAGCAGTACATCGACCTGGTCGAATCGCTGAAGTAGGCCTGCGGTCGGCATCCTCCAAGCCGCCGGGGGCCGGTGGCCGCCGGCTCAGCTGCGTCGGCGCTTGGCGGCCTTGGACGGCTCGGCCGCCGAGGCGGCGGCCTCCTTGGCCAGCAGCGCATCGAGGCCGCGTTCGATCTCGCTTTCGATGTTGGCCTTGAACGCGCCGAGCAGCATGCCCAGCGTGGCTTCCATCTCGAAGCTCTCACCGGTCACTTCCAGGCTGCCCTTCACCCCGCTGCGGACGAATTCGACGGTGTCGCTGTCCTCGCCCTCATGGATGGTGCAGGCCATACCGTAGCGCTGCTCGACCTCTTCGGCCCAGGAGAATGCGATTTCGCGTGCCCGCGCCAGGCCCAGGCCGTGCGCTCGGAAGACATGGATGTCGGCCATCGTTGCCGCTCCTCGGTGTAGTCGTGATGTGCCGCGGATTGTGCGTGCTCGCGGCGGTGTGTTGAAGCATCCGGCGGCATGAATCGCGCCCGGCCCACATCGGCCAGGTCGGACGCCGATCGGCCGGGTTCAGCGCCCGCGGGTTGACGACCCTCAACAGCCGATCGGCTCAGTTCGGGGTTGGCGCGTCAACCCGGTCGGATCTGACCTCGCTTGTCGCCACGACGCCTTGCGCCAGCTCGGCGCGCCGGGCCTCGCGCGGCAGGGCTGCCAGTCGCCGCACTTCGGCGTAGAAACGAGGCCAGTCCTGGCCTTGCCGCTCGAACAGCCGGATGAAGTCGGGCACCAGGTCGGTGTAGCTGCCCTGGATGGCCAGCGCCGCCGTGTTCAGGCCCGCGATCCAGCGGTCATAGCGGGTGTCGCCGCCCCATTGGTCGCGCTTGAGCACCTCATAGTCGCGACGCAGCCGGACGAAGACTTCGGCTTTCGCCGCGCGCTTCTCGTCGTCGCTGGCGGTGCTCTGGAAGACGCTCTGCAACTGCTCCCGCCCCGTCCTGAGCAAGACCTGGACCTGGTCCTGACGCACACGGGCCTGCTCGTCCTCCTTCAGGGCGTCCGGACGCGTCGCCAGCCAGCGTGCGACGCCGAGCTGCTCGACCGCAGTGGCGAAGCTCTCATTGAAGGTGGTGTCGTCGGATGCGTAGGCGACCTGATGCGCCAGCTCATGAAAGAGCATGCGCGCCAACTGGCCTTCCGGGTATTGAATGAAGGTGTTGAGCAGCGGATCACCGCCCAGCCAGTTGCTCCACCCCAGCGATGAATAGGCAGGCACCCCATACACATAGGGCTCCAGCCCCTGGCTGCGCAGCTCGGCGGCCATCGCCTGGGCGGCTTCGGGCTTGAAATAGCCGCGGTAGCCAGCGCATCCCATGATCGGATAGCACCAGGTGCGCAGTTGCAGGCTCAATTCCGGCGTGGCGACCACATTCCAGACGGCTGCGCCGCGCTTCAGGTCGGCATAGCGACGGTAGCTGTCGTTGTCCGGCAGGCCCAGTTGCGCCGAGGCGAACTCCCGCAACGAGACTGTCAGCGCCAGTTGCCGACGCAAGCTGGGATCGAGGTCCGGTTGCGCCAGCCACTCGTCCACCGGCTTGGCCGCGCGCACCAGCGACAGGTGCCCGGAGAGGGACTGGCCGTAGTAGCCCAGTTGGGCGCAGCCGCCCAGGAGCGAGAGTGCGACACCCAGCAGCGTGGCGCGCCAAGCCACCTGCCAGGCAGCCCGGCGGCGGTCCGGCCCGCTGTGGTGCATGCTCACGGCCTTGAATCCGCGCATCAGGATGCGGCGGCGCTCAGGCCGCCGCGACCTCCACCAGGCAATCGTAAAAGCAGGGTGCACGCCCCAGGTCGGTGAGCCGCTGATGGGTGACCTCGTTGACGTTGCGGCCGTCCAGGCCCAGCTTGCGCCACCAGATGCCCAGCCCGTGCACCACGCCCGCACGCGCCCGCTCGCTCACCATCAGCCGGCATTGATAGCTGCCGCGGTCATTGAAGACGCGAACGGTTTGGCCGTCGGTGAGGGCCCGTGCGGCGGCATCCTCGGCGTTCATTTCCAGCAATTGCTCGCCTTCGATGTCCCGCAGGCTCTTCACATTCACGAAGCTGCTGTTGAGGAAGTTGCGCGCGGGCGGCGAGATCATCGCCAGCGGATAGCGGGCGGCCAGCGCCGGATCGCTGCGTCGGCTCTCGTAATTGGGCAGGTAGTCAGCGCCGCGGGCGTCGGCCTTGCCACCCGGCGCCGGGAAGCCGCCCTCGGCGAAGGGCGCCTGCGCCAGCGGCAGGGTGAACCAGCCTTGCTCGGTGAGCTGGTCGAAATCCACCTCGGCCTTGAAGGCTTGGCGGACCAGGGCGGTGTCGTCCTCGAGGAACGCCGGCTCGTCGAAGCCCATGGCGGCGGCCAGCTCGCGAAAGATCTGGGTGTTGGGCTTGGACTCGCCCAGCGGCGCGATGGCTGGCTGATTCAGCAGCACATCGGTATGGCCGTAGCTGGTGTGGATGTCCAGGTGCTCGAGCTGGGTGGTCGCCGGCAGCACATAGTCCGCCAGGTCGGCGGTGTCGGTCATGAAGTGCTCGAGCACCACCGTCAGCAGGTCCTCGCGCTGGAATCCGGCCACGACCTTGGGCGATTCAGGCGCCACCGCGACCGGATTGCTGTTGTAGACGATCACGGCCTCGATCCGGGGACCGAAGTCCGGGCCGGCCTGGCGCAACAGGTCGTCGCCGATGGTGCTCATGTTGACGAGCCGGCTCGGGCGTCCGGCACGCAGCTCCGGACGTTCCAGGGACGGGTTCTTGAACGGCACGAACCAGCCGGAGCTCGACAGCAGCATGCCGCCTGCCGGATGCCGCCAGGCGCCGGTCAGGCAGGGCAGCAAGGCAATCAGGCGCACCGCATTGCCGCCGCCGCGGACCCGTTGCATGCCGTAGTTCAGCCGGATGGCGGCGGGAGCGGTGGTGGCGTAGTCGCGCGCCAGGGTGCGCACCTCGTCGGCGGTGAGGCCGCATTCCTCGGCGGTGCGCTCCGGCGGCCACGCCAGGGCGCGCTCGCGGAGTTCCGCCCAGCCGTCGACATGGCGATCGATGTAGTCCTGGTCCAGCCAGTCGTGCGCGATCAGCTCATGCATCAGACCCAGCGCCAGGGCGCCATCGGTGCCCGGCAGCAAGGCCAGGTGTTGATGGCATTTGTCGGCGGTTTCGGTCTTGCGCGGATCGATGCAGATCAGCTTGGCCCCGTGGCGCTTGGCCTGGTTGGCGAAGGTCCAGAAATGCAGGTTGGAGGCGATGGAGTTGCTGCCCCAGATCAGGATCAGCCGGGCCTGCGCATAGTGCGGCAGATGCATGCCGACCTTGCCGCCATAGGTGGCCGTCAGCGCCGCCCCGCCGGCCGAGGCGCAGATGGTGCGGTCCAGGCAGGAGGCCCCGAGCCGGTTGAAGAAGCGGCCGGCCATCGCCTCGCCTTGCACCATGCCCATCGTGCCGGCATAGCTGTAGGGCAGGATGGCCTGCGGATCCCGGTCGGCGATGGCCTTGAGCCGTCCGCCGATCTCGGTCAGCGCCTGGGCCCAGGAAATGCGCTCGAAACGCGGCGCCTCGTGCTTGGCGCTGACCCGCTTGAGGGGGTGAAGCACCCGCTCGGCGTGGTAGGTGCGCTCCGGATAGCGGGAGACCTTGGTGCACAGCGCGCCGTGGGTGCTCGGATGTTCCGCTTGACCCTGCACCTTGATGACGCGACCATCCTGCACACTGATGCGCAATGCGCACGTGTCCGGACAGTCGTGCGGACACGCGCCCTTGACGACTCGAATTTCGGAGGAGGACGCGATGGCGACTGACGAGTCAGGTTGTGGCGTGTGGCTCACGGCGGGGTCGGTGGGGGCAGCGGACATGCGCGAACTATTGCACAGCCGCCACAGGCTTGCGTTTACTTACCGAACGGGGGCGTCGCAAGCAGATAAGCTCGCGCGCCAGAGGGCCAATCTTCTCAAACTCGTTTCCGGGCGGTGTGCCGGACGATCCCTCGGTCGTCCCGCCGGGTTGTCATCCCCGGCTGCAGCCGCTTGATCGGCCCAAACAACTATCCCAGGGGAGCTCCTCTTGCATCGCCGTCATGTTCTTGCCTCCGTCAGCGCCCTGGGCGCGCTTGCCGCCCTGCCCTTCAGCACTGGGGTGCAGGCCCAGGAACGCCGCCGTCTGGTCCTCGGACAGTCGGTCCCGCTGACCGGCCCCGCCGCGCAGCTGGGCATCCAGATGCAGGCCGGCGCCAAGATGTTCTTCGATGCGCAGAACGCAGCCGGCGGCATCAACGGCACCACCATCGAGCTGCGCACGCTGGACGACGGCTATGAGCCGGACCGCGCCAAGGCCAACACCGAGAAGCTGATCAACGACGACGTGTTCTCGCTGTTCGGCTATGTGGGCACGCCGACCTCGGTGGCCGCGCTGCCGCTGGTCAACCAGAACAAGATCCCGTTCTTCGCGCCGCTGACCGGTGCCGAATCGCTGCGTGACCCGGCCAGCCCCTGGGTCTTCCACATCCGTGCCTCGTATTACGACGAGACAGCGCTGATCGTGAAGCAGCTGACCCAGCTCGGCCTGATGCGCATCTCCGTCTTCCACCAGAACGATGCCTACGGCAAGGCCGGTCTGGACGGCGTGCTGCGTGCGATGAAGCCGCTGGCCATTCAGCCGCAGGCGGTCTCCACCGTCGAGCGCAACACCGTGGACGTGGCCAAGGCGGTCAAGGACCTGGTGAGCACCGGCGCACCGCCGGAAGCCATCGTGATGGTCAGCGCCTACAAGAGCTGCGCCGCCTTCATCCGTGCCGCCCGCAAGGCCGGTTATGGCGGCGTGTTCTACAACGTGTCCTTCGTCGGCACCCAGGCGCTGCTGGACGAGCTGGGCCCGGAAGCGATGGGCGTGGTGGTCAGCCAGGTCATGCCCTATCCGTTCGGTGCGGGCATCGGCGTGGTCGCCGACTACCAGGCCGCCGCCACCAAGGCCGGCCAGAAGTTCAACTACACCGCGATGGAGGGCTACATCGCCGCCAAGGTGTTCAGCGAAGGCGTCCGCCGCATGGCGCGCCCCACCCGGGAGGGCCTGGTCACCGCCTTGGAGTCGATGGCGAACTACAACGTCGGCGGCTTCAATGTGAACTTCCGACCCGGCAAGCATGTCGGCTCCAACTTCGTGGAGCTGTCGATGCTGACCAACGACGGTCGCGTCAAGCGCTGATCTGAACAGCGGGCGGTGCCGAGTCCCGCATCTGTGGGACGTCGCACCACCGGGCGTCGTCCAAGCACGCCCGGCCCCGTCGGCGGCCCGGGCGCAGCGCCCGCTGGCCGCCCCGCCGCGAATCAGGGCCAAGGCCCCGCGGGTACACTCGGCCGCATCCGTGGCGCCCCGTGTCATGACCGGATCGGTGCCGTGGTTTCTGCGGCAGCGGCGCGAATCCCGCGCCCGCCCGTGACGGCGCGATGAGCGCGCCGATCGACATCCGGAGTGTCCGCCCATGAAGCTGATCGAACCCATCCTGGCCGATGCACCGGCCATCGCCGCCCTGCGCCGCGACCTGCACGCCCATCCGGAGCTGTGCTTCAAGGAAGACCGCACATCGGACCTGATTGCCAAGACGCTGACCGACTGGGGCATCCCGGTGCATCGCGGCCTGGGCAAGACCGGCGTGGTCGGCATCCTCAAAGGCCGCGAGGGTCCACGCACCCTGGGTCTGCGCGCCGACATCGACGCCCTGCCCATCACCGAGCACAACACCTTCCCGCACGCGAGCAAGCACCCGGGCAAGATGCATGCATGCGGCCATGACGGCCACACCGCGATGCTGCTGTCCGCTGCCAAGCATCTGGCCCGGCACCGCGATTTCGACGGAACGGTCTACCTGGTCTTCCAGCCGGCGGAAGAAGGCGGCGGCGGCGCCCGGGAGATGATCAAGGACGGGCTGTTCAAGCAGTTCCCGATGGAGGCGATGTTCGGCGTCCACAACTGGCCGGGCATGGCGGCCGGGCAGTTCGCGCTCAAGACCGGCCCGGTGTTCGCTTCCAGCAACGAGTTCAAGATCATCATCAAAGGCAAGGGCGCGCACGGCGCCATGCCGCACCTGGGCAGCGATCCGGTGATCGTGGCGGCGCAGTTGGTGCAGTCCTTCCAGACCATCATCACCCGCAACAAGCGGCCGATCGATGCGGGCGTGATCTCGGTGACGATGATCCATGCCGGCGAGGCCACCAATGTGATCCCCGAGCACTGCGAGATGCAGGGCACAGTGCGCACCTTCACCCTGGAAACGCTGGACCTGATCGAGCGCCGGATGCAGGCCATCACCGAGGCGACCGCCCAGGCCTTCGAGGTCCTGTGCGAGTTCAGCTTCCACCGCAACTATCCGCCCACCATCAACCATGCGGCGGAGACCGACTTCGCCCGGCGCGTGGTGACCGAGATGGTGGGCGCGTCCAATGTCCAGGAATTCGAGCCCACCATGGGCGCCGAAGACTTCAGCTACTACCTGCAGGAAGTGCCGGGCTGCTACTTCCTGATCGGCAACGGCGACGGCAGCCATCGTGAGGGCGGCCACGGCCTGGGCCCCTGCATGCTGCACAACCCCAGCTACGACTTCAACGACGATCTGATCCCGCTGGGCGGATCGATGTGGGTCCGCCTGGTCGACGCCTGGTTCAAACAGCCTCGCTGATCCATCGGCCCTTGGGATCGCCGGGCTGAACGGGGCCGGTGACCCATCGGGCCGCACGGCCGTCGACCGATGGCCGGTGGTGATCCGCTTTTCCACTGCGCTGTGGCGCCGCTTCCCGTTCCGCAAGGGTTCCGCTGTTCAGCGATGGCGCTGTTCCGTTGTTCCGCTGTTCCGCCGCTCCGCCATTCCGTTTCCAGACCCGACCCGATGACCGCCCCTCCGACCGACACCCCGCCCGCCGCCATGACCGACGACCAGGAACAGACCGTCCGCCAGGACACCCATCGCTGGGTCCAGCGTGCCGTGATCGGCCTGAACCTTTGCCCGTTTGCCAAGAGCGTGGAGGTCAACCAGCGGCTGCGGATCGTCGTCAGCGCCGCCCGCACGCCGGAAGACCTGCTCAAGGATCTGGCCCGGGAGCTGCTGGCGCTGCGCCGGGCGGATCCGGAAGAGACCGAAACCACCTTGCTGGTCCACCCCTGGGTGTTGAACGACTTCCTGGACTACAACGATTTCCTCGGCGCGGCCGATGCCCTGGTCGACGACCTGGAACTGGACGGCCTGCTGCAGGTGGCCAGCTTCCATCCGGACTATCAGTTCGATGGCACGGAGCCGGACGATGTGGACAACCTCAGCAATCGCTCGCCGTATCCGACCTTGCACCTGCTGCGCGAGGACAGCATTGAACGCGCGGTCGAGTCGATGCCGGACACCGATGCCATCTACGAGGCCAACATCGAGACCCTGCGCCGCATCGGCCTGAAGGGCTGGCAAGCCCTGGATCTGGCACCGAAGCTGCCGCTGTCGGTGCGCGTCACCCGCGAGGACTGATCCCGAGCCCCCGGACGTCTCGGACCGCGCGCCCGTGACCGCTCAGCCGGAAGCGGCGGATCCGCAGGCCGCAACGGACTTGCGCGCAGCGGCAAGTGATGTCCTGATTTGACCGCGACTGGTCCGGCGCCGGCGCGACGAGACGTCTGCCGCTGCGCATCATGGGCACCATCAACCCTGATGGAACGCACCATGACCACCACGACCTCGCCCAACGCTTCGGCTTCCTCGTCTTCTTCGACGTCCTCCTCGCCCGCGCCCACCACCGCGCCGACCACGCCCCCCACCCGCCGCACCGGCCCGGACACGGCCGTCCTGCTGATCGATGTGCAGGAGTCGTTCCGCCATCGTCCGTACTGGGATCCCGCCGCGCTGCCTGAGTTCCTGGCGCGCACCCGGGCCCTGCTGGACGGCGCGGCCGCGCGCGGCCTGCCGGTCGTCCGCATCCTGCACAGCGACGGGCCGGACACCCCGGACAACCCGTTTGCGCTGGTCAGCGGCCATGTCCGCCCGCTGGAGGAGCTGGCGCAGGTGCCGGTGGCCGCCGAGTTCCTGAAGCGGCGCCACAGTGCGCTGGTCGGGACCGGGCTGTCGGTCTGGCTGACCGAAAACGGCATCCGCCGGCTGATCGTGACGGGCATCCGGACCGAGCAATGCTGCGAGACCACGACCCGGCATGCCAGCGATGCGGGCTGGGAGGTCGACTATGTCACCGAGGCCACCCTCACCTTCCCGATGCGACATGCCAGCGGCGTGACCCTGAGCGTGGCGGACATCAAGCTGCGCACTGAACTGGTTCTGCAGGACCGGTTTGCGCAGATCTGCAGCGTCGAGCAGGCGCTGGATCGGGCGCAGTGAGCCGCCTGAGCGCGGGTGCCCCCAGGCCGCGCGGCACCGCAGGCGTGCGGGCGCGGCATACTGTCGTGATGTCTCGAATCGACGTCTGGATGCTGGTGGAGCCGCACACCCTGCTGCTGGACCTGGCCGGTGCGGCGGAAGCGCTGCGCCTGGCCAACCAGGCCCTGCGCCGGCGCGGCGAGCCGGAGGCTTTCCGGCTGCGCTACTGCGGCGCCGAGGCGGAGGTGGTGAGTTCGGTCGGGTTGCCACTCGGCGGCCTGGAGTCATTGCCGCGGCTGGGCGAGCGAGACTGGCTGATCCTGAGCGGCAGACGTCATCCGCATCCGGATGATCCACCGCCAGGCGTCGCCGAGCAGGCCCAGGCGCTGGACATGGAACGCTGGCTGCATCAAGAAGGCAGCGCGCTGCTGGCCGGCGGCGAAGGTCGGCTGGTGAGCATCTGCGCCGGGGCCCTGCTGGCCGCTCGTGCCGGCCTGCTGGCCGGACGCCGCTGCACCACCCATCATGAATCGCTCGATGCCTTGCGTGCGCTCGCGCCGAATGCCGACGTCCAGGCCAACCGGGTGTTCGTGCTGGATGGTCCGCTGGCCAGCAGCGCCGGCATCACGGCGGGCATTGATCTGGTGCTGGCATTGATCGCCGTCCATTGCGGAGAAGCCATCGCCGCCACCGTGGCGCAGGTGATGGTGGTGTATCTGCGCCGGGGTCCGCAGGATCCGGAACTCTCGCCGCTGCTGGCAAACCGGCACCATCTCCATCCGGCACTGCACCGGGTGCAGGACGCCATCTGTGCCGAGCCGCGCCAGGACTGGAGCCTGGCCCGCATGGCCGACGTGGCCCATGTGACCCCGCGCCACCTCACCCGGTTGTTTGCCCAGCACGGCGGCACCACGCCGCTGGACTATCTGCGCGCCATCCGTTTGGAACTGGCCCGTCGGGAACTGGACCGCGGGATGCGCCCGGCCCAGGCGGCGTTGGCGGCCGGATTCACTTCTGATCAACAACTGCGTCGAACGCGCCGTCGTTTAGCACAATCTGCATAAATCCAAGTCAAGCGGGATTCGCGCAGTTCTGTTAACTTGCGCGCCCACAACGAACGAAGGAGCGGGTTTTGAGCGATTGGTTGCAGCGACTGGCAGAACTGGATCCGGCACGTCTGGCGGGCATGCGCCGCGGTGTCGAGAAGGAGAGCCTGCGCGCCCAGCCCACCGGCGCCACCCTGGCGCTGACGCCCCATCCCACCGCCCTCGGCTCGGCCCTGACACATGAAACGGTGACGACCGACTTCAGCGAATCGCAGCTGGAGCTCATCACCGGCGTGCACCGCTCTGCCGACGACTGTCTGACCCAACTCACCGAAATCCATCAGGCGGTTCATCGCTGCCTGGGTGATGAACTGATGTGGGCCTCCAGCATGCCTTGCAAGCTGCCGGCCGACGAAACCATCCCGCTGGGTCGCTACGGCTCGTCCAACATCGGCCGGGCCAAGAGCGTCTACCGGATGGGGCTGGGACACCGGTACGGTCGTCGCATGCAAACCATCTCCGGCATCCACTACAACTGGTCGCTGCCGGGCCTGGACAATGCCGATCACTTTGCGCTGATCCGGAATTTCCGCCGCCACTCCTTCCTGCTGCTGACGCTGTTCGGCGCCTCACCGGCGCTGTGCGGCAGCTTTGTGGCCGGCCGCGACCACGGCCTGCAGCCCTTGGGTGAGGTTGAAGGCACGCTGCACATGCCCTACGGCACCTCGCTGCGCATGGGACGGCTGGGCTACCAGAGCGATGCGCAGTCGTCGCTTTCGGTCAGCTACAACAGCCTGGACGGCTATGCCGCCTCGCTGCAGGAAGCGCTGACCCGCCCCTATGCCGCCTACGAGAAGATCGGCATCGTCAATCCGGGCGGTGAATACAACCAGCTCTCCACCACGCTGCTGCAGATCGAGAACGAGTTCTACGGCACGATCCGCCCCAAGCGCACCATCCGACCGGGCGAACGGCCGCTGCATGCTCTGCGCGAGCGTGGGGTGGAATATGTGGAGGTCCGCTGCATGGACCTGGACCCCTTCGAGCCGGTCGGCATTGCCGCCAGCACGATGCGCTTCATCGACATCTTCCTGCTGCACTGCTGGCTGACCGACAGCCCGGACGACACTCCGGCCGAGCTGGCCGCGCTGGCGCGCAACCAGCAGCAGACGGCCTCCGCCGGCCGGCAACCCGGCCTGATGCTGGAGCGCGGTGAGACGCGGGTGTCGCTGCGGGACTGGGGCCAGGCGCTGCTCAATGAATTCACGCCGATCGCCGAGAAGCTGGATGCCACCCTCGGTGGACATCTGTACCTGGACGCGCTGAATCTGGCGCGTCAGCGCTGGGTCACGCCGGATGACCTGCCCTCGGCCCGGGTGCTGGCCGCGATGCAGGCGGATCACGGGTCGTCGCACCTGTCGTTCACCGCAGCGCAATCGGCCTGGGCGCGCGATCAGGTGCTGGCGCAGCCGACGCCGGACGGCTTCATGGACCGCTTCGAGGCGTCTGCACGCGCGTCGCTGGAGGCGCAGGCCGCCATCGAGGCGGCCGACACGCTGGACTTCGAGACCTTCCGTCAACAGTATCTGAACCCGGCGCAACTGGCTGGCTGATGGCTGATGGCTGATGGCTGATGCCCGATGCACGACTGACGGCCGATGGCTGATGCCTGACGCGTGACACCGGGTCCTGCAGCGTGGTGCTGGCGGGAAGCGGCGCGGGCCGCTCCGCCGGACGGCCTCACGGCCTCAGCCGGTCTCGCCCGGCAGCACCGAACTGCGCAGCGCCTGGTGACGGGTCTGCAGTTCCTGCCGCAGCTTCTTGCGCTCGATCGCCGCCTCACGGCGGCGTTTTTCATCCGGCGTGGTGGGCGTGAGCGGGGGCACCGAGGCGGGGCGACCGGCGTCATCCACGGCCACCATGGTGAAGAAGCAGCTGTTGGCGTGGCGCACCACCTGCTCGCGGATGTTCTCGGTCACCACCTTGATGCCGATCTCCATCGACGAATGCCCGGTGTAGTTGACCGAGGCCAGGAAGCTCACCAGTTCGCCGACATGGATCGGCTGGCGGAACATCACCTGGTCCACCGACAGCGTCACCACATAGCGGCCGGCATAGCGGCTGGCACAGGCATACGCGGCCTGGTCGAGCAGTTTGAGAATCGTGCCGCCGTGCACATTGCCGGAGAAGTTCGCCATGTCGGGCGTCATCAGCACGGTCATCGTGAGCTGGTGGGAAGGCAAGTCCATGAGGGCTCCAGAGTCAGGGGCGTGATGGTGCCAGAGTGCGGGCGTGATGGCACGACGTTCGGCGGGCGCGGCCAATGCCCAGGGCCGGGACTCCGGTATGCCACTGTGCCCCCTTGCCGGCCTGCGCCTCCCCCTTACGGCGCTTGCGGGCATGCATGGGCTCGGTTAGGGTAGGTGACAGGAGGATTCGATGGCGCAGCAGCCCAACATCATGGATACCCGCAGCGAGCAGATGTTCCCCACGCTCGGCGTGTCGGACATCGCCCGCGTGGCCCGTTTCGGACAACTTCGGCGCTATTCCGCCGGCGAGTGGGTGGTGCGTGCCGGCGAGGAAGGCGTGGGCATGATGCTGATCCTCAGCGGCGAGGTCTCGATCTCGCAACGCGACAGCCTGGGTCACAGCAAGCTGATCACCCGGCACGGACCGGGTCAGTTCATGGGCGAGGTCGGACAGCTCAGCGGACGGCCGTCGCTGGTGGATGCCCAGGCGGAAAGCGAGGTCGAGGCGGTCGAGGTCTCGCCGCCACAACTCCGGGCGCTGCTGATCGGCGAGGCGGATCTGGGCGAGCGGCTCACCCGCGCCTTCATCCTGCGCCGGGTCGGATTGATCGAGGCGGGCGCCAGCGGTGCGACGCTGATCGGCCGCGCCAAGTCGGCGCCGGTCATGCGCCTGCGCAGCTTCCTCGGCCGCAACGGCTTTCCGCATCAGATGCTGGAGCCCGATCAGAATGAAGACGCCCGCGCCATCGCCGACCAATACATGAAGGACGGTGTGGAGCTGGTGGTGCTGTGCCCCGACGGCGCGGTGCTGATCAACCCCAGCGACGACGAGGTCGCCCGTTGCCTGGGCATGGTGGACATGCGTGAACGCGCCGATCTGTATGACGTGGCGATCATCGGCGCCGGTCCGGCCGGACTCTCGGCGGCGGTCTATGCGGCGTCCGAAGGCCTGTCGGTCCTGGTGGTGGACTGCCGCGCCTATGGCGGCCAGGCCGGCGCCAGTTCGCGGATCGAGAACTACCTCGGATTCCCGACGGGCATCTCCGGTCAGGCGCTGGCCGGCCGGGCCTTCGTCCAGGCCCAGAAATTCGGCGCGGACCTGCTGATCCCGGCCAAGGTCACCCGCATGGGCTGCGGCCGCGACGGCGAAGATCATGAGCTCCACCTGACGCTGGAGGACGGACGCACCATCCGCAGCCGCACGGCCGTCATCGCCACCGGCGCCCGCTATCGGCGCCCGGCCATCGAGGACCTGCAGCGCTTCGAGGGCCGCGGCATCTGGTACTGGGCCTCGCCGATCGAGGCACGGATCTGCAGCCGGCAGACGGTGGTGCTGGTCGGCGGCGGCAATTCCGCTGGTCAAGCGGCCGTCTATCTGGCCAACCATGCGGCCAAGGTCATCATGCTGGTGCGCGGACCGGGTCTGGCGGAAACCATGTCCCGCTACCTGATCGACCGGATCCGCGGCACCGCCAACATCGAGCTCCTGCCGCATCAGGAAATCTGCAAGCTGGAGGGCGACCGCGCGCTGGAAGCGGTCACCTGGCGCGATCGACGCAACGGCAAGGAGCGGCGGCTGGCGCTGCAGCATCTGTTCCTGTTCATCGGTGCAGAGCCGGAAACCGAATGGGTCTCCGATTGCGAACTGCATCTGGACAAGGCCGGCTTCATCGTCACCGGCCGGGCCTGCGAGTGCGCACTGGATCACTATGAGCCGGCGCAGCTGGAATCCAGCATCCCCGGCGTGTTCGCCGTCGGCGATGTGCGGTCCGGCTCGGTCAAGCGCGTGGGCGGCGCCATTGGAGAAGGTGCGCAGGTGGTGGCCAGCATCCATCAGTACCTGGCTCGGCAAGAGACGGCGCGGCTGGAAGCCGCCAAGCAGGGCACGACCGTCTGAGCGTGCGGTCGGGCGCGCTCCGGATTCGTTTGGCATCTGGATCGCAACACCTTCGGGCCAGCGAGCAACGATCGCATCCCGCGGTCCCCCCGCACGTCGCCGGCGGCTCCGCAGGTCGCCCTGACGATCCCACGTCGCGGGCCGAGCGCCCGCGACGACCGCACTCGCGCGTTGTCAATCTCGCACAAGCATCCATCAACTTCGGTCGAGCCGCGCATCGGGGCGTTGCGCCTGGCTAGAATGCGAATAATTGTCATTAAGAAGCGCCGCGCATGCTCTCTCCCGAATCTCGACGCCTGTGGGCGTGGCCGACGGCGATCGGTGTGTTGAGCACCAGCGGATTGCTGTCCGCGCTGGTGTCCGATCACTGGGGCGATGTGTGGTCCTGGTTTGCGCTGGGACTGCCGGTGCTGGTGATGGCCTGGTTCAGCTGGCGGCGCGAGCGTTCAGCCTGAACGCGCCCGCCGTCTTCCTCGCCATCGCCTGACCGTCCGGAACCCTCCCGGTTTTTCCAGCCCCTGCCCCCGACCGCCGACGCCCCGTCATCCTCACGAGGACCCGCCCATGCTCAGCTCCCGTTCCATCCGCATCTGGACCTGGCTGCACAAATGGACCAGCCTGATCTGCACGCTGTTCATGCTGCTGCTGTGCCTGACCGGCCTGCCGCTGATCTTCCATCATGAGATCGGCCATCTCCTGGGCGATGAGATCGAAGCCCCGGAGCTGCCGGCGGACAAGGCCCATCTGGCAAACCACCGGGTGGATGCGGACACCATGATCAAGGCGGCCCTGTCCACGCATCCGGACCGCATCGTCCAGTTCGCCGGCCAGTCGGACGACGACGAGCGGCTGTGGTGGTTCACGCTGACGCCCACACCGGCGCCGACCGACGACTACAAGTCGGTCGCCGTGGATGTGCGCACTGGAGAGCTGGTCGGCCAGTACAAGGTCGGCGAAGGCTTCATGGACCTGATGTTCCGCTTGCATGTGGACCTGTTCGCCGGCCTGCCGGGCAAGCTGTTCCTCGGCTTCATGGGTCTGCTGCTGCTGATTGCGCTGGTCAGCGGCGTGGTGCTGTATGCACCGTTCATGCGCAAGCTGGACTTCGGCGACGTGCGCCGCGGCCGCTCCACCCGCATCAAGTGGTTGGACCTGCACAACCTGCTGGGCATCGTCACCCTGGTGTGGCTCTTCGTGGTGGGTGCCACCGGCATGATCAACACCTGGGCCGACCTGCTGGTGAAGTACTGGCAATACGCCGAAGTCGGCACGCTGATCGCCCCCTACAAGGACCAGCCACTGGTGCCCGCGGCCGAACGCGGCCCGCTGCAACAGGCGCTGGACAATGCCAAAGCCGCGGCGCCCGGCATGAAGATGTCGTTCATCGCCTTCCCGGGCACATCCTTCTCCAGCCCGCACCACAACACGGTGTTCATGCGCGGCGATACGCCGCTCACCTCCAAGCTGCTCAAGCCGATGCTGATGGACGCCCGCACCGGCGCCCTCACCGCTTCGCCCGATCTGCCCTGGTACCTGACCGCCTTGCTGGTGTCGCAGCCGCTGCACTTCGGCGATTACGGCGGCATGCCGATGAAGATCATCTGGGCCCTGCTGGACATCGCCTCCATCATCGTGCTGGGCAGCGGCCTCTACCTGTGGCTGCGCAAGCCGCATGGTGCGCGACGTGCTGCCTCCGCGCGCGCCGCGACGCCCGCGCTGGAAGAATCCCTGGACGACGGCAAGCAGCCCGAAACAGCCGCGGCCTGATCCTCCGGCGTCGGCAGGCGGCGATCGGCATCGATCGGCATCGTCGAGACCTTCGGCATGTCTTTGCGCCCCAGTGCGATCAGCTCGGGGGGCGTGTCACAGCTTCCGGGCCGGAGACCCCGGGTTCATCCCGGGGCCATGTCCTTCGACCTGAGCGATACGATCCCTCGGCCACCGCACCGCTGCCAGGCCAAGGCCATCGCCCTCCTGCCGTCTCAGGCGATCTGCGATCCTGCCGCTACCAGGCCACCACGCGGCATCCGCCTCTCCAGGCTCAGCACCACCGGAGCGCGGGCGAGCCTCGATCGCCATTCGGATCGACCCTGTTGAATACTGTATGGACATACAGTACATTCTCTCCATCGCTGCCGGGCCTGTCGGATCGAGAGATCCGGCAGGCAAGCCGGCCGCCGCTTCAACCGGAGTGGCGCCACCCCGCCGTTGACCCCGTCAGCCGGCACCGTTCTGGAGATGGCAATGCAAGTCCTGAAGCAACGAGTCTGGTCCTCGCTGAACAATGCCGACGCCTGGGTGCTGTGCATCGGTGTGCTGTCCTGTCTGGGACTGGCCACCGGCGTGCTGGGTTGAGCGACTCGTTCTTTCAGCGCGTCATGGCTGGGTCTTTGAACTCAGCGTGCTGATCAGCGAAGGGATGGCCGCGAAGGGATGGCAGCGGATCGTTTAGCTGCGTCTGTTCGCGGCGCTGTCAGCCCGTTCTTGTTCTTTTGTCTCGTTCAGTTTCACCATTTCAAACCCCCTTGATCCGCTCCGCTTGAGCAGCGTCCGTCCCGGACATTGCTCAAGTCGAGCGGACTTTTTTTGTCGGCGCAGGAAGTGCCCGAGCACATCCGCCAACCGAGCGGGGTATTGATTCGAGACCGGCCTCGTGGGTCCGGAAACCGCTTCCTCAGGAGCCGCCCCACACAATCGCGCGCCACCGTGCCCAGTCGCGCCGCATCGGCATCACCGACAGCGCGAACAACAACGCCGCCAACGGCACCACGCAGATGAATCCGACACGCTGAAACCCCAGCGCGCCCACAAAACCGCCCAGCACGAAACTGCCCAGCAGACCTGCGGCCATGGCCGCCCGCTGCCGGTTGTGATGCACGCCCACCGCCGTTGCATCGGGCACCGCCCCGTGCCGCGCGGCCTGGCGATTCCAATACAGCATCTTGCCCAGTTCCATGCCCAGGTCGGTGATGTTGCCCGTCATGTGGGTGGTGCGGATGCGCCCGCCGGAGGTCTTGGACCCCACCGCGTTCTGCAGGCCCATGATGAACGACAGCAACAGCACCGTCAGCGGCACCGCGAACGGGGTGTGCCAACCCAGCGTGATCGCGCCCATCAGGCCGAAGGGAAACAGCAGCGCCGCCTCCAGCAGCAGCGGCAGCGCATAGACACAACGCAAATGCTGTTGTCGGGCCCAATGGACCAGCAAGGCGCAGACCGCTGCGCCCGCCAGAAACGCCAGGATCGCGCCCAGCGCGTTGAGCACCAAGGTCGTTTGCCCGAGCACCGCGCCGTCCGCCAACTGCGAGGCAAAGCCGGTCATGTGCGAGGTGTAGCGCTGCAACACCAGAAAGCCGCCCGCATTCACCGCCCCGGCATTGAACGCCAGCAACAGGCCCAGGGCCTGGTTGGTCGCCGGCGACCTATGACGATGGGTGAGATGAAGCAGCCGCCTCACCGGAAACCACCGCAACGGCGGGGCCCACCGACTGGGCCGAACGATTCCGATGATGCGCAAGCTCGACGCTTCATGACTTCTCCCGGTGGCAATGAGACGGGTGACGATGGCCATGGACGCCATGGACGCCATGGCGATGGCGATGGCGATGGCGATGGCGATCCGATCGTCCAGTGGCGGTCGATGATAAGGTCGCCTGGAAGCCCCTCATGGCGCAGGCGATCCGACCGACGTCTTCCGCGCGCAGGACCGGCCTGCAAGCGCGCTTGGCGCATTCCAAAGCACTCGGCAAACACCACGTCAATGACGGCCCGCTCATTCGCCGATCCACCCAGCCGATGAATCCAGCAACTGAGCCATCAATCGCCTGCTTTTCGTCAAAGAGCTGTCACACTCGATCGGCACAATGCAAAGCATCCGAGACAAACCAATCGGCTGCGCCATAGGGCAGAGTGCTGGAACCCGTCACCAGCGTCCGGATACCCCATTTCGAACCAAGCCACCCCTGCGGTGGCTTTTTTCATTCGTTCGCGCAGACTGGCCGGCGCCCATGCCTGAACCGATCAAGTCGTTCTTGGCCGACGCCGGCAGCCATCGCGCACTGCGGACCGCTCGAACACGCGCTTCGGGATTCGCGACGCCCGTTCAGGGTTTCTCCTGAGTTGGGCGTCGCGCCGGCCCATCAGACCATGTAAAGAACGATGAAAGTGCCTCGTGCCAAACAGCCGCGCGCGGGCCGCATGCGATCCTGCCAGCGTTGTCAGCATTGACACGATCCTCCTTCCCGCGCCGCGTCCCAGCCCTACGCCAAGTCCTGCCGCGCTTGCCTTGCCATTGCCTTCACGATGACACGCACCCGCTGCCCTTTCCCGTTTTCCGTCGCCCCGTCGACCCCTGCGTCGACCCCTGAGTCCGCCCCTGCGTCGACCTTCGCCTCGGCACTCGCGTCGGCCCCCGCCTCGGTGCCGACATCCAGCGCTTCCGCGCCACTGCGGCCCTCGATTCGTTCAATGCGCCCCTCGCGCTCCGCAAGCGCCACCGTGCACCAGGCCCGCGACCTGCCCCTTCGCCCGCTGACACTCGCCCTGATGCTGGCCGTCGGCCCGTCGGCCTGGGCCCAGACCGCCCCACCCGCGCAGGACACGCCACCGCTGGCCACCCGTCCCACGCCCGCCACGCCGTCGTCGACCCCTGCGCCGCGCGCGCGGCCCGACGCCGCACCCCAGCCGCGCCCGCCGGCGGATCCCCAGAAACTGGACCGGGTCGAGATCCAGGGCACCTCGCGGGACGACGACCAGCGGCGCGCCTCCACCGCCTCCAAGATCATCATCGGCCGCGAAGAGATCGAGCGTTACGGCGACAGCACCATCGGCGAGGTGCTCAAGCGCCTGCCCGGCGTGACCACCGGTGGACGTCCCGGCCGCGGCGGCGAGGTCCGCATGCGCGGCATGGGCGGTGGCTACACCCAGATCCTGGTGAACGGGGAACGCATGCCGCCGGGCTTCTCGCTCGACGAACTGCCGCCCGAGCAGATCGAACGCATCGAGGTGATGCGCGCGCCCACCGCCGAGTTCGGCGCCCGCGCCATTGCCGGCACCATCAATGTCGTGCTGCGCGAGGCGCTGCAGCGGCGTCTCAATGAGGTTCGGCTCGCCACCACCCTCGAGCGCGACCGCGTCACCCCCAGCCTCAGCTGGACCCGAAACGACAAGCTGGACGACGAGGGCAATGCCTACAACCTCACCGTCAATGCAATGCAGCACAAGCGGCTGGACGACATCAATTCCCGCTCGCTGACCCGCCTGCTGGACGATGCCGGCAACATCACCCGCGAGACCCTGCTCACCAACAGCGGCCAGAGCGGCGACGAGCGCAAATCCCTCAACCTGACCGGCCGGCTGCAGCTCAAGCTCGGCGGTGGCGACACGGTCGCGATCCAGCCGTTCGTGATGGTCAACCGGGGGAGCAGCACCAGTCGTTTCAACCAGGTCCAGACGCCGGCACTGCCGGCCGACGACATCGACCACATCCGCTACACCGACGCCGCCACCGACGGCGACAGCCGCGCCACCATGGCCCGGCTGAATGTGCAATGGAACAAGCGGCTCAATGAGACCTCGCGCCTGGAGACGCGGGTGGGGGTGGGCCGCATGACGATGTCCAGCGACAGCCATCGACTGGAGACCAACAGCGGCGCCTTCTACCGCATCCAGGACGACGACACCAAAAGCCGAGACACCTCCTGGAGCTTCAACTCGAAGCTGACGCACCAGATGGACAACGATCACAACCTGGTGGCCGGCCTCGAAGGCGAAGGCACGACCCGCAACCAGGATCGGCTGTGCGCGCAGTCCTATGACGCCGCGCAGCCGGCCCGCAACTGCGCCTACCTGGCCGATTTCGGCGACAACGTCACTGCCTCCACGCGCCGATTCGCCGCTTATGCGCAGGATGAATGGAGCGTCGGCAAGCAATGGGGGTTCTATGCCGGCCTGCGCTGGGAAGGCATCCAGACCGAGAGCCGCAACAACCAGGGCCCGGTGAGCAACACCTCCCACGTGCTGACCCCGCTGCTGCACGGCGTCTACAAGCTGGACGAGAAAAGCCGGGAGCAGATCCGCGCCAGCCTGACCCGCAGCTACCGCTCACCCAATCTGAACGATGTGGTGGGCCGGCTCAGCCTCAGCAACCGCTATCCCTGCGACGACCCCGCCCTGCCCTGCACCACCAACACCATCGACTCGCCGGACCGGATGGGCAATCCCGGCCTGAAGCCGGAGATGGCCACCGGGGTGGAGATCGGCTATGAGAAATACCTGTCCAAGGGCGGGCTGCTCAGCGCCAACTTCTTCTACCGGCGGATCACCGACCTGATCCGCAGCCAGGCGGTGCTGGAGACGGTGCCCTACGCGCCGGTGCAGCGCTATGTGGTGAGGCCGCGCAACATCGGTGACGCCACCACCTACGGCGTGGAGCTCGAAGCCAAGTTCCGGCTCGATGAATACCTGAGCGACGCCCTGCCGATCAACCTGCGCAGCAACCTGTCGTTGTTCCACTCGGCGGTCGACGGCATTCCCGGCCCCCACAACAAGCTGGACCAGCAACCGCGCTACACCGCCAACCTCGGCGCCGACTACCGCCTGCGCAGCCTGCCGCTGACGCTGGGCGCCTCGCTCAACTACACGCCGTCCAACCTGCTGCAGCAAAGCGCGCAGGTGCTGGCGGACATCGACAAGAAGCGGGTGCTCGACCTCTCGGCGATGTGGACCTTCTCACCGGCCGTGGCGCTGCGGGTGTCGGCCAGCAACCTGGTGCCGCTGACCTATGGGAATGGCACCGTGTCCACCACCTCGGACCGGATCGTCCTGGCCGAGAACACCGGCCGAAGCTTCACCGTGTGGCAAGTGCGGCTGGAAATGAAGATCTGACGGCGAGGTGACCGGCCCCCCGCGTGCCGTGCGCGCGGTTGGCCGCGCCGTCCGCCACGGGACGTAAAAAAGGCCACCGCAAGGGTGGCCTTGAAAAGCAGCCGGTCGAAAGACCGGCCGCTTCGGCGACGGGACCGGGCGCCAGCGCCGGTCCCCCACGAGAAAATCGATGATCTCGCAATACGCAATACGCAATACGCAATATGCGTTGCGCGATGACTGCTGAAGCCTGAGGCTCAGCGGGAGGCGGTCGCGCTGACGCGCTGCGCCAGCAATGGGTCGCCGGCGGGCGGCCACAGCGTGGCACCAAAGCCCAGGGCCAGCACGCCCATCACCATCCACATCAGGGCCGACACCCGTCGCCGCTTGGCGATCGGACGTGGCCGGGAAGCCGTGCGAGGTGCGCGCAGTTGCGCAGGCACCCTGAACGGGGTGAGGCGCTGCAATCGGACGGCTTGCTTGCTCCCGTCACTCTTTGCAACAACCTCGAAGCTGACCCGCTCCCCTTCATTGGGCGGCTGACCGTCCATCGGGAATGCGGACACATGAACAAACAGCGGTTCGCCACCTTGCTCCGGTGCCACCAAGCCGTGGCCGCGCTCGGCATACCAGCTGTCCAACGTACCTTCGAATCGCATGTCTGAAATCCCCCTCATCAAAGAACAGACAAGCCCAGGTGTCTCAAGTCCGGGCAGGGGTGCATCGTGCAGGTGATGGCGCCGACCACGGCAACAGGCTGTAAGCAGTGCAACCTGTGCAGGAATTGGCGTGGACACCGGTTTCGGCCGCGCCGGGATGTCGGGTTGCACCAGCGGCGGGCGTTGAGGCGGCGATCGCCCCTGGAACGAGCGGGAACTGCACCCGCAGCCGTCGAGCCGCTCGCCACGCCGTGGGCAGCCCTCGTGTACACCGGTCACACCGGCCGGTTGCCCTTGCTTGTGAGCGTTACAGATGGGCGCACATGCACAGGCCGATGGAAACACGCCTTTGCGGTCGGACACCCGTCCTGCCGGCGGCGACATGCGCTCGCAGGCCCGCCACACCGTCGTCCGTGACGCTGACCTGGCCGATCACACGCGATCCACCGCCGGACGACCGAGGCAGCGCATCGGGTCCATATCGGGTCCATCCGGTCCATCCGGTCCATCGGGTCCATCGGGTCCATCGGGTCCAGCATGCCCAGCAGGCCCCACAGCCGAGCGGACGCCAGCGTCACAAACGACGACGCCGAGTCGCTCATCGCGCTCGGCGTCGTGGGTCTGGCGGTGCCCCGTCTCCGGGGCGCGGCTTACAGGCCGGGCTTGAGGTATTTGTCCAGGAACTCCAGCATGCGGCGGTTGGCCTCCATCTGGTTCTTCTTCTTGGAGAAGCCGTGGCCTTCGTCGTCGAAGACCAGGTACTCGACTGGCACACCGTTCTTCTTCACCGCGGCGACGATCTCGTCACTCTCCGGCTGGATCACCCGCGGGTCGTTCTTGCCCTGGATCACCATCAAGGGCTTGCGGATCTCGCTGGCGTGGAAGAGCGGCGAGCTGGCGATCAGGCGGTCCTTCTCCTTCACCGGGTCCCCGATTTCCTGATAGAGCGCCTGGCGGAAGGACTCCCAGTACGGCGGGATCGACTCCAGCGTGCGCAGCCAGTTGGACACGCCGAAAATGTCGATGCCCACCTTGAATGCTTCCGGCCGGAAGGCCATCGCCGCCAGCGTCATGTAGCCGCCGTAGCTGCCGCCCATGATGCCGATGCGCTCGGGATCGACCACGCCGGTCGAGGCCAGCCAGGTCTTCGCTTCGATGCAATCCCACAGCGGCTCGCGGCCATGCTTGCCGTCGTCAGCGGTGAAGAAGCTCTTGCCGTAGCCGGAACTGCCGCGGTTGTTGATGCCCAGCACCGCATAGCCGTGATTGGCCAGGTACTGCATCAGCGCCGAATAGCCGCGCATGGTCTGCCCGCCGGGACCGCCGTGCACGAAGAGCACCGCCGGCACCTTGTTCGTCGGCGAGGCCTCCTTGGGCAGGTAGTAGACCGACGGAATCGGCAGGCCGTCGAACGACTTGAAGCGCACGATGCGGCCTTCCACCAGTTCCTCCGGGTCGATGTCCTTGGACAGCGAGCGGGTGAGCTGCTTCACCTGCCGGGTGCCGAAGTCGTAGACATAGAGGTTGCTGGGCGAGCGGTCCCCGTTCAGATAGAAGGCCATGCGCGCACTGGTGCGGGAGAAACTGACACCGCGCACTTCCCCGCCAGGCAGGCTGGGCAGCACGACCGGCTTGCCGTCGGCGGTCTGGACGATGCGCAGCGTCAGCGTCGCGTCGGCATTGATGCCGGTGACCCGGTAACGGCCGTCGCGCGAGTACATGCTGTAGGCGATGTCCCAGTCGGCCTTCTCCACCTCGGTGGTCTGGCCGGATTCCAGGTCGTAGGCCACCAGGCGGGTGAATTCGCTGCCGTCGTTGGAGCGCATCAGCAGGCGCCGCGCCCCGGGATCGAAGGTGGCCGCGGAATAGGCGGCCACGCCCTGGTGCGGCGTCACATGCTTGGTCTGCGCGGTCTCGACGTTGTAGAGCAGCACGTCAGTGTCGGCGGTGGTGGTGGTGCGGCCCAGCGCGATCCACTTGCCATTGCCGCTGATGTCTTCCACCGACAGCCCGGTCTCGTTCTTGTAGACCATCGTGCGCGCATAGGTCTTCGCGTCGTAGCGATAGAGGTCGAAGTAGCGGGCGTCGCGCTCGTTGGTGGAGACGTAGAAGGACTGGCCGTCGTCATGCCAGTCCAGGAACTGGGCCTTGAGCTTGTCACCCGGGGTGAGATCGCGCTCGGTGCCGTCGAGCTCGCGCACGTACAGATGGTTCTGCTCATTGCCGCCCTGGTCGCGGGTGTAGAGCACGCGGTCGTCATGGCGGAAGTAGCCGACGGCATAGTGGCTGTCGGTCTTGGAGCTCGTCAGCGCCACCGGTTCACCACCGTCCACAGACACGCTGTAGACATTGAAGATGCCGCTGGCATTGCTGCTGAACAGGATGCGCTTTTCATCCGCGGAGAACGACGCCCCGGAGACCGCGGTGGTCGCCATGAACTGCTCGATGGTGTAGCGCTTGGCAGGCCGCGGTGATGCCGGCGCTGCGGGCGCGACCTTCGTCGCGCGGACCTGGGTCGGCTTGCCGGCCGCAGGGCTGTCGGCCGCGTGGGCTGGCAGTGCGGCGAGCAGCGCGGCGGCGCCCAGGCACAGGCCCATGAAGGCGGACGCGAGGCGTCTGATCCCGTCCGGCGCCGCTGTCCTCGTCCCGATTCTGGCATTCATCTTGGTCATCACCTCTCCTTGATTCGCCAGGGTGGCACCCCAGCGTCGGCGACTATAGAACCGGGGACAGGTGTTGCCCATCCCCGCCGCGACAGGACGACCTGCCGTGCTGACCAACTGCCGCCATCGGTGGACAGACTGCCGGCGCTGGACGTCGGCGCCCCTCCAGCATCCCTCCAGCGCCCGAACCGCGCCTGCCCAAGCGCCCGGCTGAGGCCCTCAGTCGCGTCGGAACCGCGCCACCCCCGCCACATAGCTGGCCACCAGGTTGCGCTCGTCGGACAAGGTCATCCAGGCGAAGACGCGCTCATGCAGGTCGCGCGCCAGGTCCATCCGGCCCTGCGCCACCGGCCCGCTGGCCCAGTCCCAGATGCAGACATCCGCCAGCGTCCCCGGGTCGAAGTGCCCCAGCTCGCTGGACAGATCCAAGGCCTCGGCCGCCCCCCGGGTGGCGGCATGCAGCCCGCACCAGGCCGTCATCCGTTGGCCCTTGAGCGCCTGCACCTTGTAGCCGTCCGACAGGGTGCGCTGGGTCGACAGCGAGGTGCCGCCGCCGACATCGCTCGCCACGCTGACCGCCACACCCGCCGCCAGGTGGGCCGGCCAGTCGAACAGCCCGCTGCCCAGGAACAGGTTGGACGACGGGCAATGGGCGATCTGGGCCCCGGTGCGCGCCAGCACCGCCCGATCGGTCTCGTCCAGCCAGATGCCGTGCGCCAGCACCGCGCGAGGATGGAGCAGGCCGACCCGGTCATAGACGTCCAGGTAGCTGCGGGCCTCGGGGAAGAGTCGCGCCACCCAGTCGACCTCGCTGCGGTTTTCGGCCACATGGGTCTGCATGTAGAGCGTCGGATCCGCCCGGCACAGCGCGCCGGCCATCGCCAGTTGCTCCGGCGTGCTGGTCGGAGCGAAACGCACCGTCACCGCATAAGCCAACCGTTCGCGCCGATGGTGGCGGGCGATCAGGTCCAAGCAGTCGCGTTCGGCCTGGTGCACGTCGTCACGCAGGCCGTCGGGCGCGTGACGGTCCATCAGGATCTTGCCGGTGATCAGCCGCATGCCGCGTGCGGCGGCGGCCTCGAACAGCGCTTCCGCCGAGACCTTGTGCACCGTCGGGTAGACCACCGCCGCAGTGGTCCCGTGCGCCAGCAGCGCGTCCAGGAAGCGGGCGGCGCCCTCCTGCGCGACGTCCGGATCCTGATAGCGGCGTTCGGCCGGGAAGGTGTAGGTGTTGAGCCAATCCAGCAGCTCGGTTCCATACGAGGCGATGACATCGAGCTGCGGGCTGTGCACATGGGTATCAACGAAGCCCGGCAGGATCAGCCGCCCGCTGTGATCTTCACGCTGCCAGCCCTCGCCCGGATCGTCGGCCTGGACGCCGACGATGCGGCCCTGCTCGATCAGCAGCCAGTGACCGGGGCGAAAGCGCACCGCCGGGTCATCTACCCGGGCCCAGGCGGGCGCGGCGGTGAAATCCAGCAAGTCGCCCTTGAGCGCGAGGCGAGCGGGCGCGGCCGAAGCGGCCGAGCGGGACAAGGCAGAAGAAGCCGAGCTGGAAGAAGCCGAGGCGGGAAATGAGGAGGACGTCATTCGGAAAGCGCAGGAGATCGATTCGGATCGGTGGGCGGTTTGACCAGTTCACGGGCGACCTCGCGCACCTGTTCGCGCAGCCAGCGCAGTGGTGCGCTGGCATGGCTGAGGTCGTGCCACAGCTGGTAGTAGGTCATGGCCGGAAAGGCGACCGGACAGCGCAGGATGGTCACCGGCAAGCTGTCCACATAGCGTTGGCAGAACAGCCGGCCGGTGGTCAGCACCAACAGGCTGCGGGCCACCATCTGCGGCAATTGGCCGAAGTGGGCGCAGCGCACTGCGATGCGGCGTTCCAGACCCAGCGAGGCCAGGTGCTGCTCGATCACGCCGGGCTGGCCCGGGCTGAGCGGCATCGGCGCCAGATGCTGACCATCGAGATAGCGCTCCTGCGTCCAGGCGCGCGGACGCATGCGCGCGGCCGGATGCTGGTCACTGACCAAGCAGACCACCTCGTCGCTCAGCAGCCGGCCCATGTGCAGCTCTCCGGGCGGCTCCAGCCAGTTGCCGATCACCAAGTCCACCTCGCCGCGGGCGAGCGAGGCGCGGTAGTCGTATTCGGCGGTCAGCGGCTGGAGGTCGATCTGCACGCCGGGCGCCAGACGCTGTAGACGAGCGACCAACTGCGGCAGGAACAGGGGGTCCAGGTAATCGCTGGCGGCGATCCGATAGCGCAGCTCGGCCGTCGCCGGATCGAAGCCGCTGCGCCGAAGCCGGCTGCCGAAGAGTTCATCGGCCTCGCGCAGCAGGCGTTCGGCGGGCGCCAGCAATTCCAGCGCGGTGGCCGTGGGCGTCATGCCCGCCCCGCTGCGCACCAGCAGCGGATCGCCGGTGAGCGCGCGCAATCGCCGCAGCTGCACGCTCAAGGCGGGCTGCGTACTGCCGAGCCGCATCGCGGCCCTGGACACACTGCGCTCAAGAATCAAGGTATGCAGGACCCGCACCAATTGGAGCTCGATCTTGTCGAAGTTCAGCGATTCCGACATATGCAACAACTTATAGAGGTTATGTTCGGCATCGTATAACCATGTCGACCGAGGCGGGTTACCGTTCCGGGTAATTGCATCTACCGCCGGCTTTGGCTGGAAGGGGTGCGTCTTTCGCGCGTTGCTGTCCGCTTTCCGAGCCGTCGCCCCATGACCGTGTCCCGTCCCATCCGCTTCGTCCATCAGGGCCGCCTGCAGTCCGTGACGGACCTCGCCCCCACCACCACGGTGCTGCAGTACCTGCGCGAGCAAGCGCACTGCGCCGGCACCAAGGAAGGCTGCGCCGAGGGCGACTGCGGCGCCTGCACGGTGGTGGTGGCGAGCCTGGACCAGGGCGGGCAAGGCCTCTCGCTGCGCAACGTCAATGCCTGCATCCAGTTCCTGCCGATGCTGGACGGCCAGGCGCTGCTGACGGTGGAGGATCTGGGCAGCAGCACCGCGCTGCATCCGGTCCAACAGGCGCTGGTGGACTGCCACGGCTCGCAATGCGGCTTCTGCACCCCGGGCTTCGCGATGACGATGCAGGCGCTGTATGAGCGCCACCAGGCGGACGGCACACGCCCCACGCGTCAGCAACTGGCCGATGATCTCGCCGGCAACCTCTGCCGCTGCACCGGCTACCGACCGCTGCTGGACGCCGGTGAGCGCATGTTCGACGCGCCGCCACAAACGCTGGACCGCGCGCCCTTGATCGCGGCGCTGCGCACCCTGCGCGAGGATCCACCGCTGCACTACGAGGCGCACGCTCGTGACGGCGCCACGCAGCACGTGTTCGCACCGCACAGCCTGGAGGCATTTGCCGAGCTGCGTGAGCGGCTGCCGCAGGCGCGTCTCGTGGCGGGCGCCACGGATGTGGGCCTGTGGGTCAACAAGCAGCACCGTGAACTGGGCGATGTGATCCTGACGGCACGGGTTGAAGCCTTGCGGCAGATCGAGGCCACGCCCACGGCCCTGCGCATCGGTGCGGCGGTGCCCCTGGAAGAGGCCTGGCGCGCGCTCACCGCGCGCGAGCCGGCGCTGCGCGAGCTCTGGCTGCGCTTTGCGTCGCCGCCAGTGCGCCATGCCGGGACGCTGGGGGGCAACCTGGCCAACGGCTCGCCCATCGGCGACGGCGCCCCCGCGATGATCGCCCTGGATGCGCAACTGGTGCTGCGTCGCGGTACTCAATCGCGCAGGCTGCCGCTGGAAGCGTTCTATCTGGATTACATGAAGAATGCGCTGCAGCCCGGCGAGTTCGTGGAGGCCATCGAGGTGCCCCTGCGCGATCCGGATGCGGCACCTCACGCATCCACCGTGGACAGCGCCGGCGGCAGCGCCAACGCCGGCGGTACCACCGCCGTCACCACGCTGCGGGCCTACAAGATCTCCAAGCGCTATGACAGCGACATCTCCGCCGTCTGCGCGGTGCTGAAGCTCACCACCACACAGGGCGTCGTCAGCGACGTCCGATTTGTCTTCGGCGGCATGGCCGGCATCGTCAAGCGGGCCGCCCATGCCGAGGCCGTCGTGCGCGGGCGGCGCTGGGACGAGGCCACGCAAGCGGCCGCCGCGGCGGCGCTGTCCGACGACTTCCAGCCGCTGACCGATCTGCGCGCCAGCGCCGATTACCGGTCGCGGGTGGCCGCCAATCTGATCCGACGCTTCTGGCTGGAGACTCGGGAGGACGACCCACTGGACACCGCCGCCACCAGCGTCTGGCAGGTCATCCCTCCACAGCGGAGCGTCGCATGAACAAGCCGCTCGATCTGCGCGATTTGCCCGACCTGCCAAGCCAAGCGCGGTCGGCCAAGTCCCTGAAGACCGCCACGCCGCAGCCGCAGGTCGGCATCAGCCGGGTGCATGAGGCCGCCCATCTGCATGTCAGCGGCGAGGCGGTCTACACCGATGACATTGCCGAAGCGCAAGGCACCCTGCATGCGGCATTGGGGCTGTCGCCGGTGGCGCATGGCCGCTTGCTGTCGATCGACCTGGAAATGCTACGACGCCAGCCTGGCGTCGTGGCGGTCCTGACGGTGGCCGACCTGCCCGGAGAGAACAACTGCGGTCCGCTGGTGCACGATGACCCCATCCTGGCCGACGGCGAACTGCGCTACCTGGGGCAGCCGGTCTATGCCGTCATCGCCACCGATCGCGAACTCGCCCGCCGCGCCGCCGCGATGGCCCGGCAGGTCGTCCGCACCGAGGCGCTGCCTGCCGTGCTGACGGCCCGCGAGGCCCATGCCCAAGGGCTCTACGTGGTGCCGCCGATGCACCTGTCCCGCGGGGATCCCGCCGCCGCGCTGGCGGCCGCGCCACACCGGCTCGACGGCGAGTGGGCCGTCGGCGGTCAGGAGCAGTTCTATCTGGAAGGCCAGATCAGCTACGCGCTGCCGCAGGAAAACCAGGGCGTGCTGATCCACTGCTCGACCCAGCATCCGTCGGAAATGCAGCAGCTGGTGGCCCATGCGCTGGGCTGGTCGGCTCATCAGGTGACGGTGCAATGCCGACGCATGGGCGGCGGCTTCGGCGGCAAGGAATCGCAATCGGCGCTGTTCGCCTGCGTCGCCGCCGTGGCCGCGACCCGGTTGCGCAAGCCGGTGAAGTTGCGGGTGGACCGCGACGACGATTTCCTGATCACCGGTCGCCGACACGGCTTCGACTACCGCTGGTCGGTCGGCTTCGATGACGACGGTTTGCTGCTGGCGGCCGAGATCGACCTGATCTCGAATTGCGGCCACAGCGCCGATCTCTCCGCGCCGGTGATGGCGCGAGCGCTGTGCCATTTCGACAATGCCTACTGGCTGCCGCATGTGGCGATGCACGGCTACTGCGCGCGCACGAACACCCAGAGCAACACCGCCTTCCGCGGCTTCGGCGGCCCGCAGGGCGCGCTGGCGATCGAGATGATCCTGGACGGCGTGGCGCGGCGGCTGGGCCTGGACCCACTTCTGGTGCGGCAACGCAATTTCTATCGACCGGGTCAGGACGTCACGCCCTATGGGCAGCAGATCGACGACCACCTGCTGCAGCCGCTCACCGATCAGCTCATCACGAGTTCGGCCTATCACGACCGACGCGCCGAGATCGCCGCCTTCAATGCCTCGAGTCCGGTGCTCAAACGCGGCATGGCGCTGACGCCGGTGAAGTTCGGCATCTCGTTCAATGTCGTCCATCTGAACCAGGCGGGCGCGCTGGTGCATGTCTATACCGACGGCTCGGTGCTGGTCAATCACGGCGGCACCGAGATGGGCCAGGGGCTCAACACCAAGGTCGCGCAGGTGGTGGCGCATGAGCTGGGCGTGCCGGCGCACACGGTGCGGGCCAGTGCCACCGACACCAGCAAGGTGGCCAACACCTCCGCCACGGCGGCGTCCACCGGGTCCGATCTCAACGGCAAGGCCGCCCAGGATGCCGCCCGCAAGATCAGGCAGCGCCTGCTGCCGCTGGCGGCCCGCCTGCTGGACTGCAACGAGACGGAGGTGGTGTTCAACGCCGGCCAGGTGCACGGCGGTGACCGCTCGATGACCTTCCAGGCGCTGGTGGCGCAGGCCTACCTGAACCGCCTGCAGCTGTGGAGTGATGGCTTCTATGCCACGCCGGGCCTGCATTGGGACCGGGCCAAGCTGCAGGGTCATCCCTTCTACTACTACGCCTATGGGGCGGCGGTGGCCGAGGTGGTGGTGGACACGCTCAGCGGCGAGCACCGGGTGCTGCGAGCGGACGTGCTGCATGACGTCGGGCAGTCGCTCAATCCGGCGCTGGACATCGGTCAGGTGGAAGGCGCGTTCGTGCAGGGACAGGGTTGGCTCACCTGCGAGGAGCTGGTCTGGCATCCGCAGTCCGGGCTGCTGCTGACCCACGCACCGAGCACCTACAAGATCCCCACGGCCAACGACATGCCACGCGACTTCCGCGTGGCCCTGTTCGATGCGCCCAACCGCGCGGACAGCATCCATCGCTCCAAGGCCGTGGGCGAGCCGCCGCTGCTGCTGCCGTTCTCGGTGCTGCTCGCGATCAAGGATGCGGTCGCCGCCTGCGGGCCCGCGCGCTGCGATCCGCCGCTTCGGGCGCCCGCCACGCCGGAGGCGGTGCTGGATGCGGTGGAGGCGACGCGAGCGATGTAACGGCTGGCGAAGTGACTGTCTGGCGATTGGGACGTGGGCAAGGCAAAGGGAAAGCGCGAAGAACGGAGCGGCCGGGTCACGGCACCGCAGGCACAGCCGAACCTGACAGTCGTCAGTTCGTACGCACGCAACATATCACCCAGCTTTACCAGATCCCAATTTGGGACTACCATTTGAATCACAGCAGAATGCAGCATGAAAGTGATCGCCAGATCGACATTAGAGGCGTTTTGGCTCTTACATCCTGACGCTGAGCAACCCTTGAAATCTTGGTTCGACGAAGTTTCAAAGGCGAAATGGGCAACTCCCCAGGAGCTCAAGGCGCAGTTTCGAAACGCCAGTGTTCGCCCAGGCAGGCGCGTGATCTTCAACATCAAGGGCAATGACTATCGACTTGTGACCGCGGTGGCTTACAGGTTTCAAGCCGTCTACATCAAATTCATCGGGACCCATGAGCAGTACGACGCAATTGACGTTGACACCGTAGGCTAGGAGTGAGTTATGGAGATTCGTCCGATTCGAAATCACGAGGACTATCAGGCCGCATTGGCGGCCGTTGCTCCTTTTTTTGAGCGAGAGCCTGAGGTCGGCAGCGTAGAAGGTGACACGTTTGAGGTGCTCTTGACGCTGATCGACGCCTATGAATCGAAGCTCTACCCGATCACGACGCCGGATCCTATTGAGGCCATCAAATTCCGCATGGAGCAATCAGGACTGACGGTCCATGATCTCGTTCCCATGATCGGGGCGAAGAATCGTGTCTATGAAGTGCTCGCTGGCACGCGTCCCCTCACCTTGGCCATGATTCGCGCTTTGCACAGCGGACTGGGACTTGCGGCGGACGTATTGATACAGCCCCGCACCATTCGCCGGTCCCCATCGGGCGAGGCGCGCTAACGCGCCACCGACTCACCAGGAGTCTGAAGCGTGGATGGCCCCGCCAGCAGGTTCAGTTCAGTGCAACAGCAGATCGACATCCGCGCCGGGGTCGCCCGCGCCTTCCAGCCTCAGGCGCAGGAAGTCCAGGTCCAGATGCAGATGCTCGACCAACTCCGGCACCGCCACCTGCAGGGCCTTGATTGGGTCTTGCCGCTGGTCCGCCGCATCGGCCAGCACCTCGGCCAGATGCAGCACTGCGGCCAGCAGGGAAAACGGTCGGATCTCCAGCGGCGCGTTGGCGTCCTTGAACGCCTCCACCAGACTGCCGGGGAACTGCCAGTGCGCGGCCAGCGCCGCCGTCACGTCCGCATGGGTGCAGGCAAAGCGGTGCATCTCCAACGAAAACCGGCTGCCCGGCTCGGACGCATGCGATTCCACATCTGCCACCTGCTCCGGCTCGCGGATCGCCATGAGCAGTTGGCCGGTGCGCAGCATCAGGCCGGCGATGTAGGCGGTGTCCGCATCGCCTTGCAACAGCTTGGACAGCAGTCGTGCATAGCCGGCGGTACGGATGCTGTGCCGCCAGAAGCGTTCCCGGTCCAGGCCGTTGACCTTGGGAAAGGTGCCGGAAATGCTGGCGGCCATCGCCAGATTGCGCAGCGTCTCCAGGCCCAACGCCATCGCGGCATCCTGCAGCGTGGCCACCGTGTGGGAGGGGCTGTAGCGGGCCGAGTTGGCCAGGCGAAGCACCTTGGCCGACAGCGTCGAGTCCTTGCCGATCAGCTCGGCGATCTGGCTCAGGCTGGCACTGTCATCGTCCAGGCTGTGGAGCAGCCGCCGCCCGACCTCAGGCATGACCGGCAAGGCCGCATGACTGCCGAAGAACCGTTCCGCGCTGGTGTTCATCACGCCGACTCCGCAATAAGCCTCGGTGCAACGAGTCTATGCCTGTCCTCCGGCGCCGACCAGCGTCCGGCCACCGCCTGTCCTCGTCTGACACGACATGCCCCCGTCCAGTCGCGTCAGAAGTCACGCGCCAGCCGCATCAGGCCGATGCGGTCCAGCAACGCCACTTCGTAACCGTCCACGCTGACCAGCCGCCGCCGCGCCAACTGGCGCAGGATGCGGGAGAAGGTTTCGGGCGAGATCGCCAACTGCGATGCCACATCCCGCTTGCGTTCACCGATCTCCAGCCGCGCATGCGGGCCGGCCCGCCGCATCAGCCAGGCGGCGACCCGCCCCAGCGCATCCTTGGTCGACAGGTCATGCAGCGCATCCTGGACCTCCCTCATCTGCCCGCCCAACGCGCGCATCAGGGCCTCCAGCACCTCCGGTTGCCGCCGCAGCCAGCCGCGCGCCACCGCCATCGGCCATTCGAGCACCAGCGTCACCGAGGCGCTGGTCGCGCAGGCATCCAGGTCGTAGGTGGTGCCCAGCCAGGCGGTGTGCAGATCCAGCCAGGCCGGCGACCGCACCGTGCGCTTGAGCTGGAAGCTCTGCATCAGCGCATCGGTCGGACCCCCCGCATGTCGCCCCAGACCGACGCAGCCTTCGCAGACTGCTCGCAGCAACGTCGCTGGCTGGCCCTGGCGATGAATCGCCGCCCCCTGCCGGAAGGCCCGCAACTGGACCATGCTGTTCAGGGCCTGGCTCAGCTCGACATCGACAGCCAGGCCGGGCAGCAGTCGAGGCCAGTCGACCAGCCCTTCAGGCCTCAGCACCGAGGGCAGCGCGCCGTCAAGGTCAAGCGACGGGCGCTTGCTGACCGCGTGCGTTTCAGCGGTGGAGAACACCGAAGCTGGCGCTGACGATATCGATGGGAATGAGGAGGTCGACGACGTCGACGAGGTCGAAGCAATCGACGCAGTAGAAGCAATCGACGCAGTCGAAACAGTCGAAGCGGACGACATCGACCACGGCGGCATCGACGACAACCCCAGCGCTGAAGGCGGCAAGGCCCCCGGCAGCGCGCCCTGGCAGCCCGGGACCGTCACGGGCGGGGACAGGGTCGCGTACACGGACGGCGCCTCGGCCACCTGGGGCCAGGTCGAATCAGGTGACGGGGACGGCAAGGCAGGCTCGGGCGCGGAACCTGTGGGGCATGCAGGGTCTGACACGGCGCGGATGGGGAAAAACCAAAACCGCAATGTCGCGGCCTTGCCGCGCACGAACGTTGAGTGAGGTCAACAACGGCGCCGTCGACCGTTACTGTTTCAAATGGATACGACCATGACAACGCGCCGCCCAGCATGCCGACGCCCGCCGAGCACCGAGCACCGAGCACCGAGCGCGGCCGCACCGCATCCCGCGCTGCCAGCTCCGCACTCACCGCACCAGCAAGGCGCGGAAATCGTTGACGTTGGTCTGCGTCGGTCCGGTGACGATCAGATCACCCAGCGCTTCGAAGAAGGCATAGCCGTTGTTGGCTGCCAGCAGTTCCGCCGGCTTCAAGCCCAGCGCGCGGGCGCGCGCCAGGCTGTTCGGCGCGATGAAGCCGCCGGCGTTGTCCTCCACGCCGTCGATGCCGTCAGTGTCCGCCGCCAGGGCCCAGACGCCGGGTTGACCGTCCAGCGCCAGCGCACAGCCCAGCAGGAATTCGCCCGCCCGACCGCCGCGACCCGGGTTCGGCTTGAGGGTGACCGTCGTCTCCCCGCCCGACAGAATCAGGCAGGGCTTGGCGAACGGCTCGCCATGACGGGCGACCGAGCGCGCCAACGCTGCATGCACCCGACCCACCTCCCGGGACTCGCCCTCGATCTCGTCGGACAGCACATGGGTGGTCAGGCCCAGCGCACGGGCCGCCTCCGCCGCCGCCTGCAGGCTTTGGCGGGGCGCTGCGATGATGCGTTGTTCATGGCCCTCGAAGCAGGCATCGCCCGGCTTGGGCGTCTCCCACTCGCCGCGTGACAGCGCCTCACGCGCCCGATCCGGCAGGGCAATGCCGTAGCGGGCGCAGATGGCCAGCGCATCGGCGCAGGTGGTGGCGTCGGGCACGGTGGGCCCGGAGGCGATGACGGCCGGATCGTCGCCCGGCACGTCGGAGATCATCAAGGTGAGCACCCGCGCCGGCGCGCAGGCCGCCGCCAGCCGACCGCCCTTGATCGCCGACAGATGCTTGCGCACACAGTTCATCTCCGCGATGCCAGCGCCGCTGGCCAGCAGCGCGCGATTGACCGCCTGCTTGTCTGCCAGCGTCAGGCCCGGGGCGGGCAGCGACAGCAAGGCCGAGCCCCCGCCGGAGATCAGGCAGATGACCTGGTCGTCCGCCGTCAGACCGAAGTCTTTGACCCCTTGCAGCATGCGGGCGGCTGCGCGTTCTCCGGCTGCATCCGGCACCGGGTGCGCGGCCTCGACGATCTCCAGCCGCTGTGGCCGGTAGTCCGGCGGGACATGGCCGTAGCGGGTGATCACCAGACCGGAGAGCGGTGCGCTCGCGGGCCAGGCGGCTTCCAGCGCCTTTGCCATCGATCCGCCCCCCTTGCCCGCGCCGAGCACCAAGGTGCGCCCCTTGGGCGGCGGTGGCAGATGATCCGCCAGGATCTTGCCGGGGAGCGCCCGCGCCACCGCCACCTGATAGAGGTGGCGCAACAAGGCGCGGGGATCATCGAGAAGCGAGGCCTGGTTCATGGGCGCCCATTATGCGAAGTCGGAAGGAAAGGCGGTGCCGACACCATCGCCTCGGCACCGCAGGCGCGATTCAGAGGTGGCTCCGCCCGGCCCGTCAGGGTCACCGCCCGGTGCCACCGCTCGAAGCGCCAGATCAAAGGGACAGCTCGAAGGGCCAGCTGGAAGTGTCGGCTGGAAGGGCCAGCTCGGGGATGACACCGCCAGCGCGTCGCCCACCCGCGGCACGGGCCCTTCAAGGCCCGCTCGGTGCGGCCTCAGGACGTGGTGTCGCCCAGCTCGTGATGGCCCATCAGCTCGATGGCGCGCACCAGTGCAGAGTGATCCAGCTGATCCCAGCCTTGCGCGGCGGCCGTCTGCATCAGCTGCGCGGTGTTGGCGGTGTTGGGCAAGGCCAGGCTCATCGCCTTGGCGCTCTGCAGTGCCAGGTTCAGGTCCTTCTGATGCAGGGCGATGCGGAAGCCGGGATTGAAGGTGCGCTTGATCATGCGCTCGCCGTGCACTTCGAGGATGCGGCTGGAAGCGAAGCCGCCCATCAGCGCCTCACGCACCTTGGCGGGATCGGCACCGGCCTTGGACGCAAACACCAGGGCCTCGCTGACCGCTGCGATGTTCAGGGCCACGATGATCTGGTTGGCCACCTTGCAGGTCTGCCCGGCACCCGCCCCCCCGACCAGGGTGATGTTCTTGCCCATCAGCTCGAACAGCGGCTTGATGCGGTCGAACACCGCCTGATCGCCGCCGACCATGATGGTCAGCGTGCCGGCCTTGGCCCCCACCTCGCCGCCGGAGACCGGCGCATCCAGCCAGTCCGCACCCAGGGCCTGGATGCGCTGGGCGATGTCCTTGGTGGCCATCGGCGAGATCGAGCTCATGTCCACCACCGTCTTGCCCTTGGACAGCCCGGCGGCCACACCGCCCTCGCCGAACAGCACCCGCTCCACGTCCGGCGTGTCCGGGACCATGGTGAAGATCACATCGGCCTGCCGGGCCACTTCGGTGGCGCTGGCGCACACGGTGGCGCCGGTGGCCTTGATCTCGTCGCGCACCTGGCTGCGGGTGTGCACGAACAGGGTGTGGCCGCCCGCTGCCAGACGGACCGCCATCGGCGCGCCCATGATGCCGAGGCCGATGAAACCGATCTTGATGCTCATGACTTGCTCTCTTTCACTGCTGAACTGAACTGGATGGGATGGAACCGGATGAGACTGGATAGAACCGGATGAAGCGGCATGGCGCGGCGTGGAACGGACCGAGGGACATCGACGGGCGAGCCCCACCGCCACCGTCGCGCCGGCCCGGGCTGACGCGCTCGGGCCGAGCCGCGAGGCTCAGCGGAACTTGTCCCGCAAGGCCTGGGTCGCGCCGCGGAACAGGCCCAGGTCGCTGCCAACCGCCACGAAGGTCGCGCCCATCGCCATGTAGCGACGGGCATCGGCCTCGACCGGGGCGAGGATGCCGATCGGCTTGCCGGCGGCCTTGCACACCTCAAAGATGGTCGTCATGGCGGCCTGCACCTCCGGATGACCGGGGTTGCCGAGGTGGCCATAGCCGGCGGCCAGGTCGGAGGGTCCGATGAACACGGCATCCACGCCCTCGATGGCGGCGATCTCACCCACGGCCGCGACACCGGCGGGGCTTTCGATCTGGACGATCACGCAGAGCTGGTCGTTGATGCCTTGAAAGTAACCCGGCACCGTGCCGTAGCGGTTGTTGCGCTGGGCGACCGACACGCCGCGGAACCCCTGCGGCGGATAGCGCGTGGCGCCGACCGCCTGGGCCGCCTGCTCGGCCGTCTCGACAAACGGAATCAGCAGGTTGGAAAAGCCCGCATCCAGCAGCCGCTTGATCTCCACCGGGTTGTTGCAGGACGGCCGGACCACTGGCGCGCTGACGCTGTCCTTCAGCGCCATCAATTGCGGCACGAAGCTCACCACATCGTTGGGCGAGTGCTCACCGTCCAGCAGCAGCCAGTCGAAGCCTGCCACGCCCAGCACCTCGGTGGTGATGGGATTGGCCAGCGAGCACCAGCAACCGAGCAGGGTCTCTCCCGCCAGCAGACGCTGGCGCAGCGAGTTGGGGAAGCTGCAGTAGGGCGTGGTCGGGGTGGTCATGGCGGGATCCTTCTTGCGGCGGGTCGGGCATCGGCGCGGCGCCGGTGGGGCGCTGCGCATCGGTTGAATCCGTCGAACGACGTCCTTCGGCGAACCGGCCGTCCCTGGGGCCGGACTCCGAAAGCCATCGATCCATTCAGTTCAACGGGGCGAGCATGGCGTTCGTGGCGTTCCTGGCGTTCGTCGGGGCCCTGGCGCTCGAAGGCGCTCAGGGCCCGCAGGCGGTCCAGGAGGTCCTCGACCGTGGCGGCACCCGTCTCCGGGTCGCCATCGGGTTTGCCATCGGGTGGCCACGGCGTCGCCATGCTCTGGGCTTTTGATCAGTCGAGCTTGATGTTGTTCTTGGTCACCACGGTCGACCAGTTCTTGCGTTCCTTCTCGAAGAAGGTTGAGAACTCGGTCGGGTTCATGGTGAAGACTTCGGCGCCTTGCGACGCCAGACGGGCGCGCAGGTCAGGCATGCGGATGATGCGGATCAGCTCGGCCGACAGCTTGGCCTGCGCGGCGGCGGGCAGACTGGCGGGCGCCAGCACGCCTTGCCAGGTGCCGGACTCGAAGCCGGGCGCGCCCTGCTCGGCGAGCGTCGGCACATTCGGCAGCAGCGGCACGCGGGTGGCCTTGCTCACGCCCAGCACCTTCAGCTTGCCGCTCTGCACGAAGGGCAGCGTGGCGAGCATGCCGTTCATCAGGACCTGGGTCTGGCCGGCGATGGTGTCGGTGACCGCCTGCGAGCCGCCCTTGTACGGGATGTATTCCCACGTCGCGCCGGTGGCGCCGGCCACGGCCAGACCGGCCAGATGCGGTGCGCTGCCCATGGCGGTGACCGCGAAATCGATCTTGCTGGTCTTGGACAGCGCCACCAGTTCCTTCAGGTTGTTGGCCTGCACCGAGGGATGCACCACCAGCATGTGCGGCGAGTAGGCCAGCATCGCCACGCCCTTCAGGTCCTTGGACGGATTGAACGGCAGCTTCGGATAGACCGACGGGCTGATCGCCAGCGCGGTCACATCGCAGAGCAGCAGGGTGTGGTCGTCGGTCGACTTGGCCACCTGATCGGCGCCCATGTTGCCGCTGGCTCCGGCCTTGTTCTCGATGATGACCGGTTGCTTCAGCGCTTCGGACAGCAAGGGCCCGATGGCCCGCGCAATGATGTCCGAGGAGCCGCCGGGGGTGTAGGGCACCACCAGGCGCACCGGCTTGGTCGGCCAGGCGGCGGCTTGCGCCATCGCAATCGTCGGCAGGGTGCTCAGCACCGCGGCTGCAGCGCCCGCCAAGGCCAGGTGTCGTCGTTGGAATCGCATGTTGTCTCTCTCCGGGGGTGGATCGGGGATCGTGGGGAGCGCACCCCGCTGCGCCGAGGCGCAAAGGGGGGCGGGTCGGGGCGCCGTCTCGCGGCGCCTCTCGTTCTCGGGTTCTCGGGTTCTCGGGTTCTCGGCTTCTCGGCTTCTCAAAGCCCTCTGAACTTCGGGAAATGGGACTTGGGGACTTGGGGACTCGGGGACTTGGGGGATCGATGACTCGATGACTCGGTGCGGCAGTCTTCGGTGTCTGTGGTCAGCGCACCATGCAGGGCTTCTTGGGATCGAAGCGCCAGCCGGGGATGAGGTACTGCATGGCGATGGCGTCGTCGCGGGCGCCGAGGCCGTGTTGCAGGTAGAGCTGATGGGCGGCGTCGACAGCGGCCATGTCCAGCGTCACGCCGAGACCGGGGGCGGTCGGAACGGTCACTTCGCCGTCGACGATCTGCAGCGGTTGCTGGGTCAGGAACTGGCCGTCCTGCCAGATCCAATGGGTATCGATGGCGGTCAGACGGCCGGGTGCGGCGGCGGCGGCATGGGTGAACATGGCCAGCGACACGTCGAAATGGTTGTTGGAATGCGAGCCCCAGGTCAGGCCGAAGTCGCGGCAGGTCTGGGCCACGCGCACGGCGCCGGACATGGTCCAGAAATGCGGGTCGGCGAGCGGGATGTCGACCGACTGCAGGCTGAGCGCATGGGTGAGCTGACGCCAGTCGGTGGCGACCATGTTGGTGGCGGTGGGCAGGCCGGTGGCGCGGCGGAACTCGGCCATCACCTCGCGGCCGGAGAAGCCGTCCTCGGCGCCGCAGGGGTCTTCGGCGTAGGCGAGCACGCTGCCGAGATCGCGCAGCAGGCGGATGGCGTCCTTGAGCAGCCAGCCGCCGTTGGGGTCGAGCGTCACGCGGGCGTCGGGGAAGCGAGCCTTGAGGGCCTGGACGGCTTCCACCTCGGCTTCGCCGGCGAGCACGCCGCCTTTGAGCTTGAAGTCCTTGAATCCATAGCGGGCCTGGGCGGCCTCGGCCTGGGCGACGATGGCATCGGGCGTCATGGCCACGTGATGGCGCACCTTCAGCCAGGCATCGGCGGCGCTGGGGCTGGCGTGGCGTTCGTCATCGGGGGTGAGATAGGACAGATCGGTCTTGGTGCGATCGCCGACGAAGAACAGATAGCCGAGCATGGCCACCGAGTCTCGTTGCTTGCCTTCGCCGAGCAGCTCGCAGACGGGCACGCCGAGGTGTTGGCCGAGCAGATCGAGCAACGCGCATTCCACGGCGGTCAGCACATGGATGGTGGTGCGCAGGTCGAAGGTCTGAAGGCCGCGACCGCCGCTGTCGAGCGACTTGAACTTGTCGCGGATCTGCGAGAGCAGTGCATTCCACGTGGCGATCGGTTGCCCGACCAGCATGGCGCCGGCCTGTTCGAGCGTTTTGCGGATCGGCTCACCGCCGGGGATTTCGGCGACCCCCACATGCCCTTCGCTGTCCTCCAGGATCAGCAGATTGCGTGTGAAGAACGGCGCATGCGCACCGCTGAGATTCATCAACATGCCGTCGCGCCCGGCCACCGGAACGGCCCGCGCCGACTTCACTACAGGACTACTTGCTGCCATCTCAACTCCAAAATGTCGTCACGTCACCCCGTCCACCCCCACCGCGGATGAAATCGAAGGCCCCACAGGGCCGACAGGTCAAGCAAAGCACGGAGATCCGGCTTTGCCGGTCTCCTGCTCGCCCCCTCGGGGGGCCGCCGCAGGCGGTAGGGGGGGGCCCATCCACCCCCCAAGAGGGGCCCCGCCCCGACAGGTCAAGCAGAGCACGGAGATCCGGCTTTGCCGGGCTCCTGCTCGCCCCCCTGGGGGGGCCGCCGCAGGCGGTAGGGGGGGGACCTATTCAGTCTGCTGTGATCTTGCGTGTCTCGATGACCTGCTTCCACCGGGCGAACTCCGCCTTCTGGAAGGCCTGCGCCTGATCGGGCGTATTGGCCACCGTCTCAATGCCGATCTCCGCGAACTTGTGCTTGACCGCCGGATCCTGCAGCGCCGCCACCAGCGCCTGATGGATCTGGGTGCGAAGCGCCGGCGGCAGACCCTTGGGGGCCGCCACGCCCTGCCAGGAATACACATCCGCGCCCTTGATGCCGGATTCCGCCAGCGTCGGCACATTCGGCAGCACCGGCGAGCGCTTCTCGCCGGTCACCGCCAGCGCGCGCAGCTTGCCGGCCTGGATGTGCGAGAGCACCGCATTCACGTTCTGGAACGAGGCATCCACCTGGGCGCCCAGCAGGTCGCTGATCGCCGGCGCGCCGCCCTTGTACGGCACATGCAGCCCGGAGGTGCCGGTCTGCAGCCAGAACAGTTCCGCCGTCAGATGGTCCGAGGAGCCATTGCCCGACGAGGCGAAAGTCAGCTTGTCCGGCTGCTTCTTGAGCGTGTCCACCACGTCCTGCACCGACTTCAGCGGCGAACTGGCGGGCACCACCAGCACATTCGGCGCCTGCACGGCCACGGTGAGCAGGTCGATGTCTTTCAGTGCGTCGTACTGCACCGCCTTGAGCAGATGCGGCGCAATCACGAAGGGACCGAGCGACGACACCAGCAAGGTGTAGCCGTCCGGCGCGGAGCGCTTGACCTGGGCGGTGCCCAAGGTGCCGGTCGCGCCGGGTTTGTTGTCGACGATGACCGTCTGGCCCCATTTTTCCTGCAGTTTCGCGCCCATCGCACGGGCCAGGGTGTCGGTGGAACCGCCCGGTGGGAACGGCACCAGCAGCGTCACCGGCTTGTCGGGGAAGGCCTGCGCGGACAGCGCCAGACCGGCGGTCAGCAAGGCGGCGCCCAGGCGGGGCAGCACGCGGCGAAACAGTGAATTCATGAACGTTGTCTCCGTGGCGTTGTCGGCGAAGTGCCGGATCACCCTGTCGGTGGGGCAGTCGCTCTTGTCCATCGGTTCATGAATCCGGGCTGACCAGGATCCTGGCATCGGCGGCGGCGACCTTGTTGTCAGTCATCATACAAGTGCATGGGAAGCACTGACAAGACAGGATGATCACCGTCCCAGGGAAAACGCCAAGCCACGGCTTCGCGCGCCGCACGGGGCCAGGGCCGCGGCGGGCGGCCATGCGCGCCGCAGCCTCGCTCGCGCCCCCCCGCGCCTCATGGGGGCGCTCGGGGAAGGCACGCAAGCCCCGCCGTGCGTGGCGGGGCCGCCGGTCAGATGCTCAAGCGTGCCGTGCCGTCGGCGGCTGGACGACGCCATTCCTGGCTCACGATGAACAGGAGCGCCACCGCGGGCACGATGGCGGCGGCAAACGGGATGGCGGCCTCTCCGAGCGAGCTGTCGATGACCACTCCGCCAATGACACCGCCCAGCGCGTTGGCGATGTTGAAGGCCGAGATGTTGGCCGTGGCGGCCAGTTCCGGCGCTGCCTGGCCGTGCTTCATCACCCGCATCTGCAGCGAGGGCACATTGGCGAACGAGGTGATGCCGAAGACAAACGCCGCTGCCAGGAACGGCCATTTATAGGGGGCGAGCCAGCCAGCCGCCAGCAATGCGGCGATCATCGCGACCGGCCAGCCCATCAGCGACCACCGCAGGTTGGCATCTGCGGTCCGTCCGCCCAGCGCATTGCCCACGACCAGTCCGAGGCCCACCACCACCAGCACGCCGCTCAGGGAGCTGCGATCAAAGCCGGCCACATGCTCCGCGATGGGGCCGATGTAGCCATAGAAGGTCATGAAGCCCACCCAACCCAAGGTAGTGATCGCCAGGCTGGCCAGCAACTGCGGATTTTTGAAGGCGGCGAGCTGGCGGCCCATGGGCTGGCCGTGGGACGCTGTGCCGGACGCATCCCGGGGCAGCATGAGGGACAGCGCCACCATGGCCATCCCGCCCAGGAGCGCCACGACCAGGAAGGTGGTGTGCCAATCCCCCCGGTTGCCGATCCAGGCACCGGCCGGGACACCCAGCACATTGGCCAGCGTCAGGCCGGCAAACATCCGGCCCACCGCCTGACCGGCCTGGGTGTCGGAAACCAGCCGCGTGGCGACCACCGCACCGATCCCGTAGAACGGACCTTGCGTCAGTCCGGCCACGACACGGCTGACGAGCAGCATCGAATAGTCGGTGGCGAAGGCGCTGATGAGGTTGCCCGCGATGAACATCGCCATCAACCCCACCAACACCCGCTTCTTCGGAAATCGAGCGAGCCACAGGGTGAGCACAGGCCCGCCGATCACCACCGCCAGGGCATAGGCGGTGATCAGGTTGCCGGCCTGCCCCGGCGTCACGCCCAGGGTGTCGGCCACCTGGCTCAGGATCCCGGCGATGACGAATTCAGCCGTTCCGATGGCGAAGGAGGACAGGGAGAGGATCCAGACCTGGATCGGCATTCTTGAGGAGGAAGACATGCAGGTCCTTGGCTCAGCGTGAGATCGAGGCGCGCTTCACAGCCGCACCTCGGACAGCGCCAGAAGCTGGCGAGATGACGCGGGACGCGTCGGGGGCCGAGTTCGCACGAAGCCGGAAGGCGGAAGCGCGCCAGGGAAACCGTGTCATGGCGCCTGTGGCGCTCATCGCAGTCAAGGCGCGCTGAGCGCTGATGCGAGGTTTGATCGAGTCAATGTGCATGCGGGAACCGTGTCATGTGGGACACGGTGAGTGCGCCCTTCTCCCGTTGGGTTTGCAGCACTTCAGGCGATTCACTCTCAAGTCAGGCTGAACGCCACGCGGACCACCGTCGAAGGGGCGGCACCGAGCGTCATGGCTCAACGGCAGCACCGCACGTCAAGGCCGGTGGAAACGGATCAGGCCGTTTCCCGGCCTTGCAGCGCCAATGCGGCGCGACGGCGCCGCTCGCGGCTGTTGGCCAGATGGGTGCGCATCGCCGCGCGCGCGGCTTCGCTGTCGCCTGCGGCGATCGCATCGAGGATGCTTTCATGCTCGGCATTGACCCGGCGCAGATAGTCCCGCTGCGCAGCGGGATCGTCGTCGCCCGCCGCGGCGAGGCTGGACAGCCGCGCCCGCGGAATGCTGGGCGCGCCCAGCGTGCTCATCAACTGCTCGAAGTGCGGATTGCCGGTGGCGCGGGCGATCTCGAGATGGAACTGGAAGTCCGCCGCCACCGCATCCCGCCCGGCTTCTGCCGCAGCGGCGAAGGCCGCCAGCGCCTCGCGCATCTGCCGCAGCTGGGCCTCGGACCGGCGCTGGGCGGCCAGCGCCGCCGCCTCGGTCTCCAGGCCGATGCGCAGTTCCAGCACCGACACCACATCATGGAGCGTGGCCATCTGGTCGGATGAAATCCGGAACGTGCCGCCCTCCCCCAGCCCCAGCACGAAGGTGCCGATGCCATGCCGCGTCTCCACCAGCCCGGACGCCTGCAGCTTGGAGATGGCCTCCCGCACGACGGTCCGGCTGACATCGAACTCCGCCATGATCGCCGCCTCGGTGGGCAGCTTGTCGCCGGCCGCGAGCAGACCGGTGCGGATGCGCTCGCCCAGGGCCTCGACCAGGCCGAGGGCCAGACTGCGGGGACGACGGGGGGCAGGAGACACGCTCATGGCAGGACAGCAGGACTCAAAGGACTCAAAGGACGCACAGGGCTGACGGGACGCAAAGGACTCAGAGGACTCAGAGGACTCAGAGGACTCAGAGGGATCAGGGATCAGGGATCGCGGACATCGCCGGGATCTGGAATGGGCGAGGAAGTGACGACGCCCGCTCACCGGGCAGGTCGGACACACGCACCATGACGCACGGAAGTTGTACGACAACATTCTGGCATGCGCACGCGCCGTTCGGCATCGTGTTGGGCGGCTCAGGGCCCGTGATCACCCGTCCCCGAGCGATCCCCTGCCTGCGACGTTCACGCGGGACGCGCGTCCAGCGGGAAATTGAAGCAGCCCAGCCGTTCGGAGATATCGCGGCTGGCCGCCTGCAGCGCGGCAACGACTTCCGGCGCCTTGGCCTCGTCATAGCGGAAGGTCGGGAAGCTGATGCTCATGCCGGCCACCGGATGGCCCAGGCGATCGAAGATCGGCACACCGAGGCAGCGGATGTGGTCGTCGAACTCTTCGCGGTCCTCGCCGAAGCCCTGCGCCTTGACGCGCTGGAGCTCGATCTCGAACTCGGCAAGATCGGTGATGGTCTTGTCGCGGAAGCGCCGCAGCTCCGCATCGGCCAGGATGCGCTGTCGGCGGTCCGGATGCTCCCAGGCCAGCAGCACCTTGCCGATCGCCGTGCAGTGCAGCGGCGCGCGACGGCCTACCCGCGAATACATGCCCAGCATGTGCCGCGAATCGACCTTGTGCACATAGATGATCTCGCTGTCGATCAAGGTGCCCAGGTGCACCGTCTCGCCGGTCACGTCGGCCAGCATCTGCATGTGATGCTTGGACAGCTCGACCAGGTCGGGGTACTGCAGGGCCTTGGCGCCCAGCTCGAAGGTCTTCATGGCCAGGCCGTAGCGTTCGCTGTCGGCTTCCTGGCGCACATAGCCCAGCGTCTTCATCGTCTGCAGGAAGCGGTAGACGGTGGCCTTGGGCATGGCCAGTCGCACCGACAGCTCCGAAATCCCGGTATCGCTGCGCTCCGACAGCGCCTGCAGGATGGCAAACACCTTGAGCACCGCCGCCACGGATTCCGGCTGCTGTTTGCCATCGATCGATTCGTCGTCCATGCGCTGGTGTTCTCGGGTATGCGGGAAGTGCGGAAGAAGTATGGCGCGGCCGCCAGAGGCCGCCGCGACGTCAAGGGAGGAATTTCACCACAGCCGCCCCGTGCCCGCACCCGCGCGGACCCGTGAAGCCACTTCGGAGACCGGGTCCAGGGACAGCCGGTAGGGCGGCGTCCAGTCAACGGTGCCCACCAGTGCGGCCCGCGGATTGGCGGTTCGCCATGCGCTGACCAGATCCACCGGCGCGCCGTTCAGCCAGGAGCCGCGATCCTCGAAACGCTCCCCCTTGAGCTGCCGCACCAGACGGTCCGCGCCGATGCCGGCATCGGCCTCCCAGGCATTGGCCTCGCTCAGCAGTTGGGAGCGCAGGCCGACGCCCAGTGAATAGCCGTGGGCATAGGGCACATCGCTGCGGGCGATGAACAGGTTGTTGGCCACATGGACCTGTCCGAATCGCACCCGCGGCGTCCGTTCCTTCACCTGCTCCCACAGGTTGTGATGCAGCGTCACTCGAAGATGGCCGGCATCTTCCAGGTGACGGTCGCCGCCGCCGATCAGCAGGGTCTTGTCGTGCCGGCGAAACAGGTTCCACGACACGGTCACCAGGTCCGATTGCCGGGTGATGTCCAGCAAGCCGTCATGGCGCTGGATGCGCTGCCCCAGGGCGACGGCCTCCCGCTGATCGGGCCGGTCGCCGTCATCGAAGGCGCAGTGGTCGATCCACACGCGACGCGCCTGGCGCAGGGAAACGGTGTCGTAGTCCGAGTTCCACTCGCCATGGCCGTTGTCCTCCGGGTCCCAGGCGGGGAAATGGTCGTAGGCATCGGCAAAGCGCAGCCCGCGCAGGATGACCTGCTCAACCTTCTCCAGCAGCAGCATGCCGCCCTCGAAGCCGGCGTCCGGCGTCACGCCGATCAGCGTGGTGCGGGACGGCACCCGGGCGACCACCTGGGCCGCCTGCCGCTTGGCCGACGCGCGCCGGGCGTCTTCCTGTGGTCCGGACGGGGCGCGGCGGCCCCAGCGCGCCGGATCGTAGTCGCGGACGAAGGCGTCGAAATCGAAGGCGGGATCGCGAAAGTCGGCCGCCGTGAGCCGGCGACCCGACGCGTCCGCGGCCAGATCGATGCGCGTCATCAGCGCCAGGATCTTCGGCGTATCGCCCAAGGCGAAGGCGGCGTCCAGATCGGCGCGGCTGCGGATCGCCAGCACGTGCTCGGGACGGGCAGCCGCGCCGCCTTGGGTGCCGCCCTCGACCGAGGCCCAGCCGTCACCGTCGGGCAGCGCCTGATAGGCGGCAGACGGCAACGCGGTGTTGCGGTATTCGCTGAACCGGTTGGCGGTCTCGCCCTGCGTCGCAAACGGCCGACGTGAGGTGGACGCGGACCATCCCGTCAGATGCGGCCCCAGCAGGCTGTCGCGGATCAGCGCCTGACCGTTGGGCACCTCCCGGGTGCGACGCCAGGTGCCGGCGGCCACGCCATGGTCCCAGGCACGGCCCAGGCTGATGCTGCCTGCGGTGACGCCCGGCTCGGCCAGCAGCCGGCTGCGCCGCACCAGGAAGCCATGCGGCTGCCACTCACGCGTGCTGGGCGCCAGCACATGGCCGCCATGCCCGGGCGACCGACGGCCAGCGCGGCTGACGATCAGGCTGTCGTCGATCACCAGGGTGGCGCCACCGAAGATGAAATCCACATCGCCGCGGATCTCGCTGCGACGGACCAGCACCCGGGTGGCGCGCCCGCCGTTGCCCAGTTCGGCGAAGAAGGTGTCCTGATGGCCCAGCAGTCGGACGTTCTCCATCTGGATCCGATCGCCGGCGGTCATGAGCGCCACCGCCTGGGCGCCGCCGCTCTCGGCCACACCTGCGGGATAGCCCTGCCCATCGCGGACACGGTCCATCGCATCGTTGGCGATGGTGAGCCCCGTCAGTTGCACGTCATCACTGAACAAGGCCACGCTGGTGCTGCCCGCAGTGCCGTGGATCTCGCTGCCGGTCGCCGGGATGCACGGCTGCGCCGCCGCGTCCTTTGCCTTGGGCAAGGCGTTGTAGCGCCCTTCGACGATCACCACGGCAGAGGGCTCCCCCACGCCGTACAGCGTGAACGGCGCCTTGTTGCGCACGCACACGACCTCGCGGTAGGTGCCCGGCTTGACCAGCAGATAGCGGCGGCGGGCATCGGTCCCCCGCGACGGCAGCGCATCCAGCGCCGCCTGCACGGTCAGATGGGTGCCGCTGCCATCGGCAGCAATCACCGCATCCGGCTTCCACCGCGCGGGATCGCCCAAGGGCTCGGGCTGCCAATCGCCAAGATAGTCGGCCGTATCCAACTGCACGGCCTGGGTCGCGTCAAGTTGCGGCCTGGATGACGACGGAGATGTCGGCGGTGCCGACACCGCCGCCGACGCGACCGCCGCCGAAGAGGTCGCAGACGCTGGCGCGCCTGCCGACGCGGGCGTCTGCGCCATCGCCATCGACACGCCACCACCAATCGACGCCGCCATCATGGCCAGCGCCCACGCCCGATGCGCCGCACGCATCAGAGATCGGCCAGGTAGAGCGCCGGCTCACCTTCCGCATCGGCGCTGAACAGCACCTGGCGCTCATCCGGGGTGAACGACGGATGCGGATGGGTGACCTGTCGATTGCCCTTGTAGACCTTCCAGCTGCTGTCATGGCGAGCCACGCGCCGCTCGGTGCCGGCCTTGAGATCGAACAGGTGCAGGTAGGGATCGGTCTTGATCTGGTGCGCGCCGGCATCCGCCACATCGGCCGGCGAATCGCAGCCATCGCCGATCAACAGCGTGCCGTCCTGGTTGCTCATCAGGTGCGAGCATGGCGGCATGCGGGTGAGTCGTCGGGACGCCAAGGTGACCGGGTCCAGCGAGCAGATCCAGCGATCGCGCTGTCCCTTCAGGTAGGAGACATAGATCATGGCCGAGCCGTCCGGCACCCAGAACTCATGGGTGCAGCTCTCGCCCGGATCATGGCGGCGGCCGCAACGGATATTGGTGCCGTCCTCATTGATGAACCACATGCGCGCGTCCACCAGGTCATGCGGACCTTCGTGGCAATAGGCCACGGTCTGGTCGTCGTTGGGACGGTATTGCGGATGGCCCAGCCAGCCCTTCTGCTCCAGGATGACTTCGCGCTCGCCGGTGGCCAGGTCGATGCGGATCAGCCGGCAGCGCGGCTTGGCATGGAACATCTGGTGGAATTTCTGCCAGTCGCTGAGCGGGAACCAGTCCCGCGCATCGATCTCGATGCCCACCATGCGGGTGCAGGCGCTGTTGGCCACCCAGGTGCCGTAGCCGACCCAGCCCTCCGGCACGCGATAGACCGTCTCTTCCGTCAGGTCGCGCATCGACAGTCGGATCAGCGCCCGCTCGGCCCGCACGAAGTACAGGTGGCGGTCGTCGGGGCTGAGAAAGCCGCCGAAGGTGTTCTCGCCCGGCTGGTCGGTGAGCTGCACCGCGGTCTGGCTCTTGAGGTCCAGCAGGTGATAGTTCCAGCTGGAACCCGGACCGAACTCGGCGCCGAAGATCAGTTGGCTGCCATCGTTGGTGAAGCACTTCTGATAGAAGTAGTTGCGGTGGCAGGTGACGTCGGTCGGTGTGAGCCGGGTCACCCGGGCGCCGGTGTCCGGATCTTCACGGGTGACGAAGCGGAGTTGTCGTTCGTTGGCTTTCATGGTCGCTTTCAGACGCGGGGCCTTCAGAGAGGGTTCACTTGATCCGCTGCAGCAGCGCCTGACCTTCGGTCACCAGGCGGCGGGCAGCGTCTTCATCACTGGTCTTGCGGTAGGCCACGGTCTCGAAGACCTCCCGCATGAACTTGTGCAGTCGGGCATGCTCGAACATCGGGGCCGGCCGCTTGAGGCGACCGGCGACGCGCTGCGCCTGGATCTGGTCATGTGCGGCCAACTCCAGCGGCGGCACCCGTTGCTGGTCGCGCAGCTGCTCGAACGGGCCGCGGGCCGAGGGCAGGCCGCGGGTGCGGCCCAGCAGCGCCGCCGCTTCCGGATCGGTCAGCAGGAAGTTGACCAGGCGGGCGGCGATCTCCGCGCGACCGTTCTTTTCCGCATGGCGGCTGACCGCATACATCACCGTGGGTCGACCGAACATGCCGCTGTCCAGCGCTCCGGGCAGCGTCGGGAAGTCGCCCAGCACCAGGCGCTGCTGCTTGTCCAAGGTCGATGAACGCAGGCCGATGACCGAATCCCAGGTGTAGTTGCCGGCCCAACGGCCGACGACCCAATCCGGTTGCTGCTCGGTCGGCTTCTCGGCGCCGCCCAGGCTGGCCCGCAAGGGCAGCGGCGTGGCGACATGCTCATCCACCAGCCGCCGATAGATGCGGACCCAATCGAGCGCGGCGGCGGGCGACATTGCCACGCGGGGCTGCGTCGGATCCACATAGGGCGTGCCGTGGCGCTGCTGCACCCAGGCCTGGGCCAGCAGCATCATGTCGTAGAGCTCCCCATCCAGCGGATAGGCGTTCTCGCCCAGTACCCGTCGAAAGACGGCGCCGCTGGCAAAGAGCTCGTCCCAGGTGCGCGGCACCGCCAGGCCGGCGCGCTCGAAGGCCGACTGGTTCCAGAGCATGACCCGCGCGCTGAAGGAGACCGGCAAGGCATTGAGCTTGCCCGCCACGTCGCCATAGGCCAGGTCCTCGGCCTCAAACTGCGAGAGATCCAGCAGCCCGGCGAAGCGACGCAGGTCCGCAAAGCCGTTGCCGCGCTTGCTGAACATCGCCGTCCAGGCCCAGTTGATCTGCATAACATCGGGCTCGGAGCCCCCGGCGATCTGGGTGGTCAGCCGCTCCAGATAGCCGTTGAAGCCCATGTATTCGGCCTTCACCCGCACCCCGTGGCGGCGCTCGAACAGCGCCAGCGCCTTGAGCGTGGCCTCGTGCCGGCCCGCGCCGCCCCACCACGCGAAGCGCAGCACCGGCTCGCGTTCCTCCGCGCGCAGCAGCAGCGAGGGCGCCACCGAGGCGGCCCCCAGCGCCGCCGCGCCGAGCAGATAGCGACGACGTGCGCTCATGTCAGCAGGTTGATGCCGGTCTTGGCATCGAACAGATGGCAGGCCGACATCTGCAGATGCAGGGTCACCGCATCGCCGCGGTCCAGGCCCTGCAACACGCCCGCATGTTCGGCGGGAATCCGCGCGGTGAGCCGCGCATCGCCGATCTCCACATGCAGATAGAGCTCGGAACCCATGTGCTCCGCGAAACGCAGGCGGGTGGCAACGGGCTGGGTGTCGCCCTGCGGCCGTGGATGCACGCCGATGTGCTCGGGACGCAACCCGAACTGCAGGGCGCCATCCACCAGCGTCTGGGCGGTGGCGAGCGGACCGGCCTTCTCCGCCGGCAGGCTCAGCCGCGCGCCACCGACCCGCAGCGCCAGGCCGCTGTCGGTGGCCTGCACCCGGGCCTCCAACAGATTCATTTCCGGCGAGCCGATGAAGCTGGCCACGAAGCTGTTGGCCGGCCGGTCATACAGCGCGGTCGGCGTGTCGACCTGCTGGATCACGCCTTCCTTGAGCACGCAGATGCGCTCGCCCATGGTCATGGCCTCGACCTGATCATGGGTGACATAGATGGTGGTGGCGGGCTGCTGACCGTCGCGCAGCGTGCGGTGCAACTCGGTCAGGCGCACCCGCATGGCGGCACGCAGCTTGGCATCGAGGTTGGACAGCGGCTCATCGAACAGGAACACCTCCGGCTTCTTGACGATCGCGCGGCCGACGGCCACCCGCTGTGCCTGGCCGCCCGACAGCTGCTTCGGATAGCGGTCCAGCAGATGCTCCATCTCCAGCAAGCGCGCCGCATGCCGTACCCGCTGGTCCAGCTCCTGCTTGGGTGTGCCCGCCAGCTTCAAGCCGAAGGCCAGGTTCTCGTAGACCTTCATGTGGGGATACAGCGCATAGTTCTGGAACACCATCGCGATGCCCCGCTGCTTGGGCGGCAGCGCATTCACCACCCGGTCGCCGATCCGCAGCTCGCCGCCGGAGATGCTCTCCAGCCCCGCGATCATCCGCAGCAGCGTGGACTTGGCGCAGCCGCTCGGCCCGACGAACACCATGAACTCGCCATCCTTGATGTCCAGGTCCACCCCATGGACCGCCTTGAATCCATTCGGATAGGTCTTCTCGACCTTGCTCAGATTGAGTCTTGCCATCGCTGTCTCGCTTTGTTTTTCAAGCCGTCCTGGAGCTGGCTTTTGCAGGTCTGGTGCGCCGCGCAGTGCGGGCGACGCGCCTCCCGGAGGTCCTGTGGGTCACAACCGCTGGCAGCGGCTTCGGTGCGGTCGGGCTCATCCCTTCACGCCCGACGACGTGGCCCCTTCGATGAAGTGCCGCTGGGCCGCGAAGAACACCAGCACCGACGGGATCAGGGCCACCACCGAGATGGCAATCACATTGGCCCACTCGACCTCCTCGGTCGCGCCGATGCTCATCTTCAATGCGAGCGACACCGGGTATTTCTCGACCGAGGCCAGGTAGATCAGCGGCCCCATGAAGTCGTTCATCGTCCAGATGAACTGGAAGACGATCACCGAGATGATGGCCGGCTTGAGCATCGGCACGATGATGTGCCAGAGCAGTTGCAGCGAGTTGCAGCCGTCGATCTGCGCGGCCTCTTCCATGTCGCGCGGAATGCCGCGCAGGAACTGCACCAGCATGAACACGAAGAAGGTGTCGGTGGCGAAGGCGGACGGCACGATCAGCGGCAGGTAGGAGTCCAGCCAGCCGATCTCGCGGAACACAAGGTACTGCGGCAGCCGCAGCACGATCAGCGGCAGCATCATGGTGGCGATCATGATGCTGAACAGCAGCTTCTTGCCCCAGAACTCGAAGCGCGCAAACGCATAGGCGACCAGCACGCAGGAGATCACCGTCACGATGATGCGCGGGATGGTGATCAGGAAGCTGTTCAGGAAGTAGGTGGCGAAGGTGTATTCGGTGCTGGTCTTCCAGCCCTTGGCATAGGCGCTGAAGTCCAGCCGGTCCGGCCAGAAGCCGGCGGAGGTGAAGATCTCCGCATTGCTCTTGAACGAGGCGCCCACCAGCCACAGCAGCGGATACAGCATCACGATTGCGACGGCGATCAGCGCCACATAGCGCAGCCAGGGATTGCCGCGGTCTCGACCCAGCACCAGGGGTTCGGGCGGACGGGCCGCGCCATGGGCGGGAACGGCATCGATCGCGTCGGTACGGATATCGGCGCGGCTCATCGCTTCTGCTCCTTCTCGCCGGAATAGAACACCCAGTACTTCGAGCTCCAGAAGGAGAAGGCCGCCAGGCCGCCCACCAGCGCGAATAGCACCCAGGACAGCGCCGCGCCGTAGCCCAGGTTGAAGAACCGGAAGCTCTGGTCGTAGATGTAGAGCGCCAGCACATAGGTCGAGTGCAGCGGCCCGCCCTCGGTGATCATGTAGGGGCCGTTGAACTCCTGGAACGCATGGACCATCTGCATGATCATGTTGAAGAAGATCACCGGCGTGATCAGCGGCACCGTGATCTTCCAGAACTGCTGCGCCTTGCTGGCGCCGTCGCATTCGGCGGCTTCGTAGAGCGAGACCGAGACGTTCTGGAGGGCGGCCAGGAAGATCACCATCGCCGAGCCGAATTGCCAGGTGAACAGCAGCACGATGGTCCACATCGAGTAATGCTCATCGGCCAGCCAGGCGATCGGCTCCATCCCCAGCTTCATCAGCACCAGGTTCACCAGCCCGTTCTTGGCGAAGACGAAGCGCCACAGCACCGCCACCGCGATCGAGCCGCCGAGGATGGAAGGGATGTAGAACGCGGCGCGGAAGAAGTTGATGCCGCGCAGCTTGAAGTTCAGTACATGCGCAATGAGCAGGGCAAAGCCCACCCGCAGCGGCACGGCCAGCAGCGCGAACAGCAGGGTCACGCCCAGCGACTTGCGGAACAGCGGATCCGCCGTCGCCAGTTCCTCGTAGTTCTGAAGTCCGACGAACTGCGGCGGATCGATCAGGTCGTACTGCGTGAAGCTGAGCGCGAAGCTCATCACGAAGGGAAAGAGCTTGAACAACAGCACGCCCAGCACGAAAGGCAGGACGAACATGAAGCCCAGCTTCTTGTTCTCATACATGCACCGTGTCTCCGTCGGTGACGATCGAGCAAACTCCGCGCACGTTGGCGTTGGCCAAGCTGAGCCCCGGGCCGGTCCTCCGGGCTCGCCCCCTTGCGCGAGGCACCGGCACCCCCACCGTCTGGGGGACGTGTGGACCCGGCACTCTCACGGCCGTTGTGGCCGGGGCGCACGCAGCGCGTAGGTTGAGCCTATCGGGCCAGCCACCCGCCGTCGACCGCGACGGTGTAGCCATTCACATAATCGGACGCCTTGGACGCCAGGAACACCACCGGTCCCGCCAGGTCGTCGGGTACCCCCCAACGGCCAGCCGGAATGCGCTCCAGGATCGCCGCATTGCGGTTCTCGTCCTGACGCAGCGCAGCAGTGTTGTTGGTGGCCATGTAGCCCGGGGCGATCGCATTCACATTGATGCCGTGCGAGGCCCATTCATTGGCCATCAGCCGGGTGATGCCCACCACGCCGCTCTTGCTCGCGGTGTAGGACGGCACCCGCACGCCGCCCTGGAACGACAGCATCGACGCCACATTGATGATCTTGCCGCCGCCGCCCTGGGCCAGGTATTGCCGGGCCACCGCCTGCGAGAAGAAGAACACCGTCTTGAGGTTGAGGTCGATGACGTCGTCCCAGTCCTTCTCGCTGAAGCGGATCGCATCTTCACGCCGGATGATGCCGGCGTTGTTGACCAGGATGTCGATGCGACCAGTGAGCGACTTCGCTTGCGCCACCAGGCCTTCGATGCAGCTGATGTCGCCCAGGTTGGCGCGCAGGTCGAGAAAGCGGCGGCCCAGGCGTTCCACCTCGGCCCGGGTCTCGACCGGGTCGGACACATTCACGCCGACCACGTCGGCGCCGGCCTGGGCCAGCGCGACCGCCATCCCCTGCCCCAATCCGGTGTTGCAACCGGAGACGATGGCCACGCGGCCGTCCAGCTGGAATTGATCCAGGATCATGTCGCAGCCCCTTGTCAACGCAGCGTGGTCATGGGCACATGGTCCATGTCCTTGAAGACCTGGTTCTCGCCGACCATGCCCCAGATGAAGGTGTAGGCCTGGGTGCCCACGCCGGAATGGATCGACCAGCTCGGGCTGATGACGGCCTGCTCGTTGCGCACCACCAGGTGCCGCGTCTGGGTGGGCTCGCCCAGCATGTGGAAGACCACCGCGTTCTCGTTCATGTCGAAGTAGAAGTAGACCTCCATGCGGCGGTCATGCTGATGGCACGGCATGGTGTTCCACAGGCTGCCGGGCTCGAGCTGGGTCATGCCCATCAGCAGCTGGCAGGTGGGCAGCACATCGGGCACCAGGAACTTGTGGATGGTGCGGCGGTTGCTGGTCTCGGGCGAGCCCAGGGTTTCCGGCGAGGCCTCGGCCAGCGTCACCTTGCGGTGCGGGTAGGCGGTGTGCGCCGGTGCGCAGTTGAAATAGAGCTTGGCCGGTTGCGCCGGGTCCACGCTCTTGAATTCCAGGATCTTGGCGCCCTGGCCGACATAGAGCGCTTCACGCGGCCCCACCTCGAATTGCTGATCGTCCACCAGCACGCGGGCAGCGCCGCCGATGTTGATCAGCCCCAGTTCGCGGCGCTGAAGAAAGTAGTCGGTCCCGGTGTGGCGTCCCAATTCCGGAGCGAAACTCACCGGCCGGCTGACCGGCATGATGCCGCCGACGATGATGCGATCGATCTGGCTGTAGGTCAGCGTGGCCTGGTCCGGCTGGAACAGGTCCTCCACCAGGAAGTGCCGTCGCAGGCCCTCGGTGTCGAGCGTGCGGGCATGCTCGCTGTGGATGGGTTGGCGAATGTCCATGGTCGTCCTCGGCGATGTTCTGTGCAGGTCAAAAAGCGATCTGTATGGCGACCTCACAGGCGATCTGAAAGGCGCTCGAAAAGCAGATTTCGCTGCAAGCCTAACGGGTCTTCGGACTTTCCCGGAACTATGGTTTCTATCTAGTGAACCGCTGTTTCATTTTTTTCTTGTGTCGCTATAGTTGCTCGCAACAACGGTTGAAGACCGCCTGGAGCGGCACGAGACATGAACGCACAGACCCAGCCGACCGAGCCTGCCACCGACAGCGGCGCCGCCAATCCGATCGATCCCTACTTCGACCATGCGGCGACGCCCTGGACCGATCTGGGCGACGGCATCCGCCGCAAGATCGTCGGCCACACGCCGGAGCTGATGTCGGTGCTGGTGCAGTTTGACCAGGGTGCGGTCGGCACGCCCCATGCGCATGACGCCCACGACCAGATCGCCTTCGTGATCAGCGGTTCGTTCGCTTGCGAGGTGGCCGGCGTGAAGCGCGTGCTGAAGGTGGGCGATGCCTTCATCGCCCCGCGGCTGCACCGCCATGGCGTGGTCGCGCTGGAGCCGGACAGCACCCTGCTGGACCAGTTCTCCCCGCGGCGCGACGACTACCTCTGAGCCGCACGTTCCGGTGACCGGCCCCGCCCGGCACCGATGCAGTACCCGCTTTTCCCCAGCAGTACGACCGACGGACGACCGCACTGCAGCGACGTCCGCCCCCGCTTACCGGTGGCGCCCTCCGTGCGCCCGTGACTGAAGACGCGCCGCCAGAGCGACGGGCCATGATCCCGCGCCGACGGTCGAGAAGAACCTGTGGAGACAAAGTCATGCCCCAACGCCTTGGGACCCGCCTCGGGACGTCCCCGTCCACCCCGCCCCGTCGCCGCAGCGCGCGCCTCCGTGACCTGGAGGCCCTGCAGCGACGCCACGCGCCACCCTCACGGCTGACGCACGTGGCCCAACTGGCCGCCTGCCTGCTCGGCACGGCGACGCTGGCCCTTCCCGCCTGGGCCCAGAGCACGCCGCCCACCCCTGCGGCGGCAGCCTCTGCGCCCGCAGCCTCGGGATCGGCCGCCAAGGATCCGAACTCGCAGGCGCTGGACACGGTGGTCATCACCGGCATCCGCGCCTCGCTGGAAAGCGCGCTCAATGCCAAGCGCAGCGACCGCGGCATCGTGGACGTGGTCAAGGCCGAGGACATCGCCAAGTTTCCCGACACCAACCTGGCTGAATCGCTGCAGCGCGTGCCGGGCGTCGTGATCGACCGCGATGCAGGTGAAGGCCGCAACATCACCGTGCGGGGTCTGGGCGCGGACTTCACCCGGGTGCGCATCAACGGCATCGAAGCCCTGGCCACCACCGGCGGCACCGACAGCTCCGGCGGCGCCAACCGGTCGCGCGGCTTCGACTTCAATGTCTTCGCCTCCGAACTCTTCAACACCATCACCGTGCGCAAGAGCAGCTCGGCCGAGGTGGACGAGGGCTCGCTCGGCGCGACGGTCGACCTGCAGGCCGCGCGCCCGTTCGATTTCAACAAACGGGTCATCACCGGTTCGGTGAAGGCGCGCTACAACGACCTGGCCAAGGAGACCGATCCCCGGATGGCCTTCCTGATCAGCGATGTCTTCGCCGACAAGCGCGTGGGTGTGCTGCTGTCGGGCGCCTATTCGAAGCGCCGACTGTTCGAAGAGGGGTTCTCCAGCGTGCGCTGGGACAACGGCCCGTCTTCCGGCGGCTGGTGCTCGCCGACCGGTGTCACGCCGGCCAATCCCACCACCACCGCGGCCAACTGCGGTCCGGCGGCGCAGGGCGTGCCGCGCCTGCCCGGCAATGCGGCCACCAATGCCGACTATGCCGAGGCCAGCAGCGCCAACAACTTCCATCCCCGCCTGCCGCGTTATGGCCGTCTCAGCCACGACCAGGACCGGTTGGGCCTGACCAGCTCGATCCAGGTGCGTCCGACCGACAGCACGCTGGTCAGCTTCGACCTGCTCTATTCGAAGCTCAAGGCCACGCGCCGGGAGGACTTCCTGGAGGCCATCTCCTTCAGCCGCACCGCGAGCCAGGGCGGCAAGCCGCAGACCAGCGTGGTCGAGGCCGAGTACGCGCCCAATGGCGCACTGCTCTACGGCAAGTACAACGGCGTCGATGTGCGGGCGGAGTCGCGCTTCGACAAGCTGTCGACCACCTTCACCCAGCCCAGCCTGACCCTGGAGCAGGAGTTCGGTGAGCACCTCAAGCTCAATGCGAAGGTGGGGCGTGCCAACTCGGCCTTCCGCAATCCGGTGCAGACCACGACCACGCTGGATGCGCTCAACGTCAACGGCTACACCCTGGACTTCCGCGGCAATGATCGGCTGCCGGTGATCGGCTATCCGTTCGATCCGGCGCAGTCCGGCGGCGCGTTGGGCATTGTCGGCGTGCCGCAGGTGAGCTCGGGCACCCAGCCCGGCAGCGTCACCAACACGACGACCAGCGAGATCCGCATCCGGCCGCAGGGCGCGACCAACCGCAACGACATCGCCCATCTGGACCTGGCCTGGGAGGCGATTCCGAACGGGCTGACCCTCAAGGGCGGCGTCGACTACAAGCAGTACAAGTTCGACACCTATGAATATCGCCGGGTCAACCAGAACGACACCATCTTCGCGCCCGCCGCCGGCACCGGCAGCCTGACGACGATGTTGACCGGCTTTGGCGGCGGCCTGAACCTGCCGGCCGGCACGCCGACGTCCTGGGTCATTCCCGACCTGAACGCGATTGCCGCGGCCTACGACATCTACTGCAACTGCATCAAGAGCGGTCCGGCGGGCGGCCCGGGTGACTTCACCCTGTCCTCCACCACCAACGGCAATGCCCGCGGTAACAACCGCAAGGTCACCGAGCGGGACAAGGGCGGCTTCGTGCAGGCCGATTTCGAGACCCGTTTGTTCGGCCTGCCGATCCAGGGCAACCTGGGCGTGCGCTACGTCGAGACCGAACAGGCCGCGACCGGCTACCTGGCCAGCGGCGGCGGGACCGAGGTCACCATCAGCCAGCGCTACAAGGACTGGCTGCCGTCACTCAATGTCTCGGCCAATGTGACGCGCGACTTCATCCTGCGCTTTGCTGCGGCGAGGGTGATGGCCCGTCCGCAACTGGGCAACCTGAATCCGGGCGGCACGATCAGCACCACCGGCACGCTGTCGATCACCACCGGCAACCCCTTCCTCAAGCCCTTCCGTGCCAAGACCTTCGACGGCAGCGCCGAGTGGTACTTCGCACGCAATGCCTTCATCGGTGTGGGCCTGTTCCAGAAGAACATCGACACCTACATCCAGAGCCTGCGCAACAACATCCCGTTCAACCAGACCGGGTTGCCGCTGTCGCTGCTGCCGTCGAACTTCACCGGCGAGGAAGTCTTCCAGACCACGACGCCGATCAACACCCCGGGGGGCAAGCTGCGCGGCATCGAGCTGAACTACCAGCAGCCGTTCAGCTTCCTGCCGACCTGGGGCAAGAACTTCGGCACGGTGCTGAACTACACCTACGTAAAGTCGAAGATCACCTACCTGGTCTCGCCGACCAGCAACAGCGTGATCGTCGACGACCTGCTGAACATGTCGCCGCGGTCGTGGAATGCCACGCTCTATTACGACGACAACCGGTTCAGCGCACGGGTCTCGGCCTCGCAGCGTTCCTCGTTCCTGACCCGTGTGCCGGGGCAGAACAACAACGATGTCGAAGGCAAGAACGAGACGCTCAACGTGGATGCGTCGGTCTCCTACAAGGTCAACGACCGGCTGACGGTCACGCTGGAAGGCGTCAACCTGACCAACGAGGCGAACGACCAGTTCATCAGCCGCGCCCGCAACAGCCCGGTGGTCTATCACGTGACGGGACGGGAGTACCTGCTGGGCGCGAGCTACAAGTTCTGAGAACGGCGGGCCATCCGGCCCGCTGCCGGGCAATCAGCCCCACCTCTCCAGAAACTTGCTGGCACAGTCCTTACACACGCTGACAGCACACGCAAGACGTCACAAGACTCACCGATCAAGCAAGGGGTCGCCGAAAGGCGACCCCTTTTTCATCTTGAACAGTCGCAGGAGGTAGACCCTATATGACAAGCATGAAATGCCCGTTCTGCGAGGACGGCCAAATGGTTGAACAGCCCTACGACACCTTTGTTCGTTCTGGCCGAAGGAACATCCAAATCGAGGGGCTGCAGCACTTCCTTTGCGACCGGTGCGACCAGTCTCTGACCAACCGCCGTCAGACGGCGCACAACAGGTCCGTCATGCAAGCGGCGCAGGACCGCGATGTGATCACCTCAGTGGATGCCGCCTTTCTCCAAGCGTTGCGGGCGCGGCACGATCTCACGCAACGCGCAGCCTCACGGCTTTTTGGCGCTGGCGAAAGTTCCTTCGCCAAATGGGAGTCAGCGCAGAGCGCGGTGAGTACCCCCACCGCGTTGCTGCTCCGGTGTGCGGCCGAAGTGCCCGGCGTCATCGAACACATCGCCGCGTTGCGCGGCGAAGCCCTGCCGCCGACAGTAGAGGAAGCGCCTCCCGCCGTCGTTCATCTCGCGTAGACATTCGACGTAGACATCGGCGCGAACATTCGGCCGCAACGCTCGGCCTGAGCGTTCGGCCTGAGCATTCGGCCTAAGCATTCGGCCTCAACGGCCCGCCCAAAGCGTCTCTCCCTGAAACGGCGCGAAAGCGCCGTGCCGCGCTTTGCGGACGCCGTGCGGGCAGTCCCCTACACCAACACCCGCTCAATCCCACCGTTGTTGGCCTTGGCCACGTACTCCGGCATCCAGTTCTCGCCCAGGATCTGGCGGGCCATCTCGACGACGATGTAGTCCGCCTCCAGCAGGCCGTTCTGCAGATCCCCGCCGTAACGGCTCAGGCCCTGCAGGCAGGACGGGCAACTGGTGAGGATCTTCAGGTTCTCTTGCGCGCCCACCTTGCCGGTGTCACGCAATTGCGTCTCGGCCTTGCGCAACTCTTCTTCCTTGCGGAAGCGGACCTGGGTGGAGATGTCCGGACGGGTCACGCCCAGGGTGCCGCTCTCGCCGCAGCAGCGCTCGCTCTTCACCACCTCCGGACCCACCAGCGCCTTCACCGTCTTCATCGGCTCTTGCAGCTTCATCGGCGAGTGGCAGGGGTCGTGATAAAGATAGGCCTGCTTGCTGGCCAGGGTGACGCCCTTCTCCAGCAGGTATTCGTGGATGTCGATGATCCGGCAGCCGGGGAAGATGTCCTCGAACTTGTAGCCCTGCAGCTGGTCATAGCAGGTGCCGCAGGACACCACCACCGTCTTGATGTCCAGGTAGTTCAGCGTGTTGGCCACGCGGTGGAACAGCACCCGGTTGTCGGTGATGATCTTCTCGGCCTTGTCGAACTGCCCCGATCCGCGCTGCGGATAGCCGCAGCACAGGTAGCCCGGCGGCAGCACCGTCTGCACGCCCGCATGCCAGAGCATCGCCTGGGTGGCCAGACCCACCTGGCTGAACAGCCGCTCCGATCCGCAGCCCGGGAAATAGAACACCGCCTCCGCGTCGGCGCTGGTCGAGGCCGGGTTGCGGATGATGGGCACGTAGTCCTTGTCCTCGATGTCGAGCAAGGCGCGGGCGGTCTTCTTCGGCAGGCCGCCGGGCAACTTCTTGTTAATGAAGTGGATGACCTGCTCTTTCACCGGCGCAGTGCCCACCGTGGCCGGCGGCGCCGCGGTCTGCTTGCGGGCCACCCGCTTGAGCAGGCGGTTGGCCATGCGCTGCGCCTTGAAGCCCACACCGACCATCGCCGCCCGGGCGATCTTGATCGTCTCGGGATTCGTCGCGTTCAGCATGAACATCGCCGCTGCATTGCCGGGGCGGAAGCTCTTCTTGCCCATCTTGCGCAACAGGTTGCGCATGTTCATGGTCACATCGCCGAAGTCGATCTTCACCGGGCAGGGATTCAGGCACTTGTGGCACACCGTGCAGTGATCGGCCACGTCCTCGAACTCCTCCCAGTGCTTGATCGAGACGCCACGGCGGGTCTGCTCCTCGTAGAGGAAGGCCTCCACCAGCAGCGAGGTCGCCAGGATCTTGTTGCGCGGGCTGTAGAGCAGGTTGGCGCGCGGCACATGGGTGGCGCAGACCGGCTTGCACTTGCCGCAGCGCAGGCAGTCCTTGATGGACTCGCTGATCGCGCCGATGTCGCTCTGCTGCATGATCAGCGACTCATGCCCCATCAGCCCGAAGCTGGGCGTGTAGGCATTGGTCAGGTCGGCGAAGGTGGACTGGCCGCTGGTGGCCGGACGCAGCAGCTTGCCCTTGTTGAAGCGCCCTTGCGGATCGACCCGCTGCTTGTAGCCGGCAAAGCCGGCGAGTTCGTCGTCGGTGAGGAACTCCAGTTTGGTGATGCCGATGCCGTGCTCACCCGAGATCACGCCGTCCAGCGACCGCGCCAGCTTCATGATCCGCGCCACCGCTTCATGCGCGGTCTGCAGCATCTCGTAGTTGTCCGAGTTCACCGGGATGTTGGTGTGGACGTTGCCGTCGCCCGCATGCATGTGCAGCGCCACCCACACCCGACCGCGCAGCACCTCCTTGTGGATGCGCTTGCATTCGGCCAGGATCTGGGTGAAGGCCGCGCCGGCGAACACATCCTGCAGCGGCTTGAGGATCTGCTTCTTCCAGCTCGCGCGCAGGGTGTAGTCCTGCAGTTGCTCGAAGTAGCTGCGCTCGCCCTCGGCGGCGCGATCAATGTCCAGCGCCTGCATCCACTCGCGCCATTGGGCACCGACCTCGTCCAGCAGCGCGAGCGCCTGCTGCACCCGGTCTTCCAGCAGCTCGGCGCTGGGAATCTCGCCGGCATCGTCGCTCTTGCCCAGGGGCAGGTTGCCGGTGGCGAAGAAGTCCCGCAGCGCATCGACCAGCGCCAGCTTGTTGCGCAGCGACAGCTCGATGTTGATCCGCTCGATGCCCAGGGTGTATTCGCCCATGCGCGGCAGCGGAATCACCACGTCCTCGTTCACCTTGAACGCATTGGTGTGCTTGGAGATGGCCGCCGTGCGTTTGCGGTCCAGCCAGAACTTCTTGCGCGCGTCGGCACTGACCGCGACGAAGCCCTCGCCCGAGCGACCGTTGGCCAGCCGCACCACCTCGCTGGTGGCGCGGGCGACTTCGTCCGCATCGTCGCCGACGATGTCGCCGATCAGCACCATCTTCGGCAGCCCGCCGCGCTTGCTCTTGGTGGCATAGCCCACCGCCTTCAGATAGCGGTCGTCCAGATGCTCCAGGCCGGCCAGGATCGCGCCGCCGGGCTTCTTCATCTCGCCGAACATGAAGTCCTTGATGTCGACGATCGACGGCACGCATTCCTTCGGATTGCCGAAGAACTCCAGGCAGACGGTGCGCACATGCGCCGGCATGCGGTGCACGATCCAGCGCGCGCTGGTGATCAGGCCGTCGCAACCTTCCTTCTGCACGCCGGGCAGGCCGGCCAGGAACTTGTCGGTCACATCCTTGCCCAGGCCTTCCTTGCGGAAGGTGCGGCCCGGAATGTCCAGCCGTTCGGTGCGCTCCAGCACCCGGCCGGTGGCGTCGAAATAGCGCAGCTCGAAGCTGGCCGTCTCCACATCATGGATCTTGCCCATGTTGTGGTTGATCCGCACCACCTCCAGCCACTTCGCTTCCGGCGTGACCATGCGCCAGGAAGCCAGGTTGTCCAGCGCGGTGCCCCACAGCACCGCCTTCTTGCCGCCGGCATTCATGGCGATGTTGCCACCGATGCACGAGGCTTCCGCCGAGGTCGGATCCACGGCGAAGACAAAGCCGTGCAGCTCCGCCAGATCCGACACCCGCTGCGTCACCACGCCGGCCTCGGTCCAGATCGTCGGCACCTCCCGGTCCATGCCGGGCAGCTGCATCATCTCGACGCCGCGCATGGCCTCGAGCTTCTCGGTGTTGATGACGGCGGTGTTCCACACCAGCGGCACCGCGCCACCGGTATAGCCGGTGCCGCCGCCGCGCGGAATGACGGTGAGCCCGAGTTCGAAGCAGCCGGCCACCAGCGCGGCCATCTCGGCCTCGGTGTCGGGCGTCAGCACCACGAACGGGTATTCGACCCGCCAATCGGTCGCATCGGTGACGTGGGCCACCCGAGACAGACCGTCGTACTTGATGTTGTCCTTGGCAGTGTGGCGGGCAAAGACCTTGCTGGCACGCTTGCGCAGCTCGGCCACCTGCTCGAATTGATGCGCGAAGGCGGCCACCGCCGCTTCGGCGGCAGTCAGCAGTTCACCGACCCAGGCGTCGCGCTGGGCATCGTCCTCGGGATGGCGACGACGCTGCACCTCCTTGAGCCGATGGCGCAGCGCACCGATCAGCGCTTCGCGGCGGCGCGGGTTGTCGAGCAGGTCGTCCTGCAGATAGGGATTGCGCTGCACCACCCAGATGTCGCCCAGCACCTCATAGAGCATGCGGGCGGAGCGGCCGGTCTGGCGCTCGCCGCGCAACTGGTTCAGCAGCTCCCAGGCACGGGCGCCGAGCAGGCGAAGGACGATTTCGCGATCGGAGAAGGAGGTGTAGTTGTACGGAATCTCGCGCAGCCGGGGCGCGTGCGCGAGGGTCGGGATCATTTCGCCGGCCATCGCGGGGTCGACGGGCATCAGCAGATGCGGTGCATTCATGGCGGCCAGGTGCCTGCGCACCCTGGGTTGCGGCGTCCGGCGCTCCGAAGGAACACCGATGCCTGGCTGGAGAAAAGCATGAGGCCGCGCCCGGGACAGCGCCTCGGACTTGTGGTCCCCGGCCCCGCTGGACACGAGGATCGGAACAGGCGTTCGCGAATGGCCGCGGTCGCGGCCGGCCCCGGACAGGGCAATGGGCGGAATCCTACCCCAGCGAAAGAGGGCGGGCCCCGGCGAGGGACTCTAGGCAAGCGCGGCATCGCCTGGTCGGCGACACCCGGTGCAGCGCCTGCGTGGGACGCCCCGCATGAAATCCCGGTGACTGGCGAGTGCGCAGGCAGCACGTGACCGTGGTCACCCAATGTCACAATGCCCGGATAAGCTCATCCGGGCCCGGTAGAAACCCTTGCCGCGCCGCCCGAACAACACTTTTTCCGGAGCAACGGAGACCCATGAAGACTTCACTGCTTGCTGCTTCCCTGGCCGCGCTGCTGGCCGCCAGCCCCACCGCCGCCCTCGCCCAGACCGAGATCCAATGGTGGCACTCGATGGGCGGCGCCCTCGGCGACTGGGTCAACGACCTGGCCAAGGACTTCAACGCCAGCCAGACCGACTACAAGATCGTCCCGACCTACAAGGGCAGCTACGACGAATCGATGGCCGGCGCGATCGCCGCCTTCCGTGCCGGCAACGCCCCGCACATCCTGCAGGTCTTCGAGGTCGGCACCGCCACCATGATGGCCAGCAAGGGCGCCATCGTGCCGGTCGGCCAGGTGATGCAGCAAGCCGGCGCGAAGTTCGACAACGCCGCCTATGTGCCTGCCGTCGCCGGCTACTACACCGCGCCGAACGGCCAGATGCTGAGCTTCCCGTTCAACAGCTCGACCACCGTCTTCCACTACAACAAGGACGCCTTCAAGGCCGCGGGACTGGATCCCAACAAGCCGCCGTCGTCCTGGCCGGAAGTCGCTGCCGCCGCGGCCAAGCTCAAGGCCGCCGGCCACAAGTGCCCGTTCACCACGAGCTGGGTCAGCTGGACGCAACTGGAGAGCTTCTCCGCCTGGCACAACGTGGAGTACGCGACCAAGAACAACGGCTTCGGCGGCCTGGACACGCGGCTGGCCTTCAACTCGCCGCTGCATGTGCGCCACATCGAGAACCTGGCCAACATGGCCAAGCAGGGCCTGTTCGTCTACAAGGGCCGCGGCAACAGCGCCGATGCCACCTTCGTCTCCGGCGAGTGCGCCATGATGACCGGCTCGTCCGGCCTCTACGCCAACATCAAGAAGAGCGCCAAGTTCGCCGCCGGCACCGCGCCGCTGCCCTACTACCCCGACGTGCCCGGCGCGCCGCAGAACACCGTCATCGGCGGCGCCAGCCTGTGGGTGATGTCCGGCAAGAAGTCCGCCGAGTACAAGGGCGTGGCCGCGTTCTTCCAGTACCTGTCGCGTACCGAGGTCGCCTCCGAAAGCCACAAGCGCACCGGCTACCTGCCGGTCACCAAGGCCGCCTATGAGCTGACCGAGAAGAGCGGCTTCTACAAGGCCAATCCCGGCACCGACGTGGCCGTGCAGCAGATGATCCGCAAGACGACCGACAAGTCGCGCGGCGTGCGGCTGGGCAACTTCGCGCAGATCCGCACCATCGTCGATGAAGAGATGGAGCAGGTCTGGGCCGGTCGCAAGACGCCCAAGGACGGCCTGGACACCGCCATCTCCCGCGGCAACGAACTGCTGGAGCGCTTCCAGAAGTCCGCCAAGCTGTGAGCCTGGGCCGGCGGGCCCACGGACCGAAGGCCACGGGTGAACGCCCGTTCGCTCAGGCTCCGGGCCCCGACCCGATGTCAGGCAATCAAGGGGCTTCCCATCGGCGCTGACGAGGCACATGCTCCCAAGGCGTTGGCCGTCGGCTGGAAGACAGCGCAGGGGATCGACCACCCGCCCGCCCCTGCGCACCCTGCATGCCGATGACGCCCTCCTGCCGGCCGTTCTGATGCATGGCTGACCAGTTCCAGATGCCTGTGCTCGATCGCTTGTATTGATCGGGTGCGCCGATCGCCAGTGCGGACCGCCTATGCGGACCGCCTGCGCAGATCGCCCTCCCGGATTTCCCCAAGATCGACTTTCCCGACGGACACCCCGGATGTCGCAACAAAAACGCGTGGTCTTTCGATCCGGCTGGCTGCCCTGGCTGCTGCTGGCTCCGCAGGCGCTGGTCATCAGCGCCTTCTTCTTCTGGCCGGCCGCCCAGGCGCTGCTGCAGAGCCTGCAGCAGCAGGACGCCTTCGGCCTGTCGACCGAATGGGTGGGGCTGGAGAATTTCCGCCAGCTCTTCAACGATCCCGGCTACCTGGCGTCCTTCAAGACCACCGCCGTGTTCTCGCTGCTGGTGGCGGTGCTCGGGCTGTCGGTCTCGCTGCTGCTGGCCACCATGGCCAACCGGGTGATGCGGGGCGCCGGCCTCTACAAGACCCTGCTGATCTGGCCTTATGCGGTAGCCCCGGCGATCGCGGGCGTGCTGTGGCTGTTCATGTTCGCGCCGTCGATCGGCGTGGTGGCCTATGCGCTTCAAGCGCTGGGCATTCCCTGGAACCACCTGCTCGATGCCAACGATGCGATGACGCTGGTGGTGCTGGCCGCCGTCTGGAAGCAGGTCTCCTACAACTTCCTGTTCTTCCTGGCCGGTCTGCAGTCCATCCCGAAATCGCTGATCGAGGCCGCCGCGATCGACGGGGCCAGTCCCTGGCGCCGCTTCTGGACGATCACCTTCCCGCTGCTGTCGCCCACCAGCTTCTTCCTGCTGGTGATCAACGTGGTGTATGCCTTCTTCGACACCTTCGGCATCATCGATGCGGCCACCCACGGCGGCCCCGGCAAGGACACCGCCATCCTGGTCTACAAGGTGTATTACGACGGCTTCAAGGCGCTGGATCTGGGCGGATCGGCCGCACAGAGCGTGGTGTTGATGGCGATCGTGGTGGTGCTGACGGTGGTGCAGTTCCGCTTTGTCGAACGGAAAGTGAATTACTGACATGGTCGAGCGCCGCCCCCTCCTGACGATGCTCTCGCACCTGATCCTGGTGCTGGGCGTGCTGATCGTCGCCTTCCCGCTGTATGTGGCCTTCGTCGCCTCCACCCACACCGCCGCCGAGATCGTCCAGGCCCCGATGCCGATGACGCCCGGTTCCCACCTGATCGACAACTACAGCGCCGCGCTGTTCGGCAGCAGCGGCGCGGGCTCGAAGGCCCCCGTGGGTCAGATGATGTGGATCAGCCTGGTCTGCGCGCTGGTGATCGCGGTGGGCAAGATCGCGATCTCGCTGCTGTCGGCCTTTGCCATCGTGTACTTCCGGTTCCCGCTGCGCAATTTCTTCTTCTGGGCCATCTTCGTGACCCTGATGCTGCCGGTGGAGGTGCGCATCGGGCCCACCTACCAGGTGGTCGCCGACCTGAAAATGCTCAACACCTATGCCGGGCTGACCGTGCCGCTGATCGCCTCGGCGACCGCGACCTTCCTCTTCCGACAGTTCTTCCTGACCGTGCCTGATGAACTGGTCGAGGCGGCCCGCATCGATGGCGCCGGGCCGCTGCGCTTTTTCCGGGATGTGCTGATGCCGCTGTCGGTCACCAGCATCGCGGCGCTGTTCGTCATCCAGTTCATCTATGGCTGGAACCAGTACCTCTGGCCGCTGCTGGTCACGACGGATGAGAACATGTATCCCGTCGTCATCGGCATCAAGCGCATGATCAGCGGCGGCGACGCCGCCAACGACTGGAACATCATCATGGCCACCGCCTTGCTGGCGATGATTCCGCCGGCGCTGGTGGTGGTCCTGATGCAGCGATGGTTCGTCAAGGGCCTGGTGGACACCGAGAAATAAGCGCCGAGGCACCCACCGACCTCCGCCGCTGCGGCGGCATGGCCCGCCCTGCGGCAACCGGTCGGCGCCTCCGACATCCGACTCACGAGACAACAAGCACAAGACTCACGATGGCAAGCATCTCCCTGCGCAACGTCGTCAAGCGTTACGGCCACGGCGCCAAGGCCAATCCGGTGATCCACGGCGTGAGCGCCGAGGTCGCGGATGGCGAATTCGTCGTCATCGTCGGCCCGTCGGGCTGCGGCAAGTCCACCCTGCTGCGCATGGTCGCGGGCCTGGAAGAGATCAGCGACGGCGAGATCGCGATCGCCGACCGGGTGGTCAACCAGGTCGAGCCCGCCGACCGCGACATCGCCATGGTGTTCCAGAACTATGCGCTCTATCCCCACATGAGCGTGTTCGACAACATGGCCTACGGCCTGAAGATCCGCAAGCTCTCCGCCGAGGACATCCGCACCCGGGTGGACAAGGCCGCGCGCATCCTGGAGCTGGGCCATCTGCTGCAGCGCAAGCCGCGCGAGCTGTCCGGCGGCCAGCGCCAGCGTGTGGCCATGGGCCGCGCCATCGTGCGGGACCCTCAGGTGTTCCTGTTCGATGAGCCGCTCTCCAACCTCGATGCCAAGCTGCGTGTACAGACCCGGCTGGAGATCCAGAAGCTGCATCGGGAACTGGGCGTGACCTCGCTGTTCGTGACCCATGACCAGGTCGAGGCGATGACGCTGGCCCAGCGCATCATCGTGATGAACGCCGGTCGAATGGAGCAGTTCGGCACCCCGGAAGAGGTCTATGGCCGCCCGGCCACCACCTTTGTCGCCAGCTTCATCGGATCGCCGGCGATGAACCTGCTGAAGGGCCAGGTCGAGGGCGGACAGTTCCGCATCGGTCGCGCCAGCCTGCCCCTGCCCGGCCCGGCGCCGCGCCAAGGGGCGGTCACCCTAGGACTGCGGCCGGAGCATGCGATGTCGCATGACGATCGCCGTCATGCGGCCGAGAGCCACTTGCCCACCACGGCATGGCCGCTGTGGGTGGAGATGGTGGAGATGCTGGGCGCGGAACGCCTGGTCTACGGTCGACTGGGCGGTGAAGGCGGCGAACCCTTCACCTTGCGCATCGACGGCACCGACCTGCCGCCCCAGCCGGGCGCGACCCTGTTGCTGAAGGCACCGGTGGAGCGGCTGCACTGGTTTGATGCGGAATCCGGCCAACGACTGGACGCCTGAGCCGGCGTGCGCCAGGATGGGCGCGGCGGGCCGACACCGGTTGCCGCGCCGACCGTGAGGACCGATCGAATCGATCGACATGATCGACGAGATCAAGCGATCAAACGATCAAACGACCAAACGACCAAACGACCCAACGATCGAGTCCGTCGAAGAGATCATCCGGATCAAGAAGATTGAAGGAGCGACACGATGGAAAGCCATTCCTGGCCCTGGTCCCTGCCCTTCTGGGTCGCCCATCGCGGCGCCGGCAAGTTGGCGCCGGAAAACACCTTGGCGGCCTTCCGCGAAGGTGCGCGGCACGGCTATCGCGCGTTCGAGTGCGATGTGAAGCTGTCCGCCGACGGCATTCCCTTCCTGCTGCACGATGCCACGCTGGATCGGACCACCTCCGGCCGTGGCCGCGCGGCCGACCTGCCCTGGTCCGAGTTGTCCCGACTGGACGCCGGTCGCTGGCACAGCCGCCCCTATGCGGGCGAGCCCCCGCCCAGCCTGGAGGCAATCGCCGCCTACGTGCGGGTGAACCAGCACGCCCTGAACATCGAGATCAAGCCGACGCCGGGTGACGAGTTCCGCACCGGCGAGGTCGTCGGCCGCGAGGTGCTGCGGCTGTGGGGCGAGTCCGCGCCGGACTCGCTGCTGTTCAGCAGTTTCCAGCCCGAGGCGCTGCGCGGCGCGCGCGAGACCGCCGCCTCGGTGCCGCGCGGGCTGCTGCTGGAGGCGCTGGAGACCGGCTGGTTCGAGCGGGCCCAGTCGCTGGAGTGCCGTGCGGTGATCACGCATTACGCGCTGATGGACCAGCCCTTGGTCGAGCACCTGCATCAGGCCGGCATGAAGGCGCTGGTCTACACCGTCAATGACGCCGCCAGCGCGCAGTGGCTGATCTCCAATGGCGTGGACGGCATCATCACGGATGCCGTGGATCGCTTCAGCCCGACGACTTGAGGCCCGCGGCGGCCGACTCCGCCGCCGCCATGCGATCCGCAGAGGGATCGCGCAGGTCCGCGACATCGATCAGGCCAAAGATGCAGGTGTCGGTGGGCAGGCCATCGACGCCCAGCGCGTCATTGCGCAGCACGCCTTCCAACTGAAAGCCGCAGCGCAGAGCCACCGCGCGGCTGGCGTGATTGCGGGCATCGGTCCGGATCTCCACCCGCCGCGCCCGCAGCGCACCGAAGGCCAGCCGGCTCAAGGCCTGCACCGCCTGGCTGGCCAGCCCGCGGCCGGTGGCGGTGGGCGCGAGCCAATAGCCGATCTCGAAGCGGCGCAGCAACCAGTCCAGCCGCACCAAGCCGGCCCCGCCGATGAGCGACCCGCGCAGCCCGTCGGCATCCCGCTCGTACAGGAAGTAGGCCAGATGCTCCCGGGTGAGGAACTGCGCCTTCATCCGCCGCACGATGGCCTCGGACTGCTCGACGGTGGGCCGCTCCTGGGCCCACGGCATCCAGGGGCGCAGATGCTCCAGCGAGGCATTGACGGTGAAGTTCAGCAGCACGCCGTCGCCGTCCACCGTTTGCGGCGCCATGAGCAGCAGATGGTCGGTGGCCAGGATCTCGGGGACCTGGATCAGCACGGGATCGTTGTGATTCATGGGGCGCATCGTAGAAGACGGGATGGGGGCCGATCAGTTGCCGCTCACCGTCTGCAGGTTCAGCCCAGGCTGAGCTTCGGCCCCGAGCGCCGCTTCTTCCTCGACGATGCGGGGCAACTCCTTCACCGTGCGGATGGACCGCATGCGCCAGGCCAACGCCGTCAGCAGCAGCGCGCCGACGCCGGCGAACAGCAGCGCTGCGCGCAGATGAACATGTTCCCCCAACCAGCCGCCCACCAGCGCGCCGGGGCCTGCCGGGATCAGGATCAGCCAGCGCATGGTGCTGGTCATGCGCCCGAGCAACGGGCCGGGCGTCACCGCCTGGCGCAGCGACAGAAAGTTGATGAAGATGAACACCGCGCCCACGCCGAAGGCGAACAGCGCGAAGCCGAACGCCGCCACCCCCCAGACATTGGCCGGCGCAAAGGCCAGCACCGTCCAGCCGATGCCGCAGATGCCAAACCCGGAGATCAGGCACGGCCCCGGGCCGAGCCGTCGGCTGATCCGATGGCCGAAGACGCTCGCCAGCACCGTGCCCGCGCCCAGCGCGATGTAGGACAGACCCACGCTCTGCGCCGACAGGCCAAGCACGCGGGTTGCAAACAGGATCTGCACCACCTGCGCCGCCTGGTTGAACATCTGCCAGCCGCCCACCGCGCAGGCCAGGCTGACCAGCATGCGCTCGCCGCGCACAAAGGCCACGCCCGCCTTCAGGTCGCGCCAGAAGTCCGCACCCTCACGCCGGATCAGATGCTCACGCACCTTCACGCCACGCAGGATCAGCGCCGAACTGAGCAGCAGCAGCGCATCCACCGCCAGCGCCAGCGGCGCGCCGACCAGCTTGATCAGCGCACCCGCCACACCAGGCCCGGCCACTTCCGCGCCGGAGGAGGCGAGCGCATTCTTCGCATGGGCCTCGACCAGCCGGTCGCGGCTGACCACCTGCGTCAGCACGATCTGGGCCGCACTGCCGGCCACGGTGTAGACCGTTCCCAGCAGGAAGCCGACGAAATACAGCCAGGGCATGCCCAACCAGCCCATCCACGCCGCCACCGGCACGCTTCCGACGGCCACCGCCAGGGTGACCTCGCCCACGATGTAGACCGGCAGCTTGCGCACCCGGTCCAGCCACACCCCCGACGGCAGCGAGAACAGCACGAAGGGCAGGATCTCCATCGCGGTGAGCCAACCCATCTGGGTGGGCGAGGCATGCAGCAGGATCGCAGCGGTCAAGGGCAGCGCCAGCAAGGTGATCTGCCCGCCCAGCGAGCTGATCAGGATGGACGACCACAGGCGCCGGTAAACGAGGTCGCGCAGCAGGTCGCCGGCGGGCAGACGCAACAGATCAAGCAGCCGGTCGAGCAGCCGGTCGACCAACGGGATTTGCCTCTTGGGCAGCATGGGAGAGCTCCGGAAGCGGCCCGGGATCGGCTTCATGAGCCGGATCTGGACCGGGCAATCCCCGCACGCGGGCGGTGATCGCGGAAAAACGAGCAGGTGACGGACATCGCCGGGGCCGTCTGCGGGCCCTTCGGCGAGAGACGACCCTACGGTCGTCGCACCACCCGACCCGGCGCGCGAACGCACGCCAACGCCTGGGCGATGGATCGGGTGCGGTCGAGCAGCTTGGTCATGATCGGCAGGCCCGCGAGGGCTGGCGGTGCGTGGCTTCCGGGGAGGAAGGAAAGAGCGTCGATGCTAGCAGCGGCACTTCGCCGCCCGCAAGTGAGGAAGGACACATCGGGCCGCGCGCGGACCGTCGGAGCCGGCACTTGGTCACGCCCGCCCGAGCGACTGGCTGGCATGGTGGGGCACCGTATCGGGCGGCGTCAGGCGGTCTCGCTTCTCGCTTCTCGCCGCTAGCCGCTCGCCCTGCGGCCTCTTTCGCGCGTGTCGCTCCCGTCGACGTTCACCAGCCCGCCGCGGCACCGTCCCGGCGTGGGTCGCTCGCGGCCACATAGCCGTCCACCGACGGATCGCCCAGGCGCCAGATGAACTGGCCGGCGCCGAAGTCCTGGTAGCTGTCGTGGATGTCGCCGATCTGGTGGCCGAGTGCGCGCAAACCGTCGATGGTGTCGGGCGCCATCGACGCCTCCACATTGATCGACAGCCCATCATTGAAGCGCCAGCGCGGCGCATCGCAGGCCGCCTGCGGATGCTGGCCGTAGTCGAGCATGCGGACCAGCGTCTGCATGTGGCCCTGTGGCTGCATGTTGCCGCCCATCACGCCGTAGCTCATCTGCGGCTGGCCATCCTTCATCAGGAAGGCCGGGATGATGGTGTGGAACGGCCGCTTACCGGGCGCCACCACGTTGGCATGACCGGGCTCGCGGGTGAAGCAGTGACCGCGGTTCTGCAGCGACACGCCGTAACCGGGCACGACCAGCCCGGAACCGAAGCCCATGTAGTTGCTCTGGATGAAGCTGACCATCATGCCGCTCTCGTCGGCTGCGGTCAGGTAGATGGTGCCGCCCTTGACCGGGTTGCCGGCCTGGAAGTCCTGGGCGCGGGTCATGTCGATCAGGCGGGCACGGCCGGCGAGATAGGCCGGATCCAGCAGTTCCGACGTCTGGACCTGCATCGTGCGTGGATCGCCGACATAGCGATAGACATCGGCGAACGCGAGCTTCATGGCCTCGATCTGCAGATGCTGCGACGCGGTGCTGTCCACCGGCAGCGACGCCACATCGAAGTTCTTCAGGATGCCCAATGCAATCAGGGCTGCGATGCCCTGACCGTTGGGCGGGATCTCATGCAGGGTGTGGCCCGCATAGTCCATCGAGAGCGTGTCGACCCATTCGGGACGGTAGGCGGCGAAGTCGGCAGCGGTGATCGCACCGCCGGTCTCACGGGCAGACGCCTCGGTGGCAGCGGCCACTTCGCCGCGATAGAAGGCTTCGCCGCGCGTCTCGGCGATCAACCGCAGGGTGCGGGCGGCTTCCTTGAACTGGAACAGCTCACCCACCTCGGGCGCGCGGCCGCGCGGCAGGAAGGCCTGCGCAAAGCCGGGTTGAGACACGAGGTCGGTGACCTCGGATGCCATGCGCCATTTGCTCTGCACGAGCAGCGGCACCGCGTAGCCGCGCTCGGCGATCTCGATGGCGGGCGCCATCAGGTCGGCGAACGGCAGCCGGCCATAGCGCTCGCTCAAGGCCACCCAGCCCGCCACCGCGCCGGGGACGGTCACCGCGTCCCAGCCGCGCTTGGGCATGTCGCGGCCGGCGCCGTACTTGCGATCGAAGTAATCCGGGGTCCAGGCCTGCGGCGCGGTGCCGGAGGCGTTCAGGCCCTGGAGGGATTTGCCGTCCCACACGATCGCGAACGCATCCGAGCCCAAGCCATTGCTGCAAGGCTCCACCAGCGTCATGCAGGCGGCGGTGGCAATGGCGGCATCCACCGCATTGCCGCCTTGCGCCAGGATGCGCAGACCGGCCTGGGCCGCCAGCGGATGGGAGGTCGAGACGATGTTGCGCGCAAACACCGGGCTGCGACGGCTGGCGTAGCCGCGGGTCCAGTCGAAGGAGTGGGACATGGAAATCTCCAGGGACAAATGAGAGAAGTGCGGCCCGAGGCCATGGCGGACATCGCGCGTCCCACGGGGGCCGCGCGCGTGCGCGCCTGCGAGTGATCGGCAGCACACGCGCACACCCGGTGCAGCAGCGGCATTGCAGCGGCGCGCCGCTGCCACCCAGGCTCGACCGCGATCTTGCATCAAGCCGATCGCCCCGCCATGGGGGCAAGACCTGCCACGTGCGCTCAGCCGTGCGGTGAACGTAACGCAATGCAAAGCCGCGATGTCGGTGTCAACAAAGTGTCGTCGGGTCTCGTTGTCTCCTCACCTTGTTCAACCTGCTGGAGAAACCAGATGCAAGCCTTCAAGACCGCTAAGACCCTGGCCCTGATCCCCGCCCTGCTGATCGCCGGCGCCGTGATGGCCCAGACCCCGGCCGCCCCGACGACGACCGCCGCGCCCGCCGCTGCGACCGCGCCGAAGGTTGAGGCCAAGGCAGAGACCCAGGCCACCGTCAAGACCGAAGGCACGGCCGAGCACAAGACGGCCAAGCACAAGGCCAAGCACCACAAGGCTGAGAAGACCGAGAAGTCCGCCGCTGAGAAGCCGGCGGCCACGGCCTCGGCCGCCAAGTAAGGATCTCGCGTCAGGGAGACGCCGCCTCGCGCGGGGTCTCTCTGCCGATCGCCGCCCTCCGGGGCGGCTGCGTGCGTTGGATCGCCGGGATTGGCGGATCGGGCCTTCGGGTCGAGGCGGTCCGGTCCCGGCAACGAAGCCTGAGGGAGTCGAACAAGGCTTGCTCCCCGACGGACCTGCGACGACACCCTCGTCGCACTTTCGCCATCCACCACGCAGGAAGAAACCGCAGCACCGGTCACCCGGGCTGCGGTTTTTTTCTGGGCGATTGGAAAGCCATCGGAGCGACAAGCGCTCAAGTAGCCAGGAAATGCCGCTGTGACCCGTCGCGGGCTTTCCTGCGGTGCTTCGGCAATGGCTTCACAGAAGGATCGCGCTGCCACCGCGAATCCACGGAGAGCGGATCAGTCGGCAGTCGACATGCGGGAACCGGGTCGGGAGGAAGAGATCAGCGGCCGCTCAGGCCGCTTCGATCATTCGCGCGATCGGAATGACGCGCGACGGGCCGCCGCAGCTCGCACCGTGCGCGGCGGCGCAGGCTTGCAGGGCCTCGTCGAACACCTCGCGGGCGCAGTCGTGGCAGCTGCCGCAGGCGGCGGCGACCTTGGTGTCGTCCTGCAGCACGTCGAAGTTGTGCACGCCCTCGGCGACGCTGCGACGGATGTCACGGTCGGAAACTCGGTGGCAGAGGCAGACGATCATGGTGCGAAAGCTCGACGGGCCCGGGGATCAGTCCACGGAACCCGGGGGCGGGATCCAGAACCGGTGGAATGGCCCAGATGCTAACGCAAACAAGAATTCCTCTCAATTGAAGCCCGTAAAAAAGCCCCGGGATCCGTCAGGGGATGCCGGGGCGGGCGGGGCGCGGTCTCTGCCAATCGCCACGGCGTTGGGCCGAGACGGTGTGGCGACGGCGCCGCGGCGCCGGGTCGATCAGCTGGCTTCGCCCATCTGGCTCTGCAGCCAGTTCTGCTCGCCCACCTGGGCGATCAGGTCGATCTGGGTTTCCAGGTGGTCGATGTGTTCCTCGGTGTCGCTGAGGATTTCTTCCAGCACTTCGCGCGAAACATAGTCACGCACGCTCTCGCAGTAGGCGATGGCTTCCTTGAGCAGCGGGTGGGAGCCCATCTCGATCTTCAGGTCGCAGTGCTGCACTTCCACCGCGTTCTCGCCGATGTAGAGCTTGCCCAGGTCCTGCAGGTTGGGCAGGCCTTCCAGCATCAGGATGCGATCCATCAGCTTGTCGGCATGCTTCATTTCCTCGATGGACTCGGCGTACTCATGCTTGGCCAGGCGCTCGAAGCCCCAGCTCTTGAGCATGCGGTAGTGCAGGAAATACTGGTTGATCGCGGTGAGCTCGTTCTTCAGCTGCGCGTTCAGATATTCGATGACCTTGGCATCGCCCTTCATGTTCTTCTCCTCAGCGGAAATTCCGGAATGCGCGAATTCTCGTCTTTCCCCAGCCGCCGTGGGGACAAGACCTGACCCGCGCGCTCTGCATGCGAACTGTTCGTAGCCGCAGTTTGGCGACCCAGCCGGGCGTCGCGTCCAGGGCGATCCCCGTTTCGACCGGGCGATCAGAAGAATTTTCAGGTTTCGGTTGATATTGCGAATCGTTCTCATCTAAGATGTGGACATGACTTACCACCCCAACCACACCGAGGCCCTGCCGGCCGCCACGCTGGATCTCAGCGCGCGCGCCACCGTGTCAGGTTCGTCGCGTCATGAAGCGGCACCCCTGCCCCAGCGTCGGCGCGTGAGCAGCCAGACGTTGCTGGGGAATGAGCGAGAGGTCGAGATCGAGCACGCCGGTCAGCTCTACCGGCTGCGGCTGACCTCGCTCGGCAAGCTGATCCTGACCAAATGAGGGCCCGGCGCTAAGGGCCCGCCACCGCTCCCTGCGGGCGCCACCGCCGCCGCCAGAGCGCCCAGCGCTGTCGTCATCGACCCGTCTCCAGACCCGACCACCCCACCTTTTCACGCCCATCGGCCCGTCAACCACCGGCCACCCGCACCAGCCCGCGAAGCGCCAGCCCGTGCGAGATCCTTCAGGACCTCCGCACCATGTCTCTGCGCCAGACACCCGTCGCGCTCGCACTGTCGCTCGCCTTTCCGTTCGCCGCGCCGTTGGCGCTGATGCCCTCGGCGCATGCCCAAGGCCAGTCGGTCACGGGCACGTCCGCCACCGCTGCGGTGACCGCATCCGCCAGCAGTGCGAGCGCAACACCGACACCAACACCCGCCCAGCTCGGTGAACTCACCGTCAGCGCCACGCGCACCGAGCGGGCAGCGGCATCCGTCCCGAACACCGTCACCGTGATCCCGCGTCGGGAACTGGACCGCCGCGATGCGCGCGACCTCAAGGATCTGCTCGCCGATGAAGTCGACCTCGCCGTCAAGGCGGTGACGCCACGCTTCACCGCAGCGGGCGCTTCCACCGGCCGGGCCGGCAACGAGGGCATCAACATCCGCGGCCTGGAAGGCAACCGGGTGCTGATGATGGTGGACGGCATCCGCGTGCCGCAGAGCTTTGCCTTCGGCGCTTTCGCCAGCGGCCGAGCCGACTTCGTCGATCTGGACAGCCTCTCCAGCGCCGAGGTGCTGCGTGGTCCGACCTCCACCTCCTACGGCAGCGACGGCCTGGCCGGCGCGCTGATGCTGCGCACCCTGTCGCCGGAGGACCTGCTCAAGGACGGCAAGACCTTCGCCGGCTACGGCCGCATCGGCCTGCGCACGGTGGACGATTCCAAGGACGCGAGCGCCGCCGTCGCTTTCAGCAGCGGTGACTGGAGCAGCCTGGTTCAGGCCTCGGTGCGCCGCGGTCACGAGACCGAGACCCGCGGCGACAACGGCGCGGCCAACGCCAACCGCACGAAGGCCAATCCGACCGACATCGACACCCACAGCGTGATGGCCAAGGTCGGCTACCGCCTCAACGCCCAGCACCGTCTGATGGGCACGGCGGAATACCGCGAGCGCAAGACCGACACCAACGTGCTGAGCGCGGTGACCGCGCCCCCGGCGTCCGGCAGCCTAGCCTCCACCGCCGTGCTCGGCCTGGACGCCCACGACAAGATGGACCGCACCCGCCTGTCGCTGGAACATCGCTACGAGGACCTCAATGCCAGCTGGATCCAGCAGGTCACCACCCAGGTCTATGTGCAGGACAGCGAGACCCGGCAGGTCGCCTACGAGGATCGCAACACCGCGGCCGACCGCACCCGCATCGGCCATTACAAGGAACACCTGATCGGCCTGAGCACCCAGGCGCAGACGCAGCTGTCCAACCAGCGACTGAGCTACGGGCTGGACGTGAGCCGCAACCGGATCGAGGGCCTGCGCGACGGCACGGTGCCACCGGCCGGCGAGACCTTCCCCAACAAGCCCTTCCCCGACACCGACTACGACCTGGCCGGGGCCTACCTGCAGGACGAGATCGAGGTCGGCAACCTCAGCCTCATTCCCGCGCTGCGGTATGAGCGCTACAAGCTCTCGCCCAAAGCCTCGGGCTACAGCAGCGCGGTGACATCGCTGTCCGACAGCGCGGTCACGCCGCGCCTGGGTGCGGTGTGGCGCGTCTCGGCCAACCTGCAGCCGTATGTGCAGTGGGCCCAGGGCTTCCGGGCGCCGACGCCGGACCAGGTCAACAACGGCTTTGCCAATCCCGCCCAGGGCTACCGCAGCGAAGGCAATCCCAACCTGAAGGCGGAACATGCCAACAGCTGGGAGATCGGCCTGCGCGGCAAATGGACGGACGGCCTGCGCTGGCAGCTCAGTGCCTACGACAACCGCTACCGGGACTTCATCAGCCAGGAGGTGGTCAGCGGCGCAGGCACCCCCGCCAATCCGCTGGTCTTCCAGTACGTCAACCTGAGCCAGGCCCGCATCAAGGGTGTGGAGGCGCGCGCCGTCTGGGACATCACCTCGGGCCTGAGCGTGAAGGCCGCCGTGGCCAAGGCACGCGGGCACAGCATCGAAAACGGCGTGGAGACGCCGCTGGATTCCATCCAGCCGCTGCGCGCCACGCTGGGCGTGAGCTATGAGGTGGGCGACTGGTCGCTGCAAGGCAGTTGGCTGCACAGCAACGGCAAGAAGGCCTCGGACATCAGCACCGCCACCTACTTCGCGCCGGGCAAGTACGACGTGATCGATGTCGGCGGCGGCTACCGCATCAACAAGACGCTGCGCCTGTCGGCCGCTGTCACCAACCTCTTCGACAAGAAGTACTGGCGCTGGAGCGACGTCAGCGGCATCGCTGCCAACAGCAATGTGCTGGACGGCTACACCGCGCCCGGCCGCGCGCTGCAGGTCTCGCTGCGCGCTGATTTCTGACCTCGCCTTTCATTCAGCCAGGAGCCTCCATGCAAGCCAGCTACACCCAACTGCGTCAAGCCTTCGCCTCGGCGCGTGAGGAGCGACGGGCGCGTCACCGCGACATCGCCACCGACCTCCGCATCTCCGAAGGCGAGTTGCTCGCCGCCCATGTCGGCGATTTCTCGGACGACGAATCGCCGCTGCGCGCCCGCCGCCTGCGCGCCGACTGGCAGGACCTCATCGCCGCGCTGGAGCCACTGGGCCCGGTGATGGCCCTGACCCGCAACGAGTCCTGCGTGCACGAGAAAGTCGGCGTCTATCGCGAGGTGAGCGCGCAGGGACCGCAGCGCCAGGTGGGCCTGGTGCTGGGCGGCGCGATCGATCTGCGGGTGTTCTACAGCCACTGGCGACACGGCTTCGCACTGACCGAGCGCCTGGCCGATGGCGCGCTGCAGCGCAGCCTGCAGTTCTTCGATGCCGCCGGCCAGGCCATCCACAAGGTCTTCCTGCGACCGGACAGCGATCTGGCGGCCTATGAGGCGCTGGTGCTGAACTTCCTGTCCGACGACCAACATCCCGGCCTCGTCGCAGATGCGGCCTGGGAGGAACCGACCGAGCGACCCGACACCCTCATCGACATCGCCCGCTTTCGCAATGAATGGGCGTCGCTGCGCGACACGCACGAGTTCTTCGGCCTGCTCAAGCGCCACCAACTGAGCCGGACCCAGGCCCTGCGGCTGGCGGAGCCGCGCTTTGCGCAGCCGCTGCCCTTGTCCAGCGCCCAGGAGCTGCTCAGCCGGGCCGCGCAGCAGGGCATCGCCATCATGGTCTTCGTCGGCAATCCGGGAATGATCCAGATCCACAGCGGACCGATCGCCAAGGTGGCCATGATGGGGCCGTGGATCAATGTGCTGGATCCAGGCTTCAATCTGCATCTGCGGGAAGACCACATCGCCAGCGCCTGGCTGGTGCGCAAGCCCACGGTGGATGGCCTGGTCTGTTCGCTGGAGCTGTTCGATGCGCAAGGCCGCACCCTGGCGATGTGCTTTGGCGAGCGCAAGCCCGGACAGGCCGAGCGCTGCGACTGGCGCAACCTGCTGGAGAGCCTGGTCGAGGGCACGCCGGAGGCCGTGCCATGCTGACCCGCCGACACCTGCTTGCACTGAGCTCGGCGGTGGCGCCGGGCGTGCTGCCGATGCTCGGGCTGGCCGGCCTCCCGCAACGCGCACATGCGGCAACCCAACGCATCGTGAGCGTGGGCGGCGCGCTGACCGAGTTGATCTACGAACTGGGCGCCGAGGCCGATCTGGTCGGCGTTGACAGCACCTCCCTCTTCCCCGTCGCGGCCACGCGACTGCCGAATGTCGGCTATGCGCGCACCTTGGCGGCGGAGGGCTTGCTGTCGCTGGCGCCGACGCTGATCGTGGCGACCGAAGAGGCCGGTCCACCCACGGTGCTGCGCCAGCTCGAGACGGCGAAGGTGCCGCTGCATGTGCTCCGTGCGGATCATCGCTTCGAAGGCATCGTCGACCGCACGCGACGGTTGGGTGAGCTGCTTGGGCGTCCCACCCAGGCATCGGCGCTCATTCAGCGCCTGCAGAAGGAATGGGCGGTCAGTCAGCAGACGGTGACCCGGTTGGCCGCAGCTCACCGCGCACCGCGGGTGTTGTTCGTGCTTTCGAATGCGGCGAATCAGGCCCGCATCGCGGGCACCGAGACCGCCGCCGATGCCATGCTGGCGTATGCCGGCGCGGTGAATGCGCTGCAGGGCGTGCAGGGCTACAAGATGCTCTCGCCCGAGGCCGCCATTGCCGCCGCGCCCGACGTGATCCTGGCGACCACGCAGGGCCTGGAATCCTCCGGTGGTGCGGACGGCCTGCTGCGCCTGCCAGGCCTGGCGCAGACGCCCGCAGGCCGGCAGCGTCGCGTGGTGGCCCTGGAAACGATGGAGATGCTGGGCTTCGGGCCCCGTCTCCCGCAGGCGCTCACCAAACTGGCCACCGCGCTGCACGCCGGCGCGGGCAAGACGGCGTGATGAACGCGGCTGGCGTCCACCGCATGGGTTCGGCCGGCGACGGCATGGCCCGTTGCGCGCCGCACACGGCCGCGGGCACGCCATGAGCACGCTCGGATCAGCGTTGCCGCCCGCATCGGGTCGCGCACGAGTTCCCGGATCACGGTCCACCTGGCTGGGCGTGGCACTGATTGCGGCCGTGCTGGTGGTGGTGCAGTTCGGTGCGGTGCCGATCGCCCTGAGCGATTGGCTGAACGGTCCGTGGAGCGAGGCGCCGAAGTCCGGCGGCGCGCACGTGCTGTGGCAACTGCGATTGCCGCGCATCCTGCTCACGGTGGCGGTGGGCGCGTCGCTGGGTCTGGCCGGCGCCATCAGCCAGGCCCTGTTCCGCAATCCGATGGCCGAGCCCAGCCTGCTCGGCGTGACCAGCGGGGCCGCCGCGGCCGTGGCCTTGACCCTCACCCTGTTCGCGGGCCTGCATCTGGCCTTGCCGCCCACCGCGCGGCTGTGGCTGCTGCCGGTGGTGGGATTTGTCGGCGCACTGGGCGTGTGCGTGGTGCTGCAACGTCTGTCCCGCTGGCTGGCGCCGGGCTCGATCGCGGCGCTGCTGCTGTGCGGCTTGGCGCTGCAGGCGATGACCTTCGCGATCGTCGGCCTGTGCAGCTTCCTGGCCAATGACGAACAACTGCGCGCCATCAACTTCTGGACCCTCGGCTCCCTGGCCGGCGCCAACTGGACGATGGCGGTGATCATGCTCACCGCCCTGCTGCTGCTGGGTTCGCTGGCCTGGCGACTGGCCGGTCGTCTGAATGCGCTCGCCCTGGGCGAGGCCGCAGCGGCGCATGTCGGCATCGATGTGGACCGACTGCGGCGGCACAGCGTGCTGGTGGTGGCGCTGCTCTCGGCCCTGGCGGTGGCCTGGTGCGGCAGCATCGGCTTCATCGGGTTGATGGCGCCGCATCTGGCGCGTCAACTGGTGGGCGCCGATGTGCGCCGGATGCTGCCCTGCGCCATGCTCGCGGGCGCGCTGCTGCTGCTGGTGGCCGACACCTTGGCGCGCACCCTGGCGGTGCCGGCCGAGATCCCGGTCGGCGTCTTCAGCGCGCTGATCGGCGCGCCCTGGTTCCTGGTCCTGCTGCGCGGGGCGGTGCGTCGGATGGGGAGCGCGTGATGCCCGCCTTGCTCTTGCTGCAAGAGGTTCGACAGACGCTGGGCACGATGGCGCTGGGTCCCATCACGCTGCGTGTGTCGGCCGGAGAGCGCGTGGCGATGCTCGGCCCGAGCGGCGCCGGCAAGTCCAGCCTGCTGCGGCTGATCGCGCGGGAGACGCGCCCTGCCAGCGGCGTCATCGCGCTGGATCATCGGCCGTTGGATCAGTGGACGCCCGCGGCGCTGGCTCGCCGCCGCGCGGTGCTGCCACAGCAGCACGGGGTCGCCTTCGGTCTGCCGGTCGAACTGGTGGTGGCGCTGGGCCGCGTCGCGCGCCAAGGCGATGCTCAGCAGGATCACATCGTTCACGAGGCCTTGGCGCAGGCGCAGGCGGCGCATCTGGTCGGTCGCCGATTCGACACCCTGTCCGGCGGCGAGCAGGCGCGGGTGCAACTGGCGCGGGTCTTTGCGCAGGCCTGGGATGAGCGCGACGGACTGCTGCTGGTCGACGAGCCGCTCGCCGCCTTGGATCCCGGCCTGAGCCTGTCGCTGATGGACGCGATGGCCCGCTTCGCTCAGCAACGCGGCCACGCGCTCATCGCCGTTCTGCATGATCTCAATCTGGCGCTCAACCACTTCGACCGCTTGTGGCTGATGAAGAACGGCCGACTCATCGCGGATTGCGATGCACTGCCCTCCACCCTGCCCTTGCTGGAACAGCTCTACGACACCCGGCTGCGCTTGCTGCGTGATGCGCACGGCATCGCAGTCCTGCCGATGGGGTTGACGCAACGGGAGCTGCGCGCATGAGCTCGCGCTGGACCGCGGGGCTGATCACGGTCGCCGTGCATCTGGCGCTCGGTTGGGCGATCGCCGCCGCACGGTCTGATCGCTTGCCTCACGCGGTCTCGCCCACGTCGATCACCGCGCGTCTCTTGCCGGCGGCGACCGACTCCTCCACCACGGCGACGCCACCCTCCGGTCAGCCGCCCATGCCGCAACCGAGACTGCCGGCGGTGCTACCGCTGCCCATTCCCGCCGTCACCGTCGAAACGGTCACGGTGGCACCGCCCTCGCCGCCCAGTCCGTCTCGCACCGACTCGTCGACGGCTGCGCCCAGCGTCCATGAGACGACGCCAATCTCTGCGCCCGCTGTCGCCGTGGTTGCGGCCGTCGTCACGCCGGTCGACTTGCCGATTACGACCTCGCCGGCCGCGGTCGACACGCCAGCAGCGCTGACTGCAGAACACCGTCTGTGCAGCGAGCGTCAAACGGCTCGCCACTATCCGGCGCTGCTGCGGGAACGCGGCATTCAAGGGCTGGTGCGGCTGCGAGTGAAAGTGGACGAGAACGGCCACGCCGCCGAAGTGCTGATTGCCGACGGCAGCGGCTGGCGTCTGCTGGACGAGGCCGCACGCCGCGTGGCGGTGTCCTGTCCCTACCTGCCCGCCCGCCGCGGCGAGCAGCGGCTGGCGAGCTGGGTTGAGTACCCAGTGCGCTTCGCGCTTCAACCCGCTTCGTTTCAATAGGTCGTCGCGACCTCAGTCAGGAGACGTCTGCCATGTGTGACAAGACTTCGCTGTTCAACGTGTTGCTGCAACCCTCTGCGGCCGACGATGCGGGCACGCCGCCGGGTCTGGCCGGCGCCATCGGCCAGATCGGACAAGGCGCTCAGCCGCTGCCCGCCGGATGGGCTGACGCCGCGGACGACGACGCCCGCGCCGCCGCGGGCCGACCGCTCGCGCAAGCGCTGACGCGCGACATGACCGCCAGCGAGGAAACGCCGACCGCCCGAGGCTCTCGGCGCCGCCGGCTCTGGGAGCTGCCGTCGCAGGCCTTGTGCCCGGTCATCGGCGTCTGCCTGCCGATGCCGCTGCTGCGCCGTCGACTCGGCAAGCTGCTCGGCGGACAGACGCAGGGCAACGACTACGAACTGCACTGCGGCGCCATCAACGAATGCGGCCGGCGCGGGCCGATCTCCGAGATGCTGCAACGGGAGCTGGACCAGCGCTATGCGATGGCCTTGCGTCAGGCGTCGCAGCACAAGACGGCGGAGGCGCTGACGCGCTGGTGGGATGCGGCGCAGCACGGCAACGATGTGGCGGGCGCGCTGTGGGGTGCGCTCACCCATGCGCGATGCGACGCCGCCCTGCAGGAACAGGTGCTGCGGGACATCCACATGCTGCAGCATCAGGTCGGCGCCGCCAACCGCGCCGATCTGGAGCGGCTGGACGCGCTGCAGGACGAGAATGCCGTGCTGGGCCGCGAACTGGCGCAAGCGCAGGCACGCAGCACGCGACTGCTGGCGGAACGTGCGCAACAACTGGAGCAATCGCAGGCGGAATGCCTCCGATTGCGCGGCGAGCTCCTGGCCCGCGATACGCTGGCCGCCGGACTGCGCGAGGAACTGCAACAGCTGGAGGACAGCGTGCCTGGCTTGCGACATCGGCATGAACAGGCGCGGCATCTGGAGGCTCAGCAGGCGCGCATCCATCAGCTGGAGCGGACATTGCTCGCCGCGCAACAGCAGGCCGAACGGGAGCAGCGTCGGGCCGCGGAACTGCAGCAGATGCTGGAGGCGATGGAGGCGCAGCAGCGGCAGTTGCCGACGCCGGACAGCGCGTCGGCTGAGCCATCACTGCCCTCGCTGGATGAGCGCGCCGTGCTGTGCGTGGGTGGCCGCCCGGCCGTGGTGCCCATCTACCGGCAACTGATCGAGCGCACCGGCGGGCGATTCCTGCATCACGATGGCGGCGAGGAAGATGCAGTCACCAAGCTTGACGCCAGCCTCGCCGCGGCGGATCTGGTGATCTGCCAGACGGGGTGCATCAGCCATGACGCGTATTGGCGGGTGAAGGACCACTGCAAGCGGCATGGGAAGAAGTGCCTGTATCTGGAGTCTCCGAGCGCCAGTGGGTTGAGGCGCGCGCTGGGGTCGCTGGGGAGCGAAGAGCAGGCAGGGGCTGCGGTGCAGTTGCCGGCGGCACAGGGGTGAAACACGTGATTGACGCTCCGGGCCGCAAGGCAGAATCCAGACGTACGGGGCGAGGCCGGCGTCAGTCCTGCCGGGAAGCCCATTTTGACGAATGGAGCAGCATCAATGGCACTGACGAAAAAGGGCGAGTTCTGGTACGGGACCACTTCCGGCGACACCCAAGCCGAACTGCGCAGCTACAGCGTGGCGAATCGCCATGAGGCCCTCAGGTTTGCCTCGTCCCAATGCGATTGCGGATGCCGGACCTTCGCGCTGCAGACGAATGAAGAGGCGGGTGTGGCCATCCGCACCTGCACCGACTGCGGGCAGGATCACCTGATGGGCGACAGTGCGGACTACGTTGACGATGCCGTGCCTGAGGCGCACGAGTGCGTGTGCGAGAACGAGGTGTTCGAGCTGGTGTCCGGCGTCTCCGTGTACGAAGGCACCCATGACGTGTGTTGGTACTACATTGCTTGCCGCTGCGTGGAATGCAACCTGGTCGGGGTCTTCGCCGACTGGAAATGCGAAGCAGGTGATGCAGCGGCGTTCCTCGCCAAAGTCTGAGCCTGACGTCAGCGATGGACTTGTCTGCCGCAATGCCCCTCAGCGATGCGAATCCGCCAGCGCGTGGGCAGGGTTGGACTGCATCTCGAAATGTCCGTGAGGGATGCGCGCCCCGATGTGCCTGGGGATCTCGAGCATCAGGCTGTTGGCCAAGTTGGCCAACTCAGCTCCCACCACCGAACATGGCAAACGGAAGGCAGACACACCTCACAGCCTTGGGGAAGAGCGTTCCAAGCAGAACGCCTGCGGCAGCACCCCATATCGACCAAACCGCAAGTGCGCCGAGGTCAATGGGCAACGGGCCGATGAAGACCCGTCCAAGGCATGCAATCCAGAAACACCCGATTGCACCGACCGTGACGCCGAGCAGGCGATCCCGTCTCGAGACCGGCGCATGCCACCAGCGCTGAAAGCCAAGCTTTGCGGGTGCATCATTCGTCGTCATTCGTGGCCTGTCCGATGTGTTGCTCACCGGCCGGTACGATCACAGTCGGTGAGCCGAAGCTTCGTTTGATCAGGATGGGAGTGGCGGGACATTGCCGCCCTTAGCCGTTCTTCGTCGGCGGAGATTAAGCATCGCCGAACGGCTCCCGGTCCAACATGCATTCAATAAACGAGCCCAGCAGCGCAGGGCGATGCTGCCGGTTGGCGTAATACAGGAATAGGCCGGGACGAGAAATCGTCCAGTCGGACAGGACCTGTACAAGGCGCCCCTGCTCGAGCAGTTCGCCGACCTGATCCACCTCGAAGTGATAGGCAATGCCTAGTCCGTTGACCGCTGCCGCCACGCCGATGTCGGCATGGTTGGTGACGACAGGGCCGTTGACGGCGATCTCGTGCCGCTTGCCGCGCTTTTCGAACTCCCACCGGTAGAACCTTCCATCCATCTGGAGTCGCCAGTTGATGCATGCGTGGTCATGCAAATCGGTAGGCGTTTTGGGCGTGCCGTGGCGGGCCAGGTAGTCCGGAGAAGCCACGGCCATCATCTTCATGTCTGGTGACAGACGGACGGCAATCATGTCCTTCTTGAGCTGCCCTCCAACCCGTATCCCGGCGTCGAAGCGGCCTGACACGATGTCGGCCAGCGCGTCGTCCACCACGATATCCAGCACCACGTCAGGGTGCGCCCGATGGAAGCGCTTCAGTCTTGGCGCAATGAGCGTTCTTGCGGCTATTCCGAGGGTGTTGATCCGTAACGTTCCACTTATTTGTCCGGTCGCGTCGCTTGCCTCGGCAACCGCGTTCTCCATTTCACGGAACAGCGGCGCCACGCGCGAATAGAGCTGCTCCCCGCTGGCAGACGGAGCGACGCTTCTTGTCGTGCGATTCAACAAGCGCGCACCAATGCGGCTTTCCAGTTGGCGGATGGTCTGGCTCAACGCAGACGGTGACAAACCCAGATGCTCCGCCGCGCGGGCAAAGCTATGCCTCTCCACGACGGCGACGAAGGCTTTGAGCTCGGCAAAGTCGGACCCCCTCATTGTGTACGCCTCTCTACATAGTCCATTCAAATTCTAAGAGATTCTCTAAATGGATATGCGGGCGCATCCTTCGATCCGTCCCAACCAGAAAGAACACCATGCCCTCATCACTGACGCTCCCTGACCCTATCGCCGCGTATTTCATGGCGGACAGGCAGGGTCCCGACCAGGTCGCGCAATGCTTCACCCCAAAGGCCGTCGTGAAAGACAACGACGACGTCTTCACCGGTCGCGACGCGATCCGGGCGTGGAAGAAGGCGGCCGATGCCAAGTACACCTGCACCACCGAGCCCTTCTCGCTGGAGCTGATTGAAGGCGTACACGCAGTGAAGGCCCACGTGGCCGGCAACTTCAAGGGCAGCCCGCTCGATATGAAGTTCTTCTTCCGCCTTGAGCGCGGTCTGATTGCAAACATGGAGGTCACGGTATGAGCTTCGATCTTCAACTGAACGGCCTGCGGGCCGTGGTCACTGGCGGAACCTCGGGCCTCGGCGCCGCGGTTGTCCGTGCGCTGGTGGATGCAGGCGCCCGCGTGGCGACTTCCGCTCGCAAGGCGCCGGCAGCGCCGGTCGAAGGTGTGTCCTACATCCCGGCCGACCTGACAACGGCTGACGGCGTGAAAACCCTGTCTGACGCCGTTCTCCACAAGTGGGGAGGTGTCGACCTACTGATCAACGTGCTTGGCGGGTCCCATGCCCCCACGGGCGGCTTCGCTGCACTCACCGACGACCACTGGCTTTCCGAGCTGAGTTTGAACCTCCTACCGGCCGTGCGACTGGACCGTGAGCTCGTGCCGTCGATGCTCGCGCAAGGCTCCGGCGTGGTCATTCACGTCAGCTCGATTCAGCGTGTTCTGCCGCTGCCCGATGCAACGACTGCATATGCTGCGGCCAAGGGGGCGCTGACGACATACAGCAAGGCGCTGTCACGTGAGATCACGCCCAAGGGCGTTCGCGTATTGAGCGTCGCGCCGGGCTGGATCATGACCGAGGCGTCCGAGGTATTCGCGAGGCGTGTTGGCGCCGATGCCGGCACCGACGACGAGGGAGGCAAGAAGATCATCATGGATGCCCTTGGAGGCATTCCAGTCGGCAGGGCGGCCACGCCTCAAGAAGTTGCCGATCTGATCGTGTTCCTGGCGTCGCCCCGCTCGGCATCCTCCGCTGGCTTCGAGTACCGCATTGATGGCGGCACCGTCTCGACGCTGTAAACGCGACCTCCAGGCGCCGGGGTGGCTTTGAGGCCGTCGCTCATCGCCCCCTGGCCCACGGATGTCTCGCGAATCAGAGCTGAGAATGCCGCTGCACCTGGAGAGGCTTCAGCTCGGCCCGAACCGCCGCGCGACGACCGGCTCCCTCCCCCGAATGGAAGCGGGAGATGATTGCTCAGCGAGAGCAAGGGATGTCCGAAGCACGCCACCGCCCGATCTCGCGGTACCGCGGTGTCGCCATTGCAAGTCCGCCGTTTCCTGCGGCCAGCTCGATGCGAGCATCTGTCACTGCGGACCACGCCCGCCTCTGAAAGTCCAGTTGTTCCTCGTAGACTGCAACATCTTCCACGGAACGCGTCACCATGCGAAAGCAGCCGGAACGCCTTTACCCCACCCGGCCTGCGCGCACGATGGATGCGTCGGAGATCCCGGGCTTTGAACCATGGTGCGATCCAGGAGCCGACCACCAGGCGGGGCGGCCGTATGGAGAACTCTCTCGTGAAGGTCGAGTGCGCTTCCTCGTCATGTCGCTTCACATGCAGATGCGTTGGAGAGGAGAGGACGGTCAAGATGAGCTGCAGGTCTTCGGCCCGGCCGGCCACGTGCAGGCCCGTGCCAGCGATCCGGACGTGGATGCGCTACTTCCGACCGTGCTGACGGCGCTGGCCTATTGCTGGAACATCCAGCCCGCCGTATTTGTCGGGCTCGTCAATGACAAGCTTGGCGCAGACTTCGGTGTCGACCCAACGGTTCCGCAGGACTGCTATCACCGTGCGGGAATGCTTTCAGGCACCCCACTCGCCAACCATTGGCTGCGAACCAGGCCGTAATGGTTTCTGGTCGACGTCGCAATCGGTTAGAGGCCACGGCTGATTCTGTGGACCGTCTCATACCCATTGCGAAAGCCTGAAAGGATGGCCGTTGAGGGTCGAGCGTGTCTGTCCGCGATCGTTGCCCCGTCCCCCGTCGTTCCCCACATGATTCCGCCACGCCAGCAAACGCCTCGGCAGCTGGCACCGCAGTGGCAAGCTTCGTTGTCTGGCGAGGCTCAGTGCCGTCATCGCATCGTCACATTCCCGACACACACTTCCAAGCACCACAACAACAAGAAGAGACAAACATCCGGGAAAATCAAACGAACAAGAGCGGCACGTCCTCCGCGACCGTCAGCCGCCACACAGAACGCGAAGACGTTCTCACCCGATTCCTTCGGCCCTTGCGCCGACTCCGATGGGCGCGACACCTTCGCGCCCATGAAGCCCGACTGCGCTGGCTTGCGCGACGAAGTCAGACGATGCCGCCCCCGCCCCTTCCCGAGAAGCTCAAGGCGGCGTGGCTTCGACACATGGCTCAGGAACACCCAAACTGGCATCCCGGGACCGAGGGCTGGCAGTGCGCCGCTCACGCGCTGGTCCAGTTCTTCGATGCCAGCGCGGCAGCAGGCCACCTTCCCTGCGCACTGCCGTCTCGAGCCGCAGATCTCGTTTGGCACCTCTGGCTGGACATCGACGCCCTCGGCCTCGCCCACTGGCAGCGGGCTCGATACGGTCGAATCCTCCCGCATCGCGAGCACCCACCCGGCGAGGACACCAGGGAGGCCCTGGCGCGCTGCCTGGTCCGTGCCTGTCGCATCGAGCGGCGATCACCGGTCAAGGGCCAGCTGCCGCTCCTCTTTCGTGTCGACGCCGTGCTGCAAACGCCGGAGGGCTGGGCCTATCACCGGCGTCGTGACCGGGTGATTGTTCACCGCGACCTGGATGCTGCGGGCCATCCGCATCCGCATGCATGGCCACGCGACGAGCTGCGACCCGCCGCCCTGCTCGGCTTCCGCCTCATCGGAGCGACGGAAGCCGGTCACCTGACGCGGCGCACCGACGGGCGCGACGGCGGTGGCTCGGGAAGCGGCTGCGGCACGGCAGGCGTCGACGGGGACTGCGGAAGCAGCTGTGGCAGCTGTGGCGGCAGCAGCTGTGGAAGTGGATGCGGAAGCTGAAGACCACGGCCATTGCCGAGCCGTCTCACCGACGCCGGGGAATTCAAAGACCCTGACCGCTTCATGCAACTACACTTGTTGCATGAAACCAAGCAGTCAGCTCTCCGACGCCCTGCACATCCTCCTGCATCTGGCGCAGGTGGACACCCCGCTCACCTCCGACACACTGGCCTCCGCGATCGACACCAACCCCGTCGTGCTTCGCCGCATGATGGCCGGGCTGCGTGAGGCCGGGTTTGTCTTGTCGGAGAAGGGCCACGGCGGGGGATGGGTCATGTCCGCGCCGATTGACCGCATCACTTTGCGCGACGTGCACATGGCGCTGGGGTCACCCGCGCTCATCTCGCTGGGCTTCCGCGAGGACCAACCGCAATGTCTGGTGGCCCAGGTCGTCAACGAATCACTGCGTGAATCGATGGCGCAGGCGGAGGCCGTTCTGCTGGCACGTCTGGGTGAGATCACGCTGTCCGCGTTGGCCAAAGAGTTCGGACGCCGCCGGCCAACGTGCGGCAGCTCGCATTCATTCTTCTCCCATCACATCGAGGACGATCATGATCCGCTCTGAATTCACCGTTGTGGGCGGCAGCTACGCAGGACTGTCTGCGGCCCTGCAATTGGCCCGTGCTCGACGCGAGGTCACCGTGATCGACGCGGGGCAACGCAGAAACCGCTGGGTGGACGAAGCGGGCGGCACATCGCACGGCTTCCTGTCTCGAGACGGCGTCCCACCGGGCGAACTCGCGTCCATCGCCCGCGACCAGTTGCTGCGCTATCCCAATGTGCGCTGGCTGTCCGGCATGGCCGACGATGCACGGCCGTGCGACGACGGACGGTTCTCGCTGCGTGTCGGCACCAGCACGGTGCTGAGCGACCGCGTGGTGATCGCGACCGGCGTTCGCGACGAGCTGCCTGCGGTCGCGGGTCTGGCGGAGCGTTGGGGCCGCAGCGTCTTCCATTGCCCTTACTGTCACGGCCATGAAATGGAGGCGGGCCAGATCGGCATCATTGCAAGTTCGGAGATGGCACGCCACCACGCCATCATGCTGTCCGACTGGGGTACACCCACGCTGTTCCTGAATGGCGCGTTCCATCCATCCGAAGACGATCTGGCTAACTTCGCTCGCCGCGGAACCCGTGTGGAAACCACGCGCATCGTGCGCATCGACGGTGTGGCAGACATCATTCTGGAAGACGGCCGAAGGATGTCCATGCGTGGCCTGTTCACCCAACCGCGCACGCACATGGCCAGTCCCATTGCGGCGCAATTGGGCTGCGTACTCGCGGAGGGTCCCACCGGGGCATTCATTCAAGTGGACTCCATGCAGCAAACGTCGGTGCCCAATGTCTTTGCCTGTGGCGACGCGGCGCGTGCCGCCGGCAACGTGGCACTGGCCGTGGCGGACGGTGCGATGGCGGGCGTCTCCGCGCATCGGTCGACGATGATCTGAGGCGCCGAGGGCAGCGGCCATGGAGAACAGACCCATCAGCCCGCCCTGACACGCGACGGAGGCGCTAGCCTGTCTCCATCGCCCCAGCCCGCGCCAGAAACTCCGTCGGCGCCATCGCCGTCACCTGTCGAAACGCAAACGAGAACGCGGCGGCGCTGGCGAAGCCGGATTCCTGAGAGACCCGCGCAATCGGCTCGCCCCTGGCCAGCCGGTCGATCGCGCGCACGATGCGCGCCCGCTGCCGCCAGGTCTTGAAGGTCAACCCGGTCTCCGCCGGAAACACGCGGCTGGCGCTGCGCACCGAGGTGGCGGCGCGCGAGGCCAGCTCGCTGAAACTCAGTCGATTCCGTGGGTCTGCGAAGGCCAGCTCGGCCATGCGTCGCCCGACAGGACTGACGGGCCACGGAAGAAACGTGGGCGCATCCGCCGTTTCAGTGAGCTCGTGCAGCATGAGCCGGATCACCAGCTCCGTCTTGTCAGGCGCGAGTTCGGTCGCGAACGCGGCCTCCAGCAGGGCACGCAACAGCGGCCCGATGCGCAGTGCGAAGGCACGCCGATCCAGCAGCGTAGGCGGCGCCCATTCCAATACCGCAGCCTGCTGCCAATGCACGATCCACAGTTCGGCATCGGTCAGCGCTTCGACTCGGTGCGCGGCACCCGCCGGCACCCATACCGCGAGTTGCGGCGGCACCAGCCATCGGCCATCGTCCGTATGCACCTGCACCATGCCGGACGCAGCGAAGGTCAGTTGCCCAGCGTCGTGGGTGTGCATCGGTAGTTCCGTGCCGCGTGGCTTGATGGCTCGGTGAACGGTGAACAAACTCTCGGGCATCGAATGGCATCTCCGCGATGCAGACTGGCGTCACGTCCTCCCTGCGCTTGGCTATCGTCCAGCCCACGAAATCGGCAGTCGCCGAAGGTTTGGAGCGCCAGGATGAAAGCAATCATTGTCAACGAGTACGGAGACAACCAGGTGGTGCACTGCACCGACGTGGATCGTCCAGAACCACAGTCCGGCGAGGTGCTGGTCAAGATTCATGCGGCAGGCGTCAACCCCGTGGATTGGAAGATCCGTGGTGGACTCGGCCAGCGGCTCGGTCTGTCGCTGCCGATTCGCCTCGGCGGTGAGATCGCCGGGACGATCGAGGCGCTGGGGCCCGGAACGTCGGCGTTCAGCGTAGGCGACGCCGTCTTCGGCATCATCGGCAGCGGTGGGTTCGCCGAGTACGCCGCCGTCAAGACAGCGACCTTGGCGCGCATGCCGGCCCATCTGGACTTCATTCACGCAGCCGCCATCCCACTCGGCGCGCTGACCGCTTGGCAGGCCATGTTCGACCTTGGCGGCCTTTCGGCTGGGCAGCGCCTGCTGGTGACCAGCGGTTCCGGGGGCGTCGGTTCCCTGGCTGTGCAGATCGCCAAGGCCCAGGGCGCGCATGTCACCGCCATGGCTTCGGCGCGCAATGAGGCGTATGTCCGCAGCCTGGGCGTCGACGCCTTCATCGACTACACCGCGCAACCGTTCGAGCAGGTGGCCCACGACATGGATGTCGTCTTCGATACGGTCGGCGGAGACACCTTCCAACGATCGTTCCAAACGCTGAAGAAGGGCGGCATTCTGGTCACTGCGGTCGAGTTTCCAAAAAACGAGGCGGATGAGTACGGCGTTCGTGCGGCACGGGTGTTCTGCAAGTCGGACGCCGCTCAACTCGCAGCGATTCGAGACCTTGTGGTGGCAGGAAAGCTGAAAGCTCAGGTCACGTCCGTCATGCCCTTGGCGGAGATCCGAGAGGCATTGGCACGGTCGGAGTCCGGTCGCACCCGCGGCAAGATGGTTCTTGTCATCGGTGAGTGAGGTCGAGCGGAGAAGTACGGGGCGTGAGGCCCCCGACCAACCGACGGCTAGAATCCGAGCATGCCCATCGGCCGTCGCCTCAGCGTCTTCGCCTCCTGGATCGCGTGTTTCGCGATCCTGCTGACTGCGCTCGCGCCGACGCTGTCCCACGCCTTCCGCCCCGATGTCCCAGCGGGCTGGATCGAGATCTGCTCCGCCACCGGCGCCAAGCTGATTCGTGCCGATGACGGGCTGGGCCTCAAGACCGAGGCCAGCGGCAAGTCCGATTCGGACAGCACCGCCGACCATGCGGTCAAGCACTGCCCCTACTGTTCTTCGCATGCCACCGCGCTCGGCCTGCCGCCTGCCGCGTCGTCCGGCGTGATCGCGCTCTCGCTCGGCCACGCGGTCCCCAAGCTCTTCCTCACTGCGCCGCGAACCCTGTTCGCCTGGGCCGCCGCCCAGCCGCGCGGTCCTCCCCTGAACGCCTGACCCTCGACCCCTGCCGCAACGGCGCGTGAGCGCCTGTCGGCAGCGCATTCGTCGATCGCCCACGGCCACTGTCGGCCACCCGGGCGGGCTTCAGGAGCCTCTCCATGTCATCGATCCCACGTGCGTGCACGCACGTCCCTGTCGCTGCGCCCTGCGCGCGCGACATGGCCTTGCCGCGTCCATTCCGGAGGCCGGCATGAGCCCTCGCCCCTGCATCGACACCACCACCCCGGCGCGCCGCTGAGCGCGGTCCGCCCCTGGGCCCGATCTTCGGCCCGGTCCTGCCTCCTCTTCCGATCACCATGTCCTTTCGTCCCTCGCACGCACTGACCCACGTCACCTTGGCCGCCTTGGCGGCTTTCGCGCCCCTGACCCGCGCCCACGCTCAGACCCCCAACTCGCCCACCTCGGCGACCGACACCCCACCGCCCCAGGACGCCGTCCTGACCCTTGGCGCGGTGCGCCTGGAGGGCCGCAGCAGCGGCCCGCTCGATGTCCGACGGGTGTTCAGCTCGGTGGACCTCCTCGGCGCCAGCCTGCTGGAGGACCAGCATGTGGACTACAGCTGGGAGCTGCTGACCCGTGCCCCTGGGGTGCAGGTCACTCAATTCAAGCAAGGCACGGATGCCGGCCGCTTCAGCTTTCGCGGCTTCAATGGCGAGGGCCGGGTGAACGCGGTCAAGCTGCTGATCGACGGCATCCCCAGCAACGACAACGCCGGCGGCATGCCCTACCTGGACGCCGTCTTCCCGTTGGAGATGGACCACATCGCCCTCGTGCGGGGCACCAACGACGCGCGCTACGGCCTCTACAACATCGCCGGCAATGCCGATGTGCAGACCCGCCAGGGCGGCAACGACGGTCAGGCCAGTCTCACCCTGGGCAGCTACGGCACCCGGGAGCTCCAACTGGCCAAGGGCTGGGAGTCCGGCGAATGGAGCCAGAACTACTTCATCGGTTGGCGTGAATCGGACGGCTATCGGAATCACGCGGACGCCCGCAAGCTGGCGTTGTCCGGCAAGTGGTTCTACACCCGCGACGATCTGGGCTGGCGCGCCGGGCTCAGTGCGCGCTACTTCCACAACCACGCGCTCGAATCCGGCTACCTCACCCGCGAGCAGGCCGAGCAGACACCGCGGCTGTCGCCCGACTATGCGGCGGCCGACCAGAGCGAGCGCACCACCTCCCAACTGGCGCTGCATCTGGACGGCCGCTGGGGCGATGCCGGCCACTGGACGCTCAAGGCCTATCGCAACCGCTTCGAGAACCAGCGCTTCGTCCGCTTCTCCGCGACCGGCGTGCAGCAGGAGCGCGACAACGACGAGCGCCATCACGGCCTGCTGGCCAGCGCCAGCTGGCGCCCCACCGTGAGCTGGGCCCATGAGTTTGTCCTGGAGGGCGGCGTGGAAGCGCAATGGCAGCGCAACGAGTCGCAACGCTACCGAACCGTCGCCCGAGTGCGCAGCTCACAGTTCCGCGACTGGGACTTCGATCAGGACAGCCAGGGCGTCTACCTGCAAGCCCTGATTCGACCGGTCGCCGCGCTGAGCATCATCCCCGCCCTGCGCCTGGAACGACTGGACGGGCAGCTTCGAGATCAGCTCGCCGGCAAGACCTACGAGATGTATGACTACGGCCTGGTCAAGCAGCCCAAGCTCAGCGTGATCTACGCCCTCACCCCCGAGGCCAGCGTCTACGCCAACTGGGGCCGCACCTTCCAGATCGGCAGCGGCATCGATGCCTACAAGACCCAGGAACGCAACCTGCGCCCGTCCCTCAACACCGGTTGGGAAAGCGGCGTGAAATGGCAACCCTGGCGCCAGCTGGAAGGCCGCGTGGCGTATTGGGAGCAGCGCGCCACCGGCGAGGTGGCCCGCGTGCTGGGCGTGGACGGCCTGCCCGACGCCGGTGGCAACGGCAATGTCGGCCGCACCCTGCGCCGCGGGGTGGACCTGCAGCTCAGCGCCCAGTTGGGCCCGCGCTCGCGGGCTTGGGTGGCCTACTCGCGCCAGAAGGCCACCATCGTCACCCCGGATCCCAGCGCGCCGCTCACCGCCGGCAAGGAGATCGAGAACGTGCCGCACGATCTCTTCAGCGGCGGCTGGGATCAGCAACTGGGAGATCGGGTGAAGCTCTCGGTCTGGGGCAACGGCCAGGGCGCGTACTTCCTGGAGCGCACCAACACCCAGCCCCGCGCGGGACAGTCCTTCGTGCTCAACACCAGCGTTCAGTACAAGGTGTCGCCCCAGCTCTCGCTGCAGCTGCAGATCAAGAACCTGGCCGACCGACACCCGCTCTACGCCTGGTACGACAGCGGCTCGTCGGGCTATTCACCCGCCGATGGCCGCAGCGCCTATCTGAGCGCGGACTGGCGCTTCTGAGCGCGCCATCGCTGCCATCGAGGTCATCACTGCCATGTTGATTACCTGCCGTGCGGCCGATGCCGCAGCGGCTCCTCCCATTCCGTTGCCCCTGTCGGTGTCGCTGGCGTGCCGGCACGACCTCGTCCCGACGACTGACCGTTGACCATGAACCTCACCCCGACCGCCATCACCGCCGCGCTGATGCTGCTGTGCACCCCCGCATTCGCCGACGAGCCGTCGTCTGGCAATGCCCAACTTGACCGCGTCGAAGTCTCCGGCGTGCGGGATCGGCTCAAGCTGGAGGAGACTCCCGCCGCCGCCAGCCGCCTGGGCCTGACCGCCCGTGAGACGCCCGCCACCGTGCAGACCCTCACCCAGGAGGACCTCCAGTTCCGAGGCCTGCGCACGGCGCGCGAGACCTTTGCCGACATCCCTGGCGCCATCGCCGGCAACGTGCCCGGCAATCCTGCGGCCGTGATGATGCGGGGCTTCTCGGGCAATGCCGTGTCGATCCTGCAGGACGGCGTGCGGGTCTCGACCTCCACCATCGTGCAGCGCGACAGCAACACCTGGCACTTCGATCGCATCGAGGTCATCAAGGGTCCGGCGTCGGTGCTGTTCGGCGAAGGCGCGCTGGCGGGCGCCATCAACAAGGTCACCCGCAAGCCCACGCTGGACGGGACCCATGTCGACGCGCTGCTCAGCCTCGGCAGCTTCAACACCCGCGCCGCTGCGGCCGGCGCCAATGTGCAGCTGTCCGACACGCTGGCCCTGCGGATGGACGCCAGCCAGCTGCAATCCGACAGCCTGTACGACGTCGAGCGCAACCAGACCCGATCCCGCGGACTGACGGGCAGCATGCTGTTCAAGCCCAGCGCCGACCTGAGCGTGCTGCTGGCGGTGGACCACTACGCCGATCGCTACGACGGCACCTACCAGGGCGTACCGCTGGTGCAGGCGGCCGTGGCCAAGGATCCCAGCCGCATCGTGCACAGCGCCAACGGCCTGGTGGTCGACAAGGCGCTGCGCCATCGCAACTACAACCCGGATGGCGCCTATTCCAGCGCCGACGAGACCACGGTGCGCGGCCGCATCGACTGGCAACTGGGCAACGGCTGGGCGCTGGCCACCGACCTGACGGCCTACACCGCCGACCGCGCCTATGTGCTGAGCGACACCCAGACCTTTGTCGCGCCGACGGCCGCCTTCCCCAACGGCAGCTTCTCCCGCACGGTGCAGCGCTTCTATCACGACCACCAGTTCTGGAATGTGCGCGGCGCCCTGTCCCGCAGCGGCGAGCTGGCCGGCCTGCGCAATCGCTTCACCGCCGGCGTGGAAGTGAACCACACCGACTTTGCGAGCCTGCGCCAATCCTCGGCGGCGAGCGCGCTGGCGGCCGTGGATCCATATGCGCCGGTCGTCGGCAGCTTTCCGACCGCCGACAGCAGCTACAGCGCCGGCAACGTCAATTTCGACTCCAAGCTGAAGACGAGCTCGCTGTTCGTCGAGAACGCCCTGAACCTGACGCCGCAATGGCTGCTGGTGGCCGGCCTGCGCCGTGACGACATCGACCTGGACCGCCGGGTCACCAACTTCAATGCGACGCCCCATACGGTGCAGAACGCCCATCCGCGTTATCGGCCACTCTCGTGGCGCCTGGGCAGCACGTATGCGCTGAGCACGTCCACGTCGGTCTATGCGCAGGTGACATCGGGGGCGGTGCCGGTGTCGTCGATGTTGACCCAGTCCATCGTCAATGCCGGCTTCAAGCTCACCCACGGTCGCTCGGCGGAAGCGGGCTTCAAGATGACGAGCACCGATCACCGCCTGTCGCTGACCGGTGCGGTCTATGACATCCGCCAGGACGACATCCTTACCCGCGACCCCGCCAATCCGTCGCAGACGGTACAAGGCGGCCGCCAGTCGTCCCGCGGCGCCGAGCTGAACGCCGCGGCCAGCCTGAGCCGCAGCGTGACGGTCGGCGCCGGCGTGGGCATGGTCGATGCGGTGTACGACCGGCTCATCGAAGCGGGCGGCGCCGTGCGCACCGGCAATCGGCCGATCAACACGCCGGTCACATCGGGCAACGCGTTCCTCACCTACGCGGTGCCAGGGGTGCCGTTGTCGATCAGCGGCTTCGTCCACCACGTCTCGGGCTTCTACACGGACACGGCCAACACGATCCACGTCGACGGCCACACCACGCTGGACGCGGCCGTGGCCTGGACGCTGTCGGGCGCCACCACGCTGACGTTGCGTGGCCGCAATCTGACGAACGCCTTCTACGGCGAGTACTCGGGCTACCCGACCACCAACGTCTACCTGGGCGCGCCGCGCAGCGTCGAGCTGTCGCTGCGGGCGAGGTTCTGACGATGTCACGCGTGCGGGCCTTCGTCCTCAAACTCCATCTCTGGCTGGGCCTGAGCATCGGCGCGCTGTTCGTGCTGCTGGGCCTGACCGGATCCGCGCTGGTGTTCTATGAAGGGCTGGATGCGGGCTTGCATCCGGAGATCCGTGTGGCCGCCACCGGTCCGGCACCGGGCTGGGACTCGCCAGTCTGGGACCGTGCGCTCGCCACGGTGCATGCCAGGTGGCCGGACCGCCAGGGCGCCTGGCGCTTCGAGGTTAGCGGACCGCCCGGTGCCCTCGCAGCGCGCTATCAACCGCCCGGCGGCGGACACCATGGCCGGCGGGTGATGGTGTGGCTGACGCCCGATGGCACCGCCGTGCTGCGTGAGGCCGAATGGGGCGGCTACCTGATGACGTGGCTGTACGACCTGCACATGGAGCTCCTGGCCGGTGGCGCAGGCCGCGCCTTCAACGGCTGGGCGGGTCTGGTGACGGCCGTGCTGCTGCTGTCCGGCCTGTGGGCCTGGTGGCCGCGGGGCAGTTGGGCGCGGGCGCTTCACTTCAAGCGGGACGCGGTGCGCACGCGGCGTCTGCGCGACATCCACAAGCTCACGGGCCTGATCGGGCTTGCATTGCTGCTGATGTTCGTCGTCACCGGGGTGATGCTGTCCTTGCCGGACGAGAGCAATGCGGTGCTGGCCCGCACCGTCGGCATGCCGACCCAGGCGCCGAAGGTCCGTGCCTCCGCCACCAGCGGCATCCAGGTGCCGCTGTCGCGCGCCCTGGCCGCGGCACGTGTCGCCTTTCCTCAGGCGCGACTGGCCTGGGTGGAGTCGCCGGGCCCCGGCACCGGCGTGATCCTGGTGCGGGTGCAGCAGCCCAGCGATCCGAGCTTCCGCTTCCCGCACAGCTACGCCTATGTCGACCCCTACACCGCCGCCTTGATCGCCATCCGTGACCGCGAGGCGTTCGGCACCGCCGATGTCATCAACAACTGGCTGCACCCGCTACACGACGGCTCCATCGGCGGCGTGGGTCTGCGGGCGCTGTGGGTGGTGAGCGGTCTGCTGCCGGCGGTGCTGTTCATCACCGGTCTGTGGCGATGGCGCTGTGTCCGACGCGCCGCTCGAATGCCCCGCGCGCCGACCGCTCCAGGGGCGGCTCCGCACACCCCCGATTGACGATCTCAACGGCCGCCACGCGCGGTACCAAACATGATGCCACCGATAACGCTCACCTTGATCCTCGCCGCGCTGCCGGCGTTTGCCCAGGCGCAGACCGCTGAGCCCTCCGCCAATTTGCTGCCGGTGGTCCGCATCAGCGGCACCAGCGACAGCGCGTCCGCCAGCGGTCTGGCCCTGGGCACCACGGCCGCCCCGCTGAACACGCCCTTCTCCATCAGCCGCGTGCCGGCCGACCTGCTGCGCGACCAGGCGGTCACCTCGCTGCAGGACGCGCTGCGCAATGTGCCGGGCGCCCAGGCCGATTCCGGCTTCAACGGCTCGCACACCCAGTTCTTCCTGCTGCGGGGGGCGGTGTCGGACAACGGCACCGGCTCCAACCGCGTGTTCCGCGACGGGGTGCGGCTGTCCAACTATCCCTACACGCCGGCATTCGTGGAGAGCGTCGACGTGCTGCGCGGCCCTGGCGCGGCGCTGGGAGTGCGCAGCGAACCCGGCGGCACCGTCAACCTCACCACGCGGCAACCTCAGTTGAAGAACTTTGGATCGGTGCTGATCGGCGCGGGCACCGCGAACGCGCGGGAGTTCTCGGTGGACTTGAACCGCGTGCTGTCGTCCGAGAACGAGCTGGCCGCACGCCTCACCGCCACCCGTTCGCAGTCCAGCGAATGGCGCCACGTACCGGATCGGCTGGACGGCGTGAAGCTGGGGCTGGCCAAGAGCGACGGCGCGCGCTATCACCTGCGGGCGAGCGTCGAAGCCACCAACCAGACCTATCAACCGGATTACGGCCTGCCCGCTCTCAATGGCCGCCCGGTGGCCGTGCCTCGAGACCGACAGTTCGGCGAGCCCTTCGGTGACTCGACGACCCGCAACCGCATCGTCGACCTGCACGGCGACGTCGCATTGGATGCTCGCACCCGCCTGACGGCAAAGCTGACGCACCTGGAAGCCGATTCCACCTCCATCAAGAACCTGCTGAATGGCTCGCCGCTGGCCAATCAGCCGGCGGGCACCTGGGCGCGGGTGTCCGCCTGGGAGCCGGGCACCACACGCCGCATCGATTCGGCGACCACCTCGCTGACCCGCGATCAGACCCTCGCTGGCCTGCGCCACCAGTTCTATGTCGGCCTGGACTATTACGAGGAATTCCTGGACCAGCCCGCGCTGTCGGTCCCTGCATCGACCAGCCCGAACATCAACGTCTTCAATCCTGTCTACGGCCTCGTCACGGCGCCCGCCAACCCAGGGTCGCTGGCCCGCTCGCTGACGACGCAGAACCTGTATGCCTTCGGCGCCTCGCTCCAGGACCAGGTGGACCTGGGGGATTGGTCGGTGGTGGCCGGTGTGCGCCTGGACCGACAGCACTTCAGATACGGCGCGGCCACCGTGATGCCGGTGGAGGAGTCCCGCTGGTCGCCGAAGATTGCGGTATTGCGACGACTCGGCGCGTCGGACAGCGTCTACGCCCATCTGTCGACCGGCACCGCGCCCAATCAGGTGGCCTCGTCCACGAATCAGTCGCTGCCAAGCCGACGGTCGGAACAGGCGGAGCTGGGCTGGAAGTCGCAATGGCAGGACGGCCGGCTCAGTTCCGACGTGGCCGTGTACCGGCTGGCGCAGAACCACATGATTTCCTCGGACACGAGCACGCCCAGCAACTTTGATTTCAACCTGGCCGGCGATGCGCGGTCGCAAGGTGTCGAGGCCTCGCTGAGCGGCCGCCTGAGCGGACGCTTGAACACCAGCCTCACCTATGCCTACACGGAGGCGACCTACGGCGACAACGCCGTCTATGGCGGCAAGCGGGTGCCGAATGTGGCGCGGCATGCGGTGAATGTGTGGGGACAGTACGACTGGGGCCAAGGGTGGAAGACGGCGGCCAATGTGGCTGTGCAGAGCCGCCGCTTTGCCGATGAGGCCAACACCACCGTGCTGCCGGGCTATGCGCGCGTCGACCTGATTCAGAGCTGGACCGCGTCACTGGAAGGTGCTCAATCCTTGGCGCTGCAACTGGCCCTGCGCAATCTGTTCGACAAGGCCTATGACGTATCCAGTCATTTGCATGTGTCGCGATGGATCACGCCCGGCCAGGGGCGCAACGTATCGGTGACGGCCACCTACCAGTTCTGACGCTGCGCTGCCCGGCGGCGCAGCGGTCCTCAGGCGAACCGCTCACAGTCGCACGTCGTCATCGCGTGGATGGCGTCAACGCACCCCGGATCGCAGGCGGACGCCAGCCCGGGGGCCGACGTCCGATGCCGATGCGACCTCGATCAGAAGCTGCGTCGCAGCGTCACCCGCAGCGTGCGCGGCTCGGCGGGATGCAGGTGGCGATCCATCACCGGCGTGGCCTCTCCCGGCAGCTGCGATTCATAGAGGTACTCGATGTCGTTGACCTTGCGGTCGAACAGATTGAAGACATCCAGCGTCAGCTCGGTCTTCGGACCGAAGCGACGGCTCACCCGCAGGTTGGCGGTCAGCGACGAATGGGAGCGCTCGCTGTTGTCCTCGATCAGCGCGCCGCTGCCGAGGTAGCGCCAGTTGATGCCTGCGGACCAGGGACCGAGGTCGCGCAAGGTCACGCCGACCGAGGCGACCTTGTCCACCGCGTTGGGGATGCGGTTGCCGGCCGGGTCGGCGTCGGCAAAGCGCGCGTGGGTCCAGGCGAAGTCGGCATCCACCAGCAGCCATGGCAGCGGCACATAGCGGTTGTTCCATTCGATGCCGCGGCGTTTGCTGGGCCGATTGGCCTCGGTGGCACCGGCATCGCCCACATAAACCAGCTCCGAATCGAAATCCAGCTTCCACAAGGCCAGCGAGCTCTGCAGGCCGGGCAGCCATTCGCTGCGCAGGCCCAGCTCATAGCCCTTGGCCTTGACCAGGCCCGGCGCAGGATCCACGGCCGCGGTGACACCCCGCGCGTCATTGCTGTGAAAGCCGCGGCCGGCGTTCAGGAACAGCTCCGTGCGTGCCCAAGGCCCGAGCACCAGCGAGAACTTGGGCGACGCCAGCGTTTGCCGGGCACGCCCTGAATCGCCGTTGCCCGCGATGTGGGTGACATGGAAGCGCCCCTGGTCGGCACGCACGCCGACGACGGTGCGGGCCCACGGTGCGAGTTCGACGCTGGTCTGTCCATAAAGACTCAGCAGCGTTTCGCGGATCCGGTCGTCGCGCGTGGTCTCGATGACGGCGCGCTGCTGGGTCTGGAAAAGGCCGACGTCGGCGCGGTCCTGGCGCACCTGCAGGCCGACTTCGCTGCGCGCAGGCAACTCGCCAATGCTGTGCTCCCGCGCGTGGCTGGCGGAGAGTCCATAAACCTTGCGGTCGTCTCGCTGCGAGAACTGGTCGCCGGTGACCGGCCGTTCCATGGCGTAGGTGAAATTGGAGAACAGGGAGAGCTCATAGGCCATCGCGTAGGCGGCGACGCGGCTGTGCGCGCCATCCACATCGCGGGACCACTCGCCCGACAGACTGGTGCGCCGGGTGCGGCCTCCGTCGGTGGGGTCGATCGCATCAAAGCGGTCGAAGGGCCTCCCCTGCCAGGTGCCGGCGTCGATCAATCGCTGCGGCACCTGGTCGGTCGAGGTCCAGTGGGCACGGTAGTCGATCAGGCTGAGTTGCCAGCGGTCCACGCCTCGGGTGTTCGACAGGGTCAGCAGCAGGTTGCGACGGTCCAGGCCTTCGGGAACCGACCAAGGGCCATCGTTGCGCATCAGCTCAGCGGCGCCCAGCAATTGCAGGCTGCCGCTGAGCTCGGTGGAACCGGCCACCACGCCACGGCGATAAGCGCCCTCACCCAGGGTCACCGCCACAAAAGGCGCATCCAGGGCCCGCCGGTAAACCATGTCGGCGGAGCCGGCCGCGGCAAAGTTGCCGTTGGGCGCGAAGTAGGGCCCTTTGCGGTAATCGATGCGATCAACCAGCTCCGGGATCAGGAAGTTCAGGTCGGCGTACCCCTGTCCATGCGCATTGCTGGGGATGTTCACCGGCACGCCGTCGAGCGTGGTGGCGAAGTCAGTGCCATGGTCCAGATTGAAGCCGCGCAGGAAGTACTGGTTGGCTTTGCCGTCACCGCTGTGCTGGGTCACGATGAGGCCGGGCACGAATTCCAGCACCTCGCCAGGACGCAACGCAGGCCGGCTCTTGAGCAGCTCGGCGCGGATGCGGCCCTGCGACGCGGCATCGGTGCTGCCGACGCCGTTGTCATAGTGGCGGCCGTGGACTTCGACCGCATCGAGTTTTCGTTCGGGTGCGGCCACCACGTCAGCGGCGGGCTCGACGATGTCGGGCGCGGCCCAGGCGCCCGCGCTGCACCACAGCAACGCGGCGGCGGCACTGCATCGCAGGCCATGGGTCGTTCGCAGGGGGTGGCGCTCTGGCAGGGTGACAGGGGATGGGCGGGTCATTCGAAGCTCTCCATCGGCCTGCGTCCCCGCAGGCCTGTTCGGTGGAGGAAGCCGATGGAATGACACGCGCAGGCGAAACCACGCGAGCGCGCAGCGTCGACGGCGCGCCGCACCCCGCGGCTTCCGAGGCAGTCGAAGGCCGGTATCCGGGCTCGCGGCGTCTGCGGGCTGCCAAGGGCAATCCGACAGGGCGCACTCGCCTTCCCATGCCCGAGGGGCACAGTGGCTGTCGGCATAGAAGCCGACTTGAGCACGCTTTCAACCGCTGACCGTTGCGGGGGCAGCACAGGCTTTGCGTCGTGGGACGCGCACCTGTTTCCCGTTTAACCCGACCGCATCGCGGCCAGGCACCTTGGACTGTGGGGAGGCCGCTCAGCGAATCCTGCTGCCGGCGGCCGGGCGCGATTCTACGAGGAGACGATCGGCCAATGAAATCGGGCCCGCGCGATCACCTGGGCGGCTGCTGAAACTCGCCTTCCACCCACGCGGCCGCGCTGGTGTCGGTCAACCGGAAGCTGGCTGCCACACGCACCTGGGCGAGGGTCTCGCCCTGCTCGTTGCGCGCGCTCAGCGTGGCGTAGGGGTTGTCCTCGTCCGGGACGATGTCCAACAGCACCTGGATGCGCCCGGCCGGCGTGTCCACCTTGACGCTCTTGTGCAGCTTCGCGTGCAGTTGCTGCTCATGGCGACGCAGCACTTCGGAGGCCGTCTTCACCAGCGTGTGAAAGGCGGCTGCATCCAGCGGCTTGGGGTTCTTCTTGTCGCGCCCCATGGTCCAGGGGCCCACCAGCGCAGGCTCGGACTCGCCGACCAGGGTCATGGCCACGGCCCAGCCCTCGTCGTCTTCGTTCTTGATCACCTGCGCCGTCCAGCGCTCATCACGCCACAGCCGCGGCTCCTGAATGATGGTGACCTCGTCGTCGGAAAAATTCGTACTCATGCGACCGAAGGTATCACGGCGATCCGACTCGGCGTGCGGTGCCACCGCACTGCGCGTCAGCGATCGCTCAGCCTGCGACCGATCCCGCCAGTCCGCGCGCGGCGGATGCCGTGGCAGCGAGCGCCTCAGCGTACAAATCGAACACGAGCGGCTGCGGAGCGAACACCTCCGCCCACTCAATGCCGTTGTTGCGCGGCAGGCAGACGATGACATGACGGCCCTCGGCAAGCCGCTTGCTCGTGAAGCTGAGCGCGCCGGGTGTGTGGCCCGCACGGGGGTTATCGAACACCCAGGCCTCCAGGCAATGCGGAAACAGCGCCGCACCGTCAAATCGCTCGACCGGCACCGTGATCACGATGGTGCCGCGCTTGCCGCCACTGGCGTTCCAAAGGGACTCCCTGCCGCTGACAGGATCGCACGACAGATCGATCCGGAACTTGCCGCGGTCGGGCTGAAGAATGTCTGCGGAACGCTTCCAGAGCGGACCGTCCTTGTCGATGCCGTAGGCCCAGCATCCGTCGGCCATCGCCAGCAGCGGGCGCAGCACGGTCCGGTGCACCGCGTGGGTGGCGTCCAACCCACCTTCCCACTTCGCCTCCGACGTCAGCAAGCGGATGGTGAAATTCGATGAGCGCGCCACCAACGCGCGGTCGCTGTCCTTCATCCCCCCACCCCTTCAACCCTCGTTCGGTCCCTTGGAAAGAGCCTCATGGCGACCGGCCACCCCGCATCGGCGCGGACGCCCCCTGGCGTGTCGCTCACGCCTCCGGCCGATGGCACACCGCTTCAATGTTGTGCCCATCCGGATCGATGACGAACGCGGCGTAATAGTTGGCGTGGTACTTCGTCCGAAGTCCGGGCGGCCCGTTGTCCTTGCCGCCGGCCTCCAGCGCAGCGCGATAGAACTCATCCACCGACTCACGCCGCTTGGCGGAGAAGGCCACATGCAGGTGAGCAGGCTTTTCCTGGGTCTCGAAGAGGCACAGCGAGGGCTCGCCCTCGCCGCACAGTTCGATGCCGTAGGACGGCACGCCCTCCGACACCACCGCCACGCCCAGAGGCGCCAGCGCCTTCACATAGAACGCCCGGCTCGCGGCGTAGTTGCTGACACCAAACTTGACGTGGTCAAACATGCGTGCTCCTGAGGCTGGATCCCCGACGGATGACGGGCGGCACCGAGCATACCGCCACCCCGTCACGGACCGCTGCGGGTCGCCCCCACGCCGCCCAGGCCGCCCACGCGTCCACGCGTCCACGCGTCCACGCGTCCACGCTCATGATGCGCTCGTGGTGCGCCGCTGATGCCCCGGTGAGGCGACCGCGAATCCTCACGGTCCAGCCCCGACCTACTCGCCTCGCGCCGCAGCTGCTCTCAGCTTGTCCTTCTTGCTAGGTCGGCGGCCCTTGATGCCGCCGGCGGCGGTGTCCGGCGTCACGGTCTCGGTGGGCTCGAAGCCCGCAATGCGCTCACGCGCCACGCGTCGACCCTCGCGCTTTTCGATCAGCCGAAAATGCGCCTCCGCGGCCGCGGGAATGAAGCTCACCGCCAAGCCATCCGCCCCGGCACGTGCGGTGCGTCCGATGCGATGCACATAGTCCACCGCCGAACGCGGCAGGTCGTAGTTCACCACCACCGGCAATTGCGCGATGTCGATGCCGCGCCCGCCCAGATCGGTGGCCACCAGCACCCGCAGCTTGCCTGCCTTGAAGTCGGCCAGCATCCGCGTCCGCGCGCCCTGGCTGGCGTCGCCATGGAAGGCGGCCGCCTCCAGGCCGGCCTTGCGCAGCTTGTCCGCCACATGGTCGCAGGCATAGCGGGTGGCGACGAACACCAGCACCCGCGTCCACCCCCCCTGACCGATCAGATGACGCAGCAGCGGCGTGCGACGCGCCGCATCCACCTCGATCGCGCGCTCTTCGATCTTTCCCTGGACCGTCGGCTCCTGCACGATCTCGACCCGGACCGGGTCCCGCAGCAGCTCGGCGGTCAAGGCCCGGACCGCCTCCGGGAAGGTGGCGGAGAACAGCAGGTTCTGCCGACGCGACGGCAGCAAGGCCAGCACCCGCGTCACCTCGTCGGCGAAACCGCCATCGAGCATGCGGTCCGCCTCGTCCAGCACCAGGCAACTGACATCGGACAACTTCAGCGCGTTCTGCGCGACCACGTCCAACAGCCGGCCCGGCGTGGCGACCACCACCTCGGCGCCGCCGCGCAAGGCCATCATCTGCGGATTGATCGACACACCGCCAAACAGCACCGAGACCTTCACCGGCTCCTGCAGGAACTGACCGATCTGCCGCAGCGATTCACCGACCTGCGCCGCCAGCTCGCGCGTCGGCACCAGCACCAGCGCCTGGGTGCGGCGCAGGGCGGGCCGCACACGGGCGTCGATCTGTTGCAGCACGGCGAACGCAAATGCCGCCGTCTTGCCCGAGCCGGTCTGCGCCGAGGCCAACAGATCGCGCCCGGTCAGTGCGGCGGGAATGGCCGCAACCTGGATCGGTGTGGGCTCGACATAGCCCAGTTCTTCGGCCGCGCGGACAAAAGGGGCCGACAGGCCCAGGGAGGCGAAGGTGTTCAAAGCAACCTCACTTTCACCGACTTGCCCTTCACCTTGCCGGCGTTCAGCCCCCGCAGGGCCTGGTCCGCGACGCTGCGCTCGATGGCGACATAGGTCGAGAACTCATTCACATTGATCTTGCCGATCTGGCTGCCCTCGAAGCCGAGGTCCTTGGTCAACGCGCCCAGCACATCGCCCGGACGGATCTTTTCCTTGCGCCCGCCCAGTATCTGCAGCGTCACCATCGGCGGACGCAGCGGCTCGGCGCCGGCCGGCACGGTCAATTCGCTCAACGGATGCCAGACGCTGGCGCTGCCCTGCATCTGGTCGATGCGGCCGACCCGGCCCATCTCATCCATGCTGGCCAGGCTGAAGGCCCAGCCCTCGCCATCGGCACGTCCGGTGCGACCGACTCGGTGGGTGTGCACCTCGGCATCGGGCGTGATGTCCACATTGATGACCGCCTCCAGCTGCGCAATGTCCAGCCCGCGTGCGGCCACATCGGTCGCCACCAGCACGCTGCAGCTGCGATTGGCAAATTGCACCAGCACCTGGTCGCGGTCGCGCTGATCCAGGTCGCCGTGCAGTTCCAGGGCCACGATGCCCTGCGCCTGCAGCACCGCCACCAGGTCACGGCATTGCTGCTTGGTGTTGCAGAAGGCCAGCGTGCTGGCGGGCCGGAAATGATTCAGCAGCAGACCGACGGCATGCAGCCGCTGGCTTTCCTCCACCTCATAGAAGCGCTGGCGGATCTTGTTGGCGGCATGGCGCTCGGTGAGCGTCACTTCCTTCGGATCACGCATGAAGCGCGAGGCGAGCGAAGCCACGCCCTCCGGATAGGTGGCCGAGAACAGCAAGGTCTGACGCGCCTTCGGACACGCCTGGACCACCTGGGCGATGTCTTCGGCGAAACCCATGTCGAGCATGCGATCCGCCTCATCCAGCACCAGCGTGTTCAAGGCCTGCAGGTCCAGGGTGCCGCGTGAGAGATGGTCCAGGATGCGGCCCGGTGTGCCCACCACGATGTGGGCCCCGTGAGCCAGGCTCGCCAGTTGGTTGCGGATCGGTGCACCGCCGCAGAGCGTCAGCGTCTTGATGTTGTCTTCGGCGCGGGCCAGCCGGCGGATCTCCTGGGTGACCTGGTCGGCCAGCTCGCGGGTCGGGCACAGCACCAGCGCCTGCACCGCAAAGCGACGGGGATTCAGATTGGCCAGCAGCGGCAGGGTGAAGGCGGCGGTCTTGCCGCTGCCGGTCTTGGCCTGCGCGATGAGATCCCGTCCCGCCAGGGTGAGCGGCAGGCTGGCGGCCTGGATGGGCGTCATCGATAAATAGCCCAGTTGCTCCAGATTGGCCAGCATCGTGGGCGGCAACGGCAGGGTGGCGAAGGAAGAGGCGCTGGTCACGGACGGCGCGGGCGTCGGCTCGGCGGCGCCGGGAAGATCGGTACGGGTCATACGCGATTGTCCGCTGCAATTGGACCAACGCCCAAAAACGCGGAATTGGCGCCACGTTCGGCCACCGGCACACCGTGACGGACGCCTCGAATGTCGCCCTCTCCGCAGCGCCTCGTCCGAGCCTCCGCGCCCACCTGGGCACTCAACAAGGCCCTGCCTCGTTCCGCCATGCGGCCCCATACCACCCGCAATACGGCCCTCGATACCGTCCTTTCCTACGGCGCTCGGCCGGGCCGCGGGAACGAACTTCAGCAGCCTCCCGCTCAATGTCCGTCGAATGCCACCTGCAACTTGAGAAAGACTTCGCTGCGGGTCGCCTGGCGGGAGGACTCGTCCCTTTGCGCGCCCAGCGCGGCCTGGTAGCGCCCGCCGAAGCGCTTCTTCCACATCAGCGACCGATGGCGCTTGCGGTCCAGGGTGGGCGCGATCCCCGTCGCCATGCCGCGGCGGCTTCGCTCGTCCTGGAGGATCAGCCGGATGCTTTCATTGGCATTCAGATGCAGCAGGGACAGCAGCCGCACCCCGCGCTCATCCAGCGACGGATACGGCCCTTGCGCGTCGATGGTCACGCCGGTGAGCACCGGATCGATCTCCAGGCTGCGGTCCCCCGGCAGCGCCCAACGGCTGCTCGCCTGAAGCGACCACCAGCCGCCGCGCCCGACCCGATCGAACTCGCTGTCCAGTTGACGGCCCCAACTGCCTTCGCCCGTGAGGCGAGGCATCCAGGGCACCGGCGTCGATTCGAATCCGCCGTGCCAGGCCGGCGTCGCATGCAGGCGCCCGCCGCTGCGCGCCCGCTGGCGGTCCGCACCGAACTGCAGCCAGCCATCGGTCCGCCGATCCCCCTGGGCCCAGACGCCCAGCCGCAGTTCCCGCCGGATCACCTCGCCACCGGGCTCGTCGCGTGCGCGATCACGCAGGCTGCGCAGCTCGGCGGCACTGACATGCAGCTCCGTCTGATGCAGCGTCAGGCCCTCTCCGATCGGCAGGCTGCGCTCGCCCATGCGCCGGTTCAGTTCTCCGCTGACCTTCCACAGGCCTGCTTGGTCGACGAAGCCCAACAGGTTCACAAAGTCCGGGCCCACCACGCTGGCCTCCATCGCGTTGAGCCACTGCTCATCGCTGTACAGCAGCTTGGTGGCGACCTGCAGATCGCGCTGCGCGCGCGCCGCCTGGCGCAGGGTTCGGCCGTCGTCATCGACGTTCAGCGTGTGCTCGCTGATCAGCGCGTTCCATTGAACCTTCAGATGGCGGTCGTCATCGCTGCTCCGCCACAGGCCGTCGGCGCCGACCAACTGGTTGTAGCGATGCGCATCCAGGCTGCGCCGCGCGACCAGCACGCCTTGCGTCAATCGGCCTGCGTCCTCGCCCGACTGCACCCGGGCGCGCAGCAACTGGGAGACGCTGGGCGCATCCAGCGTCCACTCGTCGGTGCCCCACGGGCGGCCGCGGGTGACGACTGCGCCGGCCCGGTCCTCCGACAGAAGCAGGCTGGCATCGGCACTCGCGCCCCGCCAGGTGGACCGCAGGCCCCAGCGCGGATCGGCAATCGTGCGGGAGTAGAAGGCCTGCAGCGGCAGGCCCAGGACATCGGCGCTCTCCAGGAAGTAGCGGCGCTTCTCGGGCAGTGCCAAGGCCACGGCGCGATTGCCGCTGGTCTGCGGCGCATCCACGTCCACCTGCGCGAAGTCCGGATTCAGGGTGGCGTTCACCAGCCAATCGGCGCGCGGCCGCCACCAGCCCTCCAGACCGAGGCTGCCGTCGCGGCGGTCCTGTCCGCCTTCCCGCACCGAGCGACCGGTCCATTCCACGGTGACCTGGCCCTCCTGTCGGTCCCGATGCCGACTCAACACCGGCTCCAGGCCGTTGACTGGCGTGCTGGCGTGAAGGAAGTCCAGCGCCTCGTTGTCGGCCGCGCCGCTGACCAGCAGCAAGTCATCTGCGCCCGGCACCGCCCGCGCCACGACGAGGCGCCACGGTGCGGCCATCTGGTAGGGATACCGCAGCGCGGCCAGCGGCCAGCGGATCTCCATGCTGTAGCCGTCGGACAGGCGCTGGGTGGAGACCTCCACCGGAAAGTCGGGCCCGAGGTCCTCCTCATCGTCCGAGGCGCGGTACAGCCCGTCGGTCACCACGCCGGCCAGGCTGGCCTTGACGAACATCGCGGATTCGCCGCGCCCCCCGGTGTCGATCCACAGCCCGATCATGTCCTGATCGCGCTGGACCGCATCTCGCCGGGAAAGCCGCACATGAGGCGGCTGGGCGGACCAGGCCCGGATGCCGACGATCAGCGACTGACCATCCGCCACCAGGCGCACCTCGGTGCGGAGGGCTTCGGGATACGCGGCATTGGCGCGCGGCTGAAGCTGGGCAAACTGGTCATGCACTGGCGCGCGGGTCCAGATCGCCTCATCCAGGCGGCCGTCGATGAGGATCCGCGGCTCGCCCTCCGAGGCTGGCAGCACCTCGAAGGCATAGGCAGCCGGCGCGAGCAACAGCGAGGCGACCATGCCGGCGCCACGCTGGCGCAGGCGCCGCCACGGGGCGCGAAGAAGCGCAATCATCATGAATCCCTGAAGCCAATCTTGTTGTGGATCGACAGGTCAACAGCCGACTGCGATCGGGGCGCAGTATCCCTTGGACGGTGCACCGCGCCGGAAGCCATGCTGGGGTCCTTCAGAGGGATGAGCTGATGTGCTGCGCCTCCGTCACGGAGGGCACGTGGCGCAGGACAAATGACACAGGACGCAGGATCCAGCGCGTCGCTGGCGGTCCGAGGCAGCCCTGCGCATCCTCGATGAGGCGTGCCACGTCACCGCCATCCGTCAAGCATTCAGATGTAAACAATCGCAGCCTGCCGGGAATCGGCGACAGACCACCCATCAGTGGGGCTCGCAGCCGCGAGGCCATGCGCTAACGTCCGACCGGTTTCAACCCCAACGGCGAATGACGGTGGTGCATCGGGCAGGCGACACAGAGCGCCGCAGCGACGCCACTTCGGGCCAGGAGTACGGCATGAGCGCGATCAGCAGTCTTCATCAGCGCGGCGACGCGCCGCATCTCTCGCACGCTGCGGCGGCGTTCTCACGCGGCTTGCTGCTGCTCGCCTGTGCGGCGGCGCTGGCGGGTTGCGGCAAGCAGGGAGCCACGCTGGGTGAAGGCAGCTCCGAGATCACCGGTTCGGCCGGACCGGCGGGTGCGAGCAAGGCCAACCGCGACCTGATGAAGTGCGATGCCCCGGTGGCCACGCTGGCGTTGGTGGAGAACCCCAACGGTTATTCGGTCAGCGGTGCAAACGGCCTGCCGAACACGCCGCTGCCGCTGGTGCGCCTGCTGGCGCAGCAAAGCGGCTGCTTCCGCGTCGTGGACCGCAACTCCGGCCTGAAGGCGACGATCCGCGAGCAGGAGCTCAAGGACGCGGGTGTGTTGCGCCAGGAAGGCAGCACGGTGCACAAGGGCAAGGGCTACGAGGCGCAATACACGCTGGTGCCCAGCCTGACCTTCAGCGAGCAGGATGCGGGCCGACAGGTCGGCGGCATCCTCGGCATGATTCCGGTGCTCAACAAGTTTGTCGGTGCGGCCGAGCACATCAAGCTCAAGGAAGCGCAGGTGGCACTGCTGCTGACGGACAACGAAACGACCGAGCAGGTCGCCGCCGCCACCGGCTCGGTGCGCGTCACCGATCTGGGCATGGGCGGCCTGGTGCTGGGCAAGCTGGGCGGCGCCGCAGGCGCGGGCTGGTCCAACAGCAACGAGGGCAAGGTCATCGCGGCCGCGTTCCTGGACGCCCACAACCAGCTCGTCGTCCAGGCCCGCATGCTGGCCGCCAAGGACCTGCCGGAGCCGGTGCCGATGAAGAAGGCGGGCACCGGGGCGGCGAAGAAGGCGCCCGCAGGCGCTTGAGACATCCATCTTTCGCAGCGGTCCAGATGAATGGGACTCGCCCCCCAAGCGCGGCAAACGTGAGAGGCGCACCCGGTGCACCTCCCCTGCACTTTCCTGGGCTCGCAGTCAGCGGCCTCTTAACGACCTGAGCCGGCAACAGCGACGGCTCAGCCCTCCAACCGCAACTGCCCGAACGCCTGCGGCACATGGAAGTCGGCCGTGGGCGTTCCGGTGGGACTCCAGGCCGAGTACTGTCGCTGCGCCCCGCTGCCTTCGATGCGGAACAGGTTGATGCGCCATCCCTCCAGCACGCCCCCACGCCGAGTGGCGGCCCGCGTCGACGCGGCCGCCGGCAGCGGCACCGACAGCTCCGCTGTCCACATCCGGTGCTGCGCGTCGACCGTGGTTCTGGCCTTGCTGGCACCGACCAGGCGCTGACGCTGCGAGCCCCGGATGTCGATGTCCATCACCAGCCCGTTCGGTGCGACCTCGATCTCGCGGTAGCGATCGGTGCCCGCATCGTCAGGGGACTGGATGAACACCTCCACCACATCCCGCTCCCACAGCGGCCAGATCGCGGTGGACGATCCTTCGCGCTCATGGGTGGTGAGAGCGTTGTAGCGGCTGTTGAAGCGCAGATGCAGCACCCCATCGGCATGCAGCATCTGCACCCGTGTGGACTGGGTGCCCGTCAGCGGCTGGCCGCGCCAGTCATGGGCAAAGAAACTCGCGGGCGCCTCTTCCCACGCCGACGCCAGCGGGAAGCCGTCGCGACCGATCAGCCGTGCCGGCACACGCGTGGCACGCGCCAGCGGGCGCTCGGCGGTGCCTTCCAGCACCGCCTCGATCAACAGGTGCTCCTTGAAGCGCAGCGCGACCGTGGGCCGGGCCGCGTCCACGCGTCCCAGGTCCACGCCGTTGACGTAGTCGCGCAGCCGCCAGGTGCCTGGACCGAGGCCGCGCAAGGTGACCGGGCCGTCCCAACTCGGCGCATAGAAGGCGTAGTGCATCACGCCGTTCTTCTCCACCACATGCGTCTCGGGCTTGTCGAAGGCGATGTCGTAGAGCTCGCCACGGTAGGTGCCATCCGACAGGCCCTTGGCATTGTGCGCAGCGATCCAGCGGCGCCAGTGCGGCTCCAGCTCCGGCGTCAGCAGGAAGGAGTCCTTGGGCTTGGGATCTTCCGGCCAGGTGAACTTGGTCGACACCACCCCGCCCACGCCGACGGCAGAGGCAAAGTCCTTCCCGCCGGTGGAGAGCTCGACGTGATCGCCCGCGTAAGCCGACCACCGCCCCATCTGCGCCTTGAGCGCCTTGCCCTTGTGGCGCACCTGCCAGCTCGACAGCGGATCGGAGGCCGGCGCCTGGTCGATCCACGGCATGTTGTGGAAGGCATAGCTGGTGCCGCACGGGCAGACCTCCACCACCGCCTCCGGATTGGCCGCATGGGCGGACTCGAACATCGCGCGATAGAAATCGGCCATGTGCTCGACCGACTCCTCGGGACGGGCATGCTTGTGCTTCGGGTTGAAGCAGGGCGCGACGCCGTTGAGATGCTGGCCGTCGATCTTCAGACCGTCGAAACCCCAGTCGCCGATGATCTTCTTGAACAGCGCCGCGATGCGCTGCTGGGTCTCTTCATGCGCGGGGCACAGGTAGAAGCAGTTCCACCACGAGACCATCTGCACCGCACCGTCCTTGTCCAGTAGCAGCAGATCGGTGTGGTCATGCAGCTCGTCGCTGCCCGGCGCCACCGCCAGCGGCGCAATCCACAGACGCGCCTTCATGCCGCGGGCATGGATGTCGGCCACCAGGTCCTTCATGTCGGCTTCGCCGCGCGGGAACTTGGCCAGGTCAATGTTGTGCCAGTCGCCCGTCAGGCGCTGCCAGCCGTCGTCCAGCACCGCCCATTTGAGACCCAGTTCCTGCGCCTTCGGCAGGGTGTCCCGCACCCGCTGCAGCGAGAAGTCGCGCTCATAGCCCCAGGCGCACCAGACCGAGTCATGGGCGCTGCGAGGCGGCTCCGGGGCCGCCAGGCCCTGGGCGTTCATCAAGCGCCGATAGCGATCCAGCGGCACGAAGCAATCGCCCTCATGCACCGCGATGAACGCCAGCGGCAGCGAGAGGCTCGCCCCGGGCGCCAGCGTCTGAGGCTCATCGCTGCGCAATGCCAGCTCCACTTGATCGCCCACCGCCTTGACCGGCAGGGCCACCAGCCGCGGCAGCTTGTCCAGATGGCCGATCGCCACGCCCAGGTCGCGTCGCCAGACATCGACCAGCGGCGTGCCGCCGCCGTAGTCCGACGCGTTCATGCCCATGAAGTTGCGCTGCTCGAAGCCGCGCTGGACCGGCTGCATCCAGTCACGCCGGTCCTGATGGGTGGCGCCGGAATAGGTCCACCAGCCCCCCGCATGACGCGGCGCGGGCAGCAGGCGATGCGCGCCGACGGTCCAGCCCTGCAGCTCGACCGCCCGATCGGAGCGATTGGCGAAGGCGACCTCCAGCAGGGCCACGCCGGGATGCTCATCCAGCAAGGTCACGGTGACTGACTTCTCCAACCCGTCCGCGCTGCGTCCGGTGAGCGCCAGACGCTGGCCCGCACCGAACGGTGTGGCACCGCTGCTGGGCGTGGCCGAGGCGAGTCGGAAACGCGGCGCCGGCTTGCCCTGCGCCAGGAGAAGCTGTTCACCCGCGTCGAAGTCCGTCAGCGGCTGCGGCCGTGGTCCGCCGAGGCGCACCAGGCGACTGCGCATTTGATCGTCGAACTGCACCGACAGTTGGTCATCCTGCAGTCGCACGTGACCGCGTCCGACATCGGCCGCCCGCGCCGACGCGGCGGCGCCCGCCGACGCCGTCAGCGCCAGACGCGGGGCGAGGCCCGCCACCGGGGCGGCGCCCAGCCACTGGAGGAATGCGCGGCGGGCGGTCATCGGGGCGCCTTCCAGGCCGTCGGGAAGGTCCGCTCGGCATTCAGGTGATAGAGCTTGTCGACGACATCGCGCGGCAGGCCTAGGCCCTGCACCGGTTGATCGAGATCGGCCACCTTGAAGGTCTCCTCGGTGTTGAAGTAGCGCCAATGTTGCCGCCAGATCGGGGTCACCTCGCGCAGCAGCGCCTGGCCGGATTGCTCCGGCGTCTGCGACAGATCGGTGCCGTACAGCAGGCGGTCCTGGTACTTGATCATGAAGGCACGCACCTTGGCGCGGTCGTGCTGGCTCTGCGATTGCAGCTGCCCGATGCGGGCGGCCAGGTCGACCACCGCCTTCGGGAAGCGATCGAGAAACGCCGCCAGCTCATCCACATTGCGCTCCAGCGAGGCCATGTGCATGCCGACGAAGCGCAGCGTCGGATGCGCCGCCACCATGCGGTCGCGAGCAGCCATCTGGGTCTCCCAGCTGGGCATCTCCGGATGCAGGGCCATGTGGTACTGCGGATGGGCGGCGAAGTATTCCCGGTCGTTGTTGACTGTCATCTGGTCCAGCGGCAGCCAGCAGTTGTGCGGCTCGCCCTGATGACCCAGCAACGGAATGCCGCGCTGGGCGAGGTGGTCGAACAGCGGCGCGAAGCGCTCGTCATCGATCATCACCAGCGAGCCGTCCGGCTTGCGCAGGCTCATGCCGATGTTCTTCCAGACCTTGACGCCGACGGCGCCGGCGCGAAGCCCGTCATCGATGCGGCGCTGGGTGGCGTCCAGCCAGCCGGGCTGGTCGGAGGTGTCGCTCGAGAAGCTGGTGGCCCAGGCCAGGTCGGCGGGACGGGCCTGGCGCAGCGCGATCGCGACGCGCTGCTGGTCGTCCAGCGGCGGGAAGTCCGGATAGTCGACATTGATCGTCAACAGCCGAAAACCCAGCTTGTGGGCGCCGGCAAGGAAGACCGGATCGGGGTTGTGCAGATGGACGTGGGCATCGACCTTGGGCACGCGCGCGAAGTCCGCCATCGTGTAGGAGGCGGAGGCCTTGCGCGGCTTGGTCGTTGCTGCGGACGTCTTGGCGGTGGCGGCGGCGCCAGCGTTGGACGAGGACACCGAGGCCGCCGCTGCCGGGGGCTGCGATGCCGCGCTGCGGGACGCCGGGGCGGCATCCGCCGCCACCGCCAGCGAGGCGGCACCGGCCATCGCAGTGAAGAGGGTCGCCAGGGCGGCGGTGCTTGCGGGATGTCTCATCGTCGGGACCTTGTGGGCGCAGCCTCATCGGCACGCGGAACTGCGGGGAAGAAGGGGAAGGTCAGCACCGGCCCCCATCGATGTCCGCGCCGAGGACATCGGTGGGGGCCCAGCGCTTCAATCAGAAGCAGCTGAAGCGGTAGGAATCATCCAGATCCAGCGCCAGCACCAGGGTGCGGATCTTGGCGGTGGCCATGGCCGCACACAGCTTGTCGCGCGCACCGCTGGTGTTCTTGCGGTACTTGCTGGCGTACTCGGCGTTGAACACCGGCTTGCCCTTGCTGGTGAACACCGAGTAGCCACCGCATTCGGCGTACTGGTTGCATTGCTCGTTCACCGCCATGTCGAAATACGGCTCCAGCGCGGACAACTGGTCGACATCGTTCTTCAGCGCGATCGCCAGACCGCGACCATGCGCGGCATTGGCCAGGTACTTGTTGTAGTCGAGCTGGGTGGCCGAGGTGAGCGAAAAGCCGGTGCTGTTGGAATAGCCGTCGACGTTGTCGGGCTCGACCCCATCGCAGCCCTTGGACACCGCCAGATCCAGGCGGCTCAGCATGATCGAGCGCACATTGACCGAGCGGGTGTCCAGCCATCGTTCGCCGTCCCAGCCGTCCAGCGCGTTGCCCATGTCGGCCGCCTGGAAGCGGTTGAAGTCGCTGCGCCAATTCTCCGAACTGCCGGCGGAGAAATAGCACACCACCTTGCGGCCGGCGGCCTTGAGCTGGGCGATGGTCTGGGTGGGGGTGTCGAACAGGTCCACGTCGTAGACATCGACGTTGTAGCTGGTGTTGACCGTGCCGGTGAGTTGCCATTGCCAGGTGGTGTTCACACCCGGCTTCCACCAGGTCTGCGCCTGGGCGGTGGCCATCGTCAATCCCAGCAGCACGGATGCGCCGAGTTGAATCCACTTTGTAGAAACTCGCTTCATGGGTCCTCCTTGATGAACATGCGGCAGCGCCGCGGTTGAAAAAACAAGGGAAGCGCCGCTGCCGCGGGGAGGTACTACAGCGTGATGCGCACACAGCCGTCGCCAGGGGCGCGACGGCGCCTCGCGTGGCGACGGATCGCCACGCGGGTGAGGCTCAGAACTTCAGGCTGGCGCCGAGCATGAAGGCACGGCCCCAACGGTTGTAGCCGTTGGGCAGGGTGATCGCGCCGTTGCCCAGGGTGTATTCCTGCTTGGCATCGGTGAGGTTGCGACCTTCGATGCTGATCTTCAACCACTCATTGACCTCGTAGGAGGCCTGGGCAGTGAGCCAGGTGATGGCCTTGGCGCGCTCATGGAAGCCCGGTCCGATGACATTGATCGCGGAGACGAATTCATCGGTGTGGTCGGCCGTGGCGCTGAGGCTCCACGGGCCCTTCTCATACAGCAGACCCAGCGAGGAGGTCGCCGGCGCGATGCCCGCCAGCGGCCCTTCCACGCCCGCCACCACGCTCTTGGAATTGTTGCGGGTGTACTGGGCACGCACGCCGAAGCCGTTGTCCCACAGGTGCTGGAAGCCGATCTCCATGCCGCGCACCCGGGCGGTGTCGCCGTTGATCGGCTTCATCACATTGAACAGATGGCCGGGCACGCCGATGTCCACGCCGGTTTCCCAGCTGGTGGTGATCTGGTTCTTGATGTTCTTCTGGAACACCGCGAAGGTCAGCGCCGAGTTGCGGGCGTAGTACCACTCCAGCGAGGCGTCGTATTGCTTGGCGCTGTAGGGTTTCAGATCCGCGTTGCCGCCGTAGACCTGGGTGAAGTCGCCCCAGGCCACGCTGGCGGTGGTGCTGGTGGGTGCGAGTTGCTCCACCGACGGCCGGGCCATGGTCTTGGCCGCGCCCAGGCGCAGCTGCAGCTTGTCGTTGAAGTGCCAGACGAAGTTGGCCGACGGCAGACCGTAGGTGTAGCTCGCGTCCTGGACGATCTCGGTCGGGTCCGCATAGACGGCGGTGTAGTTGAACGGACCGTTCTCGGTCAGGCTGGCGATCTTGGCATCCCAGGCCTTGGCGGTGGTCTTGGTGCGGACCAGGCGGACGCCCACATCGGCATTCCACTGATCGCCGGAGAGATCGGCCTGGACGAAGGCGGAGGTGGTCTTCTCCCGCACGCGATAGCTCTGCAGCGGATTCCAGACCGGGCCGGCCTGGCTGAAGTCGTAGGTGCCACCGTCCGGACGCGGCTTGCCGTTGTAGGCCTGCAAGGCCGCCAGGTAGTTGGGCACGTCGAAACCCAGGAAGCTGCGCGGAAAGCTGCCGCTGACCCCGCTCATGAAGTTGGGCAGGCTCAGGTGCTGGTCCAGCACATTGCCGCCCAGCGTTCCCACGTTGATTGCATTGGTGCCGGAGTAGTAGTTCTCTCCGCCGTTGATCGCGTTGTCGACCAGGTCGCGGTTCTTGTCGCGGCGCGTGGTGCTGACGCCGAAGCGCAGGGTGTCGACATGGAAGCGATCGACGGTCCAGGCCCCGTTCAGGGTGATGCCGCGGATCTTGTCGTCGATGTTGTCACCGCTCAGGCCCAGGTAATGGGTGTTGAAGTCCTTCGGTCCGAACAGGCCGTTGGCCAGACCGCTGATCAGGTCGCGGCCGTCGGCGAAGGTGGTGGAGATGTTGGGCACCTGCGAGCCGGTCAACTGCACCGAGGTCACATTGGGCTGGTTCATCCGCAGGACGGTGTAGGTGTCCTGCCCGCCGGAATGGCGCTTGGAGCTCGACTGGTAGAGGTCTCCGTTGAAGCTCAGCGTCTCGGTGGCCTTCCACTCGACATTGGCGCCGTACAGCGCGCTGTCCACGACGCGGTGGGTCGTCAGGTTCAGCAGCTCCGGATTCAGTTGCTGTTCCGGATCGGCGCTGTTCATGGTGAAGCCGGTCACGACGCCGTTCTGCACCTTGATGTCGGACCAGCGACCCGGCGCGAACAGGGTGTAGAACGATTGCTGGTAACCGACCTGCGGCGAGTCCAGCCGGGTCTTGATGCCGTCGACCACCACCTTGACGCTGTCGCTGGGCCGCCATTCGACCTTGCCCGACAGCGCCAGGCGCTTCTTCTGCTCCATGATCGAGCCGACACGGAACTGACCCGGACCGATCAGGCCCTCTTCATCCGGATCCAGGACGCCGTTGCCGTTGGGATCGATGTTGCCGCCCCAGGCATTGCCGGTCCAGTTGGCCGCGGGATCCGAGATCGGATTGCGGGTCCAGCCGCCGTCATTGCCGGCCGTGTCGGTGCGCACCTTGCGGTCGGCATAGACCACGCCCACCAGCACGCCCAGTTCCTTGCCGAAGGTGTTGCTGTAGGTGCCGGAGATCTTCCCGCCGTTGAGCTTGGACATGGTGTTGCGGTCACCCTCGACCCGCAGCAGGCCATGCTGGCCCGGCTGATCGAAGGGGCTGGCCGAACGCAGGTTCACCAGGCCGCCGATCGCGCCTTCCATCACCGAGGCCTGCGCGGACTTGACCACATCGGCGCCGTTGATGATGTCGGACGGCAGCACGTCGAACGCGAAATCGCGGCCTTCGCCATCGGTGGCCAGGATGCGGCCGTTGAAGGTGGTCAGGGTGTATTCGGGACCCAGTCCGCGCACGCTGACCTTCTGCCCCTCGCCGCCCGCGGTGCGGGAGATCGACACGCCGGTGATGTGGCTGAGCGAGTCCGCCACGTTGTCGTCGGGAAAGCGTCCCAGCTCGGTCGCGCTGATGCTGTCCTGCACCGCCGCCGCATTGCGCTTGAGGTTTAACGAACGCTGCAGGCTGGCGCGGGTGCCGCTGATCTCGACGCGATCCAGGGTCTGGTCGGCGTCCTTCTTGATCTCTTTGCCGTCCTTCGCGTCCTTGGCTGCCTGGGTCTCGGCCTGCGCAGCGTCTGTCTTCGGCGCGTCCTGCGCCAGGGCCGGGGCCGCCACGGCCAGCCAACCCAGGGCCGCCAGCATCGCGGCGGCCAGGGGTCGGAGGGCAAACCGCGTCTGCGGCGAATGCAGTCGAGCACTCATCTCAGGATTCCTTCGTTGTCTTGGCAGCCGCGTCAGGCAGCCGGGGGGAGGCCATTCAAGGAAAGACGCGCCGAAGGACAGCTCGGGAGGCGCGCACTGCCGGCGTGCTTGGACCTGCCGGCTTGCCGAAAGTCTACGATTCCTTTCGAATGATTTCGCATATGGTTTTTACCAACGTTTTAACTTTCGATGACAGCCTCTACGAAAGGCAACATCTTTTGTGAAGACGCGCTTTCGATTTCCCACGCAGGTGCATCGAATCGGCTTGCTGGGGTTTTCCCTGGAAATCGCCGGATTCCTGGCAGCCCGGGCCAAACTTCCGTTGTGTTTCTGATTGGGCTGACCTATTCTTTCGTACGAAAGCTCAATCGAGCCTAACGACCTCTCCCGAAAGCTTCAACCATGCAACGACATTGGCTGACCTATGCACTGGTCACCACCCTGTTCTGGGGTGCCTGGGGCGCCCTGACCGGCTTCTCTTCGGAGCGCGGCTTTCCCGACACGCTGATCTACGTCGTGTGGGCGCTGACCATGATCCCGCCGGCGCTGCTGGTGCTGGCGCGTGCGGGGTGGAAGCTGCAGCGCGATCCGCGCGCGGTGGGGCTCGGTCTGGCAGTGGGACTGCTGGGCGCGGGCGGGCAGATGCTGCTGTTCCGGGCGGTCGAGTCCGGTCCGGCCTATCTGATCTTTCCGATCGTGTCGCTGTCGCCGGCGGTGACCATCGCCCTGTCCTTCGGCCTGCTGCGTGAGCGGACCGGTCGGCTGGGCGTGGCCGGCATCGTGCTGGCGCTGTGCTCGCTGCCCTTGTTCGACTTCCAGACCGGCCAGCAGGGTCAACCGCTGGGCCTGTGGTTCGTGCTCGCGCTGGTGGTGATGCTGGCCTGGGGCCTGCAGGCCTATTTCCTGAAGACCGCCAACAACGCGGCCAGTGCCGAAAGCATCTTCTTCTACATGACCCTGAGCGCCCTGCTGTGCGTGCCGGTGGCGCTGTGGATGACCGACTTCAGCCGCCCGATCCCCTGGGGATGGGACGGCCCGGGCTTGGCGGCCGTGATCCAGGTGCTCAACGCCATCGGTGCACTGACGCTGGTCTATGCGTTCCGTTACGGCAAGGCGCTGGTGGTGTCGCCGATGGTGAACGCCGGTGCGCCCTTGCTGACGGCGCTGCTGTCGATGGCACTGAGCGGCGCCACCCCCAGCGGCACCAAGCTGGTCGGCGTGGGGCTGGCGCTGCTCGCCGCCCTGCTGCTGGCCCTTCAACCGGAAGGCGGCCCGGCCGCCTCCTCAGATTCATCCGCCGGCGCCAATGCCGCCGACAAGGAGCCCGCTTGAAACTCATGCTCGAACTCGTGCGCCGACACAAGCAGGCGCCCACCGGCGCCACGGCGGTCGGTATTCCCTCGGTCTGCTCGGCCCATCCGGTCGTGATCGCCGCGACGCTGCGCGAATGCGTCGCCCAGGGCCGCCCCGCGCTCATCGAGGCCACCTCCAACCAGGTCAATCAGGACGGCGGCTACACCGGCATGACACCGGCAGACTTCCGCCGCTTCGTGCTCGGCATTGCGGCTAACGAAGGCCTGTCACCGGACGCGCTGATCCTGGGCGGCGACCATCTCGGTCCCAATGCCTGGCGAAAGCAATCGGCGGAGGTCGCGATGGCCAAGGCCGAAGTGATGGTGGCGCAGTATGTGCAGGCGGGCTTCCGCAAGATCCATCTGGATTGCTCGATGTCTTGCGCGGACGACCCGGTGCCCCTGCCCGAGCCCGAGATCGCCGCACGCGCGGTGCGCCTGTGCCGTGCAGCCGAACGCGCCTGGGCCGAGATGCCGGACCGCGGCGAGCCGCCGGTCTATGTGATCGGCACCGAGGTACCCGTGCCGGGCGGCGCCCATGAAGATCTCGACGAACTCGCCGTCACCTCGCCCGAGGCCGCCAGCCACACACTGGCGCTGCACCGCGAGGGCTTTGCCCAAGCCGGACTGGACGATGCCTGGACCCGGGTGATCGCGATGGTGGTGCAGCCGGGGGTGGAATTCGATCATCACAAGGTCATCGACTACCGGCCCGAGAAGGCGCGCGCCTTGAGCGCGTTCATCGAATCGGAGCCGCGCCTGGTGTTCGAGGCCCACTCGACCGACTACCAGACGCCGGAGCGCCTCGCCCAATTGGCGCGAGACCATTTCGCCATCCTCAAGGTCGGCCCCGGCGTGACCTTCGCGCTGCGCGAAACGCTGTGGGCGCTGGCCGCCGTGGAGCGCGACTGGCTGGGCCAGCGCCGCAGCCATGGCGACGGCCTGGTGGAAACCGTGCTGGGCGTGATGCGCGCCGAGCCCGAGCACTGGCGTCCGTACTACCAGGATGCCCAGCGGCTGGACGTGGACCTGGCCTACAGCCTGAGCGACCGCATCCGCTATTACTGGGCCCATCCGACGGTCCAGCGTGCCTGCGCCACGCTGCTGAACCGACTGGAGAGCTCCCCGCCGCCACTGACCCTGCTGAGTCAGTACCTGCCGCGCCAGTACGACGCCATCCGCGACGGCCGACTGCGCAACCGCCCCGTCGAGCTGCTGCGCGACGGCACCGCCCAATCGCTGCGCCCCTATCTGGAGGCGTGCTCGGCCTGAGCGCGGCTGAGCGCGGGCCATCGACATCGACATCGACATCGACATCGAAGTCGACATCAACACCGCAACGCCCGACCTCGACCCTGCCCTGCACCCAGCACGACCCCACCCCCGACGCCACACTTTTCACGACGCCCGACCGATCGCTCCCCTGCGCCTGCCCCAGCGCTCGGCCCCACCTTTCAGACGACCGACACGATGACTTTGCTCCACCTCGACCCTTCCGACCTGGACCGTCGCGGCGCGCCCCACACCGCCCGCGAGATCGCCCAGCAGCCCGCCGTCTGGGCGGCGGTTCATGCCCTGGTGCAGCGGGATCGTCCGGCGCTGGACGCCTTCCTGGCGCCGCTGCTGGCCCTGCCGGACCTGCGCATCGTGCTCACCGGCGCGGGCAGCTCGGCCTTCATCGGGCAATGCCTGGCCCCGGCCCTGCTGCAGCAACTGGGTGCGCGCGCGGACGGCCGTGGCCTGCGGGTGGAAGCGGTGGCCACCACCGACATCGTCTCCAACCCCGCGCAATGCCTGCCCCCGGGCGTGCCGACGCTGCTGGTGTCCTTCGCCCGCTCGGGCAACAGTCCCGAGAGCCTGGCGGCGGTCGAACTGGCGGATCAGGTGGTGGGGAACTGCCATCACCTGGTCGTCACCTGCGCACAGGAGGGCACGCTCAATCGCCGGCTGAGCGGACAGCCGCGTGCCCATGTCCTGCTGCTGCCGGACGAGACCCATGACCGCGCCTTTGCGATGACCTCCAGCTTCACCGGCATGCTGCTGGCCGCCGCCTGGGCCTTCAACCTGCCCCTGCCGCCGGTGAGCGCGCTGGGCGCCGCCGCCGAGCAACTGCTGGCCACGCAGGGCGACCGGCTGACCACCCTCGCCGCCCAGCCCTTCGAGCGCGTGGTGGTGCTGGGCAGCAACGGCTTGCAAGGCCTGGCCCGCGAGGCCGCCCTGAAAATCCTGGAGCTGACCGATGGCCAGTTGGTCGCGCTGGCGGACTCGCCGCTGGGATTCCGCCATGGTCCGAAAACGGTGCTGAACGACCGCACGCTGGTGCTGATCCTGCTGTCCAACGACCGCTACACCCGCCGCTATGACCTGGACCTGCTGCGAGAACTGCGTCGGGAGGGCCGCGCACGGGTGGTCGCCCTGGGCACCGCCTCCCCCGCAGGCGCCGATGAAGCGGCGGAGCTTGGCAACGACGACGTGACGCTCACGCTCCCCCCGTCGGCCTCCGACCTGGGCCTGGCGCCGGTCGCGCTGGTCTTCGGTCAGTGCCTGGCGCTGCTGGCCTCGCTGCGGCTCGGCATCACGCCGGACAATCCGAGCGCCTCCGGCACCGTCACCCGTGTGGTGAGCGGCGTCATCATCCATCCCCTCGACCCATCCCAGGCTTGAGCATGAGCGGCGTGTTCCTCGGCATTGACGGTGGTGGCACCAAGACCTCTTTCCTGCTGCTGGACGCATCAGGGCAGCGGCTGGCCCATCATCTCGCGCCCACCAGCTACTACCTGGAGATCGGCTTCGACGCCCTGCGCGCGCTGCTGCGCGATGGCGTCACCGCCACGCTGCGACAGGCGGGACTGCGCACCGATCAGGTGACCGCGACTTTCGCCGGCCTGCCCGCCCATGGCGAAGACAGCCGGCTGCTGCCCGCATTCGACGCACTGCTGGCGGACCTGCTGCCCCGCAGCCGCATCGGCAACGACATGATCTGCAGTTGGGCGGGATCGCTGGCCGGCGCCGACGGCATCAGCCTGGTGGCCGGCACCGGATCCATTGCCTATGGGGAATGGGCCGGACGCGGCGCGCGCTGCGGCGGCTGGGGCGAAGTCTTCGGCGACGAAGGTTCGGCCTATTGGCTGGCGCGCGAAGGGCTGGCCCTGTTCTCGCGCATGGCTGACGGACGTGCAGCACCGGGACCGCTGCTGGCGCTGGTGCGCAGCCACTTCCAGCTCGAGCACGACCTGGACCTCTGCGCCCATGTGAATGGCGAGGCCGCACGCAGCCGACTGGCTCAACTGGCACGCCTGGTGACGGCCGCCGCCGCCGAGGGCGACGATCAGGCCAACGCCCTGATCATCCGCGCGGCCGATGAACTGGCCGCACTCGCGGCCGGCGTGGCGTCGCAGCTGACGATTCCGGCGCAAGCCACGGTGCCTGTCTCCTACAGTGGCGGTCTGTTCGAAACCGGAGAGCGCCTGACGAGCCCGCTGCGGGCCGCCCTCGCCCGCCGGCTGCCCGCCGCCGAACTCCAGACGCCGCGTTTCGGCCCGGAACTGGGGGCGGCGATGGCGGCGGCGCGGTGGTCCGGTCACGCGATCGATCTGTCGTCACTCGAAAGCGATTGATCCGGCAGGCGCCCGGTCGTGCGTGGGGCGCTGTCGACTCGATATGATTCGAAAGTTCCATTCGCCGATGGCGCCTGGGACGATTGACGCACCCGACGCCGGCCTCCCCTCTGCTGACCTGACGATCTGACGATCTGCCCACCATGAGCGCCACGACTGCCACCAGCCCTTCCGCCGACAAGCACGAGGCCTCGCTCCTGATCGACGAGCGCCGACGGCTGATCCGCGAGCAGGTCCAGACGCAGGGCCGCGTCACCGTGGATGAGCTGGCGGAACGCTTCGGCATTTCCGTGGTGACCATCCGCAGCGACCTCAATGCGCTGGCCTCCAGCGGCGCGCTGCTGCGCACCCACGGCGGCGCGCTGGCCCATCGCGACACCGAAGAAGTGCCGATCAGCGTGAAGCAGAAGCTGCATCACGAGCAGAAGGTGCGGATTGCCACCGAGGCCGCCCGGCTGATCCGCGATGGCGAGACCATCCTGCTGGACTCTGGCAGCACCACCGAAGAAATCGCCAAGCAGATCCGCGGCCTGCGGCTGCAGTCACTCAATGTGATCACCAATGCGCTGAACATCGCGGTGCTGCTCGCCACGGTGCCCAATGTGCATGTGATCATGCCCGGCGGTCTGCTGCGGACCAACTCGTATTCGCTCTCCGGTCCGCAAGCCGTGACGGCGCTGCAGAGCCTGTATGCCGACCGCCTCTTCCTGGGGGTCGACAGCCTGGATCCGGAGATCGGCCTGATGACGCCGCATCTGCTGGAAGCGCAATTGAATGCGCAGATGATGAAGATCGCGCGTCAGGTGATCGCGGTGGCCGATGCCTCCAAGCTGCTCAAGCGCAACCTGTCGGTGATTGCGCCGGTGGAGCAACTGGACCTGCTGATCACCGACAGCGAGGCCGATCCCGCGATCGTGGCCGAGCTGCGCCGCCGCGGCGTGGACGTCGTGCTGGCCTGACCCCGGCAGCCCGAAGCGCACCGACGGGCGACGAACGTCGGCCAGCCTCGGCCGTCAGTGCACCGGGCGCTCTGCCAATCAGCGCTTGAACGCGGCGCAGGGGTCCTCACGTGGTGGCGCGACGGCGCGTTCGACCCGGTCATAGCCGCCCGCCGCTTCCGGTCCGCCGGCCTCCAGGTAGCCAACGGCATCGATGTCCGTGGCGGGCACCCCGGCGGCCTGCAGATAGACCGGCACCGCGACATCGCGGCGCACATGGCCGTTGCCCGCGATCAGCACCACCCGCTTCGCGCCTTGGGCCTGGGCCGTGAGCATCGCCTGCGCCATCGCGGCGTCCCGCGCCCGCTGGGCCTGCACCATGCCTGGCAGCATGGCTTCGGGCATTACACCGCAGTGGCCCTCCTGAATGTCCTTTCGCAGCACCTGCTGCTGGGCCTCGGTCCAGGGCGTGCGGGCACGCAGCGCCAGCAGGTCGGCCGGCCAGGCGCCATCGCCCTCGCGCACGATGCGCCGCACCTGATCACGATCGAGGTTGCCGCCACGCAGTTCGGCGCCGGACTGGATCACGGCCTCGAACAAAGGCTGATGCAGCGGCCATCCCCAGGCCTTGCGATCGAACTGGGCCGCCTGCAGCGCGGCCTCGAGGTCATTCGGTTGCGCACGCCGCACTTGCGCGACCGCTGCATCCTGCGCTCGACCGATCTGCTCGAAGACCACCACGGTCCGCGGCTCTTGCGCCACCCACTGACGCAGTTGCGCCGCGCGGGCACGGTGATGATCAGGGTTGTCGTGAAGCTCGCCGAGCAGGACGAAGGTCGCGGATGAGCGAGAAGCAGCCGATGAAGGCGATGAAGGCGATGGTGAAGCCGGTGTCGATGGCTTGGCGGAATCGGTGGACGCTGCAGCAGGCACGGCCAGCGTCGGCGACGCCGCGGACATCGGCGATGCACAGCCAGACAGCCACAACGCCCACGCGCAGGCGAAGGCGAAGACCGGCAACAACGGGAAGCGGAGCGGAGCAAGGTTCATGAGGACGATCCTGGATTCGGGTGATCAACGGGAACAGGCCTGGCGAACGATGGCTGGGTCGGTGGCGGATTGTCGCTGCGGCGCACACGCCCACGAAAAAGGGCCCTGCCATCACGGCAGGGCCCCAGATCGTTGGCGTCGGGTGACGCCGCCGGCTCAGCGGAGGTGGCCGATCTCGCGCATCGCCTTGATCGCCCCGGCGCCCATGGCGGCGCCGAAGCGCTTGGCCAGACGTTCCGCCACGTTGTCGCGCGGGGTGTAGTCGACCACCTCTTCGGCCTTGATCACCTCGCGGGCGACAAAGTCCAGGTTGCCGGTGCCGTCGGCCAGACCCATCTCCACCGCCTGCTCGCCATTCCAGAACAATCCGGAGAACATCTCCGGCGATTCCTTCAGGCGCTTGCCGCGGCCCTCGCGCACCACGGCGATGAACTGCTGATGGATCTGATCCAGCATCGCCTGCGCATAGGCCTGCTGCTTGGGCGTCACCGGCGAGAAGGGATCGAGCATGCCCTTGTTCTCACCGGCGGTCATCAGGCGGCGCTCGACGCCGACCTTCTTCATCAGCTCGGTGAAGCCGAAGCCGTCCATCAGCACACCGATGCTGCCGACGATCGAGGCCTTGTCGACATAGATCTCATCGGCACCGGCGGCGATGTAGTAGGCCCCGGAGGCGCAGATCTCCTCCACCACCACATAGACCTTCTTGCCGTGCAGCGCCTTGAGCCGCTTGAGCTCGTCATTGACGATGCCCGCCTGCACCGGGCTGCCGCCGGGGGAGTTGACGCGCAGCACCACCGCGGCGCTGTTCGGGTCCTCGAACGCCGCCTTGAGGGCGGAGACGATGAGCTCGGCACTGGCCTCGGTGTCGGCCGCGATTTCGCCGCGCACTTCCACCAAGGCGGTATGAGGGCCGGTGGTGGTGGCGGTGTGATGACGCTGCGAGACCAGGCCCCAGACCAGCAGCACGAACAGGCCCACCCAGATCAGGCGGAAGAAGGTCCGCCAGCGACGCTCGCTGCGGCGGTCGCGCAGATAGTCATGGGCGAACTGCTCGATCACCGCGTCGTACGGGCGCGCAGGCGCAGCGGCGGGCGGCGGGGCCGACGCGGCATCAAACATGTCTTCCGGGCGGCGTGTGGCGTCGGGAATCGGTGGCGGGAACGGGTGTTGGTCTTGGGTCATTCAGTCCTCGAAGGCGGGACGGGTGTCGCGGGAAGGATACCAATACACCTGTCCGTCACGCTCACGAACGTCCAGCTTGGTCAGGCCGAATCGCCCGCACATGCCGGTCACGCAGCGGCCATCCAGCGGGTGGTAGACCGCGCCGTGGATGGAACAGATGATGTAGCGCTTGTCGCCGTCCAGGAACTCGCCCTCCTGCCAGTCCATCTCGGTCGGCACATGGGTGCAGCGGTTGAGGTAGCCCACCACCTGGCCGTCGAACCGCAGCGCGAAGGCGCTGGCGGGCTGGCGGAAATGCAGCACATCGAAGGTGTGCGCGCGGCCGCGCTCGATCAGCGCGTCCGAGGCGCAGAGCGGCTGCGCCGGCGTGTCGGGGAGGTGGGGGGTGTCTCGATCGGTGCTCATGAGGAGGGGTTCACCGGCTCAGGCGTGGTCGAGCAGCCAGGTCTGCAGCGTCGCCACGTCATGGGCGACCAGCAGCGGTTCAAACGCGAGCAGCGGACCGTGTTCATGGGCGCCGTAGGTGACGGCGATGGCGGGGCAGCCCGCATTGCGGGCCAACTGCAGGTCGTGTGTGGTGTCGCCGATCATCAAGGTGCGGGACGGCTCGGCACCGAACTCGCGCATCAGCTCCAGCAGCATCTGCGGATTGGGCTTGCCGGCGGTTTCATCGGCGGTGCGAGTGCCGTCGAACAGCGTGGTCATGTCCACGGCGGCCAGAGCCTCGTCCAGGCCCCGGCGGCTCTTGCCGGTGGCCACCGCCAGCCAGTGATGGCGCGCCTTCAGCGACAGCAGCATCGCAGGCACGCCCTCGAACAGGGTGACCTCATGCGCGGAGGCGAAGTAGTGGTGGCGATACCGCTGGCCCAGCTCCGGATACCGTTCCTGCGGCAAACCGGGCATGGCATACGCCAGCGCTTCGATCAGTCCCATGCCGATCACATAGCTGGCGCGCTCGCGGCTGGGCGCTTCCAGGCCCAGGTCCACGGCGGCGGCCTGCATGCTGTTGACGATCAGCGCAGTGGAGTCGAACAGGGTGCCATCCCAGTCGAACACGATCAGGTCGAAACGTTGCGGCATAGGTGGGTGGGCGGTGGGAGCGGCCCGCAAAGGCCGCAGAAAGCGAGGGGCACGGAACGATCAGCGATCAGCGGCACACTGCCGTTCCGCGGCGGGAGGCGAGGCGGATGTCAGCGTGCCCCTCGGCGCAGCGCGGCCAGCAGCTTCTCACAGTCGTCGGGCAACGGTGCGTGCAGGGTCAAGGTGTCGCCGGTGGCGGGATGGTTGAAGCGCAGTTGACGCGCATGCAGGAACATCCGGTCAAAGCGCAGGGCGCCGCGCGCCAGGGCGCGGTTGGCCTCGAAATCACCGTACTTCGGATCGCCGACGATCGGATGCCCCTCATGGGACAGGTGAACCCGGATCTGATGGGTGCGGCCGGTCTTGATCGTCACATCCAGCAAACTGTAGCCCGGCAGCGCTTCCGCGATCCGCACCAGGCTGATCGAGCGCTTGGCCTGGTCCGCGTGGGAATCGTTCGAGTCGGTCACCGCGCGCACCCAGCGCTCGCCGTCGCTGCCGATGAACTTCAGCAACGGCACATCGACCACCTTGCGGCTGGCCGTCCAACTGCCCGCCACCAGCGCGGCGTAGGTCTTGCCGGTCTCGCGTTCGCGGAGCTGATCCTGCAGATGGGTCAAGGCGCTGCGCTTCTTGGCGATCATCAACAGGCCGGAGGTTTCCTTGTCCAGGCGATGCACCAGCTCCAGGAACTTGGCCTGCGGCCGGGCGCGACGCAGCTGTTCAATCACACCGAAGCTCACGCCCGAGCCGCCGTGCACGGCGACACCGGCGGGCTTGTCGACGACGATGAGATGGTCGTCCTCGAAGACGATCGGGAACTCGCGAGCGGGCACCGACGGATCCGCTGGCTTCTCCGACAACCGCAACGGCGGCACCCGGACGATGTCGCCGGTCGCCAGCCGGGAGTCGGCGGCGCAGCGGCCCTTGTTGATGCGCACTTCGCCGGACCGGATGATCCGGTAGATCAACGTCTTGGGCGCGCCCTTGAGTTCGCGGGTGAGGAAGTTGTCCAGCCGCTGGCCGTCCGAGCCTTCGTCGACGGTCAACTGGCGAACCTGGGCCGGCGCGGCGCTGGCCGCTGTCGCGATCGGTGCCGCCGGCATCGGGTTGGCAAGTGCAGGCTTCGCCGCAGCCGCAGCCGCAGTTTTGGTTGCAGTTGCGGTTTTCGTTGCAGTCTTCTGCGCAGCAACCGCTTCAGCCTTTACCGGGGATGGCTTGGCGACGGTCGTGGAAGCACCGCGCACCATGACCGCGCCGTTTCGAGTGCGCTTGCCAGTGCCGGTACCCCGGGCAGTCCCTGGGGCGGCCCGGCGGGCTTTAGCCCCTATAATGCTGCTTGCCACGTTCGCGTTGTAAGTATTTGATTTTTCTCATTTTACCCGGGCCAGAAGCCTGGAACGTCGACAACGACGTGGCGGTAAGTAGCAATTGTTAGTAGGCTGCTCACCACTTTTAGGTAGTGCAACATCCGATGGACCGGGTCGGGTCTCCTCCCCAAGTGAGGCGGCAGTCGAGGTCACCGGATGGAAGAGCAACGTCGTCAGAACCATGTCTGCGCCACCGCTTGAAATGGCGGCGCAGGCAGAACAACAAGGTTTCACGACGCCAGAGCGCCGATGTCGAATCGGCGGGCTGGCGTCAGCGCCCAGGCATTCAGTCCGGATGATTCCCCCAGTCCCCCTCACCCCCCGCCGCTTGCGAGCCCGTCCCGGTAAGACCCGGACGTCAGGCTCCGGCCGTGGGCGGGCCGCGGTGTCGAATTCCTCGACATCGCGCTTGCGGGCCGGAACATCCGGATCGGGGCCTGCGACGCACGCGCCAACGCTGCAGCGCTGAACGGACGATCGGTCCGTTGCTTGCAGTCCAGGGCGATTCCTTCCACGGTTCTCTCGCGTTTCTCGTGCATCGGTCGAATCGCCCGCCGGTCCCTTTCCGGCGGCGGTTCTGATGTATGCGTCCGCGACTCGGGTCCGGACGCGGAGGAGAACTGATGAAACGCATGCTGATCAATGCGACGCAGCAGGAAGAGCGTCGCCTGGCCATCGTCGATGGCCAGAAGCTGATGGACTTCGAGACTGAAATCGAAGGCCGCGAACAGCGCAAGGGCAACATCTACAAGGCGGTCGTGACGCGCGTCGAGCCGTCGCTCGAAGCCTGTTTCGTGGACTACGGCGAGGACCGCCACGGCTTCCTCCCGTTCAAGGAAATCTCCCGCCAGTACTTCCGCGAAGGCGCCGATGTGCGCTCCGCCAAGATCCAGGACGTGATCAAGGAAGGCCAGGAACTGCTGGTCCAGGTGGAAAAGGAAGAGCGCGGCAACAAGGGCGCGGCCCTGACCACCTTCGTCTCGCTGGCCGGCCGCTACCTGGTGCTGATGCCCAACAATCCGCGCGGCGGCGGCGTCTCGCGCCGCATCGAGGGCGAGGATCGGGAAGAGCTCAAGGACGCCCTGGACCAGCTCGAATACCCGAAGGGCATGTCGCTGATCGCCCGCACCGCCGGCATCGGCCGCAGCGCCGCCGAGCTGCAGTGGGACCTGAACTACATGCTCAAGCTGTGGACCGCCATCGATGAGGCGACCCAGGGCAGCAAGGGTGCGTTCCTGATCTATCAGGAGTCGTCGCTGGTGATCCGCGCGATCCGCGACTACTTCACCGCCGACATCGGCGAAATCCTGATCGATACCGACGACATCTTCGAGCAGGCCCAGCAGTTCATGACCCATGTGATGCCGGAGACGGCTCACAAGGTCAAGCGCTACCGCGACGACGCGCCGCTGTTCAGCCGCTTCCAGATCGAACACCAGATCGAGACCGCCTTCAGCCGCACGGTGAACCTGCCGTCCGGCGGCGCCATCGTGATCGACCACACCGAGGCGCTGGTCTCGGTGGACGTCAACTCCGCCCGCGCCACCCGCGGCGGCGACATCGAGGAAACCGCCACCCGCACCAACCTGGAAGCGGCCGACGAGATCGCCCGCCAGATGCGCCTGCGCGATCTGGGCGGCCTGATCGTGGTGGACTTCATCGACATGGAGGAGTCCAAGAACCGCCGCGAGGTCGAACAGCGGCTGCGCGATGCGCTGCGCCAGGACCGTGCCCGCGTGCAGTTCAGCTCCATCAGCAAGTTCGGCCTGCTCGAATTGAGCCGCCAGCGCCTGCGCCCGGCGCTGAGCGAAGGCAGCCACATCACCTGCCCGCGCTGCAACGGCACCGGCCACATCCGCGACACGGAATCCTCCGCGCTGCAGATCCTGCGCATGGTCCAGGAAGAGTCCATGAAGGACAACACCGCCGCCGTGCATGTGCAGGTGCCGGTGGAAGTCACCAGCTTCCTGCTCAACGAGAAGCGCACCGAGATCACCAAGATCGAACTCAAGCAGCGCGTGACCGTGCTGCTGGTGCCCAACAAGCACCTCGAGACGCCGAACTACAAGCTCGAGCGCCTGCGCCATGACGACCCGCGCCTGGAAAACCTGCAGGCCAGCTACACCATGATCGAAGAGCCGCAGGACGAGGTGGGCATCACCCGCCGCGGCGCCGAGAAGAAGAACAAGCAAGAGCCGGTGATCAAGGGCATCCTGCCCGAGCAACCCGCGCCGATGCCGGCCCCCGCCGTCGCGCCGGTCAAGGCCGCCGAGCCGGTGGCAGCCGCTCCCGCACCCACGCCGGCCGCACCGGTCGACGCGGGTGGTGGCTTCTTCGGCTGGATCAAGAAGGTGTTCGGTGGTGCGCCCGCCCCGGCACCCACGCCCGAACCCGAAGCCAAGACCGCCGAGCCGGCCCGCAAGGACCGCGGCGAACGCGGTGAACGCAGCGGCCGGGGTGACCGTGGCGACCGCAACCGCCGTGGCGAACGCGGTGAACGCGGTGAACGTGGCGAGCGTGGTGACCGCGCCGAGCGGGGCGATCGTGGCGAGCAGAAGGCCCGCGACGGCAAGCCGCGCGGCGAAGGCAAGCCGGCACAGGACGGCGCCCAGGCCCGTGGCGAGCGGACGGATCGCGGTGAGCGCACCGAACGTGGCGAGCGCGGTGATCGTCCGGAACGGGGTGACCGTGCCGAGCGGGGTGACCGCAGCGAACGCGGTGACCGTGGCCGTCGCAATGAAGCACGCGCCGACAAGCCCGAACTGGCCGCGGACGCACGTCCCGAGGCCCGCGGCGAGCAGCGCCCGGAGCGTGGCGACCGTGCCGAACGCGGTGAGCGCAGCGACCGCGGCGAAGGCCGTCGTCGTCGTGAGGAGCGCGGCGATCGCCCGGCACGTACCGATGCCAACGGCGTCGTGGCCACGCAGGAGCAACTGCTGCCGGTCGCCGGCGCGGAAGCAGCGGATCTTTCCCAAGCCGCGCACGCTGAATCGCCCACCGCCTTCGCCGACACGCTGCCGGACGGTCTCGCGCTGAACCTGGAAACGGGTGAAGAGCGTCAGGGCCGCCGTCGCCGTCGCCGTGGTGGCCGCGATCGTGGCGCCGAGGGTGCGGAAGGTGCAGTCGAAGGCCAGGAGCTGTCGGCCGATGCCGGCGTGTCCGCCGACGGCGCCGTAGCAACCGACAGCGCCCTGAACGAAGGCGTTGCCGCAGACGGCCAGGAAGCGCCAGTCGGTGAAGACGCCGAAGGCCAGGGTGGACGTCGTCGCCGGGGTCGCGACCGTTATCGCCGCGACCGCCGTGAAGGCGAGCTGGCGGGCACCGAAGGCGCCGAGTCGCAGGACTCGCCGCAGCAGCTGGAACTCGGCGCGGAAGCGTCGGTGCCGGTCGCTGCACCGGCCCCGTCGGCACCTGTGGCGGTGGCCCCTGTGGCCGTCGCACCGGTGGCTGAGCAGGCCGTGGTGACCGCTGCCGCAGCCTCGCCGGCACCGGCACCGGCACCTGTTGCTCAGGCTCCGGCTCCCGCCGCGGTGCCGCGCTTCGAGTTGCCGATCGGCGACCTGAATGCAGTGGCCGAAGGTGCGGGCCTGGTCTGGGTCAACAGCGATGCCGACAAGATCGCCGCCGTGCAGGCTGCGATCGCTGCTGAGCCGGCGCCCGCGCCCCTGGGCCGCGAGCCCGCGCCGGTGGTCGTCAGCGATGACGGTCCGCTGGTGCTGGTGGAGACCCGCAAGGACCTGAACCAGATCAAGCTGCCTTTCGAAGCCTGATCCGACGGGAGCGCCGACCGGCGCTTCCCGTCCGCGCCAGCCGCCGCGGCCACACGCCCGGCGGCTGTTTCTTTGTGGGGTGTCGAAACCGCACCCCGCGCCGATGAACGCTGGCGAGCGCCGGGGATCCTCACCCCTGGATCCAGGCCCTCGACCTTCGAGACGGAGACCCTTCCTTGAGCCACGTTCCCACCGCCGCAGCGCCGCAGAGCGCGTCCGGCCACGCTGCCGCGCCCACGCTGCCGCCGCAGATTCCCTACATCATCGCCAACGAAGGTTGCGAGCGCTTCAGCTTCTACGGCATGCGCAACATCCTGACGGTGTTCCTGATGACCAGCCTGCTGCTGTCGATTCCGGAGCCGCTGCGCAAGGGTGAGGCCAAGGAGATCTTCCACACCTTCGTGATCGGGGTGTACTTCTTCCCGCTGCTGGGCGGCTGGCTGTCGGATCGCTTCTTCGGCAAGTACCACACCATCCTGTGGCTCAGCCTGGTGTACTGCGCCGGCCACGCGTGCCTGGCGATCTTCGAGAACAACATCCAAGGCTTCTACACCGGCCTGTTCCTGATCGCACTGGGCTCCGGCGGCATCAAGCCGCTGGTGAGCTCCTTTATCGGCGATCAGTTCGACAAGTCCAACCGGTCACTCGCGCAGAAGGTTTTCGACGCGTTCTACTGGATCATCAACTTCGGCTCGTTCTTCGCCTCGCTGCTGATGCCGATCTTCCTGGATCGCTTCGGTGCGAGCGTGGCCTTCGGCATTCCAGGCGTGCTGATGTTCATCGCCACTGCGGTGTTCTGGAGCGGGCGCCGCAAGTACGTTCGCATCGCGCCGACGGCCAAGCATGACCCGCACAGTTTCCTGAAGGTGGTGCGCACCGCGTTGACCAGCCGTGGCGAAGGCCAAGGTCGTCCCGGGTTGGTGGTGGCCGTGATCGGTGGCTTGCTCGCCATCGGCGCGCTGGCCATGTCGCCGCAATGGGGCTTCGTGATTGCGTTCTGCACCGCGTTGGTTCTGGTGATGGGTTTTGGCGGCGCGGGTGCCTGGATGCAGTTGGAGCGCGCCCGTGGGCCGCATCCGGACGACGCGGTGGAAGGCGTGCGCACCGTGCTGCGCCTGCTGGTGCTGTTTGCGCTGGTCACGCCCTTCTGGTCGCTGTTTGACCAGAAGGCCTCCACCTGGGTGCTGCAGGCCGACCAGATGGCCAAGCCGGAATGGTTCAAGTCCTCGATGATGCAGGCGCTGAATCCGGCCCTGGTGATGCTGCTGATTCCGCTGAACAACCTGGTGTTGTATCCGCTGCTGGCCCGTCTGGGCCTGCGCGTCACCGCGCTGCGACGCATGGGCGCGGGGATCGCGTTCTCCGGGCTGGCCTGGATCGTCGTCGGCGGGCTGCAGCTGTGGCTCGACGGCGGCCATGAGGTGGCCATCACTTGGCAGATCCTGCCTTATGCGCTGCTGACGCTGGGCGAGGTGCTGGTGTCGGCCACCGGGCTGGAATTTGCCTACAGCCAGGCACCGCTGGCGATGAAAGGCGTGATCACCAGTTTCTGGAATCTGTCGGTGACCATCGGCAACCTGTGGGTGCTGATGGCCAATGCAAGCGTGAAGGGCGAGTCGGTGACCCACTACATCCAATCGACCGGCACCAGCGTGACCGCCTTCCAGATGTTCTTCTTCGCCGGATTCGCCTTGGTGGCCGCGCTGCTGTTCGCGCTGTATGCGCGCGGTTATCGGATGCAGGACAACTATCGGTCGTGAGGCCGCAGACGACGCCCACCTGCCAATCGAGCGACACGTGCGGCATGGTGGGGCGTGCGGCTCTTGCTCGGCGCTTTCTCGGCTCCCGCTCGGCTCTTGCTAGGCTCGTTGGGCACCGGGCACCGGGCACCGGGCGCTGGGCGCTGGCGAAGCCTGCTCTCTCCACGCCCCGCCTGCATGCCGCACCTGCAGGCGCTCACTGCGTGAGCCTGACGAAGGCGCCCACCAGCGCGGCGGCGCCGACGATGGTCGCCACCAGCCATCGCTGCATGTCGGCCAGGCGCTGAGCGGTTCCCGCCTCCAGTTGGCTCATGCCGCGGCTGGATTCCGCCTCCAGATGACTGATGCGTTGATGCACCTCGCTCATCTGCTGGCTGAACTGAGACTGCATCTCCCCCATGCGTTGTCCGACGTCCGCGCGCAGCCCGGACACTTCGGCGCGCACACCATGCACCTCCGCGCGCAACTCAGCGATTTCCGCCGTCACATCGGTGCGCAGGTGCGCAAGGTCGACCTTGGTCGCGAAGGCGGAGTGTCCGGCGGTCTGGTGCAGCGCAAAGCGCCGGTCGATGTCCTGACGAATCGCCCCGGCCGCCTGGTGCGCATCAGGCTCGGCCACGCCCGCGTTCATCAATGAGCGGTAGATGTCGATGTCCATGGCGCTGACTCTAGGCCGCTGAAGGACCGACGTCATTCACTCAAATTCGTAGGTGGCCGTCGGATTCAAGGCGAAAGCGTGAGCAACTGTTTCTCGCGCACCGGTCAGCCCGCCGATCAGTGCCGTCGAGCCTGGCGCATGCCCGGCATGGTGGGCACGACCTGCCGCATCAGCGCCACGAAGGCTCGCAACCGCGCTGGCTGAAGTCGACGCGACGGGTAGACCAGCGAGATCGGCAACGGCGTGGCACACCAGTTCGGCAGCACGCGCACCAGCCGGCCCTGCGACTGGTCTTCCATCACCGCCCATTGCGAGATCAGCGCCATCCCCAGGCCGCGACGGGTCGCCTCGATCAGGGCGAACAGGCTGTCCGTGCCGAAGCGAGGATGGATCGGCACGCAGACCGACTCGCCACCGGCTTGCGGACGGAGCTCGATCTCGTCCCGGTAGAAGGTCGTCAGCGCCAGCCAAGGCGCGGCACGCAGCGCAGCAACCACGGCCTCTGCGGATGGTGCCGACGCCACCGCTGGCGACCTCGTCGTCCCCCGCAGGCCACCCGCCGGCCTTCTTGACGTTACCCTTGCCAGCGCCCTGGCAGGGGCTGCCGCTGGCGCTGGTTCCTCGACCCTCGCGGTGAAACCCTCCGGCAGTGCGGCGGCGATCTCCGGCGAGGCCACCAGCACGCGCGGGACCTCCGCCAGTTGCACCGCGACCAGGTTCGGCTGGTCGACATGGCCCACCACCAGCGAGCAATCCACCGCCTCCCGGCTGAAGTCCGGCACCTGATCCTGCAGCGACCATTCCACCGTCACACGCGGATGCCGCCGCATGAAGGTGGTCAGCGGATCCATGAGCTGACTCTGTCCGAAGGCATGCGGCACCCGCAGGCGCAACGTGCCGCTGAGCGATTCGCCCTTGTCGCCGACGTCCTCCGCCAGCGATTCCCAACGGTCCAGCAGGTCCCGCGCCTGGGCGGCACAGCGCTCGCCTTCCTCGGTCAGGCGCAGTCCGCGGGTGGAGCGTTCGACCAGGCGCGCGCCCAGCAAGGCCTCCAGCATCTGCACCCGTCGGCTGACGGTGGGCTGCGTCGTTCCCAATTGCACGGCGGCCGCGGAGAAGCTGCCCGCCTCCGCCACACGGAGAAAGGTCTGGAGCAAGGCGAAGCGGTCCTGGCCACCGTCTCGAAGCAGGTCATTCATGCGCCGAGGGTATACGCGAAACGTATGGCCGATGTGCATGTCAGGCCGGTTCCCGAACCTCGGGGAAACCCGAAGAATCCCCTCCCATGCGCATCGTCGTCCAGGGCGGTGCCGCCGCCGGCACCCGGAGGGATGACCCCTCCGCTGCCGGCCACCAACGAGTCATCTGATTTCAGGAGTGGCCATGTCCGCGCTTCCCTTCCCTTCCGACCCCGCCCGCACAGCCGCCGAACGCCTCGGCGCGGCCCCGCCCCCCACGCAGAAGCATCCCGCAGCCGCAGCACCGTCCTCTTCGCTGATCGTGCTGATGGCCGCGTCGGCCGGCCTGGGTGCGGCCTCGCTCTATTACAGCCAGCCGATCCTGGCACCGTTGGCCGAGGACCTGCATGCGTCGACCGGCCACATCGGCGCGGTACCGATGCTGACCCAGCTCGGTTATGCCGCGGGCATCCTGCTGCTGACCCCGCTGGGGGATCGCTTCGACCGTCGGCGGGTGATCCTGACCAAGTTCGTGCTGCTGGTGATCACGCTCCTGCTCAACGGCTTTGCGCCTGGGCTGGCGTCGTTCCTGGTGGCCAGCGCCTTGCTGGGACTCACCGCCACCTTGGCTCAGGACGTCGTGCCGATGGCGGCCACGCTCAGCCCGCCGGCACATCGCGGCCGCATCGTCGGCCAGGTGATGACCGGGCTGCTGCTGGGCATCCTGCTGTCGCGGGTGATGAGCGGCGTGATCGCCGACCTGTTCGGCTGGCGCTGGGTCTATGGCCTGGCGGCGCTGGCCCTGTCGATCGCGGGTCTGGCGAGCTGGCGCTGGCTGCCCGCCTCCCCGCCGATGGCGCCCACCACCTATACGGCCCTGCTGGGCTCGCTGGGCCGGCTGTGGAAGGAACAACCCGCACTGCGCCGCGCCGCGCTGGCGCAAGGCCTGCTGGCCGTGGCCTTCAGCGCCTTTTGGTCGACGCTGGCGGTGATGCTGCATCAGCGCTTCGGCCTGGGCAGCGCGGTGTCGGGCGCCTTCGGACTGGCGGGGGCGGCCGGCGCGCTGGCCGCGCCGCTGGCAGGACGGATTGCGGATCGTCGCGGTCCGGGTGTCGTCACCCGCCTGGGGGCCTTGCTCACCGCGCTGTCGTTTGCCGTCATGTCGATCACGCCCTGGCTGGATCGTGGCCCCGCGATCGTGCTGCTGGTCGTGCTGGCCGTGACCTTCGACTTCGGGGTGCAGGCCACGTTGGTCGCCCATCAGACCATCGTCTACAGCCTGGATCCGGCGGCGCGCAGCCGGCTGAACGCCTTGCTCTTCACCGGGATGTTCATCGGCATGGCCAGCGGGGCGGCGCTGGGCAGCCTGCTGCTGGCCGAATGGGGCTGGGTGGCCGTCACCGCCCTGGCGGCGCTGGCCAGCCTCGGCGCCCTGCTGTTGCGGCTGCAGGGTGAGGACTGATCCCGTTCAGCGCGCCAGGAAGCGGACGTAGAGCTGCTCGGTCGGACCGAGCCCATGCATCGCGTGTTCTTCAGGCGATGCGAGCGAAAACTCCAGCCGCTCCAGCAGCGCGATGGACGGACGATTGGCCCGCTCCACGCTGGCCAGCAGGCGCTCGGCGCCATGGTGCGACCGCAGGTGCGCCACCATCCGGGCGACGGCCCGCGTGGCATGCCCGCGACCCTGGACCGCGCTGCTGAGCAGGTAGCCGATCCAGCAGGACTGCGGATCCGTCATCGACGCCTGCACAAAGCCGACCCATCCGGCATCCGGCAGCGTCAGCAACCAGTTGAACCACAGCTCGCTGCCATCGGGCGAGCGGCCCCGTTCGCGACGCCGATAGACCTCGCGCAACGCCGCCACCGAGGCCGGCGGTTCGTCATCGAGATAGGCATACAGCGATCGCTCGCTGAGCACCTCGAACATCGGCTCGGCCTGGTCGGCGGTCAACGGTTCCAAGATCAGCGGCGGCGCATGCAGCCGAGGCGCAGGCGGATGGGGATCCGTCGTCGAACGCGTGTCGATGGTCGGAGGCGACGGTAGCGAGGGGGACGCGGGATTCATGCGCGGCGAGTGTCGCAGGTCGGCCGAATTTTTTCGCTCGCCTGCCTGTCAGGCACGGGCTTTGCCGCTCAGGCGGGCATGAGCACCGAACTCCGCACCGTTCATCTGTACCTCTTCGACGGCTTTGCCGACTGGGAGGCCGCCTTCGCTGTGGCGGGCATCAACAACCCCGAGTTCCAGCGCGAGCCGGGCACCTGGCAGGTCCGCACGGTCGCGGCTGCGGGGGCCAGCCTGGTGCGGTCCATGGGCGGACTGGCGGTGCTGCCGGATCAGCGGCTCTCCACGCTGTTCCCGGACGACACCTCGATGCTGATCCTGCCCGGCGGCCCGGGTTGGGATCAGGGCGAGCATCTGGAAGCCGCCGGCAAGGCCAAGGACATCCTGGATCACGGCGGCCAGGTCGCCGCGATCTGTGGCGCCACTGCCGGCCTGGCGCGCTTGGGTATCCTGGACCAACGGCGACACACCAGCAACGCCGCCAGTTATCTCAACGGCACCGGCTATGCGGGCGGTGAACACTATGTGGATGAACCGGTGGTCGACGAAAGCGGCCTGATCACCGCCGGCGGCATGTCCGCGCTGGAGTTTGCCCAGGCGATCTTCCAGCGGCTCGGCGTCTATGAGGACGAGGTGCTGGACGCCTGGTATCAGGTCAACAAGACCGGCAAATCCAGCTGGTACGCCAAGATGGCGGCCGCCGCCGGTGGGTCGGCATCGGGCGGCGCCACCCGCGATTGAGGTCCGCCGCGCGGCTCAGAAACCCAACTGAGGCAGGCGTCCATCGCAGGCGTCGGCCAGCAGTTCGGCCGTGTGCGGATCGGTCACCGCATCGTCGGCATGCTGAAGCACCTGCCGTGCAAATTCCGCCTGCCCGGTGTGCAAGGCGCTGATGTGGATCGACTCGCCATTGCGCAGCCGCACGACCCACCACTTCATGAAGTCGGAGTACACGACCTGCTGGACGTCCGACCAGGCGGCGTGGCCGTTGGCGCGCACCGTTCGACGGTAGGTCAGGCCCTGGTCCGACACCTCATGGCGGTCCAGCAGGCATTCCAGCAGCGCCCACAACGACAGCAGCGCCAGGGCGACGAAGATCGGCAAGGCGGCGGTGGCAGCGGCATCCCGGCGCGCCGACACGGAGGCCGCGACGATGCAGCCGGTGAACAGCACCACGCCCACAATGCCGAGGATCAGCATCGTCGTCGGCAACACCATGCGGCCGGGCGCGCGGCTGTCTCCGAGCTTGTTGGCGGCGGCACGGCTGTGCCGCACCCACACCAGCACCAGCGCCATCACGATCGCCCAAATGATCCATTGAACAATCGGCCTCCAAAGCGAGCTGTCCATGACGCCCGTCCTCCCAGATGTGCTTGACGATCGCGGCAAGGCTGCCGCGGCGGATGTTCCGTACTTCTGTTGTTCTTCTTGGCTTCTTCTTGGCTTCTTCTTGGATGCAGCCGTCCACCGCTCCGACGCGCTTGCGGGGCGGGATTGTGCATGGGTGAATCGCCGCGCGATGGCGGCCCTCGCACGTCAGCGACGAGCGGTCAGCAACGCCAGATCGAGGGTCGCCACCGAGGCGTTGGCCGGGCTGGGCAGCGCGCGCTGATCCAGCACCTCGAATCCCGCATCGGCCACCATGGCGACGATGCGCGCCGGCGTGCGCCACGCCGTGAACATCTGATCGCCATTGGCGGCGGTGTCGAGGCGTTGCTCGTCGCGCTGACCGGTGATCGACGTCAGCAACAGCACGCCGCGGGGCACCAGCCGCGTGCGCAGCCCTTGGAAGAACGCCTGCGCACCGTCATCGTCGAGGTAGCTCAGTCCGAAGCTGAAAGCCGCAGCGTCGAAGGGAAGGTCACGGTCACGGTCAGGTCCGGCTGCGGCGGCGACGCCGTGCTGCCGACGGTCTTGCTCCATCCGCTGCGCCAGGTCCTGCAGCCGTCGACAGTCGGCCACCAGAAACTCGGCACCGGGCACCCGCAATCGGGCCTCGCGCACCATGGCGGGCGATAGATCGACGCCGACGATGCGCACATCCGGCCGATGATGCGCCACGAAGGCGCTCACATTGCCTGGTCCGCAGGCGATGTCCAGAAATCGGCCGCCTGCCGGCAGATGCGGCAGGAGCAAGGCATAGGTGGGCTCGTAGTCCGTCAGACCGAAGTACTTGTCGGCATAGCGGCCGGCATGCCGGTCGAAGGTGGCCACGGAGACCGCAGTCGGGTCCGCGGGTGACGAATCCCCGCCCTGCTCTGCCGACGCGTTCGGCATCGAGGCGTCAGGAGCGCAAGGGGCGGCAGGAGGATGTTGGCCTGGCAGATTCGTCATGTCGGTGGGATCGCCGGATTCAGGGCAGGCGGGCCAGCGCCTCCAGATAGCGCGGCGCCAGCATCAGTTCGTCCCAGGTCAGCGGGGCCGATTGCGGCACCAGCGCGGCGCGGCGGGCTTCGCTGTCGATGGCGGGCGTCCAGTCGCCGCGGGCCTGGGCGGCGGTGAGGCCGTCCAACAGCTCATCGATGGCGCGGCCGTTGTCCTCCAGGCTCTGGTTGCAGAGCAGCACCAGGTCGCAGCCGGCATCCAGGGCCGCGAGGGCGGCTTCGGTGAAACCCACTGGACGGCCCTCGATGACCCGCGCGCCCGCCATGCCCAGGTCGTCACTGAAGACGGCGCCGGCGAAGCCCAGGCGTTCGCGCAGGATGTCCTGCAGCCAGCGGCGGCTGAAGCCGGCGGGGCGGCTGTCCACCTTGCGATAAACCACATGCGCCGGCATGACCGCCGACAGGCTGAGGCTCAACCATTCGAACGGACGCGCATCCTCCGCCAGGATCGCCTTCAGGCTGCGGGTGTCCACAGGCACGTCGACATGCGAATCGGCGCTGACATAGCCGTGTCCCGGGAAGTGCTTGCCGCAGCTGCCCATGCCCGCGAGCGCAAGCCCTTGGATCAGGCTCTGGCCCAGCAGGCTGACCACCCGAGGATCGCGATGGAAGCTGCGTGAGCCGATCACCGCGCTGCGCGAGTGCGCCGAGGCGGTGCCACCCCCGTTTGCAGCACCAGGCGCGTCTTCAGCGTGATCCAGATCCAGCACGGGCGCGAAGCTGAAGTCCACACCGCAGGCCCGCAGCTCGAGCGCCAGCACCATGCCGGTCGCGGTGGCGGCCTGGACGGCGCGCATCGCATCCTCCATCCACAGCTCGCCCAGGGTGCGCATGGCCGGCAGCGCAGTGAAGCCATCAGTGCGGAAGCGTTGGACGCGGCCGCCCTCCTGATCCACCGCAATGAGCAGATCGGGACGAATCGACTTGGCCTCGGCACACAGGGCGGTGAGCTGAGCGCGGTGCTCGAAGTGACGGGCAAACAGAATCAGGCCGCCGGTCAGCGGATGGGCCAGTCGGCGGCGATCGTCGGCGGTGAGCGAGGTGCCGGCGATGTCGAGGATGACGGGAGCGTGCAGGGTGTCCATCAGCAAAGTCTCAATCCAGAAGAGTCCGAGGGTGCCAGCGACACGGGTCGCGGCGGGTCATCAGTGGCGGAAGACGGCAGGGCCGGCGGCGGCGGCCATGGTGTCTTCAGTCGCGGGTTTCAATCACGACGAAGGCGGCGGCGTACTCGCTTTCGTCGGAGACGGTGACATGGGCGCTCAGGCGCTTGGCATCGAACCATTCGGCGAGCGCGCCATGCAGTTGGATGCCGGGCTTGCCGCTGGGCGCCTTGACGATCTCGCAAGCGCGCCAGGTCATCGGCATGCGCATGCCCATGCCGATCGCCTTCGAGAACGCTTCCTTGGCCGAGAACCGGGTGGCGAGATAGGCGATGCCCCGCGCCGGCACGCGGGCGAAGCGCTCGCGGAAGACCTCGATCTCATGCGGGCCGAGCACCTTCTCGGCAAAGCGCTCGCCCCGACGCTCGAAGGTCTCGCGGATGCGTCGGATGTCGCAGATGTCGGTGCCAATGCCATAGATCATGTTGTTGTCTCCAGCGGCGGCCAGCCCAGCACCTCGTTGCGGTGCCGGCGGCCATCCAGTTCGAACCAAGTCTCACCCAACTGGGTGGCGCCTTCGCGGCGATAGAAGGTCAGCGCCCTCGCGTTGCCCTCCCAGGCGGACAGCCACAAGGATCGCGTTGAATGCGCCTGACGGGCATGCCGCAACAGAGCAGCGCCGAAGCCGAGCCCCTGGCAGGTCGGGGCGACATAGAGCCGGGTCAGCTCGACCCGGCCCGGCTCGGTGTGGCTGTCCAGCGCGGCCCAGGCCTGCAGCGGCAAGTCGGGTGCCGGGGCCAGCGCCTGCGCAGCCGGCAACCCGGCCGCCTTGATGTCGTCGTCCCGCGAGCGAGGATTCGGCTTGACATCGGTCCGCGCGCCCGGTTTGGGCGGGACGACGTCCGGCGGCCCCTCGATGACCCACATCGGATCTTGGGCGAGCGCCCGGGCGAGCGTCTCGGGTCGGAAGGCGTCCTCCACATAGGCGGCGAACGCAGCGGTCACGCCGTGCGAGGCATAGGTGTCCAGCCAGACCCAACGCGCCAGTGCCGCGATGCGCGGCAGGTCTGCCGCCACAGCGCGACGGATCGAGCTCATCCCGCGTAGGCGCGCTGGATGCAGCGCTGATAGTCGCGCACGGTCTCGGCATAGCCGAGCTCCAGTGCGTCGGCGATGAGCGCATGGCCGATGGACACTTCCGCCACGCCCGGCACCTCGCGCAGGAAGCGGGTGAGGTTGTCCCGGTTGAGGTCGTGACCGGCATTGATCGCCAAGCCCTGCGCCAGCGCGGCGCGGGCGGTCGCGGTGAAGGTGGCGAGCACCTCGTCCTCCTTCGGTGTGCCGTAGGCGCTGGCCCAGCGCTCGGTGTAGAGCTCGATGCGATCGGCGCCCAGCGCGGCGACATGCGCCATCGCCTCCGGCAACGGATCCATGAACAGACTGACCCGCACGCCCAGGGATTTGCACTCGGCGATCATCGGACGCAGCCGCTCGGCGTCGGCCGGCAGTTGCCAGCCGTGGTCGGAGGTGAATTGATCCTCGCTGTCGGGCACGAAGGTGGCCTGATGCGGACGGACCTCGCGGATGAAGTCCATCAGGTTCTGCGTCGGATTGCCTTCGATGTTGTATTCGGCTTGCGGCCAGGCTTTCATCAGTGTGGCCAGCTCGCGCACATCGTCGGCGCGGATGTGGCGCGCATCCGGGCGCGGATGCACAGTGATGCCCTGCGCACCGGCCTCCAGGCACAGCTGTGCGGCGCGGATCACGCTGGGAATGCCCAGGTGTCGCGTATTGCGCAGCAGCGCCACCTTGTTCACATTGACGGACAGCGCGCAGCGCGCGTCATGGCGAGCGCCTTCGGGAGCGATGAGGGGATTCATGGGCGGGGCTAACCTCAGGTGAGCAGCTTCTGCACGTCCAGCAAGACCTGGCGCGTGCGCAGCGGACGATGCCCCAGATGATAGTGAAGCAGACCACGTAGCAGCGGCTTCATCGAAGCGCCCGCCGCTTCGCAGGCCTGTTGCAAGGCCGCCGAGCTGCCGTGCATCAGGGCGGCCTGCAACTGGATCAGCGCCTGACCCTGAAGTTGGGGCGCGTCATGGTTGGGCACGATCACGCCGGACTCGGCCGAAATCATGTAGGGACGCTCCGGCTCCAGGGGCGCTTGTGTGGTGGCCAGCACGCTGAGATCGGGCAGCAGACCGCATTCGGACAACAGCCGCAGTTCGAAGGCACGGAGCGCGGCCTGAGCGGTGTCCACCGCATTGAGCTGCGGGAGCAGCTCGGCGTAGGTGTCGAAGAGCGCGGGTTGCGCATCCTGACGCGGCAGGAACTTCAGCAGCAGCTCGTTGACGTAATAGCCACTGAACAGCGCAGCCCCGCCGGGCAGCGTCTGCCCGCCGACCCATTCCGCGCCGCGCAGGGTCTGGACCTCGGCGGCACCGTCCTCATTCATTTTCGACGGCTTGCTCAGCGTGACCTGCAGCCGCAGGAACGGCAGCAGCACCGAACGCAGCTGGGAGTACGGCCGCTTCGCCCCTTTGGCGACCACCGACAGCCGGCCCTGATCGCGGGTGAACAGATCCAGCACGAGGCTGGTCTCGCTCCAGTCGTAGTGATGAAGGACAAAAGCCGCCTGGGTCGCAGGCGGCTTAGCGCGTGTGGCCATGGCCTCTCAACGGAATCATCCCTCGTCCCAAGATCAACCGAAACGGACACGAACACGGAAACGGAGAAGCGCGGAGGGCCGCGTCCACCGGGCGCGGCATCCCCTTGGGCTTCATTCGTAGCCGTAGGACCGCAGATGCTCTTCCGAATCCGCCCAGCCGGAGCGGACCTTCACCCACAGCTCAAGGAAGACCTTGGCGTCCATCAGCGTTTCCAGCTCCTGGCGGGCTTCGGAGCCGATCCGCTTCAGGCGTTCACCGCCCTGGCCGATGATCATGCCCTTCTGGGCCTCACGCTCCACGACGATGGTGGCGGCGATGCGGCGCAGGTTGCCCTCTTCTTCCCAGCGGTCGATGACGACGGTGGCGGCATACGGCAACTCATCACCGGTCAGCCGGAAGAGCTTCTCGCGGATCATCTCGCTGGCCAGGAACTTCTCGCTGCGGTCGGTCAGCGCTTCCTGGTCGTAGAACCATTCCTGCTCGGGCAGGTAGGGCTTGAGGATCTGGAACAGCCGCTGGACGTCCGAATTCTTCTGCGCCGACAGCGGCACGAATTCGCTGAAATTGCGACGCTCCTGCATGCTCTTGAGCCACGGCATCAGCTCGGCACGGCGATTGACCGCATCCAGCTTGTTGGCGATGAGCACCACCGGCTTGTCCTGCGGCAGCAGCGACAGCACCTTGGCGTCATCCAGGCCGAAGCGGCCCGCCTCGACGACGAACAGCACCAGGTCCACATCGGCCAGCACGCCCTGCACCGTGCGGTTCAGGTTGCGGTTCAGCGCCGAGCTGTGACGGGTCTGGAAGCCCGGGGTGTCGACGAACACGAACTGGGTCTCGTCCACCGTGCGCACGCCGGTGATGCGGTGCCGCGTGGTCTGCGCCTTGCGCGAGGTGATGGACACCTTCTGGCCCACCAGCGCATTCAGCAGCGTCGACTTGCCGACGTTGGGCCGCCCGACGATCGCGATCAGGCCGCAGCGGGTATCGCCGTCGAAGACCGGGGGCGCACCGACACCGCCGCGCACGGCGGAAGCGTCGTCATCGAGGGCGTCCTCCCCGTCGCCGTGGTCGTCGACGTCATCGCCGTCATCGCCGTCATCCTCGCCTTCCACCTCAGCAGTGTCGTCGTCGGACTCATCGCCTTGGGCCCGTTGAACCGGCTGCAGGTCGTCGTGGTCGACATCGCCCTCTTGAACGGCTGCAGCGCCCGCAGACGCCTGGGGCGTCTCATCGGTCACGCCATCAGACGGGAGTTGTTGAGCTGCAGCCGCATCCGAAGATGAGCCGCCGCGTTTTTTTGCATTCATGGGAATTGCCTTATCAGTCGCGCAAGCCGGTCCCGGGCTTGTCGCCGGCGAGCAGCTCGTCAAGGACCTGCCGCGCCGCTTCCTGCTCCGCGATGCGTCGGGAGCGGCCGTCGCCATTCTTGGCCAGGTTCAATGATGCGACCTGGCATTCGACGGTAAATGTCTGGGCGTGCGCCTGACCGCGAGTTTCAACAATGCGGTAGGCCGGCACCGGCAGCCGACGCGCCTGCAGCCATTCCTGCAGGGCGGTCTTGGCGTCCTTGGCCCAGTTGTCGATGCCGCTGCCGGCGATCAGGTCGCCCAGCAGCCGTTGCACGATGGTGCGGGCGGCGTCGTAGCCGCCGTCGAGAAATGCAGCGCCGATCACCGCTTCCAGCGCGTCGGCCAGGATGGACGGACGCTGAGCGCCGCCACCGCGGGCCTCGCCTTCGCTCATCCGCAGCGCCTCGGGCATCTGCAGTTGAAGCGCCAGCTTGTGCAGGCTGTCCTCGCGTACCAGATGAGCGCGGATGCGGGTGAGATCACCCTCGTCAGAGCCCATGAAGCGGTCGAACAGCAGCGTCGAGACGGTCAGGTTCAGCACCGCGTCGCCGAGGAACTCGAGGCGCTCGTTGTGCTGCTGACCGAAGCTGCGGTGCGTCAGCGCGCGCTGAAGCAGCGCCGCTTGCGAGAAGCGGTAGCCCAGACGTTGCTGAAGTGCATCGAGCGCTTGCGGGTTCATGTTGGGTGTCAGTTGGACTCGCCTTTGTACTTGATCAGCAGCGAGACCGGGCCGAACAGGGAGACTTCCTTGTCATAAGCAAAGCTGATCTTCACCTTTTCTTCATTTTTGGTGATGACCAGATCCTGCGGCTGGATGCTGACGATCGAGAACTCGACGTCCTTGGTCCGGCTGAATGCCGAACGCGCTTCCGCCACGGTGCTGGGGCCGCTCTTGGCGATGCGGTTGATCGCCTGCTGGATGGTGTAGTACTCCATCACCGTCGGCGTGACACGCATGCCCACGATCGCCAGGAAGCCGAGGATCACGGCCCAGAACAGCAGGCCCAGCAGACTGATGCCACGTTGATGGTTGCGAGCGCTGCGCATTGCGAGTTTCTCCCTGTCCTTGTTGGTGATCGACTGATCGGGACTGTTGATCGATGAAGGTGCTTGAGACGTCAGCCGACGGCCATCCTCAGCGGATGCTGCCGACACGCTTGATGTTGCCGAAATTCATCCACACGACGAAGGCTCGGCCGACGATGTTCTCGTCCGGCACGAAACCCCAGTAGCGGGAATCCTGCGAGTTGTCGCGGTTGTCGCCCATCATGAAGTAATGGCCGGCCGGCACCTTGCAGGTCACGCCGTCCAGCGTGTAGGTGCATTGGTCCGAATACGGGAAGTCGTAGATCTTGCGGATGGCCTCGCGCGGTGCGGGGTCGACCAGGATCTCATGCTCCACCGGGCCGAGCTTCTCGGTGAAGCGGGGGCGGAAGCGCATCGAATTCGGATCCTCGTCGAAGAAATCGCCCAGGGACTGGGTCTCGATTTCCTTGCCGTTCACATACAGGCGCTGGTTGCTGTAGCGGATCTCGTCGCCCGGCAAGCCGACAGCGCGCTTGATGTAGTCGATGCTGGGGTTCTGTGGGTAGCGGAACACCACCACGTCGCCACGCTGGACGTCATGGTTGCTGATGATCTTCTTGTTGATCACCGGCAGGCGGACGCCGTAGTGAAACTTGTTGACCAGGATCAGGTCGCCGATGAGCAGCGTCGGGACCATCGAGCCGGACGGGATCTTGAACGGCTCGAACAGGAAGGACCGCAGCAGGAAGACGATCAGGATCACCGGGAACAGGCCGGCGGTCCAGTCCAGCCACCAGGGCTGACGCAGGACTTCCTGTCGGGCACCTTCGACGTCTCCGTCCACCCGGTCGATGCCCTGGGCCGCCAACGAGGCGCGACGTTGGGTGTCGGCCTCCGTCAGGCGCGCCGCCGCGCGGCGGCGCGCGGGCTGGAAGTGGAACCGTTCGGCCACCCAGTAGCCGAGCGTGACCGTGGTCAGGATCAGCAGCAGGAGCGAGAAATTGCCGTTCCAGTAGCCGGTGTACCAGCCGCCCAGGTAGGCGATCAGGGCGGCATACAGCAGCCCGGTCAGTGCACTCATCGCTTTCATTCTTCGACTTGTAGGATGGCCAGGAAGGCTTCTTGAGGCACCTCCACCGAACCGATTTGTTTCATGCGCTTCTTGCCCGCCTTCTGCTTTTCGAGCAGCTTGCGTTTGCGACTGATGTCACCGCCGTAGCATTTTGCCAGCACGTTCTTGCGCAGGGCCTTGATGTTCTCCCGCGAGATGATGTTGGCGCCGATCGCGGCCTGGATCGCCACGTCGTACATCTGGCGCGGGATGATCTCCCGCATCTTGGCCGCCACCTGGCGTCCGCGGTATTGCGATTGCGACCGGTGCACGATCAGCGAGAGCGCATCGATGCGGTCGCCGTTGATCAGCATGTCGACCTTGACGACGTCGGACGCGCGGTATTCCTTGAATTCGTAGTCCATCGACGCATAGCCGCGGGACACCGATTTCAGCTTGTCGAAGAAGTCCAGCACGATCTCGGCCAGCGGAATCTCGTAGGTCAGCATGACCTGACGGCCGTGATAGGCCATGTTGAGCTGCACGCCGCGCTTCTGGTTGGCCAGCGTCATCACCGGGCCGACATACTCTTGCGGCATGTACAGGTGGACGGTGACGATCGGCTCACGGATCTCGCCGATCTTGCTCTGCTCGGGCATCTTGGACGGGTTTTCCACCTCGATCACTTCGCCGTCACCGAGTTGCACCTCGTACACCACGCTCGGGGCGGTGGTGATCAGGTCCTGGTCGAATTCACGCTCCAGCCGCTCCTGCACGATCTCCATGTGCAGCAGGCCCAGGAAACCGCAGCGGAAGCCGAAGCCCAGCGCCTGGGACACTTCCGGCTCGAAGCGCAGCGAGGCGTCGTTGAGCTTGAGCTTCTCCAGCGCATCGCGGAGCTGGTCGTATTCGCTGGCCTCGGTCGGATAGAGACCGGCGAAGACCTGGGGCTGGATTTCCTTGAAGCCGGGCAGCGCCTCGGCCGCCGGGCCCAGGTTGTTCGGCAGCTTCTTTTCCAGGGTGATGGTGTCACCCACCTTGGCCGCTGCCAGTTCCTTGATGCCGGCGATGATAAAGCCGACCTCGCCCGCGTTCAGTTGGTCGCGGTTCTCGGATTTGGGGGTGAACACACCCAGGTGCTCGGCCGGATAGATGGCGTTGGTCGCCATCATGCGGATGCGCTCGTTCTTCTTGAGCGTGCCGTCGACCACCCGCACCAGCATCACAACGCCGACATAGTTGTCGAACCAGGAGTCGATGATCATGGCGCGCAGCGGGGCCTCGACCACGCCCTTGGGCGGCGGCATGCGGGCGATCACCGCCTCGAGGATGTCGTCCACGCCCATGCCAGTCTTGGCCGAGCACGGGATCGCGTCGGCAGCGTCGATGCCGATGACGTCTTCGATCTCCTCCTTGGCACCTTCCGGGTTGGCCTGCGGCAGGTCCATCTTGTTCAGGACCGGCACGACCTCCACGCCCAGCTCCAGCGCGGTATAGCAGTTGGCAACGGTCTGCGCCTCAACGCCCTGGCTGGCGTCCACCACCAGCAGCGCGCCTTCACAAGCGGACAAGGACCGGCTGACTTCATAAGAGAAGTCGACGTGTCCGGGGGTGTCGATGAGGTTGAGGTTGTAGATCTGGCCGTCCCGCGCCTTGTATTGCAGGGCGGCGGTCTGGGCCTTGATGGTGATGCCGCGTTCGCGCTCGATGTCCATCGAGTCCAGCACCTGCGCTTCCATCTCGCGGTCCGACAGTCCCCCGCAGCGTTGGATGATCCGGTCAGCGAGCGTGCTCTTGCCGTGATCGATGTGGGCAATGATGGAGAAATTGCGGATGTGGTTCATGGACTCAGTCGGGGGCCGCAGGGCTGAAGGCTACATCGACCCAGCCGCGATTTGAACGGCGATGTCGGGGTCCCTGTGCACGGCGATGCGCCCCCTGGCGGGGAGCGCGCTGGACATAAAAAAAAGGCACGTCGAAACGGTGACGCGCCTTCCAACAAAACTTATGGCAACTGCTTGTTGGGCTTTCATTGTAGCCAAAAGGCCTGCCCTGGAAACCGCATGGATGCGAGCTTCGCGGGCGTTGCCCTTCGCCAACAGGAACTTCATCCACAGGTTATCCACAAAAAGCTGAGGACATCCTGTGGATGGCGCCGACCCATCAGGAGGGAGCCAGGATTCACCGTCAAGATCGCTACAAACGCAGCCAGAGGCGGTGCGATTGTAGCGGAGCGAAGCATGAATCCTTGTCATTGGTCACAGGCGTTAGCGAGCACCAACCGACGCATAGAGGGGACGGATGACCCGCTCCAGGCGGTGGCTTTCCGCATCGTGGAAAGCCCCAGCCCGTCGGTAGGTTGAGGCCAGCGGCCCGCCTGCCGGGGTCGCGTCAGCCCTTACCGGGCTTCAGCAGGACGTAGGTCACCGCGTCGGCACGGCGGACGAGCATCTGCAGCGGCTTGCCCTTCTCGACCTTGGCCAGCAGCGCCTGGAACTGCTTCAGCGTCTTGATCTCGGTGTTGTTGACCGAGAGGATCAGGTCGCCAGGACGCAATCCGGCGCGTGCGGCAGGACCATCCACCGACTCGATCTTGAGGCCGCCGGGGAGCTTGAGCTCCTTGCGCTGCGCATCGGTCAGCTCACTCACCGCCAGACCCCAGGCCTGCGCGCCGCCGGTGGCTGGCGCTTCCGGTTCCGGCGTGGCGGCGGCGCGGTCATCCGGCAGCGCTTCCAGGGTCGCCGTCAGCTCCTTGGTGGCGCCGCGACGGAAGACCTGCAGCTTGACCTTGCTGCCGGGCGCGGTGCCGGCTGCCAGACGACGAAGGTCCACCGCCTTCTCGACGGTCTTGCCATCGAACCGGGTGATGACGTCACCGAGCTCGAGCCCGGCCTTCTCCCCCGGCCCGCCCGCCGTGATGCGGGTCACCAGCGCACCCTGGGCCTTGCCCAGGCCGATCGCTTCCGCGACTTCCTTGCTCAGGTCATCGGGATAGACGCCCAGCATGCCGCGGGTCACACGCCCGTTGCTGCGCAGCTGATCCGCCACCCGCATGGCTTCGTCGATGGGAATCGCGAACGAAATGCCCATGAAGCCGCCGGACTGGCTGTAGATCTGCGAGTTGATGCCCACCACCTCGCCACGCAGGTTCAGCAACGGGCCACCCGAGTTGCCGGGATTGATGGCCACATCGGTCTGGATCAGCGGCAGCAGGTCGCCGGTGTCACGTGCCTTGGCGCTGACGATGCCGGCCGTCACCGTGTTGTCGAAGCCGAACGGCGAGCCGATCGCCATCACCCACTCGCCGACCTTGAGCCGGGTCACATCGCCCATGCGCAGCATCGGCAGGCCGGTGGCCTCGATCTTCAGGACCGCGACATCGGTGCGACGGTCCAGTCCGACGACCTTGGCCTTGAACTCGCGCTTGTCTGTCAGGGTGACCATCACCTCGTCGGCCTCGTCGACGACATGCGCATTGGTCATCACATAGCCATCCGCACCGATCACGAAGCCTGATCCCAGACCGCGGCGCTGCGGCGACTCGTCGTCGCCGTCGTCATCGTCGGGTGCGGGGGAAGGCGACGGCGCCGGATTGCCCTTGCGCTGCGGCGGCACCGGGATGCCGAACCGGCGCAGGAACTCGCGCATCTGCTCATCGAGCTGCGCATTGGCGCCGGGCTTGATGCGTTCCGAGGTGCGGATGTTCACCACCGCCGGTCCCGCCAGTTCCACCAGGGCACTGAAGTCCGGCAAGGCGCGGGCCAGTTCAGGCACCGGCGCCGCCGACACAGCTGGCGTGACTGGAGCGGCCGGCGCGGCCGGCGGGTTCTGAGCGGCGGCCAGCAACGGTGCGCTCAAAGCTGCGACGCTGCCAAGCGCCAGGACGAGTCGGCGGAGGGTGTGGGGCATGGACACTCGTGTCGGGAATAGCAGGAAAACAGGGCTCACATCATGCACGGAAATCGCCAAGCTCATGCCATGAAGAGGTGAATGCGGAGTAACGGCCAGGCCGCACCCGCGCTTCGGCGGGACACGGCCAGATGACGATGGCGCCAGAATCGCCAGGACGCCTCGACCGGGGTGAGGCGAAGCAGCATCCAATGTTCGACGTCCACCAGCACGATCGGCACCACCGGCACGATGGCCTGATTGGCAAGCCGCGAGCCTGCCGCGGGTTGCGCATGGGCGCCGACCGGGGCGTCAACGAGGGCGTCACCATCGTGAGTGGCAGCGACATCAGTATCGGCAGTTGCGCCCAGCGGCGCATCCTGCTGCCACCACCATTGCACGCCATCCCAGCGCAGGATCTGAGCGCGGCTCTGTAGACGACACCGGGCGGCGATGACGGCAGCAAGTCCGATCAGCACACTCGCACCGAGGGCACCGGTCATCGGCAGGAGATGCTGAAGCAACGCCAGCGCGGCGGTGCCAGCGCTGAAACCCACCAGGCCGATCACCAGGCGGCGCCAGCGGTGTTCAGGCGCGCATGAAAAACGCCGGGACACAGCCCGGCGTGAGATCAATGCATGGAGATCGGTCGACCCGTCGCGGCCCTCGGCGCCACCTGAGGCGGTGGCTCGAGCGGACGGGTCGTCGGTCATGGTCGAACGCGCAGTGCAGGCGTCGCAACCGGGGACAGCCCGATCAGACCCGCTTGAAGATCAGCGTGCCATTCGTGCCGCCGAAACCGAAGTTGTTCTTCGCGGCGTACTCGATCGGCATCTTCCGCGCCTCGTTGGCGCAGTAGTCCAGATCGCAGGCGGGATCTTGGTTGAAGATGTTGATCGTCGGCGGCGCGATCTGCTGATGCAGCGCCATGACGGTGAACACCGATTCAATGCCACCGGCACCACCAAGCAGGTGGCCCGTCATGGACTTGGTCGACGAGACCACCAGGCCGTTCTTGGCGTAGTCGCCGAAGGCCTGCTTGATGGCATTGGTCTCGTTGGCATCACCCAGCGGCGTCGAGGTGCCGTGGGCGTTCATGTACTGGATCTGATCGGGATTGAGACCCGCGTTGCGCAGCGCGTTGCGCATGGAACGGGTCGGGCCATCCACGTCCGGAGCGGTCATGTGGAAGGCGTCGGCGCTCATGCCGAAGCCGACCAGCTCGGCATAGATCTTCGCGCCGCGCTTCTTGGCGTGTTCGTATTCTTCGAGCACCAGCACGCCGGCGCCCTCGCCCAGGACAAAACCGTCGCGATCCTTGTCCCAGGGACGGGAGGCGGTCTTGGGATCGTCATTGCGGGTGGACAGCGCACGGGCTGCGGCGAAACCGCCGACGCCCAGCGGCGAGACCGTGGACTCGGAGCCGCCGGCCACCATCACATCCGCATCACCGGCTTCGATCATGCGGCTGGCTTGGCCAATGCTGTGCAGACCGGTGGTGCATGCCGTCACGATGGCCAGGTTCGGGCCCTTGAAGCCGCACTGGATCGAGACATGGCCGGAGATCATGTTGATGATCGAGGCCGGCACGAAGAACGGAGAGATCCGACGCGGCCCGCGGGCGGTCAGCTCCGCATGGGTCTCTTCAATCATGGGCAGGCCGCCGATGCCGGAACCGACCAGCACGCCGATGCGCTCGGCCAGCTCCGGGCTGAGCGCATCGCCGGTGGGCAGTCCGGAGTCACGCACCGCCTGCAGGGACGCCGCCAATCCGTAATGGATGAAGGTGTCCATGTGTCGCGCTTCTTTGGCGGGGATGTAGTCATCCACCTTGAAGCCCTTCACCTCACCCGCGAAATGGCATGCCAGGTTGCTGGCATCGAATCGGGTGATGGTGTCAATGCCGGATTGACCGGCCACGATGTTGGCCCAGCCCTGCTCAACCGTGTTACCCACGGGACTGATCAGGCCAAGACCGGTGACGACGACGCGACGACGGCTCATGCTCAATGATTGAAGTGGTACTGCGGGAACTGACAGCGTCAGACAGGCCGATCAGGCCTTCTGGTGCTTGACCGCGTAGTCGATCGCCAGCTGGACGGTGGTGATCTTTTCGGCTTCTTCGTCCGGGATTTCGATGCCGAACTCGTCTTCGAGGGCCATCACCAGTTCCACGGTGTCCAGAGAATCGGCGCCCAGGTCGGCCACGAAGGCCTTCTCATTGGTCACATCGGCTTCGGGCACGCCGAGTTGCTCGGCGATGATTTTCTTGACACGTGCTTCGATATCGCTCATGACTCCTCCAGGAGGGGATTGCTAGAACAACCCGGGATTCTAAGGCCTTAGAGCGGCGCCTCTAGTTCGCGCGTCCCGAGACGCCATGTTCCTGCGGGGAACCTGAACGCGCTCGCACTCTATCAGCCCTACACCGGCCGGGTGAATCCGGTGGGCATGTCCGCCGCAAGGCGAACGCGCCACGATGAGGTACTACAGGGTCCGCATCTTTCTCGATCAGTCGGTGGCGGCCGTCTGCGCTGCCACCGCACCGGGCGAGAACGATCAACTCATGAACATGCCGCCATTGACATGCAACTCGGTGCCGGTGATGTAGCCGGCCTCAGGCGACGCCAGGAAGGCCACCGCATGCGCGATCTCGGCCGGATCACCGAGTCGACCCAGCGGAATCTGCGCCAGCAGCGCGGTCTTCTGGGCCTCGGGCAGGACTTCCGTCATGTCGGTGGCGATGAAACCGGGGGCCACACAGTTCACGGTGATCGAGCGGCTGCCCAGCTCACGAGCCAGGGCACGCGTCATGCCTGCCACACCAGCCTTGGCGGCCGCATAGTTGGCCTGACCGGCATTGCCGGATGCGCCCACCACCGACGTGATGCTGATGATGCGGCCGTAGCGCTGCTTCATCATCGTCCGCATCACCGCGCGGCTGGCACGGAACACCGCCTTGAGATTGGTGTCCAGCACCGCATCCCAGTCCTCGTCCTTCATCCGCATCGACAGCATGTCGCGCGTGATGCCGGCATTGTTGACCAGCACCTGAAGGCCGCCGTCCTGCTTGACGATCGCATCGATCAGGGCCTCCACGGCCGCGCCGTCGTTGACATTCACCACTGCGCCGCGGCCACCGTGCGGCTGCAGCACCTCGGTGATCGCCTGGGCACCCGCTTCACTGGTCGCCGTGCCGATCACGACGAAGCCCTTCTGGGCCAGCGTCAGGGCGATGGCACGACCGATGCCGCGACTGGCGCCGGTCACCAAAGCGACTTGCTTGTTCTCACTCATCTCGAATTCCTCAGCTCAACAGGGTCTTGGCATCAGCCAGCGAGGCCGGATCGAACACCGTGGTGCTGACGATCTCGCCGTCAATGCGCTTGGCCATGCCCGCGAGCACCTTGCCAGGACCGCATTCGATGACCGTCGTCAGGCCGCGGGCCTTGATCGCCTGCACCACTTCAACCCAGCGTACCGGGCCGAAGGCCTGGCGATACAGCGCATCGCGCAGTGCATCGGCACCCTCAGTGATGGCCACGTCGATGTTGTTGATGACCGGGAAGGCCGGCACCTTGAAATCGACAGTCGCCAGCTTCTCGCGCAGGCGCTCGGCTGCGGGCTTCATCAGACTGGAATGGAACGGCGCGGAGACCGGCAGCGGCAGCGCGCGCTTGGCGCCCGCGGCCTTGAGGGCCTCCATCGCCTGCTCCACGCCCGCCTTGCTGCCCGCGATGACGGTCTGCCTGGGATCGTTGAAATTGACGGCTTCGACCACTTCGCCGCTGGCCACAGCCACCTGAGCGCAGACCTCACGCACCACCGCGGCCTCCAGGCCCAGGATGGCGGACATCGCGCCGACACCCACCGGCACGGCCTCCTGCATCGCCTGGGCACGCAAGCGCACCAGCGGCAGCGCATCGGTCAGGCTGAGCGCCCCCGAGGCCACCAGCGCCGTGTACTCACCCAGCGAATGTCCGGCGGCGACCGCGGGCACCAGGCCGGTCTCGGCGATCCAGGCGCGATAGCAGGCGATGCCGGCCGTCAACATGACCGGTTGCGTGTTCGTGGTCAGGTCGAGCTGTTCCTTCGGACCTTGCTTGATCAGCGCACCCACGTCCTCGCCCAGCGCGGCCGAGGCTTCAGCCAGCGTGCCCACCACCTCGGGATGATCTCCCCAGGCGTCCAGCATGCCCACCGATTGCGACCCTTGGCCGGGAAAGACGAATGCAAAGCTCTTGCTCATGATGTTCGAACTGAAACGGGGTCAGGATCAGGATCCGTTGAGACGGCACCCGCTCCCTGCGCGATCAGACGCAGCCAGGAGAGGCGCCTACAAAGACGAGGATGGCGCCGCGACGACGGCGATGTGCGCCGACTGTCGGGCCACTTCGGTCAGGCGATCAGAAATCCAGCAGCACGGCGCCCCAGGTGAAACCGCCGCCGACACCTTCCAGCATCACCGTATCGCCGCGCTTGATCTTGCCGGCGCGCACCGCGACATCCAAAGCCAGGGGGATCGACGCCGCTGAGGTGTTGCCGTGCTCGTCCACGGTCACGATCAGCTTGTCGGGAGACATCTTCAACTTCTTGGCCGTGCCCTGCATGATGCGGATGTTGGCCTGGTGCGGAATCAACCAGTCGATGTCCGCATCGCTGCGTCCGGCCTTTTCCAGGACGGAGCGGGCGACCTTTTCCAGCACACCCACGGCCAGCTTGAACACCGCCTGTCCATCCATCTTCAGCAACGGATGACCCAACACCTGGCCACCGGACACGGTACCCGGAGTGCAGAGAATGTCGACATGGCGGCCGTCCGCATGCAGCTCACTGGCCAGGATGCCGGGCGTCTCGCTGGCACCCAGGACGACCGCGCCGGCACCATCGCCGAACAGCACGCAGGTGGTGCGATCCTTGAAGTCGAGGATGCGCGAGAAGACTTCGGCGCCGATGACCAGCGCCTTGGTGGCGCCGCCGCTCTTGATCATGGCATCAGCGACGGTCAGCGCATAAACGAAGCCGGAGCAGACCGCCTGCACGTCGAACGCCGCACAGCCCTGGATACCGAGCTTGTTCTGCAACAAGCAGGCGACCGAGGGGAAGACCATGTCCGGTGTGGACGTGGCGACGATGATCAGATCGATCTCTTGCGCAGAAACGCCGGCTGCGTCCAGTGCGGCGCGCGCGGCGGGCAGGGCCAGATCGCTGGCGGCGACATCGGGGTCGGCGAAGTGACGGGCATGAATGCCGGTCCGTTCGACGATCCACTCATGCGAGGTTTCGATGCCGTCGCGCGCCAAGCGTTCAGCGAGGTCGGCATTGGTGACGCGATTGGCGGGAAGGTGGCTGCCCGTACCGAGAATGCGAGCGTAGCGAGGGAAAGCAGTGGTCATGCAGCGTGGGCGGTTGTGGCCGCCGTGTCTCCAACGTCGCCGCCCTCCTCATTGGCAGACGGAAGCGCCTGCAGCGTCGCGACGATGCGATCATGGACCCGGTCGAGCAGCCGGTTTCGGGCCGCATCATACGCCCTGTTCAGGGCCTGCTCGAAAGCGAAGGCATCTGCCGAACCGTGACTCTTGAAGACCAGACCGCGCAGACCAAGCAAGGCCGCGCCGTTGAAGCGCCGGTGATCGACACGGTGCTTGAATCGCTGAAGCACCGGCATCGCCAGCAGTGCGATCAGCTTGGTCCACCAGGTGCGGGTGAACTCGGTCTTGATGAAGCTGGAGATCATGCTCGCCAAGCCTTCGGCCGTCTTCAGGGCCACATTGCCGACGAAGCCATCGCATACGACGATGTCGGTCGTGCCCTTGAAGATGTCGTTGCCCTCCACATTGCCGTGGAAGTTCAACTGATCATGGGCCGCCGCCTCGCGCAGCAGCTCGCCGGCGCGCTTGATGGTCTCGTTGCCCTTGATCATTTCCTCGCCGATGTTGAGCAGACCGACGCTGGGCTCGTCCTTGCCGTCAACGGCAGACACCAGCGCACTGCCCATCACGGCGAACTGCAACAGGTGCTCCGGGCCGCAATCGACATTGGCACCCAGATCGAGCACGGTCGTGAAGCCGCCCAGTTGATTGGGCATGACGGTCGCGATGGCGGGGCGATCGATCCCGTCCAGCGTCTTGAGCAGGTACTTGGCCACCGCCATCAGCGCCCCGGTATTGCCGGCGGACACGCAGGCCTGGGCCTGAGCCGGCGAGCCATCCTTGCCCGCCTTGAGCTGGTTGATGGCCACCCGCATCGACGAATCCTTCTTGCGGCGAAGGGCCACTTCGATCGGATCGTCCATGGTGACCACCTCGCTGGCTGCCACGATGTGGCAGCGCGGCCAACCAGCGGCCGCAGCGAGCGCCTCGGGCCGCCCGACCAGCAGCAACTCCACCGAAGGATGCGCCGCCAGAAACGCCCGGCAGGCCGGCAGCGTCACGGCGGGGCCATGGTCGCCCCCCATGCAATCCACCGCCAGGCGCAACGGCGCGGCAGACAACGAAGGACTTGAGGGGTGGGTGTCAGACATCGAGACCAGAAAAGAAACAGGATCAGCAGCGCGTGCAAGAACCGTGCACGACACCGAAAGCGCCATGCCGGGCGACGCGGATCGCAAACAAGGGGCGCACGTTACGCGAGCGCCGGAAAGGGGGCAAGGGTGCGCACCCGAGCCGCAGGGAGAACCAGCCCGATCGAACCATGGGCAGTGATCGTCATTCTCGGGATATGTCGCAGCGCGCGCCACCCGCGGGCCGATTGACGGACCCGCCGACGGGGCGAATGACGTGCGCCATGACAGACCGACAGCGCCACTGATGAAGATCGAGCGCCCAGCACAAAAGCCCGGCAACGCAAGGCGCTGAACCGGGCTTTTTCATTCGACTGGACACCAGGCCATGGCGCTGAGCGCCATGAGAGCCGACTTGATCGATCGATCAGGCGGCGTCAGCCTTGGTCTTCAGCACCTTGCGGCCACGATAGAAGCCGTTGGGGCTGATGTGGTGACGCAGATGCACTTCACCGGTGGTCGGCTCGACCGCGATGCCCGGGGTGACCAGGGCATTGTGCGAACGGTGCATGCCACGCTTGGAAGGCGACTTCTTGTTTTGCTGAACGGCCATGATGTTTCTCCTAAAGGCTTCGGCTGATGTGAGGCTTGCTCGGGCTCTCGAGGTGGCTCGAGCTGTGCAGCGACGGTCTGACCGCTACGGGTGAAACCACCACGCTGACCTCATTCAACTCAACCCGCACGAAACCGCACGAATCAGCTGGTTTTGGCCACTTGCTCTGCCACTGCTACCGATGCCTCGGCCCGGACTGAACCGGGAAAGCCCGCGAGTGTAGCACAGCCCTTTCAGGCTTTACCACCGGTTCCCTTCTTGAGCGCTGCCAGTGCGGCGAACGGATTCGGGCGCTCTTCTTCCACCACCAATTCCTCTTCGTCCGCATTCGCATGCGGCAACGGCTCAGGACAGACCTCGTGACGGGGCACCACCGGCAAGGCTAGCAGCAGCTCATCTTCAATCAGATCACGAAGATTCAGATGGCGAACCAGGGACAGCACATCGTCATCGCTGTCCATATCAAGCTCGGCAGCTTGATCTTCGTCCCGCACGAAACGGAACCAGCGGGAGACCGCCAGATCCTCACGCACCGGCTTGAGGCAGCGCTGGCAGGTCAGCGACACCTGGGCCTCGGCGTTCAACTGCAGCCAAACCTGGGCTTCGCCACCCTTGGGCGTACGAATTTCACCTTGGGCCGACCAGCGCACGACGGGCCAATCGGCCACCGCCGACTCCGGGGCAGCAGAGTCCGACAAGCGCGGCAGGCTGGCAGCCGGCCATTCGCCGGCCAGTTGCTGGGATTCGCGGGCAAAGGCCCCGATATCGAGTTTGAGGGGGTCAAAGGAACGCGGCTTCATAGCCCCGAAGTGTACGAGCGGCTCGCCAACGACAGCGCTTCGACCGCGACCACGATGGGAGAATCCGCCTCATGATTGCGCACGATTCCCCCGATGCACGGCCGCGCCCGCTGGTTCTGGGCTCCACCTCACCCTACCGACGCGAACTGCTGGAGCGGCTTCGCCTGCCGTTTGACACCGTATCTCCAGGCGTTGATGAAACCCCGCTCGCCGGCGAGTCACCGTCCACCCTCGCCCGCCGACTCGCGCTGGCCAAAGCCCGCGCGGTCTCGCTGCTCCACCCGGACGCACTGGTGATCGGCTCCGATCAGGTCGCCGATCTCGACGGCCAGGCGCTGGGCAAGCCCGGCAGCCACGAACGTGCCGTCCAGCAACTGCGGGCGATGAGCGGACGCACCGTGGTGTTTCACACGGCCCTGGCGGTCGTCTGCCTGGAAACCGGCTTCGTCGCTGAGGAGACAGCACAAGTCCGCGTTCAATTTCGGACGCTGGACGATACCGAGATCGAGCACTATCTGCGCGCCGAGCAGCCGTACGACTGCGCCGGCAGCGCCAAGGCCGAAGGCCTGGGCATCGCGCTGCTGGACGCCATTGAGTCGGACGACCCGACCGCACTCATCGGCCTGCCGCTGATCCGCACCGCAAGACTGCTGCGCCAAGCCGGCCTGACCATCCCTGCCCTGCCGCCTGCCCTCTCGCCTTCCCATGGCCCACAGCCGTCGGAGGGCATCCCGCATCCTGGAGCCGTCTCGTGAGCCTCGGTCGCCTCTATCTCGTTCCCAACACGCTGGATTTCGGCATTGACGGTCAGGAGGTCGACTTGCGCGAACTGCTGCCTGAGGCCGTCCTGACGCGTGCCGCCTCGATCACCCACTGGGCTGCGGAAAACGCCAAGACCACGCGCGCGTTTCTCAAGCGTGTCGGCGCACTGCATCCGCTGGCGGCGCCCTTGCAGCAGCAACAGATCATCGAGCTGCCCCGCCCACCGAAGGGCCGTGCGCCGTCGGCCTCCGACAACCACGCCTGGATCGCCTTGCTGGATCCTGCCCTGAACGGCCAGGATCTGGGCCTGATCTCGGAGGCGGGCATGCCCGCCGTCGCCGATCCAGGGGCGCAACTCGTGGCCGCTGCGCATGCAGCCGGCATCACCGTCGTGCCGTTGGTCGGCCCCAGCGCCCTGCTGATGGCGGTCGCAGCCAGCGGACTGAATGGTCAGAGCTTCGCCTTCGTCGGCTACCTCCCGGTGGACAGCGCCGCGCGCCAGGCACGAATCAAGGAACTGGAAGCCCACTCGACGCGCGAACAGCAGACCCAGCTGATGATCGAGACGCCCTATCGGAACGGCGCCCTGCTGCAAGCGCTGCTGACACAGCTCAAGCCGGGCACCCAGTTGTCCGTGAGCTGCGGGCTCAGCCTGTCGGACGCCGTGACGCACACCGCCACCGTGGCGCAATGGCGCAAAGCGGGACGCGCCGTCCCGGACAAGGTGCCCGCCGTGTTCGCGATCCTTGGCATGCGCTGAGACCGCAGCGGACCTGGCCGATTCGCTCGAGTGCCGGGCGCCGACGGGTGAGCGCATCCCGTTGCGCCGCAGAACCCGCGCCTCTCCCAGCCGATCGATCCGGCAAGCGCTCCCCGCCAGGCCAGTAAGACAGAAAGGACCGTCGCTCTCGACAGGAGGGCGCTCCTGTCGCCCAAAGACAAAGGCCGGATCGCCTATCGACGATCCGGCCCTCACAATGAATCTTCACATCTGAGACTGCAGGACGCTGGGCCACGTGGCCCCGGCGCCCAGCGGTCCGTGCCAATCAGGTTTCGCTGCTGCTGGCGACGATCGCCGGCTTCTTCGCACCGAACAGGGCGGCGATCTTCTTCTTCGGCTTGATGTTGCTGGACAAGCCGCGCGCCGCATTGGCCGCACTGGCCGGCAGGGACTTCTCCCACGACGGCGGCTCGGCACGTTCACTGGCCTCATAGGGCTTGTCGAACAGCGGGTCGTAGGCTGCGCCGCGCTGCGGACGCGGTGCCGGCACCGGCGCGCTCACGCTGTAGGCCTCATCGCGACGGTCTTCACGCACGCGACGGGGACGTTCCTCGCGCGGCTCATCACTGCCCCGCTCCGGGCGATCCACACGGTCGCCACGGTCACCACCACGATCAAAACGACGGCTGCGGGAATCGTCCAGCTCGATCGGCTCCAGATCCAGCTTGCGCTTGATCAGCTTCTCGATTTCACCCACCAGTCGCGCATCGGCCTTGGTGACCAGCGTGAAGGCCAGACCGGAGGCGCCCGCGCGGCCGGTACGGCCGATGCGGTGCACATAGTCTTCCGCATTGAACGGCACATCGAAGTTGAACACTGCTGGCAGATCCGCAATGTCCAGACCGCGAGCCGCGACATCGGTCGCCACCAGCAGTTCCACCTCGCCGCGCTTGAAGGCTTCCAGAGACTTCAGGCGCTCGTCCTGCGACTTGTCACCATGCAGGGCCGCGGTCTTCAGACCGTCACGCTCGAACGAGCGTGCGAGGCGAGCCGCACCCAGCTTGGAGTTCACGAACACGATCGACTGGGTGATCGCACGTTGACGGATCAGTTGCAGCACGGCGGCACGCTTGTCGTCATCACTGACGCTGAAGAAGCGCTGCTCGACAGTGGACGCCGTGGCATTCGGACGCGCCACCTCCACCAACTCGGGCTCTTGCAGATAGCTGCCGGCCAGGCGCTTGATCTCGGGCGAGAACGTCGCGGAGAACAGCAAGGTCTGACGCGTCTTGGGCAGATAGCTGAGGATGCGCTGCAGATCGGGCAGGAAACCGATGTCCAGCATGCGGTCGGCCTCGTCCAGCACCACGTACTCGACATGGTTGAGCACCGCGTTCTTGGCTTCGATGTGATCCAGCAGACGGCCCGGCGTGGCGATCAGCACCTCGACACCGCCCTTGAGCTGCAGGGTCTGCGGCTTCATGTCGATGCCACCGAACACGCAGGCCACACGCAGCTGCGTGTGCTTGGCATAGGCCTTGACGTTGTTGGCGACCTGGTCGGCCAGCTCACGGGTGGGGGCCAGGACCAACGCACGCACCGGATGGCGGGCGGGGGACATGCTCGCGTTCTCATGCTTGAGCATGCGCTGCAGCAGCGGAATCGAGAAGGCGGCAGTCTTGCCGGTGCCGGTCTGGGCGGCACCCATCACGTCACGGCCCTCCAGGACGATCGGAATCGCCTTGGCCTGGATGGGCGTCATCGTCGCGTAGCCCTGATCGGCCACGGCACGCAAGAGCTTGGGGTCCAGCGGCAACGTGTCGAAACGGGGGCTTGGCGTCGGGGTGGTTTCTGTCATGGGCCGGATTATCCCCCATGACCCGAAAATCCTCGGGTAAGCCCCGAAAACAGCTGCAGTTCGACACTAAATCGCGCCGAAATCAGTCACAAATCAAAACTCGACCCGATCGGTGTTGAACCCGAATCGGACGTGAGGAAGGTGCGCAGCGATGCGCGCGCCGCCGGGCTCGCCAGAGGCGCAATCGCCTCAAGCGTGCGGTTTTCTGGCTGGTAGCTTGCCCGCGTCGCCCCGGAACACCATCCACTTCGGCGTGCGGAACCGAACGATGCGCCAGTACAACGCCACGTAGGCCACGCCGAACAACAGCATGCAGCCGAGGATCATGGGCGTCGAGTCCCAGAACAGCAGCGCGGGCGCGAGCGACGAGATGCACAAGGTCCACAGATATGGCGCTGTCATCGAATTGCGGCGCGTCATCACACGCGCGTCGCGTGCGCCAATCGCCCAGCGCATCAGGCGCCGATAGATCAGTGAATGGAGATGGATCCCGTCCGGCGCGCCGGGGGACGCATCACGGAGCACGCGTCGGCGATAGATTGAAAACAGGGTCTCGAACACCGGATAGATGCAGACCATCAAGGCGAACAGCGGCGAGACCTGGGCGTGACGCGAGATCAGCAAAATGCCGATCTCCGCCAGATAGAAGCCCATGAAATAGGCGCCGCCATCGCCCAGAAAAATCATCCCCGCCGGGAAGTTCCAGACGAAGAATCCCAGGATGGCCCCCACGCCGGCCAGCGACCACAGCGCAAGTTCGGTGTCGCCCACCTGATAGGCCACATAGGCAAATGCCAGCAGCATCAGGCTCACGCACATCGAGGACAAGCCATTGAAGCCGTCGATGATGTTGACCGAATTGGCCACTCCCGCCACGGTGAAGACCGTGGCCAGCGTGGCACCGACTGTGGTCGCGACCACCAGGTCCAGGCCGGGGATGTCGGTGCGGGTGATCACCGCCCCCATCACCCAGACGCCAAGGGCGGCGGACACTGCTGTGGCGAGCAGCCGCTTGGCCGGCGAGACCTTCTTGGTCAGGTCCTCGATGAGGCCGGCGGCGAAGGCAGGCAAGCCGCACAGCAGCAGCAGCCCGCCCAGCCGGGCGCCCGGATGGCCCATGGCGAACGCGGTCAGCACCATGCCCAACAAGCCGACGAAGATCCCCACGCCACCGATGCGCGGAACCGGGCGCGAGTGGAACTTTTGCGGCCCGGACAGATCGTGATCGGCCGAGAAGTGCCCGTGCCTGGTTGAGGAATGCACCACGTACAGGGTCACCACTGCCGCCACTGCAAATGGGATCAACAGATACAACATGGGCGGCAGTGTAACGAGGCCGCTTCAGGCAAAGGCGGTTTTGGCGCCACATCGGTGCTCTTAGAATGCACCGCTTGCCGTTCGGCGCGGGCATCCCCCGCGGGCGGCAGACCATCCATCCCTAGATGAGATCACGCATGGATATCAGCGGCCGACGCGCCCCTCTTTTGGCTCCGAAACGAAAGACCTCCGTGGCGCGTCAGGCGCTGACCGCGCTGGCTGCCGCACTGCTCGCCGCTTCGGCCTGGGCGGCAGATACATCGGACACCTCCGCTTACTACGGGACCAATACCGGCGCCAGCGACGTCGGCGGCGTGGTCCGACTCAACAGCGCCAGTCGATCGATCAGCGACGCCCAGAACGCCGACAGCCGCGCCACGAGCCAGACCGGACTCTCCAAGCCTGCCAAGTACATCCCTGGCGAGTTTGAGATCTACGTCAACAAGCTGCTGGGCGTCGACCTGGTGAAGTTGGGCGAACAGGAGCAGGCTAGGCGAGACGCCAGCACCAACCCTGGCGGGGTGACCGCGGATGGCGGGCTGTCGACCAAGTACATCAATCCTGACAATGCCGTGCGCCGGCTTGGCGCCGATCTGATGCTGGACGATACCCAGAACGCGGCCATGAGTGGCGCGGAGGGGCCTCGCCAAGTGCCGGCCGACTACTTGATCGGCATCGGTGACGAATTGCAGGTCACGTTGTGGGGTTCGGTGGATGCGGACCTGCGCATGACCGTGGACCGCGGCGGCCGAGTCACCATTCCGCGCGTCGGCCCGGTCATGGTGGCGGGCATTCGGTACGGCGACCTGAACGACGTGGTCCGTGCCCGTACGGCGCAGGTGTTCAAGAACTTCCAGGTAAGCACCTCGATGGGCAAGCTGCGGACGATCCGCATCTATGTCACCGGATTCACCCAGAAGCCGGGCGCGTACAACGTCAGCAGCCTGGCGACGATCGTAAATGGCCTGATCCGAGCAGGAGGGCCTTCGGCAGCTGGCAGCTTCCGCCAGATCGAACTGCGGCGCAACGGTCAGGTGGTGGCGCAGTTCGATGCCTACGACCTGCTGCTCAAGGGCGACAAGATGAGCGATCGGCCACTACAGGCCGAGGACGTGATCCATATTGGTCCGATCGGGCCTCAAGTGGCGATTCTGGGCAGCGTCAACAAGCAGACGATTGCTGAACTCAAGCCCGGTGAGACGGTCGAAGATGTGCTCGCCATGGCTGGTGGCTTCAACGCGGTGGCAGACACCAGCCGCCTGTCCATCGAACGCCTGAGCGATCGGACGGATCGCCGTGTGGTGCAACTGCAATTGCCGCAGCAGCTCAAGGTCGCCGTGGGCAACGGCGATGTGATGCGGGTGTTCAGCAGCGTGAATGCGCAGTTGCCGCAGTACAAGCAGTACAAGCGCGTGCGGGTGGAGGGTGAGGTGGCGAGGCCCGGCGAATATGTGCTGGCGCCCAGCAGCACACTGACGGACGCCATCCTGGCGGCGGGTGGCCTGACGCCTCACGCCTACATCTTCGGCACCGATTTCTCTCGTGAGAGCGTACGCCTGTCGCAGCAGGAAAACTACGACCGAGCCTTGCGAGACCTGGAGACGGAGTTCACCAAGAACACCTCCACACAGCGCGCCACGACGGCGGACGAGGCTGCGGCCTCTGCACAACGAGCGTCTGGCGCGACGCGGCTGATCGAACGGCTGCGCGCAGTGCGCCCCACCGGACGGATCGTGCTGCAGCTCGAAGCAGATGCACGGGAGCTTCCGGCGCTTACCGTGGAGGACGGTGACCGGCTGCTGATTCCGGCACGTCCCAACACCGTGGGCGTCTTCGGCAGTGTTTTCAACGGTGGAAGCTATCTGCTGCGCGAGGGCAGCTCGGTGGACGACGCACTAAAGTTGGCAGGCGGCCCAACACGGGGCGCCGATTCGGGAAGCATCTTCGTGCTGCGCGCTAATGGCAGCGTGATCAGTGCACGCCAATCCAGCAGCGGCTGGCTGGGCTTTGGATCCAGCATGGCCGGGCTGCAAGCGCTCCCGGGAGATACGGTCTTCGTGCCGGAAGAGCTGAACAAGACGACGTTCATCCAGGAAGCCAAGGACTGGACGCAGATCCTTTATCAGTTTGGTCTGGGTGCTGCTGCGCTGAAAACAATCAAGAACTGAACGCTATGACGCAGACCACCTTCCAGGGAGCCACCTCGGACGCCGCCGCGCCAGCCGCGGAAATCAACTTGATCGACCTGTCGCGCGAACTCGCGCGTCACTGGCGCCGATTGGTGCTGCTACCGATCGTCGTCGGGGCGCTGGCGCTGGGCGCGACGTACCTCATGGCGCCTCAATTCACCGCACGCACTTCGCTGCTGCCACCCCAAGGTGGCAGCAGTGGGGCACTGAGTGCTGCGTTGAACTCATCGCTTGGGTCTTTGGCAGGTCTGGCTGGCGCGGGGGGAGCGAAGGGCTCCGGAGACATGTACGTGTCATTGCTTCAGAGCCAGACAGTCGCCGACAAGCTGCTTGACCGCTTCAAGCTTCAAGAGCTGTACAAGACAAACTTTCGCTTCGAGTCGCGCGACATGCTGAAATCGAAATCGCGGATCTCGTTCAATAAAAAGGACGGACTGATCGTTATCGAGGTGGACGACGCGAATCCGCAACGAGCGGCGGAGATTGCCAACCAGTACGTCGATGAGTTGCGCACCATGACGGCGTCCATGTCACTGACGGAAGCTCAGCGCAAGCGGGCGTTCTTCGAGAAGCAACTGGAGCGCACCAAGCTCCGCCTGACCGAAGCGCAATCGGCTCTCCAAGCCGCCGGATTCAGCCAAGGTGCATTGCGCGCGGAGCCCAAGGCAGCCGCCGAGGAGTACGCGCGCACCAAGGCCGAACTGACGTCAACTGAAGTGCGCTTGAACAGCATGCGCAGCGTGCTCGCCGACCGGTCCCCCGAACTGGCGCCACTCATCGCGGCCGCCAATGCGCTGCGAGCCCAGCTTCGTTCGCTTGAACAGAAGACCGATGTGGCACAGGGCCCCGACTACGTCAGCAAATATCGCGAGTTCAAATACCAGGAAGCCCTTTTTGAACAGATCGGGCGCCAATTTGAAGCGGCCCGGCTGGAAGAGAGTCTTGAGGACAACAGCATCCAGGTCGTCGACAAGGCTTCTGTGCCTGAATGGAAGAGCAAGCCCAAGCGCGCGTCGATTGCAATGGCGGTGGCATTGATCGCTTTCATCTTGCTTGCCATCCATGTCGCCGGCAGGCACATGTGGCGATCCACGCCGCTTCGCTGACGCCCCTCCCCGAGTCGTCTCGGCGCTTGTCCGAAGCTGCGTCGTCGTTTTGAATGGGGTCGTTCATCGGTTGAACAAGCGTGTTAAACTACCAGTTCAACTTCTGAACGCATGTCCATTCCACCAACCCAGCCGCCTGAAGACGCGCAAGACGCCAGCACGGAGGAAGGGCGCCTCATGGTGCTTCGCGCGCTGGAACTAGACCCTCACATCTCGCAGCGAAGCCTGTCCAAACAGCTGGGCATCAGCCTAGGCAAGACGCACTACCTATTGCAGGCCTTGCTTAACAAGGGGCTTGTGAAGATGCGCAATTTCGAGCGCAGCGATCACAAGCTGGCTTACAGCTATCTGCTCACGCCAGTTGGCTTGATTGAGAAGGCGCGCATGACGAAGGAATTCCTTCAACGCAAGGAAGCGGAATTTGAAGCATTGCGCCGCACGATCGATTCACTGCACGACGAACTTCGGCGCCAACCTCCTTGCGACTCCGACGCGGACGTCACGCCTTCCCCGAACTCAAAGTCCTGATTGAAAGCAACATCACAATGAAGCGAGTGCTTGTGACCGGCGCCGACGGGTTCATCGGTTCCCACCTTGTCGAACTGCTGGTGCGGGAAGGCTTTGAAGTCAAAGCCCTGAGCCAATACAACTCGTTCAACTACTGGGGCTGGCTGGATGACATCGATTGCGCCAAACAGGTGGAGATCGTCAGCGGCGATGTCCGTGACCCGCATTTCTGCCGCAAGGTTACTCAGGGGCAGGATGCGGTGTTCCACCTGGCGGCGCTGATCGCCATCCCCTACTCGTACGTGGCGCCCGACAGCTACGTCGACACCAACGTGAAGGGGACGCTCAACATATGCCAAGCAGCGCTGGACAACGGCGTGCAACGCGTGATCCACACCTCGACCAGCGAGGTCTACGGCACGGCGCGCTACGTGCCCATCGACGAGAAGCATCCGCTCCAGCCGCAGTCGCCGTACAGCGCGTCCAAGATCGGCGCCGACGCGATGGCGATGAGCTACTTCAACGCATTCAACCTGCCGCTGACGATCGCGCGCCCGTTCAACACCTACGGCCCGCGCCAATCGGCGCGTGCGGTCATCCCGACGATCATCACCCAGATCGCCTCGGGCATGAAGCAAATCAAGCTGGGCGACACCACGCCGACGCGCGACTTCAACTACGTGGCCGACACCTGCCGCGGCTTCCTCGAGCTGGCGCGTTGCGAACAGGCGATCGGCGAGACGGTCAACATCGGCTCCAACTACGAGATCTCGGTCGGAGACACGCTGAACCTGATCAAGGAACTGATGAACAGCGACGTCGAGTTCATCACCGACGACCAGCGCATCCGCCCGGAGAAGTCTGAGGTCTTCCGCCTGTGGTGCGACAACACGCGCATCCGCGGCCTGACCGGCTTCGAGCCGCGCCACGACATCCGCGACGGTCTGCAGCGCACCATCGACTGGATGACGCAACCAGCCAATCTCGCGAAGTACAAGGCCCACATCTACAACGTCTGAGGACCGCCGCGATGTTCGACCGCCTCGTCAGTTTCGTCCGCGAGCAATACGCCACCAACGAGTTCATCCCGCTGCACGCGCCCGTGTTCCGCGGCCGCGAGCGCGAGCTGCTGGTGGACACGATCGACTCGACCTTCGTATCGAGCGTCGGCGCCTACGTCGACCGTTTCGAGAAGGACACTGCCGCCTTCACCGGCAGCCCGCGCGCGGTCGCGGTGATGAACGGCACGGCGGCGCTGCACATCGCACTGGTGCTGGCGGGCGTCGAGCGGGACGACTTGGTGGTAACGCAGTCGCTGACCTTCGTGGCGACCTGCAATGCGATCGCATATTGCGGCGCGGAGCCGCTGTTCATCGACGTCGACCGACACACGCTGGGCCTGTCACCCGGCGCGTTGGGCGCCTGGCTCGAGGAGCACGCACGGATCGACGACGACGGCGTCTGCCGCACACGCGACGGCGGGCGCCGCATCCGCGCCTGCCTGCCGATGCACACCTTCGGCCACCCGGTCGACCTCGACGCCCTGGTCGCAGTCTGCGACCGCTGGCATCTCGTGCTCGTCGAAGATGCGGCGGAGTCGCTGGGCAGCTACTACAAGGGCCGGCATACCGGCAACTTCGGCCGCATCGGCGTGCTGAGCTTCAACGGCAACAAGATCATGACCACCGGCGGCGGCGGCATGGTGCTGGCGGACGAGGCCATCGGCAAGCGCGCCAAGCACCTGACCACGACGGCCAAGATCCCACATCCGTACGAGTTTTTCCACGACGAGGTCGGCTATAACTACCGCATGCCCAACCTGAACGCGGCACTGGGCTGCGCGCAGCTGGAGCAGTTGCCGGCGTTCCTGGCTTCCAAGCGCGCGCTGGCCGAGCGCTACATCGCATTCTTTGCCGGCACGGACCTGCAACCGATCGTCGAGCCGGAGCACTGCCGCTCCAACTACTGGCTCAACGGCGTCGTCTGCGACAACCCCGAGCAGCGCGAGGCCCTACTCAAGGCGACGAACGAGGCCGGTGTGATGACGCGTCCGATCTGGGCGCTGATGAACCGTTTGCCGCTGTTTGCAAATGCGCCCCGCGGTCCTTTGGACAACGCGGAATGGCTGGAGGCGCGCGTCGTGAACCTGCCCAGCAGCGTGACGCCGGACACACCATGACACCGCGCCGTATCGCCGTCTTCACCAGCACGCGGGCTGAATACGGTCTGCTGCAACCGTTGATGCGAGAGATCAAAGATCGGAGCGGGCTCCAGTTGCAGATCATTGCCAGTGGCACCCATCTGTCAACGCAGCATGGGCTGACGCGCCTAAACATTGAGGCTGACGGTTTCACGATTGATGCTGAGGTGGACATGCTGTTGAACGGCGACAGCGCCGTGGCCACCGCCAAATCGGCCGCCCTTGCCATGATCGGAACCGCTGAGGCGCTAGACCAGCTACGTCCTGATGTCCTGGTGCTGCTCGGTGACCGTTACGAGCTACTCGCGGCAGCGCAGGCCGCGGTGCTGGCGCGAGTGCCCATTGCGCACATCCATGGTGGCGAAACGACCGAGGGCGCCATCGACGAATCGATCCGCCACGCGGTCACCAAGCTCTCTTACTTGCACTTTCCAGCGGCTGAGCCTTATGCCGATCGCTTGCGCCAAATGGGCGAAGCGCCATCGCGCATCTGGACGGTCGGCGCGCCAGCGATGGACAACATTGCCGCACTGGATGCCATCCCGCGCGAGGCCTTGGAGCGGGACCTCGGCCTGACACTCCAATCGCCGAGTTTCCTGGTCACCTACCACCCGGTCACGCTCAGCAATGACGCCGGACTCAGCGCGATGCAGTCGCTGCTGACGGCGCTGGACGAGACCGGCGGCACCATCGTAATCACCGGCACCAACTCCGATCCTGGTTCTTCAGGCATCCGCCAGGCGCTGGAGCGATTCGCCTCAAAACGGCCGGGGCGAGTAGCGCTGGTCGAATCCCTCGGCGCGCGTCGCTATCTCAGTCTGATGGCGCAGGTCGACGCCGTCGTCGGCAATTCGTCCAGTGGTCTGCTCGAAGCGCCCGCCATCGGAGTACCGACAGTCGACATTGGCAACCGCCAGCGCGGCCGACTGCGCGCGCCGTCGGTCCTGCATTGCGATGAAGACCTGGAAGCGATCCGCTCCACCCTGGCACACGCGCTCACCGACGAGCATCGTTTGCTGACCGAGAGTCGCGACACCCCGTATGGCCAGCCCGGTGCCGCCCGGCGTATCGCCGATGTGCTGCAGACCGTGCCGCTTTCTCCGATGGACAAGCCTTTCGTGAACCGCCCCATCACCGGCGCACCGAGCGTCTCCAACCCATGAAACCTGTCTACGTCATCGCCGAAGCAGGCGTGAACCACAACGGTGAGCTGGCACTCGCACGTGAATTGGTCGACCGCGCGGCAGACGCAGGGGCCAACGCGGTCAAGTTTCAGACCTTCAATGCGAACAAGTTGGCCAGCCGTACTGCCCCGAAGGCCAGCTACCAGAAGCAGACGACGGAGGCCGCAGAGTCCCAGCTTGACATGCTGCGCAAGCTGGAACTGCCACGGGAATGGCACTATGAACTCAGGGACCGCGCCCTGGCCCGTGGCATCGAGTTCCTTTCGACCGCCTTCGATCCGGACAGCCTCGATTTCCTCGAGACGCTCGGCATGCCGTTCTACAAGGTTCCCTCCGGTGAAATTACCAACGGCCCGCTGCTGTGGAAGTTCGCACGGCAGCGAAAACCGCTGGTCGTGTCGACCGGCATGGCGACCCTCTCCGAGGTCGAACAAGCCCTTGCCGTCGTCGCGCATGCCTTCAATGTCGACATCGAGCCGGCGCATGTCGACGAGGTCTGGCAGGGCTGGAGCCGTACCGACTGGCGCCGTTCGCTGCAGGGCCGCGTCACGATCCTGCATTGCACCTCCCAGTACCCGACACCGATGCACGAGGTCAATCTCGCGGCCATGGACACGCTGGCGAAGGCGTTCGGCCTTCCGGTCGGGTACTCGGACCACACCGAGGGCGTCCTGATCCCGGTAGCCGCCGTGGCACGTGGCGCTGTGTTGATCGAAAAACACTTTACCCTCGACCGGACGATGCCCGGCCCGGACCACCGCGCCTCGCTGGAACCTGATGAGCTGGCTCGCATGATCCGCGAGATCCGCGCAATTGCTTTGGCACTCGGCGACGGAGCAAAGAGCCCGCAGGCCAGCGAATGGGACACACGCAAGGCGGCACGCCAGCAGGTGGTCGTGACCCGCGATGTCCGCGCCGGTGAAACCTTCGCCCGCACCGACCTATCGACTGCACGCAGCGGGCATGGCCTGCCGCCGACAGCGCTCTGGGGATTGGTGGGCACCGTCGCGGCCCGTGACCATCAAAACGGCGACGTGGTATGACCATGGAGCTCGCGTCGCCCCTGCATGTCTTCGCTGAGGACGCACCTCCGCTGATATTGCTGGGGGCTGGCGGGCACGCGAAAGTCGTGGCCTCGCTCGCGACAGCCACAGGCCGGCGTCTTGCTGGCGTCTGTGATCCGTCGCTTCATGCGGCAGGGGTGACCGAATGGCGCGGGCTGCCCGTACTCGGCGCCGACGACGCACTGACCCGGTTCACGCCCAAAGCGTACGAGCTCGCATTGGGCATTGGCATCGTGCCGGGGTCCCGTTTGCGCGGAGAACGTTACCGTGCCCTCAACCGCCTCGGCTACCGTTTCCCGGCGTTGATCCATCCTCGCGCCATGGTGGACGCCTCGGCGTGCATTGAAGAAGGCGTTCAGATCATGGCCGGCGCCATTGTGCAAGCCGACACCCGCATCGGCTGCAACACCATCGTGAACACCGGCGTTGCGGTCGACCATGACGGCAACGTCGGCGAGCACGTGCACCTGGCACCCGGCGTCGTGCTGTGTGGCGGCGTGCGCGTGGGCGATGACACCTTTATCGGTGCATCGGCCACGCTGTTGCCGCTGGTCGCCGTCGGCCGCGGATGCCTGGTCGCCGCCGGTAGCACCCTGGCGCGGGCACTCGCCGACGGGGACGCCTACCTTCCACATCGCCAAGCCGCGACCGCGTCCCGCGGCCGGTTGCCCTCTCTGGATTGAAACAAGCATGACTTCCTGGGATTCCGTCCTGATCGCCCCCGAGCTGCCACTGCAGGCCGCCATCAGCGTGCTCGACCGCGGCGGGCTTCAGATAGCCGTTGTCGTCGATGAACAGCGACGGATCCTTGGCACCGTCACCGACGGTGACGTGCGCCGCGCGCTGATCCGCCAGATCGGGCTGGACGCACCCATCTCCGAGGTGATGGCGAAGCAACCACGCACCGCTCCGGCAGGTTCTGCGAAGGAACGCGTGCTGCAATTGATGGAGCGCCATCAGATCTCGCAGATTCCGATGGTGGACGCCGACAATCGGGTCGTCGGCATCGAGACCTTGCACGGCCTGCTGCACGGCAAGCGCCGCGACAACGCGGTATTTCTAATGGCCGGCGGCTTCGGCACACGGCTGCAGCCATTGACCGACAACTGCCCCAAGCCGCTGCTCAACGTGGGCGACAAGCCCATTCTCGAAATCATCATCGAGAACTTCGTGCGCGCCGGCTTCTATCGCTTCTTCATCTCGACGCACTACCTGCCGGAGATGATTCGCGACCATATCGGAGACGGCAGTCGCTGGGGCATCGACGTCCAGTACGTGCACGAGGATGAACCGCTGGGCACCGGCGGCGCGCTGGGCCTGCTGCCGCGCGACGCGATCCGTGAACCGATGTTCATGATGAACGGCGATCTGCTGACCAACCTGGACTTCAACAAGCTGCTCGATTTCCACGACAGCCATGATGGCGTCGCCACAATGTGCGTGCGCGAGCATGAGCACCGGGTGCCTTACGGCGTCATTCAGGGGGATGGCCAGCGCATCATCTCGATGGTCGAGAAACCGGCCTACCGCTACTTCATCAACGCGGGCATCTACGTGTTGTCGCCATCGGTTCTCGCCGGTGTCACGCGCGGTCATCGGATCGACATGCCGACACTGCTTCAGCAACAAATGGCCCAAGGCCTGCCGGTGAACATGTTCCCGGTTCACGAATACTGGCTGGACATCGGTCGCATGGAGGACTTCCAGCGCGCCCAGTACGACGTGGCAGGGCTGTTCCATGGCTGACCCGCTGCGCCTGCTGGCCCTGGTGCCTGCCCGCGGCGGTAGCAAGCGGCTGCCGCGAAAGAACGTGCTGATGCTGGGCGGTCGCCCATTGATCCAATGGTCTATCGATGCGGCACGTGAGAGTGGCGTATGCATCGATGTGCTGGTCAGCACCGACGACGACGAAATTGCCCAGGCATCCCGGGATGCCGGTGCGATGGTCCCCTGGCTGCGGCCGGCCGAACTTGCTACCGACACCGCCGGCAGCGCGGGCGTCATCTCCCATGCGCTGGACTGGTACGAACAGGCGCACGGCGCCGTCGACGCGGTGCTGCTGCTGCAGCCGACCAGCCCCTTTCGCAGCGCCAAAGCGATCCGAGGCGCGGTCCGCACCTATGCCGACCAGGCCGGCACGACGCGCCATCCGGTCGTTAGCGTCAGCCCGGCTGCCTCGCACCCTGCCTGGACCTTCGCCTGGCAGGACGGCGAGCTGCGCCCCAGCCTCGGCTGGGAACCGCTATCGCTGCGCTCGCAGGACCTGACGCCGGCCTACGCGCTCAACGGCGCGCTCTACGTGATCCCCGCCGAGGACGCCCGCGCTGCCCGCCCCATCGTGCGGCCCGGCGTCCTGCCCTTCGTGATGACCGACGCTCGCGAGAGCCTGGACATCGACACTGCCGACGACTGGGCGCTTGCTTCGCACTGGGCAGACACGCCCGCCGCCGGCGCTCGCTGAATCCGTCCGGCCCTCATTTCCCCGCTTACATCGAACGCGCTGCCATGAATCAAAAAGTCGCTCTCATCACAGGCATCACCGGCCAGGACGGTGCCTACCTCGCAGAGTTCCTGCTGGACAAGGGCTATATCGTCCACGGCATCCGCCGTCGCGCTTCGCTGTTCAATACCGACCGCATCGACCACCTATACCAGGACCCGCACCTGCCCGACACGCGGCTGTTCCTACACTACGGCGACATGACGGACTCCTCCAGCCTGGTCCGGATCATCCAGCAGGTCCAGCCCGACGAGATCTACAACCTGGCCGCACAGTCGCATGTGCACGTGAGCTTCGAGGAACCCGAGTACACCGCCAACTCCGACGCCGTCGGTCCGCTGCGCATCCTGGAGGCGATCCGCCTGCTGGGCCTGCAGAAGAAGACCCGCTTCTACCAGGCCAGCACCTCCGAGATGTACGGCCAGGTGCAGGAAATACCGCAGAAGGAGACCACGCCTTTCTACCCGCGCAGCCCGTACGGCGTGGCCAAGCTCTACGGCTACTGGATCACGGTGAACTACCGCGAGTCATATGGCATGTACGCGTGCAATGGCATCCTGTTCAACCATGAGTCCCCGCTGCGCGGCGAGACCTTCGTGACGCGCAAGATCACCCGCGCGCTGTCCCGCATCAAGCTGGGCCTGCAGAACTGCCTGTACCTGGGCAACATGGACTCGCTGCGTGACTGGGGCCACGCCAAAGACTACGTCGAGGCGCAGTGGCTGATGCTGCAGCAGGACACGCCCGAGGATTACGTCATCGCCACCGGTGTTCAGTACAGCGTGCGCGACTTCGTTAAGGCTGCGGCCAAGGAACTGGAGATGACGCTGCGCTGGGAAGGCAGCGGCGTCGATGAGAAGGCTTACCTGGTCGACACGGCCGGCGGCGAACGCGTCGTCGTGGCGGTGGACCCGCGCTACTTCCGGCCGGCCGAGGTCGAGACGCTGCTTGGCGACCCCAGCAAAGCAAAGAAGCAGCTGGGCTGGGAGCCGAAAATCAGCTTCGAGGAGCTGGTGCGCGAGATGACCCGTGAGGACCTCGTTACGGCGCAACGCGACGAACTGGTCAAGGGGCATGGCTACAAGGCGCTGAACGCGCACGAGTGAGCCCCGGCACGCTCGAAGACTTCCCGCCACGATGGATACCCGCCGCCTGCTTTCCTCCGCCGCGCTGTACGGATTCGCCGACATGGCCGTCATTGCCGTGGGGGGCTTCCTGCTGCTGCCGATGTACACGCGCAGCCTGACGCAGGCGGAGTTCGGTCATTTCGTCGCCGTCCGCGCCAACATTGACATCTTCACGTACCTGCTTCAGTTCGGCATCCCGTCGGCATTGGGTCGCCTTTACTTCGACCACAGGAAGGTGGGCACGGAGCGGGAGTTCATCAGCGCGCTGGTCTGCTTCTTCGGACTGCTGTTGCTGGGCACCTGCGGGGCGCTGGCACTGGCCGGCCGGGCGCTGTGGAGCGGGCTTTCGCCCGCGGTCCCGATCACACCCTACTTGCCGCTGAGCGTAGCCATCGCAGCGTTAGGTTTCCTCAGCGCGCTCAGCGTCATCTGGTTGCGCATGCAGGGACGCGTGGTCGCGGTCGTGTCCCTGCAGGTCGGCGGCGCGGCGCTGATCGCCATCGTCGCCACATTGATGCTGCGATTCTTCCATTGGGGCTTGACCGGCATCCTGCTGGCATTGCTCGCGGGATCGATGCTGTCGGCCGGTGCCCTTCCGGTGATGTTGGGCAAGTCCTTCCGGCTGGCCTTACCGCGTGCCTGGCTGGCCGAAACGCTAAGGTACGCCGTCCCCATCCTGGTTGGCTACGTCGCGTACTTTCTGCTAAACCGCGCCAGTACGTTGATCCTTCAGCATCACGTGCCAGCAGAGGAACTGGCTGTCTTTGGCCTGGCACAGCAGCTTTCGATGGTGGCCGGCATCGCCTGCTCGTCGTTCGGCATGGCCCTGCAGCCGGCTGTCTACGGGGCCGAGGCGGACCAGGTGCCCAGCATGATCCATCGCGCCACCCGCATCCTGGCGTTACTCATGCTAGCGGTGTGCGCGGCGCTGATGATCTTCGCGCAGGAGATCTTCGCCCTCGTCGCCCCGCGCGGCTACGCGGGCGGCCTGACGCTGCTGCTCATTCTGGTGGTGGCCAACTTCAGCAACACCTTCACCCTGATGTCGGACACGGTGCTGCTTTACCACCGCCGCCCCAAGACCTCCGTCGCCGTCTCCATCCTCAGCGCCATCCTGGCGATGCTCCTTGGACTGGTGCTGATCCCGGAGCATCACATCCTGGGGGCGGCCGTCGCCACCTGCGCCGCCTTCGGCAGCCGGATGCTGGTGAGCCAATGGATGGCCCGCCGGCTCACAGGACAAAGCGACTTCGCCTTGATGGCGACATCGCTGACGGCGCTCGGCGCCATCGGCGGCGGCGCCCATTGGCTGTCGGCCCAGGGCTGGCCGCTGGCGATGCTCCTGGCCGCCAAGTTCGCCTTCTCGGCCGCGCTGGCCGGAACGCTCTTTGTCATCCATCGCAGGTTGTCAGCGAGTCATGCGTAACCTATTAGACCGCCCATCGGCCCACCTGCCCCCCTTCTCCGCTGGAGCTTTGGCATGACCGCCAAGAAGAAAACCTTCAAGAACCGCGTCGGCGAATGGCTGGGCATCAATCCACTACGCTGGTTGGACAGCGTGCGCCACATGCACGCACTGGTGGATCAGACCGAGGCGCAGCACGCGCGCCACCTCGCTTCCGGCTCGCAGCAGCGCACGATCGCACTCGTGGTGACCGTGTGGCTCACGACATGGGTGCCTTGGTATGCGGTGCTGATGGGTCTGCTCCTGAGCGTGCGCGGCAACCGGGTCGTGTTCATCCATGACGACCTGCCGTTCAGCGACGCGCCACGGGTAGCCTCGATCGTGCGCCACTTCATCCGTCGCGTGATGCGACGGCTGGCCGCGAGATACAAGGTGATCAACTTGTCGGACTTCTTTCGTGACGGCACAGCACTCTCCGATGAAGCGCTCGCTCGGATCGCCCGGCTCGCCGAACTCAACGCCGTGCACAAGCTGCGCGGTGAGACCTTGACCGAAGGCCGGTCGGCCTACGAAACCCTCGTGCGCAAGCAACTGCGCCGCGCCCTCCCGGCGATCGAGCGAGTCGTGAGCGAACACGACTTCGATGCCATCGTGATGCCTGGTGGCGTGTACGGCACCAGCGGCCTGTGGATAGCCGCCGGGGAGGCGCGCGGCGTGCGTGTCTCCACCTACGATGCTGGCGCGGGACTGGTGTTGCTCGCCGCCCGCGGCATCGCGGCCCAGTTGCAGGACATCCCGGACGCTTTTGCCCGCGTGAAGCAGGACGCGGCGTCCCCGGCCCGGGAGGCAGTCATGCTGACCTTGGCGCACGCCGAGATCGAGAAGCGCCACAGCGGGCGCAGCTCTTTCAACTACCAACAGTCCTCGGGTGTCGCCGATCCGCTGGATCCCTACAAAGGTGCCATCCTAATCGCCTTGAACTCCTCGTGGGACCAGGCCGCCCTGGGCCTACACGTCGTCTTCAAGGACAGCGCCCAGTGGATCGTCGAGTCGGTGCGATGGATCCTTGAGCACACCGACGCGAAGGTCGTCGTCCGCCAGCATCCAGCCGAGCGGTTCGATCTGGCCCGCACGTCGGACGACTACGGTGCCCTGCTGCGGCAGGTCTTCGGAGACCACGAACGCCTGTTCTTCATCGCCGCGGCGAATCCGCTCAACAGCTACGACTTGCTGTCGGTGTCATCGGCCGTGCTCGCCTACACCTCGACTTTCGGCGTCGAGGCCAGCGCTCTGGGAAAGCCGACAATCACCGCCTCGAGCAGCTACTACGCCGACCTGGGATTCGTCTGGTCCGCCAAGTCGCGCGAGCGTTACTTCGAGCTGCTGGGACAAGCCGCCCGCGGGCAGTTGACGGTCACGCCGGCGATGGCGCGCGATGCGCTGCTCTGCTACTACACGACGCAGGTCTGCAACTGGAACTTCACCCATTTCAACCCGGTGAGCGATGATTTCTTCATGCGCCCGATGGCGGACCTGTTGGCTGCGCCGGACGTGGACGTGATCCTTACCGTGCTCGAGACCGGAACGCCCTCCGCGGTGCTGAACCACGAGCACCAGCTGCGTAAACAGCTGCCGACCGGCGACACGGTCACTCACGCCTGAGGGCCAGGGGAAATGCTCCAAGCCCTGAAACGAATCGTGCGACGCCATGTGCCCGTCCTCCTGCGCGAACGGATCTCCCTGTGGCGCCAGCGCGGGCCGTTGGCGCTGGGCCGGGGATCGCACGTGCACTGGTCCGTCCAGATCCTGGGCCGCCGCCACGTTCGGATCGGCGAGAACAGCGGCGTCTCGGAACGTTGCTGGTTGAACGTGAACCATCCCTTGCCAGGCGGTTTTGCGATCACGATCGGCGACCACACCTTCATCGGCCGGGACAATTTCATGAGCTCGGGCCGCTCGATCCGGATCGGCCACTACTGCCTGACCACGCTGGGTTGCAAATTCATTTGCAGTACCCACATTGCAGACACGCCGAACTCGCCAATCATCGCCACCGGTACGACGGCGGCGGACGAGATCCGAGTTGGGGACAACTGCTTCTTCGGCGTAAACGCCATGGTGCTGGGGAATGTCGACATCGGCCACGGCTGCGTGATCGGCGCGGGCGCGGTGTTGACGGCGGACGTGCCGCCGTTCAGCTTGGTCATCGGCAACCCGGCACGCGTGATCAAGCACTACAGCTTCCGGCGAGGCGCCTGGATCGCCGTCGACGCGCTGCAACCGGGCGACATGGACGACAACCCCGACGCCTTGACCTACCTGGCCCGACTGCGTTCGACGCATCCGCAGGTGGACATGCCCTGGGTCGCCCTGGGCGCCGACCTCGGCAGCCTCTGAACCCGGTATGAAGCAGACTTCCCTCACTCCTTCCCCGACAGTGCTCATCACAGGCGGTGCCGGTTTCCTCGGCCAGGCGTGCGCAAGGCGCTTCCGCGTGGCGGGCTGGCGCGTCGTAGGCCTCGGCCATGGCCGCTGGACCGACGACGAAGCCCTCGCGGCCGGCTACGACCGCTGGGTCAATGCTGGTGTGACGGCCAAGGTGCTCGACGGCCTGGCCGATCTCGGCCAGGATCTGCACGCCGTGGCCCACTGCGCCAGCAACGGCTCAGTTCCGTACTCGCTGGAACAGCCGCTGGATGCCTACGAGCGCACCGTCGGCAGCACGGTGGTGTTGCTGGACTACCTGCGCCGGCACGCGCCGACGGCTGTAGTGCTGTATCCGTCGAGCGCGGCGGTCTACGGTGCGGCGCCCGACCGGCCGCTGCACGAGACGGACGCCCCCAACCCCGTCTCACCCTACGGCTTCCACAAGCAGATGGTGGAGACGTTGCTCGCGGCGCATGCCACCTGCTTCGGTCAACCGGCGGTCGCGGTGCGCTTCTTCTCCATCTACGGCCCCGGCCTGCGCAAGCAGTTGCTGTGGGACGCGTCGGGCCGGCTGCTGTCGGGCGAGTCGCCGCTAACCTTCTTCGGCACCGGCGAGGAGACCCGCGACTGGATCCACGTCGACGATGCCGCGGCGCTGATGCTGCGCCTCGCCGAGCGCGCCAGGGGCGAGCCCACGGGTCCGGTCCGCCTGGACATTGTGAACGGCGCGTCCGGCGAGCGCGTGACGGTGCGCGAGGTATTGGAACGGCTCGCCCTCGCGCTCGGTAGTTCCGCGGAGATCTGCTTCAACGGCACCGTCCGCGCTGGCGATCCACGCTTCTATCACGCAGCCATCCACCGCATGCATGCCGCAGGATGGAGCACATCGATCACGCTGGACCAGGGCCTCGCCGCCTATGCCCTCTGGGCGCGCAACGCCCACCTACCCGCCCCATGACTGCCTCGACGCCTGTATCCACATCGTCCGAAAAGCCGCTCCACGTCGGCTTCTGGTTTGATTTCGGTCTCGCTTACGCCGGCGGCCTGAACTATTTCCGAAACCTGCTGCATGCAGTGCATGCCGCAAGGCCTGCCCACGTCCGCGTCACGCTGTTCGTTGGCAGGGACATGACGCCAAAGCTGTTGGCGGAGTTCCAGGCCCTCGCCGAAGTCGTGCAACTCGACATCCTCACCCGGGGCACCGTGCCCTGGTTCTTCCATCGGCTGGCCTATCGCGGCCTGCGCTCACAGGTCTTCGTGGAGCGCGAACTGCGCCGCCACGGGGTGGACGTCTTGTCCCACCCTTCGATGGTCGAACGACTGAGCCCGCGCTTCCGTTTGATTTCCTGGATCCCTGATTTCCAGTACCTGCATCTGCCCCACCTCTTTCCCGGCCTCGACGTCGGGCGCCGCAGCGCCGACCTGCGCGCGCTGCACCAGCACAGCGACGCCGTGGTCGTCAGCAGCCAAGACGCGTATAAGGACTTTGCTCAGGTGATGGGCGAGCCCCGGCCAGCCCGCACCCATGTGCTGCCCTTCGTCTCCCAGTTGCACCTCGGGGCCACCAGCCCCCAGGCGACGCGCGCGCTGCTGGACAAGCACGGGCTGCCGGAGCGCTTCTTCTTCCTACCCAACCAGTTCTGGGCTCACAAAAACCATCGTGCCGCGTTCGAAGCGGTTGCCCAGCTCAAGCGCGAAGGCCTGGACGTCACGCTGGTGTGCACCGGCTGGGTCAAGGACCCGAACGGCAATACGCTAGCCCAAGAGGCCCTTCGCGTCCGCGACGAGCAGGACCTGCACCAGCACGTTCGGCTGCTAGGCAGCATCGACTACGCCGACGTGCAGGGCCTGATGCGTGCCAGCGTCGCGGTGGTCAATCCGTCCTTCTTCGAAGGCTGGAGCAGCAGCGTCGAGGAGTCCAAGTCCATGGGCAAGCCGTTAATCGCCTCCGACCTCGCCGTGCACCGCGAGCAGGCCCATCCCCGGGCCGCCTATTTCGACCCGAAGGACTCGTCCGCGCTGGCCGCGCTGCTGCGCCAAGCCTGGGCCGAACTGCCCGGCGGGGTCGATGAGGCCGCCGAGGCAACCGCTAGAATCGCCCTGCACCGGCGGACCGTCGAGTTCGGCCAGCGCTACCTGCAGATGCTGAGGGCCGTGGTCGACGCACCGCGTGCGCCCCGCCACACCTCCCGCTGACCGGTTACCCATGTCTTCCGACCTTGGCTTCGTCGTCCTGAACTACGTCAACCACGACGAAACGGTGCGTTGCGTCGACAGCATCCTCGCCTTGAAGGGTGATGCACCGGTTGTCGTGGTCGACAACGCCTCGCCGAATGGCGCGTTCGACGTGCTTGCTCGGCATTTCGCCGGGCATGCCCGGGTCAGCGTGCTTCAGTCGGGACGCAATGGTGGCTATTCTGCAGGCAACAACGTCGGCATCCGCGCGCTGCGGGAGAGGGGCATCCTCAACGTCGTGATCGCCACCAGCGACACGCGCGTCGAATCGCCCGATCTGGCTGCGCGTTGCTTGGCCGCGCGCGACGCCGGTATTGCGGTGGTTGGCCCGTATGTGCGCGGCGACGAACCCGGTTCTGACAACCCGATGCTGCGACGCCTGACGCTGCAGTACATCGCGGCCATCCATCTGGGCAAACTCTGGACGGCGATGAAGGCGGTGGCACTGGGCACCATGCTCAAGCCCCGTGCCACACGAACATCGGATCCGTCCGGCAAGGACGCGCCAGCCGGGATCTCCGACGTCTACATGGTCCACGGCTGCTTCTTGTTCCTGTCCGAACACTATCTGCGCGACTTCGGCGAACTGGACGAGGACATCTTCATGTATGGCGAGGAGGACCTGATCGCCTTCAACTGCGTCCGCCGCGGCCTTCGCGTGGTCTACGACCCGCGCATGGTGATCTATCACGGCGATGCCAAGAGCACGAGCCCGGGCGAGTTCCGCCTGCGCGCGGTCGCGGCATCGATGGCCACGCTGCGCCGCAAGATGCGCTTCAGATCGCTGCTTCATGCATACCTCCGTTCTCACTGAATTGCCTCAGCCGGCATCCACGCCCGGCCTGCACCTGAAGAAGCTGCTGTTGCTGGCGGCCTGCGGCTCACTGGGCTTCTATCCGCTGCTGGAGCAGTTCATTGCGCCGGTGCTGGTGCTGTCATTTGCGCTGGTCGCCCTAGTGGCCGGTGTCGGCCTGTTGCATCGCCGGCTGCGCCTGCCATATACCTTCATGTTCAGCATCTGGGCGGCGCTGCTGGTCGTCTACGTCGGCTGGTCTTGCGTCGCGCTCGTACACGGCAATCCGAACCAGTACATCGTCACCGATTCAGCCGGCTTCCTGCTCTACATCTTCGTGCTGCCGGTGCTCTACCTGCTAGTCACGCAGTACGGCCTGCAGCGGTCGTTCTTCAGGATGATCGATCAGCTCTCGATCGCGATCGCGGTGCTCAGCGTCACTCTTGCCGTCGGATTCTTCGTGATCTTCGGATCGGTCGAGACCGACTCGCTACTGCTGGTCAACGCCTTCCTTAAGGGACTCGGCCTGTCCTGGAAGATCGACAGCAACTCCGGCGCGCTAGGTCTCTATACCAACATTGCCCACCTGATGATGCTGGGTCTGGCTCTGTCGCTGTACCGTTTCTCACTGACGCAGCGACGTCGGGAACTGATGTTGTCGCTGATGTACGTGATCGCGTTGCTTTTGGACGGCCGCCGTGCCCTGGTGATCGCCACCGCACTACAACTGCTCATCGTCACGCCCAAACTGCTGATGACCTTGCCGCCCCGGCCCCGCCGGCGCTTGGTGCTGGGTTCGCTGCTGGCACTGATACTCGCCGTCGGGGCCAACCTCGACTGGATACAGCAGCGTTTCGAGTTCTCCGACAACGACATCTCCTCGGCCGAGCGCTATGCCCAGATCCCGGCCCTGCTGGACAAGATCGCCGAGAATCCGGTTCTGGGCGGAGGTTTCGGCACCGTCGCCGCTTACATCCGCAGCGACGAGCGCCCGTTCAGTTACGAGGTCGACTTCCTCGCCACGCTGATGAAGCTGGGCCTTGTCGGCGGTGCGCTGTATTTCGGCAGCTACGTCTTCAGCGTGCTCCAGGCGCGCCGCATCCGCGATCCCCTGGGGCTGTTCCTGATGTCCGCGGGTTTCCCTTTCCTCTTCTACATGGGCACCAACGGCAACCAGGCGATGTCTACCGACAGCGCGGTGTTCCACGTTTACCTGTTCCTGCTGATCGCCTTCGCTTGCGAGCATCGACACGCAAACGTACCGACCCCGTCGGCCGCCCGGCTGCAGCAACCGCTCGCGCCGACCTGAGCCGCCATCCACGTCATGCAGACCGTCCTGATCTTCGTCCCCAACTATTTCCCCGGCTACATGTCCGGCGGCATCGCGCGCACGGTGCTGAACACGGTCGAGTGGCTGGGCGATGAGTTTTCGTTTCTCATCGTCACGCGCGATCGAGACCTGGGCTCGGACCAGCCCTACGACCTGCCCCGCGGCAAATGGGTGCCGATGGGTCGCTCCCACGTGCGATACCTCGCGCCGGACGAGCTGGGCCTTTCCGCCCTTGCCGATCTTGTCAACGGCACACCGCACGACATCCTTCACCTGAACAGTTTCTTCGACCCCATCTTTACCATCAAGCTGCTGCTGCTGATGCGACTCGGCCGTATCCAGCCGCGGCGCGTCGTGATGTCGCCGCGCGGCGAGTTCGTCGAAGGACCGCTACGCATCAAATATCCGAAGAAGAAACTCTACATTGAACTCTCGCGTTTGGCCGGCTTTTACGGCCGTAACATGCGATGGCACGCTTCGAGTCCGCACGAAGCGCAAGGCATCGTGAAGGCGATGCGGCTGCCGGGCGAGCGCGTGAGATCCGCCATCGACCTGCCGATTCGCGACGCCGCCGCCTTTGCCTCCGAATCGCCGCCGCAGTCGCGACTGCGGGTCGTCTTCCTATCACGCCTGACCCGCGAGAAGAACCTCGACGGCGCGCTGCGCATCCTGCAGCGCGTGCGCAGTGAGATCGACTTCGACATCATCGGCCCGCAGGAAGACCCAGCGTACTGGTCCGAATGTGACGCCCTGCTGAAGCAGTTGCCCCTACAGGTCCATGCCCGCTACCTTGGACCCGTCGCACCCGAGGAGGTCTTCCAGTGCCTGGCCGGCTACGACGTGTTCCTGTTCCCGTCCCACGGCGAGAATTACGGCCACGTCATTGCGGAATCGATCGCCGTCGGCACCCGCGTGCTGATCAGCCAGAACACCCCGTGGCGCGACCTCGCGACCGACGGCGTCGGCTGGGACCTTGCCCTCGCCGACCCCGACGCCTTCGCCCGAGTGCTGGACGAACTCGCGGACCAGCCGCCGGAGGCGCGTGCCGCCGTGCGCCCTGCCGTGCGACAGGCCGCCGCCGCACGCCTGTCCGACCCCGTCGCGCTCGAAAACAATCGCACCCTCTACTCGACCATCTGAATTTCCCAGGGACTGTCCGCCGTGTCACAACAGAACTACCGCATCTGCGCCAACTGCATCATGGACACCAGCGATGCGGGCATCAGCTTCGATGCCCGCGGCTGGTGCGACTACTGCAACAACTATCACGACAACATCCTGCCGAACTGGCACACGGACGAGCGTGGTCAAGCCGAGATCGACACCATGGTCGCCAAGATCCGCAAGGATGGTGAGGGCCGTGAGTACGACTCGCTGCTGGGCATCAGCGGCGGCGTGGACAGCTCCTATCTGGCCTATCTAGCCAAGGAGAAATTCGGGCTGCGCCCCTTGATCTTTCACGTCGACGCTGGCTGGAATTCGCAGCAGGCGGTTCACAACATCGAGCGGATCGTCGAAGGCCTCGGCCTGCATCTGCACACCGAGGTGATCAACTGGCAAGAAATGAAGGACCTGCAACTGGCGTATTTCAAAGCACAGGTACCCCATCTGGACACGCCGCAGGACCACGCCTTTTTCGCCTCGCTGTACAACTTCGCGGCCAAGCACAAGATCAAGTACATCCTCAACGGCGGAAATTACTCCACCGAGTGCGTGCGCGAGCCGCTCGAATGGGCCTATCACGCCTCGGACCTCGTGCAGCTCAAGGACATTCACAGCCGGTTCGGCAAGCGTCCGCTGAAGACCTTCCCGCTGTCGGACATCTTCACCTACAAGCTCTACTACCGCTACATCAAGGGCGTGCAGGTCTGGCGGCCGCTGAACTGCGTGCCTTACATCAAGGACGAGGCTATGCAGCTGCTAATCGACAAGTTTGGCTGGCAGAAGTACGCCCACAAGCATTACGAGTCGCGTTTTACGCGTTTCTACGAAGGCTATTGGCAGCCGACCAAGTTCGGCTATGACAAGCGCCGCGCCCATTTCTCCAGTCTGATCCTGACCAATCAGATGTCGCGCGACGAGGCACTGGAGAAGATTGCCAAGCCCGCCTATGACGAGGCCACGATTGCGCAGGACTTCGAGTACATCGCCACCAAGCTCGATATCTCGGTCGAGGAACTGCGCGCCCTGCACGACGGCCCAAACAAGAGCTGGCGCGATTACAAGTCCCGCCAGGGTTTGATCGACCTGGGTACCAAGGTCATGCGCGCGGTCGGCGTTCAGCGGGCGATCATCCGATGATCAAGATCATCGATTACGGCCTGGGGAACATCTTGGCCTTCCAGAACATGTACAAGCGGCTCAACGTCCCGGTGGGGCTCGCGAAGACGGTAGATGACCTGGAAGGCGCCACACGCCTGATCCTGCCGGGCGTGGGTGCCTTTGACCACGCCATGGAGGAATTGGAACGTTCTGGCATGCGTTCTCGCCTAGACGATCTGGTGCTGGGCAAGAAGATTCCTGTGTTGGGCATCTGCGTCGGTATGCAGATGCTCGCCGAACGAAGCGATGAGGGTGCGCGGGCGGGGCTCGGCTGGATCCGTGGCGAAGTCAAAGGCTTCAAGGGCCTGAACCAGCCTGACTTGCTGCTCCCGCACATGGGATGGAACGATGTGCATCCGGCCGCTGACCACCGCTTGTTCACCCATCTGACCACCGACGCGCGTTTCTACTTCCTGCACTCGTTCTACTTCGAATGCTCGGATCCAGCGCATGTTGCAGCGGTATCGAGGTATGGCAAGGAGTTCAGTTGCGCCGTCAGCGCCGGTAATATCCACGGCGTCCAGTTCCACCCGGAGAAGAGCCACCATTTCGGCGCCCAGCTCCTGAAAAACTTCTCGGAGCTCTGACATGCTGCGTCCCCGCATCATTCCCTGCCTGCTGGTCCACGACGACGGCCTGGTCAAGACCGTCAAATTCAAGGACCCCAAATACGTGGGCGACCCGATCAACGCGGTCAAGATCTTCAACGAAAAGGAAGCGGACGAGCTGATCGTCCTGGACATCGACGCCACCGTGCAGGGCCGCGAACCCAACTTCCGCCTGATCGCGCAGTTCGCGGCGGAGTGCCGCATGCCGCTGTGCTACGGCGGAGGCGTGCGTACCGTCGAGCAGGCCAAGCGCATCATCGGCTTGGGCGTTGAAAAGGTCGCACTGAGTGCCGCCGCCGTTGAAGATCCGATGTTGATCTCGCGCATCGCCGCCGAAGTCGGCAGCCAGAGCGTGGTGGTTGTGCTGGATGTGAAAAACAGCCTGTTCGGCAAGCAAGAGGTCTGGACACACAACGGGCGCAAGAACAGTGGCAAGTCCCCGGTGGAGCTTGCCAAGGACGCTGAGCGCCTGGGTGCCGGCGAAGTGGTCATCAATTCGATTGATCGCGACGGCCAGATGAAGGGCTATGACTTGGCCCTCGCGCGCAAGATCCGTGACGTCACCCGATTGCCGATGTCGGTACTGGGCGGCGCGGGTTCGCTGCAGGATATCGGCGAGTTGATCAAGGGCTGCGGTGTCGTCGGCGCGTCGGCCGGCAGCTTTTTCGTCTTCAAGGGCCAGTACCGTGCTGTACTCATCAGTTACCCTTCGCCGGAGCAGAAGGATGAACTTCTGCGTGCGTCGTTACCGGCCTCCGCAGCACGCGCATGAGGGTGTTGATCCTGAGCCAGCATTTCTGGCCTGAGACGTTTCGCATCAATGAAGTCGCGGAGTCGCTGATGGCGGCCGGCTGCGAGGTGACCGTGCTCACCGGACAGCCCAACTATCCCGAGGGTCGTGTCTTCGATGGCTATCGAGCCACGGCACTGACCGTCGAGACGCACCCGGCCGGCTATCAGATCCACCGCGTGCCGCTTTACCCACGTGGTATCGGCGGCGCCAAACGGCTCGTCGCGAACTACCTCTCCTTCTTGGCGGCCGCCTCGGTACTGGGCCCGTGGTCGTTGCGTGGCCAAGCGTTCGACATCGTCTTCGTCTACGGCACCTCCCCCATCCTCCAGGCCATCGCCGGAATCGTGCTCAAGCAAATCAAGCGCGCGAAACTGGTGACCTGGGTGCAGGATCTGTGGCCGCAGAGTTTGGAGGTCACCGGCTTCGTCCGCAATCCACGCCTGCTCGCCCTCGTGGCGACGGTGGTGCGCTGGATCTACCGGCGCCACGACCTGCTGTTGGTACAGTCACTTGCCTTCGAGCCGCCGGTCCGCGCGATGGCCGGCAAGACGCCTGTCGAATACCACCCGAATCCAGGCGAGGTCGCGTTCAGTTCGCCTACGGGCAGCGCGCCGCCGGCGCTCGCGCTGCCCGACGGTTTCAACGTCGTCTTTGCCGGAAACTTTGGCACCGTACAGGCACTGGAAACGGTCGTCGAGGCCGCATCGGTGCTAGCGGATCATTCTCCGGACATCCGCATCGTGATGATCGGTAGCGGCAGCCGGGGCCCATGGCTGGAAGCGGAAATCGAACGGCGCGGGCTGCGCAACCTGATGCTGGCGGGACGCTTTCCGCCGCAGGCGATGCCAGGCCTGCTCGACCAAGCCGCCGCAGTGTTGGTCAGCTTGAACTGTGGCGAGATTCTTTCGCAGACCGTGCCGAGCAAGGTCCAGGCGTATCTCGCCGCCGGCCGGCCGATCATTGCCTCACTTGACGGAGAGGGGGCCCGCGTTGTCGAGGAGGCAGGCGCCGGCATCGCAGTACCAGCCGAGGATGCCACCGCGCTGGCCGAAGGCATACTTCGAATCCATGGTCTTGCGCCGGCCGCGCGAAGCGCCATGGGAGAGTCCGGCAGGCGGTATTACGAGCAACACTTCGCGCCGGAAGCGCTAGCCACCAAGTTGGCCGCCCGCTTCCAGCTGTTGGCGGCCGGCTCGCGCGGCGACAGGTCGTTCAACGACGCAAAAGACAGACATTCGACATGACTTCTCCACTCCACATCCTGGTGATCGGGGCCTCCGGCATGCTTGGCAACGCCGTGCTGCGCGTGTTCGCCGAGAGCGACGGCTACCGGGCGTTCGGCTCGGCGCGCTCGGGTGCACTGCTGCGCAAGCTGCCCGCCCCCGTCCATCCGAACATCATCACCGGCATCGACGTCGACAATCCCGACAGCTTGGCGCGCCTGTTCGCCACCTCGCGGCCGGATGTCGTCATCAACTGCGTCGGTCTGATCAAGCAGTTGGCGGAAGCGGATGATCCACTCGCCGCGATCCCGATCAACGCCTTGCTGCCTCACCGGCTGGCGCGCCTTTGCGAGGTGGCCGGCGCGCGGCTCGTCCACATGAGCACCGACTGCGTCTTCTCTGGCAAGACCGGCAACTACCGCGAAGGCGACACGCCCGACGCGACCGACCTCTACGGCCGCAGCAAGCTGATGGGCGAGGTGGACTACCCTAACGCCGTCACGCTGCGCACCTCCATCATTGGCCACGAGCTCGACAGCGCGAATGGCCTGGTTGGCTGGTTCCTGTCGCAAAGTGGCGCTATCAAGGGCTTCAATCGCGCCATCTTCTCCGGCTTGCCGACGGTAGAACTGGCCCGGGTGATCCGCGATCACGTACTGCCGCACCCCGAGCTGCGCGGTCTTTACCACGTGTCGGCCGCCCCCATCGACAAGCACGCGCTATTGACGCTGGTTGCTCAGGCTTACGGCCGCGATACCGTGATCACGCCGGACGATCGCCTCGTGATCGATCGTTCGCTCGACTCCTCCCGCTTCCGCGAGGCAACCGGCTACCAGCCGCCGGCCTGGCCCGAACTCGTGCAGCGGATGCGCGCGTTCGGCTGAACCCCGCTTTCACCGACGACCCGATTCCGACCATGTTCAAAGACAAGACACTCCTCATCACTGGTGGCACGGGCAGCTTCGGCAATGCCGTGCTGCAGCGCTTCTTGCACTCTGACTTCTCGGAGATTCGCATTTTCTCGCGCGACGAGAAAAAGCAGGAAGACATGCGCATCGCGTTGAAGAACGACAAGGTGAAGTTCTACATCGGTGATGTGCGTGACTACGACGCGATACACGACGCCCTGCGCGGTGTCGATTACGTCTTCCACGCCGCAGCGCTCAAGCAGGTCCCATCCTGTGAGTTCTATCCGATGGAGGCGGTACGCACCAACATCGTCGGCGCCGAGAACGTCATCCGGGCGGCGATTGCCAACGAGGTGAGCCGCTGTGTCGTTCTCAGTACCGACAAGGCCGTTTATCCGATCAATGCCATGGGTATGTCCAAAGCGATGATGGAGAAGGTCATGATCGCGAAGTCGCGCCTGTGCGATCCGGGCAAGACGGTGTTGAGCGCCACCCGCTACGGGAACGTGATGGCCTCCCGTGGCTCGGTGATACCCCTGTTCCTGGACCAATTGCGCGCGGGCAAGGCGCTGACCGTGACCGATCCAGCAATGACACGCTTCCTGATGTCCCTAGAGGAGTCGGTCGACCTGGTGCTCTATGCCTTCGAGCATGCGCGGCCGGGTGATATCTTCGTGCAGAAGGCGCCGGCTTCGACCGTCGGTGACCTGGCACAAGCGCTGCGAGAACTGGTCAAGTCGCAAAGCGACATCAAGGTCATCGGCACCCGGCACGGCGAAAAGCTGTACGAGTCGCTGGTCTCTCGCGAAGAAATGGCACGCGCCGAGGACCTGGGTGGCTACTACCGCATCCCGGCAGATTCGCGCGACCTCAACTACGACAAGTACTTCGTGCAGGGCGAAACCGAGATCTCCCGCATTGAGGATTACACCTCCCACAACACCCACCGACTGGACGTGGCTCAGGTCAAGGAAGTCCTGTTGAAGCTGGACATCGTGCAGGAGGCGCTCCGTGCTTAAGGTGATGACAGTCGTCGGCACTCGGCCGGAAATCATCCGGCTGTCGCGCACGATCGACAAGCTGGACCACTACTGCGAGCATGTGCTGGTCCACACGGGCCAGAACTACGATTACGAACTGAACGAGGTCTTCTTCAGCGACCTCGGCATCCGAAAGCCCGACCACTTCCTGGAAGCCGCTGGCGCCACGGCCGCCGAGACCATTGCGCAGGTCATCATGAACGTCGACAAAGTGATCGAGCTGACGCGCCCCGACGCGATACTGATCCTGGGCGACACCAACAGTTGCTTGGCCGCGATCGCTGCAAAGCGCCGTAAAGTGCCTATCTTCCACATGGAGGCCGGCAACCGTTGCTTCGATTTCCGGGTTCCAGAAGAGATCAACCGCCGCATCGTCGACCACACTGCCGATATCAACCTGACTTACAGTCAAATCGCGCGCGACTACCTGCTGCGCGAGAACCTGCCACCTGATCAGGTCATCTGCACCGGCAGCCCGATGCGCGAGGTGATCGAGTTCTACCGTGATGGCATTGAGGCATCGGACGTGTTGGTGCGGCAGGACTTGAGTGCCGGCAAGTATTTCGTGGTGAGCGCTCACCGAGAGGAGAACGTCGACTCCGCGGAGAATCTTCAGCGCCTGCTGACGTTGCTGAACACACTCGCTGAGCGCTATGACGAGCCCGTGATCGTCTCCACCCATCCCCGAACACGTAAGCGCCTGGAGCAACTGGGCGACGCGCTGCGAGTGCATTCCCGTGTGCAGTTCATGAAGCCGTTCGGTTTCCTGGACTACGTCCACCTCCAAACCCGTGCCCGTGCGGTGCTTTCGGACAGCGGCACCATCACTGAAGAATCGTCGATCCTGAACTTTCCTGCCCTGAATCTGCGCGAGGTCCACGAGCGGCCAGAGGGCGTCGAGGAAGCGGCGGTCATGATGGTTGGCCTGGACGTGGGGCGTGTGATGGATGGCCTGCGCGTGCTCGAGGACCAACCCCGTGGCGACGAACGCCTCCTGCAACTCGTCAAGGACTACGCACCGGCGAATGTTTCTGACAAGGTGCTTCGCATCATCATCAGCTACACCGACTTCGTGAACCGAAAGGTCTGGAAGAAGCCTCAGGGCTGACTCAGGACCGCCCGCTGTAGCTCAGGGGCAGCCGAGCAAGCAGGTTGCGCGTTTCGGCGCCCTCGCGCCGGGACTGCCCGGCAGCGAGTTCCGCCAGCAGCTGCAGCACGTCGCCCCCCCCCGCCATCTGGTCGCCAAGAAGCGCAATACGCAACCTGGCAATGCGCGTCGGCAGCGTCGTGTCCTCATCGCCCAGAAGCTCTTCGTAGAGCTTCTCACCCGGGCGGAGGCCGGAGAACTCGATCGGAATATCGCGCAAGTCCTTCCCACTCATCCGAATCATCGTCCTCGCCAGATCCACGATCTTCACCGGCTCGCCCATGTCCAGCACGAATACCTGGCCACTCTCTCCCATCGTCCCGGCCTGCACCACCAACCGCGCCGCCTCCGGAATCGTCATGAAGTAGCGCGTGATCTCCGGATGCGTCACCGTCACCGGCCCGCCCTTCGCAATCTGCTCCTTGAACTTCGGAATCACGCTCCCACTCGACCCGAGCACATTCCCGAACCGCACCGCCATGAACCGCGTCGCATGCCCCTGCCCGGCCATGTGGCTGATGACCAGCTCAGCCGCACGCTTGGTCGCTCCCATCACGTTCGTCGGATTCACCGCCTTGTCGGTCGAAATCAACACAAACCGCTCCGCCCCGCATTCCGCCGCCGCCAGGCACGCGTGATACGTGCCCAAGGTGTTGTTGCGCAATGCCGCCCAGGCGTTCTCCTCCTCCATCAGCGGTACATGCTTGTAGGCCGCGGCATGGAAGACGATCTGCGGCTGGTATTTGCCGAAGACGAACTTCAGATGCGGCAGGTCCTTCACATCACCAATCAGCCGCACCAGCGGAATGTGCGGAAACTTCTCGCCCAGCTCCTGCTCGATCGAATACAACGCAAACTCGCTCAGCTCCAACAGCACCAGGCGTGACGGCCCATACCGCGCCACCTGCCGACACAGCTCCGACCCAATCGACCCCCCCGCCCCGGTGATCAACACCGTCTTGCCACCGATGCACTCGCTGATGCCGCCTTCATCCAGCTGCACCGGCTCCCGCCCCAGCAAGTCCTCCGGCTCGATGTCCCGCACCTGGTTCACCGCGCGGCCCGCCAGCAGCTCCTGGCTGCTCGGCACCGTCAGCACCGGCAGCCCGGTCTTCCCCGCCAGGTCCAGCGCGCGGCGGCGCTCCAGCGTGGTCGCCGCCGGCATGGCCACGATCACATGGGTGATGCCATGCAGCTCCGCAAACCGCGGCGCCTCCTCCAGCGTCCCCAGCACCGGAACGCCCGCCACCCGCGCGCCGCGCTTCTCGCGCACATCATCCAGATAGCCCACCACCACCCAGCCCTGCTGATGCTGGATGCCCGCCACCAGCAGGCGCCCCGCATCGCCCGCGCCCATCACCAACGCACGTCGCTGCTCCAGCGCGCTGCCGCTGATCCGGCTGCGCATGTGCTCATACAACATGCGGTAGCCCATGCGCATCGTCGACAGCGCCATCAAGGTGAAGACCGGATGCAGCGCCAGCACCGCGCGCGGCACTTTGGTCAGCTGCGCCATCAGCACCGCCACGGCCGCAATCAGGCCGGCGATGATGCACACCGCCGCCAGCCGCTTCACCTCGCCAAAACCGCTGAAGCGCCACATGCCCTTGGGCACATGGAAGAGCTTGAGGAACAGGCCGTAGAGCACCACGATGCCCAGCATCACCCAGTGGTCGTAATCAGGCCGGGCCTCGAACCAGCGCTCGAAGCCCAGTCGGAACAGATAGGTCGCCTGCCATGCGAGCGCCACCGCCGCCATGTCCAGCGCCAGCGCCAAAGCTTCGCGGTAGGGGCGGATCCGCGTCAGCGACGCATCAAGGGACAACCAGTTCATCGCGTACTCTTCATCTCTCTTGATCGCTCGATCGCTCGACGGCTCCATCGCTCAATCTCGTGATCGCTTGTTCTGTCGGACTCGCTCGGCTCATGCCTTGAGCGCGCCCAATGTCGCCAGGATCAGTCGGATGTCGCCACCCAGGCTGGCGTTGCGCACATAGTCCGCCGCCAGCCGCAGTTTCATCGGCATGACGACCTCCACATACTCGCGCTCCGGATCCTCCGCCTGCGCCAGCAGTTCGCTCTCATTCCGAAAGCTCAACGATGCGGGATCAGTGATGCCCGGGCGAACCGACAACACGATCTCGCGCAGTTCCGCCGGATACAGCGCCACATACCGCGGCACCTCCGGCCGAGGCCCGACCAGGCTCATCGCACCACGCACCACATCCCACAGCTGAGGCAGCTCATCGATCTTGCTCGCCCGCAGCAGCCGACCGCTGCGGGTGATGCGGGCATCGGCACCCACCGTGATCTGCGGTCCGAGGGACGGCGCGTCCACCCGCATCGTCCGGAACTTGTGGATGAAGAAGGGCCGGCCACCGCGCCCCACCCGCTCCTGCCGAAACATCACCGGACCCGGCGAGTCGAGCTTGATCCATGCGGCCACCAGCAACAGCAGCGGGCTGAGCAACAGCAGGCCGATGCCGGCACAGAGCAGGTCGAACAGTCGTTTGGCCATGAATGCGAATCGCGCGGAGACAGGACGAAAGGAAACCGTTGAAGGGCAGCAGAACCCGACGACGTTCAAGCAAAGCCGAGGCTACGCCGAACGGCATCGATGACGCGCTCGACTTGCTCGTCGGTCATCGCCGTGTAGAGCGGAATGCTCACCGTGCGCTCATAAGCGCGTTGGGAATGCGGGAAGCGCTCGGCGGTCAGGCCGTACTGCTCCCGCCAGTACGGATGCTGATGCAGCGGCACGTAATGCACGCTGCAGCCGATGCCCAGCGCAAACATGCGTTCGATGAATTCGTCCCGCGTGACCTCCGCCTCATCCGACAGGCGCAGCACGAACAGGTGCCAGCTGTGGGTGTCGCCTTCCGGCGCTTCCGGTGGAAGGATCAGCGGCAGATCGACCAGCGCCTGCAGATAGCGTTGGGCGATCTGCTCGCGACGACGCTGGAAGGCCGGCAAGCGCTTGAGCTGGTGCAAGCCCAGCGCGGCAGCGATGTCGGTCAGGTTGTACTTGAAGCCGGGCGCGACGATCTCGTAATACCAGCTCGGCACCTTGGCGGTGAAGCGGTCGAAGGCATCGCGGTTGATGCCGTGCAGCCGCATCACGCGGGCCCGCTTGGCCAGCTCCGGATCCCGGGTCACCAGCATGCCGCCCTCGCCGGTGGTCATGGTCTTGTTGGCATAGAAGCTGAACACCGTGGCATTGCTGCCCATGGTGCCGATCAGTTCCTTCTCCAGCGTGGTGGGCAGCGCATGGGCGGCATCCTCCACCACCTTCAGCCCGTGCTTGCGCGCGATGTCCAGCAGGGTCAGCATGTCCACCGCCAGGCCCGCGTAATGCACCGGGATGATGGCCTTGGTGCGCGGCGTGATCGCGGCCTCGATCTGGTCGATGGCGATGTTCAGGGTCTGCGGGTCGATGTCCACCAGCACCACGTCGGCACCCAGATAGCGCACCACTTCAGCCGTGGCCGTGAAGGTGTGGGTGGTGGTGATGACCTCGTCGCCGGGGCCGATGCCCAGCGCTTCCAGCGCCAGATGCAGACCGGCAGTCGCCGAGTTCACCGCGATGCATTCGATCTGCGGCTCACCCAGGTAGTTAGCGAACGCCTGTTCGAAGCGTTTGGCCTTCGGGCCGGTGGTGACCCAGCCGCTGCGCAGGGTGTCGACGACCTCGGCGATCTCCTCCTCGCCGATTTCCGGCAGGGCGAAGGGAAGGAAGGGCAAGGGGGAAGGTTCGCTCATGGGTTCGCTCTGACTCAGGTTGACGCGCCGCTCGGGCGCCGTCGCTCGCTCAGGGTTTGATGATCAGCGCCAGCACATGGCTGCGCAGGAATGGAAAGCTGTTCAGGACGCGATAAGCACCCGGATGCCACCGGCAGACCGCCCGCGCCAACGGCGGCGCCAGCGTGACGCGCCGGACCTGCGCCTGCCCCTGTGGAAACAAGGCCCTCATGCGCCGCAGCGGCACGCCGCGCACATCCGGGTTGCGCGGATTGTCGACGATGAAGTCATACCAGAGCACCGCCCCGCCCGGTTTGAGCCAGCGCCACATCGCCTGTGCCACCTGCTGCTGCAAGCCATCGTCCAGGATGGAGGAAAACACCGTCGACTGCATGACCAGATCCTGACTGCCGGGCGCCACCTCCGCCTGCGAGGCATCGCCGGCCAGCAGGCGCAGCTGTTCCGGCAACGCGGCGCGGGCCGCGGTGAGCCGCTCAGGCAGCAGCTCGATGCCGGTCAGATGCTCGGGCAGCAGCCCCAGCCGCAGCATGTCCATCAGATTGCCGCCCGCACCGCAGCCGACCTCGGTCAGCCGCCATTCGCTGACCGGCCCCATCTGCGCCGCCCGCGGCGCCAGCAGTTGCAGCGTCGCCGCCTGACGCTCATGCAGCATCTGCCAGACCTCCGGCCGCAGCAGGCTGTAGCGCTCCAGGCCACCGAGTCGCTCCTCGCGGCGCGCATAACGCTGGGCAATGGCCTGAAGTTCGCGGTCCTGGGTCATGGCGTCGGGGCTCCGATCAGGAAGGAAGGACGAACGCGGCGATCATCCTGCGACCGCGTCGATGAAACGCTGTGCCAGCACAGGATACGTGTGATGCTGCATGACGAATTCGCGGCCGCGCCGACCCATGGCCGCACGCTCCGCCGGGTCGAGCGCGGCGAGCGCCAAGAGCCCGTCCGCCACCGCTTGCGGATCCTGTGGCGGCACCGTCAGGCCCGCGCCGGCCTCGGCGACCGGATCGTTGCCGGCCTCGACCGAATGCAGCACCGGTCGCTGCGCCATCAGGTAATCCATCAGCTTGTTGGGCGCGATGCCGAAGCGATAGATCGGCGTGCGCTGCCAACCGATGTAGGCGATGTCGAACCCATGGAGCAGCGTCGGGATCTGCGCCTTCGGGATGGCCGGGAACATCGCGACATGGACCAGGCCCTCGTCGCGCACCCGGGCCTCCAGCCGCTCACGCAGATGGCCGCCGCCCACCAGCACAAACGCCAGCGGCTCATTCTTCAAGCGCTTGGCGGCGTCCAGCAGCACATCCAGCGCATTGGGCTCGCCCATCGAGCCGGCATAACCCACGATCGTCCGCCCCGCCGCCCGCTGCGTGGCCAGATGCGCCTGCAGGGCAGGATCCAGCGGCTCGCCCTGCGCTTGCCACTCATCCAGGGTGATGCCATTCGGCACGATGTGCAGCCTCTTCAGGTCCAGGCCGTGGTCAGCCATGTGCTGATGCACCTTCGGCAGCATCGACACCACCACGTCGGCGTGCCGGTAGGCGTCGTTCTCGGCCTTCTGGCAGATCATCGCGAACGGGTGCCGCGGGGACATGCCGGACAGCTCGATCGGCGACAGCGGCCAGAGGTCATGCACCTCATAGACCAGCTTGGCCTTGGACAGCTTCGCAATCCGGCGCGCCACCCAGATGTCCATCGGATAGGTGCTGGAGGCAATCACCACGTCGGGCTCGAACTCGCGCGAGAGGATGTCTGCATCCTTCCAGACCTGGCGGCAGAACGACCAGATGTTCTTCACCCGGCCCACGCCGTTGCCCTGGTAGGTCGGCGTGTCGTAGAAGTGGTAGTTGACGCCCTGGAACTGCGCGAAGCCGGGCTCCGGCTGGGTCGTTCGCACATGGGAAAACGACGCCCCCAGGATCAAGGCCTGATGACCGGCGCGCACCCATTCGCGCGCCAGGTAGAACGGGCGGAATTCCATGCCGTGCTTCGGGGAGCCGGCGTAATGATTGATCAGCAGCAGCTTCATAGAGAGTTCAGACGCGCGACGAAGCGCTTGACCGCGGGCGCGAACATCGCGTGATTCGCGACCCACGCCCGGTTGGCCGCGCCGAGGACATCGGCGCGAGCGGGATCTTCCACCAGTGCCGCCAGCCGTTGGGGCAGCGACGACAGGTCCTGGTCGGCCGACAGGATCAGGCCATGACGAGGCGCGGCATCGGCGCCCTCGCCGCTTTCGCTGCCTGCTCGGGCCGCAGCGACTTCGGGGTCGACCGCTGATGTCCCGTCAACGTTCCCATCCGGATCGCCACCCCTCGACTTGCCGGACGTCCCCAGCAGTTCGTGATTGGCGGGCAGGTCGGACAGAAGGGGCAGGCATTCATGGGCCATGGCCTCGATCACCGAGACCGACACCGAATCGCTGGCCGGCAGACTCATGAACCAGCGCGCATGGGCATATTGGCGGCCCTGGGCGACGGCATCGAGCCGACCGACGAAGTCGATGCGGTCGGCCAGGCCGAGCGATCGGGCCTGGTCTTCCAGCGCCGGGCGCAGCGATCCGTCATTCGCGATCACCAGCCGGGCGGACGGTTGCTGGGCGGCGATGACCGCGAAGGTGTCGATCACCCGCTGGGGCTGGTAGATCGGTTCCAGGCCCCGGTTGCTGAAGAAGAGCCACGGCTGCTTGCGCACGTTCTGCTTGGGCATCGACTCCAGGCCGAAGGGAAAGGTCATGACCTCGCCCGCGCCCAGCTCGCGCATGCGCTCCGCCATGTGCTGCGAATCGGAGGTGGTGATCGCGCAGGACTTCAGCACCTGCGTGGTCAGCCAGCGATAGGCCCAGCCTTGGCCCGGCGTGACCAGGATGTCGCTGCCCCAGGCCGAGCCCGCAATCTTCGCCCGCAGCCGCCAGCCGCGCCTCGCCGCCCAGGCCAGGGTCCCGTGCGACGTCAGATAGTGGGCATGCAGCCAGTCCGCATCCACCCGCGCCAGCCATTGGCCGAGTTTGGGCAGTTGCTTGAGCACGGCCAGGTTGCCGCCGCCGTGCTGGGGATCGGTGTTCAGCGCCAGTCGCTGGTCCTCGGGAATGAGGAAGCTGAACGCCGGCGCGAAGCCGCGTGTGGACGCGGCCCACAGCGAGATGTCCCGTTGCTCGGACAGCGCGCGCGCCCATTTGAGGAGATGGGGACTCTCGCCGTCCCCGATCAATACCAGTCTCATGCAGGCCTCATGGCAGAAGTCGTCGAGACGGATGGTCGTGGCGCGGCACCCCGCACCAGCCATCCCAGATAGACCGCGAAATAAACGGGCAGCAGCACGGAGATCGCCCCCAGGGCCCACGTCAGCGACCCGCCCGAACTCAACACCAGCGCCACCGGCAGTACATACAACGCATTGCCGACCAGGCTGAAGACCAGCGCCCCGCGTTGCCGACCGGTGACCATCGGCGTGACGGTCAGCGGCGCCGCGATGAAATGCGCGGCCACGTAAGGCGCCAACCAGCGGCCGTACTCGCCGGCGCGTGCCCAGTCGCTGCCCAGCAGCCAGCCGAACAATGCCGGGCCGGCCACCATCAGCACCACCATGCAGGGCAGCGCCACGGCCGCCAGCAGCGCCATGCCGCGTCGCAGCCGCGGGCGGAGGTCCACGCCACGCTGCCAGTCTCGCGCCAGCTCGCCCAACAGCGCCTCGGACAGGGCGCCGCCCACCAAGGTGGCGGGCGCCTTCACCAACCGCACCATCAGTGCGTAATAGCCGGCCGTCGCCGCATCCGCCCAAGCCGCGATCAGCGCCAGCACCAAGGTCTCCTGGGCGGCATTGACGAAGGCATGCGGGCTGTTGAGCAGCGGGAACTGCCGATACCGCCACGCCAGACGACGCAGATGCCGCCAGTGCCAGGATTGGCCGGCACTGTCCAGCCGCGTCGCACGCTGCCATCGACTGCCACGCGCGAGCAGCCACAGCGGCGCCAGCAGCGCGGCCAGGCTTTGCGACAGCACCAACGCCGCCACCGTGGCCAGGCCGCCCAAGGCCGACGCCGCCTGGGCCGCCGCCATCACGCCCTGCTGCAGCACCCGCGCCTGGGCAATGACCGCAATCTGGCCTTGCCGGTTGTTCCAGAGGCTGAGCGCCTGCTGCATGCCGGCCAGCGCCACGACCGGCGCCAGCATCAGCAGCCACGGATCGAGCGCATCCAGCGACATCCAGCGCCCACCCAGCGTCGCATGGTGGGCCATGACGAGATGCCACAGCCCCGCACCCGCAGCGGTCAGCAAGCCCATGCCCAGGGCGATCCAGAGCGCCAGTTGCAGCACCAGCGCGGCCTCGCCGTCGCGTCGGGGAATGACGATGGCGAATTCATAGCGCGCATTGGCAATCGTCGCCAGGTTGGCCGACAAGGCCACGAACAGCGCCCAGTGGCCGAGGGCCTCCGCCCCATACCAGCGGGTCAGCAGTGGCGCGACCAGCATCGGGATCGCCTGCGTCAACATCGAGGCGCTGGCGAGCTGCGCGAAGCGGCGACGAACCGTCATGCGCTGCCCTCTCCACCATGCCGGGACCACCGCCCGCCGTGACGCTCGGCGATGGCGCGCAGCGCCGCGCGCTGACGGGCCGACAGCCGCGCATGCAGCCCCATCGGGAGATTGAGCACGGTGCAGGCGGCCCGCTCGCCGTTCGGGCACTGCCCCTGCGCATAGCCGTAGCGATGGCTGCCACGGGGATGCACCACATCGTCGAACCAGGTGCCCCCGACCAGACCGATCGCCTCCAACTCGCGAATCACCGCATCGCGCAGGGCGGCGCTTGGCAACAGCAAGGGATAGCGGAGCAGCACCGGCTGGGACATCACCTTCCCGCGGGATGATGTCGAGGTCGAGGTCGAGGCTGGCGTCGGTGTCGGTGTCGGTGCCGATGGCGATGGAGACGGCATCCCCGTCCGATCCTGGTCGTCCGTCTCATGCCTCGACCCGGTGCCGGTCGCGCCGGTCAGCCGCTGCCATCCGGGCAGATCGACAAACAGGTCGTCATAGTCCGCGGTCTGCTGACGACGCAACTGATACAGCGACTCGAATCGACGCGCCTGCATCAACCCCACTGCGGCGCTGAGCGGATGCAGGCCGGCGCGGTAATCGGGTTGGCTGTCGCCGCTGATTTCGCTGTCGGGCGTCTTGGCCACCAGGCCCAGCATGCGGGACGGTATGCGCAGCAGGCCGGTCAGCAGGTGCAACGCCGCACGGGGCAGGCTCATCGTCAATCGATGCCAGCCCAGCGTGAGCAACTGCCTGCGCACCACCCCACCCGCAGGCCGATGCAGCACAGGCCGATGCGCAGCGAAGCGTTGCCGTTGCGCAGGGTCGGCGATGACCAGCGCGCCGCCGGTGCCCGTGGTCAGCGGCTTGGAGAATTCGAAGCTGAAGAACGCGGCATCGCCCAGCGTGCCGGCAATCCGGCCCGTGCGGTCGATGCCACCCCAGGCATGCGCCGCGTCCTCGACGAACACCACTTGCGGATGACGACGTTTCAGCGCATCCAGGCCCTCGGTGACCTGTCCGAAGTTGTGGGGCACAACCACCAGCCGGGTGGCCGGGCCGATGGCAGCGGACCAGTCGTCCGCGGTCGGATTGAAATCATCCGGACGAATATCGACGTAGCGGACCGCCAAGCCCAGGTGCATGAACACATTGGGGACGACGACGCAGGTGTAGCCCGGCAGCAGGACCTCGCTGCCCGCAGGCAGCTGCAGCGACGCCACGAATGCATGCAGCGCGGCACGGCCGGACCCGAACAGTTGAACGGCGTCGGCCTCCAAGCCCAGGCTGCGGGCAAACGCGGCGCGGAAGTCCTCGCCGGACGCGTCGCCGCGACGACGCCAGTGCAGCCAGGCCGAAGGCAGGTCGCGCCAGCGCAGTGCGCCGGCGACATGACCCTTCATGGGTGAGACGACGGCGCGCTGGCGCCATCGGTCCGGTCGGTGCTGCGGGTGTGTTGGGTCCGGTCGGTCCGGTCGGTCAGGTCGGTCCGCTCGGTCCGATCAATCCGGTGAAGCGGCCGTGCCGGCACACCGCCATAGACCCAGCCCGAGGCCAGATGACCGCGCACCAGCGCATGCGCCGCCACGACCACGTCATCCTCAATCACGCTGCCTGGCAAGACCGTCACCCGGGCGCCGATGAACACGTTGCTGCCGATGCGCACGTCACCGCGCTCGTACTGCTCGCGGAACAGGCCGTGCGCCGTCGGCGCATTGGATTCGCAGAACAGCATCAGGCCGGGCCCGATGGCCACGTCGTTTCCAATCGCCAGTTGCTGCTCGGCAATCAGCAGATAACCGCCGGGCGCAATGTGGCTGCGGGCGCCGATGGTGAAGCGTCCCGAGCCGGTCGCCAGCATCTGCACATGGCGATAGAGGATGGACGCTTCGCCCAACGCGCTGCCGGCGCCGCTACGCACGCGCGCGCCGGGATGAATCTGAGCGCCGCGACCACAGCGCAGCCCCAGCCATCCGGCCAGTCGCGCGCGGACCCGGGCCCGCACCGCATCCAGCCTGTAACCCCACAGCGACATCAAGCGTCGGCTCCGGCGGCTCAGGTCAGCGCGACGCGCAGCGCGGCGACGACCTGATCCTGCTGCGCCTCGCTCAGGTCGGCGCTCATCGGCAGGCTCATTACCCGGCGGGCGGCGGCTTCGGCATTCGGCAGCGGCGTCGCGGCGCGACTGCGGGCCTCATAGGCCGGCTGGCGATGCAGCGGCTTCGGGTAATGCACGGCGGTGGGAATGCCCGCCTGCTTCAGCGACTCGATGACCGCCTCGCGGTGATCGACCTGAACGGTGAACTGGGCCCAGACGCAATCGCGGTCCTCGCGCACGGCCAGGCGCTGCAGCGGCAGATCGCCGATCAGACGCTGATAGCGCTCGCCGATGGCCAGACGCTGCGCCACCTCCCAATCGAAGCGCTCCAGCTTGCCCAGCACGATGGCGCACTGCAGCGTGTCCATGCGCCCGCCCACGCCGACCCGGGTGTGGGTGTAACGCTGACTCTGCCCATGCACCCGAATCTCTCGCGCGGCCTGGGCCAGCGCGGCGTCGTTGGTGAAGAGCGCACCGCCGTCGCCATAACAGCCCAGCGGCTTGCTCGGGAAGAAGCTGGTCGCGCCCCAGGTGCTCAAGCCGCAGGACTTGCCGCGCGGCGCCGAGCCGGACTCGCGGGGCGTGCCGGCGGTGCCGCCATAAGACGCGCCGAAGCTCTGGGCGGCGTCCTCGATCACGGGCAGGCCGCCGTGGCGGGCGGCGATGGCGTTGATCGCGTCCATGTCTGCCACTTGGCCGTAGAGGCTGACCGGCATGATCGCGCGGGTGCGGGGTGTGATCGCGGCTTCGATCTGGGTGGGGTCGATGTTGAGGGTATCGGGTTCGATGTCGACGAACACCGGCACGCCGCCGAGCAGCACGATCACTTCGGCGGTGGCGGCGAAGGTGAAGGGCGTGGTGATCACTTCGTCGCCGGGCTGAAGGTCCAGCGTCATCAGCGCGATCAACAGGGCCTCGGTGCCGCTGGCCACGGTGATGCAATGCTGGGTGCCGACATAGGCGGCCAAGGCCTGTTCGAGCTCCTGAACCTCGGGGCCCATGATGTATTGGCCGTGGTCGAGCACGCGCTGGATACGGGCATCGATGGAGGGCTTGAGGGCGGCGTACTGGGCGCGCAGATCGATGAAGGGCAGGCTCATGCCAGGGGCTCCGGCTCGACCAGGCGCAGCGCCTGGCCATTCAATTCGTAGACATCGCCGCTTTGCGGGCAGACGGCGCGACCCTGGCCGTGGAGGGGCAGGGGCAATTTTTCGCCATGGCGGCTCATCCAGCCGATTTGACGGGCGGGGACGCCGACCATCATTGCGAAGGGCGGGACATCGCCTTTCACCACGGCGCCGGCGCCGATGAAGGCGAAGTGGCCGATGGTGGCGCCGCAGACGATGGTGCAGTTGGCGCCGAGCGTCGCGCCGCGCTGCACCAGCGTGCGGCGATATTCGTTCTTGCGCGGGACTGCGGAGCGGGGGTTGTAGACATTGGTGAAGACCATCGAGGGGCCGCAGAAGACGTCGTCTTCCAGTGTCACGGCGTCGTACACCGACACCTGATTCTGGATCTTCACATTCCGGCCGATTGTCACGTCGTTGCCGACGAACACGCCCTGCCCCAGCGAGCAATCCGATCCGATGCGTGCCCCGCCGCAGACGTGGGTGAAGTGCCAGACCTTGGTGTTCTCACCAATCTGAGCGCCCTCGTCCACCACCGCTGATTCATGCTTCCAAAAGCTCACCGACCGCTCCTTGATCTCATCCATCGCCCACGAATCGACAGTTCCACCATCACCACCACTCATCCGCCTCCGCTCAACAAAGGCCCGCTCAAAGCGCGGCCGCCGTTCCAGCGGAGCACGGAGATCCGGCTCTGCCGGGCTCCTGCTCGCCCCCTGGGGGCCGCCGTCAGGCGGTAGGGGGGAGCCTAAACCCAGCGGAGCACGGAGATCCGGCTCTGCCGGGCTCCTGCTCGCCCCCCTGGGGGCCGCCGTCAGGCGGTAGGGGGGAGCCTAAACCCAGCGGAGCACGGAGATCCGGCTCTGCCGGGCTCCTGCTCGCCCCAGCAACCCCACTACCAGCGCCCCGCCACGAGCATCCCACCAAAGAGGCCCGCTCAAAGAGCGGCCGCCGTTCAAGCAGAGCACGGAGATCCGGCTCTGCCGGGCTCCTGCTCGCCCCCCTGGGGGGGCCGCCGTAAGGCGGTAGGGGGGGGCCTAAAACACCAGCGGCAGCCCGACCCGCTGGCCGTCGCGGGCGCTGCGGTAGCAGGCCACCAGCAGTTCCAGCGAGCGCAGGCCTTCATAGCCGTCCACCTGCGCCTGCGCCTCACCGCGCAAGGTCTGGATCACATTGTCGTAATACGCCGCATGACCGAAGCCATACACGCTGGTGGTCTCGTAGCTCGCGTTCTTCACCAGCTCATCGTCGGGATGGGGCGTATCAAAGGCCCAGTGCTCGATCTTGTTGACCGCCGTGCCGCCAATCTTCACCGTGCCCTTCTCACCCAGGATGGTGATCGAGCCTTCCAGGTTCTGCGGATAGGTCAGCATCGTGACGTTGATGCTGGCCAGGCCGCCATGGCGCAGGCGCAGGCTCATCACGCCGGTGTCTTCGGCTTCGATGTCGCGGTCCAGCGTGGCGGTGTAGGCATGCACGTTGTCCACCGGTCCGACCAGCCAGTCCAGCAGATCGACGTAATGGCTGGCCTGGTTCATGAAGGCGCCGCCGTCCATGTCCCAGCGACCGCGCCAGCGAGCGGCGTCGTAATAGCTTTGCGGGCGGGTCCAGAACACATTGACCGTGCTCATGAAGATCCGCCCGAACCGTCCCTGGTCCAGCGCCTTCTTCACCAGCTGCACCGTGGCATTGAGCCGGTTCTGCTTGACGACGAACAGCTTGACGCCCGCGTCGCGGCAGGCGCGGACCATCGCCTGGCCTTCCTCGAACTTGGTCGCCATCGGCTTCTCGCTGAGCACATGGCGGCCGGCACGCGCGGCGGTGATGGCCTGCTGGGCATGCAGGCCGCTCGGCGTGCCGAGCACGATCAGGTCGGCATCGGAGCCGGCGAGCAAGGCGTCCAGCGAGTCGAAGCCGGCCACGCCGGTCTGGGCCACGGCGGCGGCGAGCGACTCGGGCCGGGTGTCGCAGACGGCCACCAGCTCGGCGCGACCCTGGTGCCGGGTCAGGGCCTCGAAGTGGTTCTTGGAGATTCGGCCGCAGCCGACCAGGGCGATGCGGACCGGGCGGTCCAGGATGGGGAACTGAGGCATGGGTGCGGCATTCGCAAAGGCCCGCGCGCGATGGCGGGCGAAGGGCCGGATTTTACGAGCGCAAATGCCGGTTCCTGCGCCGGGAAATGCCCGCCCGTCCGACAGGCGAGCGGCAGGAGGGGCACAACCCCCTAAAATCGCGCCCAGCTTTAACGAGTCCACGATGAGCCAGCCCCAAGCCCCCCATACCGACGCCGCGCCCGCGGCGCCTGCGCAAGACGAAAACAAGCTGATTGCCGAACGCCGCGAGAAACTCGCCGCGATCCGCGAAAAAGCCAAGGCCAAGGGCGTCGCTGCCTTCCCGAACGACTTCAAACCCCAGCACCGCGCCCTGCCGCTGCAGCAGCAGTACGGCGAGCTGACCAATGAGGAACTGGAACCGCAGGCCGTGGCGGTAACTGTCGCGGGCCGGATGATGCTCAAGCGCATCATGGGCAAGGCCAGTTTCGCCACGCTGCATGACGCCACCGGCGCGATCCAGCTGTTCCTGTCCAAGGACGCGCTGGGCGAAGAGGTCTACAACGACTTCAAGCACTTCGACCTGGGCGACATCCTCGGCGCCGAGGGCACGCTGTTCCGCACCCGCACCGGCGAGCTGTCGGTCAAGGTGACCACGCTGCGCATGCTCACCAAGAGCCTGCGTCCGCTGCCGGACAAGTTCCACGGCATGACGGATCAGGAACAGAAGTACCGTCAGCGCTATGTGGACCTGATCACCGACGACAAGGCCCGCACCCGCTTCGTGGCGCGGTCCAAGGCGGTGTCGTCGATCCGCGGCTACATGGTGGACAACGGCTTCCTGGAAGTCGAAACCCCGATGCTGCACCCGATCCCGGGCGGTGCCAATGCCAAGCCGTTCATCACCCATCACAACGCCCTGGACCAGGAGATGTTCCTGCGCATCGCGCCGGAGCTGTATCTGAAGCGGCTGGTGGTGGGCGGTTTCGAGCGGGTGTTCGAGATCAACCGCAACTTCCGCAACGAGGGGATCAGTGTCCGGCACAACCCCGAGTTCACGATGATGGAGTTCTATGCGGCCTACTGGACCCATCACGAGGTGATGACCTTCACCGAGGAAGTCATCCGCCACGCCGCCCGGGCCGCCACCGGCAGCGCCGTGGTCACCTATGCCGACAAGCCGGTCGATCTGGAGAAGCCCTTCACCCGCCTGTCGGTGCGCGAATCGCTGATCGTTCACGGCGGCCTGACAGCCGCCGAGGCCGACGACGCTGCGGTGCTGCGCGACAAGCTCAAGCAGCACGGCGAGGAAGCGCCCAAGCACTGGGGCCTGTCGGAGCTGCAATTCGGCATGTTCGAAGCGGTGGTGGAGGAAAAACTCTGGGAGCCGACCTTCATCATCGACTACCCGGTCGAGGTCTCGCCGCTGGCGCGTGCCTCGGATGCGAATCCGGCGATCACCGAGCGCTTCGAGCTGTTCATCACCGGCCGGGAGTACGCCAACGGCTTCTCCGAGCTGAACGATGCGGAAGACCAGGCGGCCCGTTTCCAGGCGCAGGTCGCCAACAAAGATGCCGGCGACGAAGAGGCGATGTATTTCGACGCCGACTTCATCCGCGCGCTCGAATACGGCATGCCGCCGACCGGCGGCTGCGGCATCGGCATCGACCGGCTGATGATGCTCATCACCGACAGCCCGTCGATCCGCGACATCATCCTGTTCCCGGCGCTGCGTCGGGTGGAGTGAGCATCGCCGCGCCGGTGCCGGTGCCGGCGCCGGCGCCGGCCCCAGCGGCGGCGACCAGCCGGCTGGCTGCGTCATCAGCGACGTCATCCAACCAGGCAAAAGAAAAGGGAGACCGTGCGGTCTCCCTTTTTTTCGCTGTCGCTGACCCGACCTCCACCTGAGCGGTGTGTGTCGCGGCCACGCGGCCTGCGCGTCGGCAATTTACTTGTTGGCGTTGGCCAGCTCGCTGGCATTGCCCTTCTTGACGGCGACCGTCTCGGGCGTCTTCTTCGCAGCGATCTGCGCCGACGTCGGTGCGGTCAGACCGTTGTTCAGTCCACCGACGCCCGCTTGCTCGGCGCTCAGCGAGGCGACTTCGCCGGAGACGCGGGCTTGCTGCAGCTCGGCAATCACTTGCTCGCGGGTCTTCTCGACCGGCTCGGCAGCGAATGCGGCGCTGGCGGACAGCACAGCGGCGGCAACCAGGGTGATCTTGCTCAGGGTGAGGTTCAGGGTGTTCATGGCGGTTTCCTATGCGGTTCGTTGCACCGGACTCCGCACTCCAAGCGTCGTCCATGGATCGAACTGTAGGGATCACCGCCTAGGGGAAACACCAGGGAACGAGCAAAGGTCCGTTCATGGATCGTCAACAATCGCCGGTGGCGGTGGGCATCACCCTTTAGGGAGGATCAACGATGCCGTGCCGTCAATGTCCGAAATTGTCAGTGAAGACCAATGCCGACGCCAATTCGGACGCAATGCCCTCGCTCATAATTGGGGCGTGTATTGCAGGGTTTAGAAGGAGCAACCGTCATGACGACCTTGGAATTCAAGCTGGATCTTCCTGACCGACTCGCGCGCGAAGCGTTGGCCGCCGGGCTGCTGACGCCGAAAGCCTTGCGTGAGATGCTCAAGGACGCGATGCGACGCCGAGCCGGCCAAGCCCTTCTCACCGGAGCGACGAGAGCGAAACTCGACACAAAACCGCTTTCGATGAAGCAGATTGATACCGAAGTCAAAGCGGTGCGCCAGGAACGCAAGGCTCGAAGCGCTGGCATCTGATGGCTTCATGCGCGCGTTGGGTCGTCGACACCAATGTGCTGGTGTCGGCCTTCATCGGCTCGGGGACGCCCGCGCGCGTGATTGAAGCAGCCGTTGAAGAGGCCGTTCTGCTCTTCACCAGCCGAGTGCTGCTGGACGAGCTTGAGGCCACGCTGGGTAAGAAAAAGCTGGCTCGGTATGTCTCCGCCACCGGAATGACCCCTGCGCAACTGGTGGCGCATTACAGGCGGCTGTGCACGCTGGTCACTGCCCGAAGGTTGGCGCATCCAATGTGTCGCGACGCGGATGACGATGCGGTATTGGCTTGCGCGTTGGCTGCACGAGCAGATCTCATCGTCACAGGCGATGACGACTTGTTGTCGATGAAGCACTTCAACGACATCCCCATCGTCACCGCGGCACAAGCCATCCACGCCCCGTTCGGACCACGCTGAACTGCCAGCTTCGGGCGTCTGGCAGGGCGCACCGATCACTTGTGCTGAAACACCGCCGGCCGCTTCGCCAGAAACGCCGCCATGCCTTCGCGCTGGTCGTCACTGCCGAACAGCGCATGGAAGTAGCGGCGCTCTACCGCCACACCGTCGGTCAACGGCCCTTGGTAGGCCAGGTTGACCAGCTCCTTGATCAGCATCGTCGACGGACCACTGAACCCGTTGATCGTTTCGGCTGCGGCCAGCGCCTCCGTCATCATCTGATCCGCCGGCACCACGCGGGACACCAGCCCGGCGCGCTCCGCCTCGGCCGCATCCATCATGCGGGCCGTGAGCAGCATGTCCATGGCCTTGCTCTTGCTCACCGCGCGCGGCAGGCGCTGGGTGCCGCCCGCGCCGGGAATGACGCCCAGCTTGATCTCCGGCTGACCAAAGCGCGCCGAATCCGCTGCGATGATGAAGTCGCACATCATCGCCAGCTCGCAGCCTCCGCCCAGCGCAAAGCCCGCCACCGCGCCGATCACCGGCTTGCGCACCTGCAGGATGGTTTCCCAGTTCTTCGAGATCAACCCGTTCTTGAAGGCCGACATGAAGGTGTGCGGCGCCATGGTCGGGATGTCCGCACCCGCAGCGAACGCCCGTTCGTTGCCGGTCAGCACGATGCAGCCGATGCCGTCGTCCGCATCAAAGGCCAGCAGCGCACGACCCAGCTCATCCATCAGCGGATCGCTGAGCGCATTGAGTTGCTTGGGGCGATTCAGTCGGATCACACCGGTCTTGCGATCGCCAGTGCCGACGATCTCGACCAGGATGTTCTCGAAAGCGACGTCGACCAGGGAAGCTGCGGACATGAGGAAGTCTCCTGTGCGGCGGCCATGCGGGCCGTCCGGGGTGGAATGGTGTTCGCGTTCAAGCGCGAATCGGTGGCGGCAACTATAGAGCGACGCAGTGGGTCGCTCGTTCAGTCACGGTTCCGGGATGATCGGGATGGAACCGACCAGCACCCGCATCAAGGCGACGCGCCACCGGAAGGCGCCGACACACCGGAAGCCGCACCCGCCGGCAGCGTCGCCGGGGCCATCGCCTGCAGCGGCGGCTGCTTGAGCACGAGGTCCAGGTGGGTCGGGTCGCCGCCCTCGCGGTTCTGCCAGATGCGGATGCGCACCGGCAGGTACTGCAGCGACGGCGCCAGCCAGATCTCGGCCTGCATGTCGCCGCGGGTGTCGTCCATCCGCGAATCAATGTGCCAAGCCGGAATCGGCCCCATCGGCGTCTGGACGTCTTCCTGGGCCACCACCTCATAGCGCCACAGGTGCACATGCTGCGGCAGCGCCAGAGACATCGGCACCTGCCAGCCCGGCTGTGCGGCATGGCGGCCGGTGAGAAACATCCAGGTGAGCTGCACGAACTGGCTGGCCGCATCCTGGGTGCCGTCCGCCACCGGCTCACGACGGCCGTCGACCAGACGCACCCCGCTGTTCTCGAACACCAGCGTGCTGCGGCGCTTGCTGCCGGCCAGGCCGCCGGTCTGCTCGTCGTAGCGACGCGGCACCAGCCCGATCGGGGTGACTTCGCCATCGCTGCTCATCCGGCGCGACATCAACGGCGCAAAGGAAGGACCGATCTCCGCATCCAGGTGCACCTGGTAATGCGACGCCTCGCGCAACCATTGCACCCGCGCCTGACCGTAGACCGCGCCCCGATAGAAGCCGGTGAGCTGATAGCGCAGCTCGGTGGACAGCGGCCATTCCAGCCCCGGCACCCAGTCACCGACCGCATCCGACACCGCCAGCGCCGGCGGCGCAGCCAAGGCCTCCACGACCGGTGGCGGATCGCTTGCGGCGACGTCACGTGGCAGCGGTGCGGGCGCGCCGTCTCCGATGGCGGCCGGCGGAAGCACCGGGTTGAAGCGGCGGGGCGGAGCCTCGGGCGTACCCGGCTTGAGCGTTCCCGGCTTGAGCGTTCCCGGCTTGGGCGTTCCCGGCTTGGGCGTGGGCGCCGCACGCGTGGGCGGCGCGGCGGGCTTGAGTTCCCGCACGAATGCCGCCTTCAGCCGATCGGGCTCCGGCAACTCGGGCAAGAGCGCGTCATGCAGCTGCTGCGCGCCGCGCAGCAGCCACAGGTGCAGAACCAGTACCAGCAGCGTCAGCGCTGCGAGCGCCGTCAGCGGGACGGGGCCGACGCGCTTCAGCTGCCCAGCCATGCGCGACGCAGACCCTGCGCGCGGGCCGGCGCCTTGTCCAACGGGCCCAGCGTGACCGGCTTGGCCGCACTGTCGTGCAACGGCAAGCGCAGCGACAAGCTCAGCATGCGCTGATCGCGAGACACCAGCAGCGACAGCCGCTGCGGCTCGACATGGTCAAGGGTGAGCACCAGGTCATCAAGCTTGCGCACCCGCCATCCATTGCAGGCCACGATTTCGTCGCCCGGGCTCAGGCCGGCCTCCAGACCGGCGCCTTCAAGCAGCACCTGCTTGATGAGCAGGGCGCCGTCGGACTCGGCCACCCGCAGGCCCAGTCGCTGCGCCAGCGTGGGCTTGTCGGTCCCCCAACGCACGCCCATGCGCTCGAGCAAGGGCGGCAGCGGCAGGTCGTCGGTGCCATGGACCCAGGTCGACAGCGTCTGGGCCAAGGGCTCGCCGCCGAGTTCGGTCAGGCGCGCCAGGATGCGTGCTTCGCTGATCGGCCCGCCGCCGCTGTCGCGCCACAGGGCCCGCATCAACTCGTCCAGCGAGCTGGCACGCTCGGCGCTGCGCAGCGAAAGGTCCAGCGCCATGGCGACCATCGACCCCTTGGCGTAGTAGCTCACCACCGCGTTGGGCGTGTTCTCGTCCTGCCGGTAGTACTTGGTCCAGGCCTCGAAGCTGGAGCGTGCCACGCTCTGGTGCTTGCGACCCGGCGCACCGAGCACCTGGGTGAAGGTCTGGGAAATCAGCTTGAGGTAGCGGGCCTCGTCGATCAGGCCGCTGCGCACCAGGAACAGGTCGTCGTAATACGAGGTGAAGCCCTCGAAGAACCACAGCAGCTCGGTGTAGTTCTCCTGTTCGTAGTCGTAATGCTCGAAGACATCCGGCCGCAGCCGCTTGACGTTCCAGGTGTGGAAGTACTCGTGGCTGATGAGGCCCAGCAGCTTGACATAACCATCGCTGGTCTCCGGCTGGCCCAGCCGCGGCAGATCACGCCGTGCCGCAATCAGCGCGGTGCTGGCGCGATGCTCGAGACCGCCGTAGCCGTCGTCCACGCAGTTGAGCAGGAACACATATCGGTCCATGGGCGGCTTGCTCTTGTGGCAATGCCAGAAGGCGATCTGCGCTTCGCAGATGCGCTGGGCATCGCGCAGCAGCCGTTCACCATCGAACACCGGCAAGGCGCCGGACACCACGAACTCATGCGGCACACCGCCGGCAATGAACTCGCCGCGCCAGAAACTGCCGAGCTCGAACGGATGGTCGACCATCTCATCGAAATCGGCCGCTTTGAACAGCCAAGACCCGCCCTCGCCGCTTTCCGAGGCGGCATCGGCCTTCTCGTTCAGACGGTCCATGCCGGTGGCCACCGACCAGGAAGACGGCAGATCCGCCAGCTCGATGCGGTGCTCCAGGGATTCCTTGCCGTGCGCCCGCAGGCACAACGAGCTCGGATTGAAGAAGCCGCGCTGGGCATCCAGGAAGGCCGCCCGGACCGAGGTGTCGAAAGCATGGACCGGGTAGCTGATCACCAGCGCACCGCGACCGCTGCAGTCGAACTCCCAACGGTTCTTGGCGGTCTGGTGAACCGCGACCTCGCGACTGCCTTGCCGGGCCGAGACCTGGCCCAGGTGGCGCGAAAACTCGCGCACCAGGTAGCTGCCGGGAATCCACACCGGCAGGCTGAGCACCTGCCGGGCGGCGGGCGCCGGCACGGTCAGGGTGACCTCGAAGCGATGCGCGTGAAGGTCGGCGATGGCAATGCGGTAATGGATCATGACGGAAGACTAACAAGTCTTGGCCGGTCGGGCCCAGTCCACAGGACGAAGCGGGGCGTTCTTCGTGTCGCTCAGGTGCCTTGGGCGGCAATGAAGCAGCACAGCGACGCCACCGCGCTCAGGCGGAAGCGCAGCGTCAGCCAGGGGCCGGCGCCCAGGCCGGGATAGGTGCGGCGATCCACCAGGTAGCAGGCGATCAGCAGCACGCCGTGCACCACCAGCCCCGCATAGGGCGGCATGATGCAGGCCACCCAGGCCAGCAGCGCAGGCACGATGCCCCAGACAAACGGCGCCGGGGACGGCACGGTCTGGCGAAAGCCCAGTCCCCAGTGAATCGCCCCCAGGAACGAGATCACCACCGCGGCATAACGCGAGAGCCCGTCGGTGACGTAGGGGTGCGCATCCGCGCGCACCAGCCACACCAGGATCGCGCCTAGGATGAACGGAATCAGCCCGGCATAACCCAGCCGCAGCGCGACCGGATTGAGCGGCGCCACGGTGCGCGAGGTCACCGCGTCACTCACGATTTGCCGGCGGCGGCCGGCGCAGCGCCAGCGCCAGCGGAAATCGACTGCAACCGCTGCTCGAGTTGCTCGGCCGACAGCGCACCCGGCGCGCGGGTGCCGTCCTCGAAGACGATGGCCGGCGTGCCGTTGACGCGCAGGCGGCGGCTGAGTTCGATGTTGCGGTCGATGGCGGCCGCGTCGCACTTGGCGTCAGGCCGCGGCAGCGTGGTGCCGCTGAGCATCCAATCGCGCCAGGCAACGGTGTTGTCCTTGGCGCACCAGGCAGCGCGGGACTTGTCCGGCGAGTCGCCGCCCAGGATGGGAAGCACGAAGGTGTAGACGGTGATGTTGTTGACGTCCTGCAGCGAGCGCTCGAAGCGCTTGCAGTAGCCGCAGTTCGGATCGGCGAAGACCGCGATGCGGCGCTTGCCGTCGCCCTTCTTCCAGACGATGGCGTCCTTCAGCGGCAGGGTCGAAAAATCGACCGCGGTGATCTTGGCCACCCGGTCCTGGGTCAGGTTGCGGCGGTTCTTGAGATCGAGGATCTCGCCCTCGATCAGGAACTGGCCGGTGGCGTCGGTGTAGCGGATTTCGGAGCCGATGCGCACCTCCCACAGGCCGGCGACCGGGCTGGGGCGGATCTCGTCGAGCTTGATCTCCTTGGGCAACTGGGCGCCCAGGTTTTTGCGGATCGTGTCCTCGTTGGCCTGCGCGGTGCAGCCGGACAGGGCCAGCGCGGCGGCCAGCAGGGCGAAGGATGTCTTCATGGGATGGGGCATGGGGTCAGCGGCCGAGCGCGCGAGCGGTCAGCCATTTCTTGATGGGACCGGCCTGATTGACCAGGCGCAGTCCCTCGTTGCGCAATCGCGCGATCACCGGCGCCTGGCTGGCAAAGCCACGCAGCAGGCCGTCCGTCAGCTCCCCCATCGCCCAAGTCGGCGCGATGCGGGCCCGCTCATAGCGACGCAGCAGCTTCTCATCGTCCAGGCCGCGCCAGGTTTCGCGCGCGGCGATCACCTCCAGCAAGGATTCGACATCCGCCAGGCCCAGGTTCAGGCCCTGGCCGGCCAGCGGATGCACCAGATGGGCGGCATCCCCCAGCAGCACCCAGCCGGGGCCGCAGAGCCGGTCCGCCCGCACGAGCTGCAGCGGCCAGGCCTGGCGCTCACCAGCAAGCTTGAGACTGCCGGCCGCACCGCCGGTGGCCTCCAACAGCGCGGATTCGAATTCGGCGGGGCCCGCCGCCAACATGGCCTGGGCACGCTCGCGGGGCAGCGACCACACCAGGCCGTAGCTGTGCCCCGGCTCCGGTCGATCGAACGGCAGCAGGGCCAGGATGTCCGGCGAGCGGAACCATTGCAGCGCCTGCCCGTGATGCGGCTGACTGGCCACCAGGCGGGTCGCTACGCCGAGATGGCCGTAATCGTGCCGCTCGTAGCGGACGCCGAGTTCGGCGGCCGTGGCGGAATCGCGGCCTTCGCAGAGGGCCTGCAGCGTGGCGGGCACCGGCGCGGTGACCTGCTGGACATGGGGGGCGAAACGCAGCGCGGCATCGAGCTGGTCTTCGAGCGCGGCGGCGTCGACGATGTGGGCCAGCTCACCGGCGCCCTGCTCCCAGGCGCTGAAATGCAGTGCGGCGCCGGCGCGGTCGCCCATCACTCGCATGTCATGCACGGGGGTGCGGGCGTCTTCGGGCAGCGTTTCCCAGACCCGCAGACGGGTGAGCAGACGCACCGACTGCGCATTCAGCGCATAGGCACGCACGTCACCCGACGGCTTGGGCGCGGCGCCGGGCCGGGCCAGCAGCGCGACCCGATACCCGCGGGCACCCAGCGCCAGCGCCAGGCTGCGACCGACGCAGCCACTGCCGCGGACCAGCACGTCAAACTTTTCCATGGAACGGGATTGTAGGCAGCCCGGTCCCCGCGGTTTCCAGCGCCGCTTAAAATGCCGGCTTCTTTCGCCTGCAGGCGTCGCCGCTGGCCCACAAGCATCTCCCGGATCACCCGAAAGTCCAACCATGAGCCTCAAATGCGGCATCGTGGGTCTGCCCAATGTGGGCAAGTCCACCCTCTTCAACGCCCTGACCAAGGCCGGCATCGCCGCCGAGAACTATCCGTTCTGCACCATCGAGCCCAATGTGGGCATCGTGGAACTGCCCGATCCGCGTCTGGGCAAGCTCTCCGAAGTGGTCAAGCCCGAGCGCATCGTCCCGGCCATCGTCGAGTTCGTGGACATCGCCGGCTTGGTGGCGGGCGCGTCCAAGGGTGAAGGTCTGGGTAACCAGTTCCTCTCGCACATCCGCGAGACCGATGCCATCGTCAACGTGGTGCGCTGCTTCGAGGATCCGAATGTGATCCACGTCAACGGCCGGGTCGACCCGATCGCCGACATCGAAGTCATCCAGACCGAACTCTGCCTGGCCGACCTGGGCACGGTGGAAAAGAGCCTGCACCGCTACAACAAGGTGGCCCGTGCCGGCGACAAGGAAGCCATCGCCCTGGTGAAGGTGCTGGAGAAGTGCCAGGCGGCGCTGGACCAGGCCAAGCCGGTGCGCACCATCGACTTCAGCAAGGAAGAGCTGGTCATCCTCAAGCCGCTGTGCCTGATCACCGCCAAGCCGGCGATGTTCGTGGGCAACGTGGCCGAAGACGGTTTCGAGAACAACCCCTTCCTGGACCGGCTGAAGGAATACGCCGCCGCCCAGAACGGTCCGGTGGTGGCCATCTGCGCCAAGACCGAGGCCGAGCTGTCGGAAATGAGCGATGAAGACCGCGCGATGTTCCTGGCCGAGATGGGCCAGGACGAGCCGGGCCTGAACCGCCTGATCCGCGCCGGCTTCAAGCTGCTGGGTCTGCAGACCTATTTCACTGCGGGTGTGAAGGAAGTCCGTGCCTGGACCATCCACATCGGCGACACCGCCCCGCAGGCGGCCGGCGTGATCCACACCGACTTCGAACGCGGCTTCATCCGCGCCCAGACCATCGCCTTCGACGACTTCATCCAGTTCAAGGGCGAACAAGGGGCCAAGGACGCCGGCAAGATGCGGGCCGAAGGCAAGGAATACGTCGTCAAGGATGGCGACGTGTTGAACTTCCTCTTTAACGTCTGATCGGGGCGGGCAGGTGATGACGCCGATTAGGCGTCTCGCCGCAGCCCAGGCGCTGGCGTAGCGCCGTCCCACCCCTGCGCACCACTAGGGAAAGCCCGGCACCTGCCGGGCTTTTTTTCTTTTCGCCATGCGCACACCCCGGGTAGGCTGGTTGCATGCGCGATGCCCCCTCCTCAGAGGATTCGGTGACGATGCCGCCCGCTGTGGGGCGTGGGTCGTCCTGGGCTCTCCTGCTGGCGGTCAATCTGGTGCTGACCATGGGCTACACCGCGCTGGGCATTGCGTCGCTGCGCCTGATCCTGCCGCAGGACTTTGCCGCACCGGTCTATCCGGCCGCCGGTCTGGCAGTGGCGGCTGCCCTGCGGTGGGGGACCGGTGTCTTGCCGGGCGTGGCCTTCGGGAGCTTCTTCGTCACGATGACGCTCGCCGCCTCGCGCGGGCAGATCCAGTGGATGACTGCCGTCGTGATCGCCTTCGGCGCCGCCTCGCAGGCCGGTCTCGGTGCGGCGCTGGCGCGTCGGTGGGTCGGGCCACAGCCGCGCTTGACCGAGCCTCGTGAACTGCTGCGATTCTTCGGTGCGATCGCCGGCCTGGCTTGCCTGATCAGCCCCACGGTGGCGACCACGACGCTGTGGCTCTCAGCCACCATCACCGACGCCCAGGTGGCCGCCCATTGGTTGTCCTGGTGGATCGGCGATGCGATCGGGGTGCTGCTGGCGGCCCCGATCGCCCTCAGCCTGTTCGGCTTGCCACGTGCCCATTGGGCACCGCGCCGCCTGGCGGTCGCGCTGCCCTTGCTGTGCGCCTGCGCCCTGCTCAGCGCGGCGGCGTTCTACATCGCCCGCAATGAGGACAATCGGCAGCGACACAGCTTCGAGGTAGCGGCCGAACTCGGGCTCGACAGCCTGGGCGAAGCGCTGCGCCGCCCGCTGGTCGCCCTGGACGCCAACCACAGCGTGCTGCGGGTGGCACCGCATCTGAGCCGGGCCGAGTTCGAGCGGGCTCATGCGGAACGCGTCTCCGACAACGAAAGCGTTTATGCGCTCGGCTGGATCGCCCGGGTCACGCCGTCCCAGCGCGATGCCTTCGAGCGCGCTGCCCGACAGGAGGACTACCCCGACTTCATGGTCCGTGAGCGTCAGCGCCCGGGCGACCTTCCCATCGATGCTCAGGACGACCTGATGGTGGTCCGGCTGATCGTGCCCTGGACGCGCAATCGCGGGGCCTTGGGCGTCAATGTGCGTGCGATTCCGCAGTCGCGCACCGCGCAGGATCTGGCGATCGCTTCCGGACTGCCGCAGGCGAGCGAGGCGTTCCCGCTGTCCCAGGACACCGGCACCCACGCCATCGGCGTGGTGGTCTACCGCGCCCTGCGAGGAGAGCCGGCCGCCTCACAGGGCGCAGACCCCCGAGGCGAGTTGCACGGCCTGACCTTCGCCACGCTCCGCCCCGAGCTGCTGCTGCGCGAAGCCATGGCCGCGCAGGCGCATCACACCGCGCCGAGCGCGCCGGCCTCCGCGCCAGCCGCGGGTGCGCATGCCATGTCCTCACCTGCTGCGGCGCTGGAGCACCAGGGCGAGGCGCCCACCGCACCGATGCTGGACTTCTGCCTGCTGGACGACACCCCGGGGGTCGCGCGACCGCTGATCGCCGGGGATCCGCGCTGTGCGGCCTTGCCGGACAGCCTGCCGCATCTGGAGCGGTCACTGGACTTTGCGGGACGGGACTGGCGCCTGGTGGTCTATGCGCCGCAAGGCCTGCCGCCGCCGGACCGCAGCGCCAGCTTGCCCTTCGCGCTGGCCGGACTGTTCGGGACCGGCCTGCTCGGCATGCTGCTGCTGATCGTGACCGGCCGCGCCGCCCGGGTGGCGCAACTGGTCGATGAAGGCACCCGCCGACTGCGCGAAAGCGAGGAGCGGTTTCGCAGCATCGTCGAGCACGCGCCGGTCGGTGTCGTCTTTGCCGACCTCAAGGCGAGGCCCCAGGAGATCAACCCGTATTTCTGCCAACTGCTGGGCTACACCGCGCAGGAACTCAAGGAGAAATCCATCCTCAAGATCACCCATCCGGATGACCGCGCCGAAGACAACCGGCTGGGCACCGCGTTGTTGCGGGGCGACCTGGACCGCTACAGCCGGATCAAGCGCTACATCGGCAAAGAGGGTCAGGTGATCACGGTGAGAAGCACCGTCAGCCTGCTGCGGGACGCCAACGGCGAGCCCCATCGCCTGGTGGGCGTGGTGGAGGACATCGGCGAGCAGCTGAGGCTGGAAGCGCTGGAGCTGGAACATGAGACCGAGCTGGCGGCCAATCGGGCCAAGAGCGAATTCCTCTCGCGGATGAGCCATGAGCTGCGCACGCCCTTGAATGCGATGCTGGGATTCGCGCAGCTGCTGGAAGTGGATCCGGAGGCCTCGCTCACCGCCCGACAGCGCGACTGGCTGGGGCGCATCCAGCAGTCCGGCTGGCATCTGCTGGCGATGATCAACGACACCCTGGACCTGTCGCGGCTGGAGGTCGGCCAGATGCGGGTGCGCATCGACGACCTGGCGCTGGACGGGATCGTCTCGGACAGCCTGGCGATGGTGGAGACCCAGCGTCAACGGCGACACATCCGCCTGGAGGTCGAGCTCGACGAGGACGCCAGCCAGGTCCGGGCCGACGCCACCCGCCTGCGCCAGGTGCTGACCAACCTGCTCAGCAACGCCATCAAGTACAACCGCGAAGGCGGCGAGATCCGGCTGCGGGCCGAGCGGCGCGGCGAGCGCGTGCATCTCAGCGTGGCCGACACCGGTGCCGGCCTGACCGAGACCCAGTTGGCGCAGCTGTTTCAGCCGTTCAACCGGCTGGGGCGTGAGGTGAGCGGCATCGAGGGCACCGGCATCGGTTTGGTCATCACCCAGCGCTTGCTGGAGCTGATGGACAGCCGGCTTGAGGTCACCAGCACGCCGGGCGTCGGATCCACCTTTCGCTTCGATTTGCCCTGCCCCACAGCATCTGCGGGGCTTGAAACGTGAGCATGCGCCCACATCTTCGGCAGCAGCCCTACACTTGGTCAAGCTCGTTGCACGGCTTTAGCACTCAATTGCCATGAGTGCTAATATTCTCTCCAACGCCAAATTCTTTGGCCAGGAGAACTGAAGCCATGTCCAACAGCCATGCATTGAAGATCAGCAATCCCTGGTCCCTGGTGCCATCGCTGGGGAACCTGGATGCCTACATCTCGGCCGTCCATCGCTTGCCGATGCTGACGCTCGAGGAGGAACAGGATTACGCCAAGCGCCTGCGCGCGCAGGGCGATGTCGAAGCGGCCGGTCGGCTGGTGCTCTCGCACCTGCGTCTGGTGGTGTCGATCTCCCGGCAATACCTGGGTTACGGCCTGCCGCAGGGCGACCTGATCCAGGAAGGCAATGTCGGCCTGATGAAGGCGGTCAAGCGCTTTGATCCGGACCAAGGCGTGCGCCTGGTCAGCTACGCCATGCACTGGATCAAGGCCGAGATCCACGAGTACATCCTGAAGAACTGGCGCATGGTCAAGGTCGCGACGACCAAGGCGCAGCGCAAGCTGTTCTTCAACCTGCGCTCGATGAAGCACAGCCTGAAGGAAGGCTCGGACCACCAGCAACGCGCCTCGCTGACCGAAAGCGAGATCGATCTGGTCGCCCAGCAGCTGAACGTCAAGCGCGAGGAAGTGCTGGAGATGGAAACCCGTCTCTCCGGTGGCGACATCGCGCTGGAGCCGCAAGGCGACGACGATTCCGAAACCTTCGCCCCGATCGCCTACCTGGCGGACGACTCGCAGGAGCCCACCCGGGTGCTGGATGCCCGTTCGCGGGACCGTCTGGCCACCGACGGCCTGAACCAGGCGCTGGAGGTGCTGGATCCGCGCAGCCGTCGCATCGTCGAAGAGCGCTGGCTCAAGGTGAACGATGACAGTTCCGGCGGCATGACGCTGCATGAGCTGGCCTCGGAGTACGGCGTCTCGGCTGAACGGATTCGCCAGATCGAAGTCGCCGCGATGAAGAAGATGCGCAAGGCCATGGTCGGCGATGCCACGCCGGCCGCCAAGCCGGCAGCGGCCAAGAAGGCGGCCAAGGACGTCGCGGTCACCGCCTGAGCGGTCACCGCAGTCCGCGCAAAGGGGCATCGCCTGCCCGCCGCGCTCACTGCGACATCACTTCAAAAAATGAAGGCCCCGCCATGCGGGGCCTTCGTCTTTTCGCTGGTGATGTCGTCGACAACGTGCTCTGCCTTCCGGACGCCAAGGAGCGCAAACGCAAACGCAAAACCAAGGGAGAGGGCCAGGGCGGAGACGAGGGTGAGGCCATTCATCGATCGAACCGATCGGGTCCGTCTGGCCCGTCATGCCCGTCTGGCCGAGCCGGCCGAGCTGGCCGGCCCCGATCCGTCACTGCCCTGCCAGCAGCGTCTTGATGTCGCTCATCAGCGCTTGCGTGCCCGCGCCGTAACGCGAGAACACCCGAACCCGGCCCTGCGGATCGAACAGGAAGCTCGCGGCGGTGTGGTCCATGGTGTAGCTGTCAGGGGTTTTTCCCGGCACCTTGGCGTAGTAAACCTTGAACTCCTTGGCCACGTCCTTGACCTGCTCCGGCGACCCGCGCAAGGCCACGAAGCCCGGATCGAAGTTGGCCATGTAGGCTTTCAGCATCTCCGGCTTGTCCCGTTCCGGATCGACCGAGATGAACACGGCCTGCAACCGGTCGCCATCAGCGCCCAGCGCGCGCTTGACCTCCGCCAGCTCTTGCAGGGTGGTCGGGCAGACATCCGGGCATTGGGTGAAGCCGAAGAAGACCACCACGACCTTGCCCTTGAAATCCTCCAGCGTGCGGATCTTGCCGTCCTGGTCGGGCAAGTTGAAGCCGCGGGCGTAGTTGGCACCGGTCAGGTCCACGCCCTGGAAGCTGGCCTTGGGCGCCGACGTGAAGCCAAGCTTGTCGCACCCGGTGAGCAGGGCGGCGCCGGTCAGGGCGGTGAAGCAGATCAAACGTCTCGAGATCATGGCGAAGGGCCTGGACAGAAGATGAGAAGAACGCCGCAAGAGAAGCGTCGCAGGAGCCTCGCGGACCGAGCAGACCTCAACCCAGCCACGGGCTGAGATAGTGATCCAGCAGTAGCGCTGCAAACAGCAGCGACAGATGCACCAGCGAGAACATGAAAGTGCGTCGCGCCAACGCTTCCGAATAGGCGCGCCACAGTCGCCACGCATGGTGGCAGAACATCAATCCCAGCACCACGGCCGCGGCCAAGTAGAGCCAGCCGCTCATGCCGATCAGGAAGGGCAGCAAGGTCGCCGCAAACAGCACCCAGGTGTAGAGCATGATCTGCAGCCGGGTGAACGCGTTGCCGTGGGTCACCGGCATCATCGGCAGGCCGGCCTTGCGGTAGTCCTCGCTGCGGTAGAGCGCCAGGGCCCAGAAATGCGGCGGCGTCCACAGGAAGATGATCAGGCACATCAGCCAGGCTTCCGCGCCCAGATCGCCGCGCATCGCCGCCCAACCGAGCACCGGCGGCATCGCGCCGGAAGCGCCGCCGATGACGATGTTCTGCGGCGTCATCGGCTTGAGCACCACGGTGTAGATGACCGCATAACCGACGAAGGTGGCGAAGGTCAGCCACATCGTCAGCGGATTGACCCAGATGAACAGCACCGCTGACCCGCAGGCGCACAGCAGCGCCGAGAACAGCAGCGTGTCACGCCGGCTCAGTTCACCGCGGGCCGTCGGGCGCCAGGCGGTGCGCTTCATCTTGGCGTCGATCTGCTGTTCGATCAGGCAGTTGAAGGCAGCGGCCGCACCGGCCACCAGCCAGATGCCGGCCGTGGCGGCGATCAGCCTGATCCATTCCTCGCCATGAGGCAGGCCGGGAATCGCCAGCGCCATGCCGATGACCGCGCAGAACACGATCAGCTGCACCACGCGCGGCTTGGTCAGTTGATAGAACTGCCACCAGCGCGAAGGCAGGGCAGCATGGGTCGCGGACGTCATCTCGAACTCACGGTCAGCGCGCCGGCACGCAAACGCGCCAGCACAAGGGAACAGATCAACAACAGCGCCGCAGCGCCGCCGGTATGGGATACGGCCGCCACCAGCGGCCATCCCAGCACGACATTCGACAGCCCGGTCGCCGCCTGCCAGCCGCCCACGGCGAGCAAGCGCAGCGCCCAGCGGCGGCCCTCGCTCATGCCGGTCCGGCCGGTCCGGACGGGCCTGCCGATGCCTTCGGTCGCACCGATGGCCGGCGACGCCACTCGCGCCTGCCCCGGCGCGCCGCCATCCAGCCGCCACAACGCAGCCGCCATCGCCAACAGGGCCACGAACACGATCAGCGCGCCGATGCGATGGGTCAGGTGGATGGCGGTGAGCGCCTCGAAGGGCAACCAATCGCCATGGGCGCCGCGGCCCAACTCACGCCACAGGGTGAAGCCGTGCTCGAAGTCCGTCGCGGGCCACCATTGTCCCTGACAGGTCGGAAAATCCCGGCAGGCCAGCACCGCATAGTTGGTGCTGACCCAGCCGCCCAGCGCCACCTGCACGATCACCAGCGCGGTAAAGGCCACCATGCCGCGCCGCAGGGCGTGCGAGGCGCGCAGCGGCCGCGGGGCATACGCCTCCGCCTGCCACGCCAGCAACATCAGCAGCCCCAGCGCCAACAGCAGATGGCTGGTCACGATGGCTGGGAACAGCTTCATCGTCACCGTCCAGGCGCCGAACAGTCCCTGCACCAGCACCCAGACCAGGGACAGCGTGCTCCACCACGGTGACGGCACCGTCCCGCCGGCCAGGCGATCGTCAGCCGCTGCCCCTGCCCGTGCGGCTCGTCGCGCTGCCAGGCGCAGTCGCCAGCTCTGAATCGCCAGCACCAGGATCAGGAAACCGACCCCGCTCGCCAGATAGCGGTGGATCATCTCCACCCAGGCCTTGCCATGGGTCACCGGGCCGGTGGGCATCGCGGATTGGGCCGCATGGATCTCATCGCGTGCCCCAAGCGGCGACGCGCTGCCATAGCAGCCCGGCCAATCCGGGCAGCCCAATCCGGAGTCAGTGAGTCGCGTGAACGAGCCGACCAGGATCAGGTCGAAGGTGAGAAACACCGTCAGCACCGTCAGCGCGCGCAGTCGCTGCGACGGCGTGGCACTGCGCTGGCGCAGATGCCACCACAGCAACGCGGCACCGCCGATCAAGGCGGCCATTGCCAGCAGTTGCAGCAGCGGGCCGAAATCGAATCCGTTGGCCAGGCCAGTCATAGCAGCAGAGAGTCCTTGTCGTTCCGCAATGAGAGATCGAGGGGCGCTGCGGTCACCGACCGGGCCGATCCCAGCCGGCGTTGGCACGCATCAGCCGCTCCAGATCCTTCTTGAATCGCGCCGGATCGGGCTGGGCGGGCGAGCGCATCATCCAGCGGCCCAAGGGATCGATCAGGAACAGATGCTCGCCCATGCGATGCCCCGGTGCCGGCATCAGCCAGGCCTGCAACGCCGCCGCAGGCGCGCGCAGCAGCGTCACCGGGACGCCCTGTTGGGTGAGCGCGTCGAGCTGCGCCGGCGTGAGCACCAGCTCATCGGGCAGCAGGACCAGCTTGTCGAGCCGATCGCGGTCCTTGCCGAGCATCTGGCGAAGTTGACGCTGCATGAACAGCATGCGCTCGCAGGCGTCGGCACAGGAGGCGCCGGCGTCCGGCACATAGGTCAGCAGCCATTGGCCCTTGAGCGACTCCGCACGGACCGGCTCCCCGGCCAGCGTGCGCAACGGCAGATCGGCAGGCAGATCGCGCGTCGGCGTGATGAGCTCGCTGTAGGCACTGCCGCGCAGGTCCAGCACATAGAAGCTGAAGTAGGAGGCGATGACCGGTGCAGCGCAGACCAGCAGCACCAGCCACATCTGCCAACGGGCGCGTCGCGGCGCATCGCTGGCGATGGGCGCCAACGGCATCGGCATGCTGTGCACCGACAGGGTCACCGGACCCTCAGGTGGCATCGGCGTCGCGGGCATCGCGTCGGCGGCGGTCTCTCCGGAGAGGGGCGAGGACTTGGAACCAGACATAAAGACCCAGGATCAGCGCAGCGAGCGCAAACCATTGAAAGGCATAACCGTAGTGCTTGTGGAGATCCACGGTCGGCGGCGGCCAGTGACGCAACAGGCCGTCGGACATTGCCGCGCGAGCAGCAGCGCCGGGCTCGTGCGCCGGCTCTGTCTGCAGCAGCACCAGTGGCAACAGGCGCAAGCCCGATTCACCCTGGAAAGCCGACAGATCGACATTCTGCCGGATCGGGCCTGACCCCACGCCCTGCCCGAGTTCATAGGCGCGCGAGGGCGACAGCGCCAGCCGTCCCTCGATGCGGACATCGCCCGGCGCAGTGACGATCGGCGGCAAGGCCTCGCGCTGCGCGGCATGGCGCGGCACCCAGCCGCGCTGCACCAGCACCGCGTCGTCGCGGCCCTTGAGTTTCAGCGGCGTGAGCACGAAAAAACCGACGCGGCCGTCCATCGGTCGGTTGTCCAGGTACACCGTGTGCGCGGCATCCCAGCGGCCCTCCAGCCGCGCCACGCGATGGACCAGGGCCTGCGGCAACGACCGGTCCGCGGCGGGCAGCTCGGCGGTAGAGAGCGGCGGCAGTTCGGCCCGCTGGTCGATGTCCTGCTGCATCGCGCGTTTCTGCGCGGCCCGATCCAGTTGCCACACGCCCAGCGACACGGTGACCGCCACACCGATCACGCTGGCCACCAGCACCGGCCATCGACGGCGCTCAGCCATGGACGCGCATCGCCAGGGGGGAGGTGGAATAATCGTTCGCCATGAAGATCATCGTCATCGTCGCGTTCATCGGCATCCTCGGTGCATTGTTCAGCGCCGGGGTCCTGATGCTGAGGCGCCAGAAAGGCAAGGCCAGCATGGCCCGCGCGCTGGCGCTGCGGGTCGGCCTGTCGGTGGCCCTGTTCCTCATCATCCTGTTCAGTGCCTACATGGGATGGATCAAGCCCACCGGGCTGCCAGTCTCGCACTGAAGCCACTGGTGGAGGGCGCGGGCAGGCGATCACCCTGACCCCGCCGCAGTGCGGCAAAGCAGGGTCACCCCACTGCCACTGCCACAGCCACTGCCACTGCTCGGCTCGGCACGGCACGGCCTGGCACGACCCGACACCACACGATTCGCTCCGATCCGCACAACAAAAAGCGCCGCGTCGAGCGGCGCTTTTTCGTGGGGCGTCACGGCCGGGGCCGTGCGGTGCCGGTCAAAGCCAGTAGACGATCACATACAGGCCCAGCCAGACCACGTCCACAAAGTGCCAGTACCAGGCCGCGCCTTCGAAGCCGAAGTGGCGATCCGGCGTGAAGTGGCCCTTCATCAACCGCAGCGTGATGAACAGCAGCATCAGCATGCCCACGAACACATGGAAGCCGTGGAAGCCGGTCAGCATGAAGAAGGTGGAGCCGTAGATGCCGGAGTTCAGCTTCAGGTTGAGGTCTTCGTAGGCATGGTGGTACTCGTAACCCTGGAAGCCCAGGAACACGATGCCCAGCAACACCGTCGCCCACATGAAGGCGATGGTGCGCGCCCGATGGCCCGCGATCAGCGCATGGTGCGCAATGGTCAGCGTGACGCCGGAGGTCAGCAGCAGCGCGGTGTTGATGGTCGGGATGGGCCATGGACCCATGATCGCGAAGGCTTCCACCGTGCCCGCGGGCGAGGCCGTCGACCCTGGCGCGTTGCTGGGCCACAGGCCGTTGAAGTCGGGCCACAGCAGCGCGTTGTCCAGGCTGCCCAGGGTCGGAATGCTGTAGCCGCGTGACCAGAACAGCGCACCGAAGAAGGCGGCGAAGAACATCACCTCCGAGAAGATGAACCAGCCCATGCTCCAGCGGAACGAGGCGTCGATGCGGTCGCTGTACAGACCGCCTTCGCTTTCGCGGATGGCGTCGCCAAACCACTGCTTGAGGGTGAAGGCCCACCACAGCAGGCCGAACAGCAGCGACCAGGCGCCCCAGCCGTGGCCGTTGATCCATTGCCCCGCGCCCAGGATCACCCAGAACAGGCCGAAAGCGGCCATGGCCGGGTGCCGGGAAGGTCCGGGCACAAAGTAGTAAGGGGTGTTCCCGTGAGTCGTCGCTGCCGACATGCCTGTCTCTCCTCGAACTCAGATGCTCAATCCCGGTGATCGCCGGGCGCCCGACCTCGACGCCTCGACCTCACCTCGTCTCCAACCGTGGTCCTGCGGCTCGTCCGAGGCGATGACACCGATGCATCGGTCTGTCCTTCGCTTCGAACGCGCCCGGTGAACACGCCCGCCCGTCACGCCGCTGAACCCAGGTTCAGCCGCTGGCCGCGCCGCTGCCCACCACCCAATTCACCAACAGCACCAATCCCAGCACGAACAGCGCCGCGGCCAGCACACCGGCCGCGATCACATGCAGCGGATTGAGCTGCGACACATCCTTCTCATAACCGGCCCCCTGGCGCACGCCGAAGAAGGACCAGCCCACCGCCCTGAAAGTGCCCCAGAACGAGCCCTTGCGCTGCACCACGCGTGACAGGCCTTCGTCCTCGCCGACAGCCGACGCGGCTTCGCGCGTGGCGCGATCGCTCAGCCCTTGTCCCGATTCGTCCGGCGCGTTCACGTGCGCGGCTCCTTCGGCGCGGCCGGCACCGCGATGGCCTGCGCATGCCCCTTCCCCGCCACCTCGAAGAAGGTGTAGGAGAGGGTGATCGTCTTCACATCGCGGGGCAGCTTCGGATCGATGACAAACACCACCGGCCATTCCTTCTGCTCGCCGGGCTTGAGCGTGTATTCATTGAAGCAGAAGCACTCCAGCTTGTTGAAATAGGCCGTGGCCTGCTTGGGCGCATAGCTGGGGATCGCCTGGGCCGACATCTGACGGGTCTGGCTGTTCTGGAAGGTGTACATCACCGTCGTCAGCTCGCCCGGGTGCACCTCGAGATAACGCTTGGCCGGCTTGAAGTCCCACGGACCGCGTGCGTTCGCATCGAACTCGATGGTGATCTTGCGGCTGTAGTCGATCTGCGTGTTGCGCAGGTCGGTCGCCTTGACCACATGCTGGCGCTCCGCCAGCGACAGCACATTGATCCCCAGCGCCGTGCAGATCGCGCGGTACATCGGCACCAGCGCATAACCGAAGCACGACATCACCACGACCACCACCAACAGCTTGCCCATCATCCGCAGGTTGTCCCTGCGGAGCCAGGCGGCGGCGGTGGGAAGGCGGCTCATGCGGTCCTCACGCCGCGCCGAGCAGCACGATCTTGGCCACGAAGCCGATCGCGAAGACCGCCGCGACGCTCGCCAGGATCAGGGCCAGCCGGCGGTTGCTCTTGCGTTGATCCGGGGTCATCGCCATGGCGTCAGCCGATCACCTTGGTGGCGGTCACGTCCAGCTTGGGCGGGTTCTCGAAGGTATGGAACGGCGCCGGCGACGGCACTTCCCATTCCAGGCCTTCCGCCGCTTCCCACGGCTTCTGCGGGGCCTTCGCGCCCTGTCCGCGCATCATCGGGATGACCACGAACAGGAAGAAGTACACCTGCATGAAGCCGAAGCCGAAGGCGCCGATCGAGGCGAGCGCGTTGAAGTCGGCGAACTGCATCGGATAGTCGGCATAGCGGCGCGGCATGCCGGCCAGGCCGAGGAAGTGCATCGGGAAGAAGGTGATGTTGAAGAAGATCAGCGAGCCCCAGAAATGGATCTTGCCGCGGGTCTCCGAATACATCACACCGGTCCACTTCGGCCCCCAGTAGTAGACGCCGGCGAACAGCGCATACAGCGAGCCCGCCACCAGCACATAGTGGAAGTGAGCGACGACGTAATAGGTGTCCTGGATCTGGATGTCCACCGGTGCCACCGCGCAGATCAGGCCGGTGAAGCCGCCCATGGTGAACACGAAGATGAAGCCGATGGCCCACAGCATCGGGGTCTCGAAGGTCATCGATCCGCGCCACATGGTGGCCAGCCAGTTGAAGATCTTCACGCCGGTGGGCACCGCGATCAGCATGGTCGCGTACATGAAGAACAGCTGCCCGGTCACCGGCATGCCGGTGGCGAACATGTGGTGGGCCCACACGATGAAGGACAGGATCGCGATCGAGGCGGTCGCGTACACCATCGAGGCATAACCGAACAGGCGCTTGCGGGCAAAGGCCGGAACGATCTGGCTGATGATGCCGAACGCCGGCAGGATCATGATGTAGACCTCGGGGTGACCGAAGAACCAGAAGATGTGCTGGTACATCACCGGGTCCCCACCGCCGGCCGGAGTGAAGAAGCTGGTGCCGAAATGGCGATCGGTCAGCGTCATCGTGATCGCGCCAGCCAGCACCGGCATCACCGCGATCAGCAGGTAGGCGGTGATCAGCCAGGTCCAGGCGAACATCGGCATCTTCATCAAGGTCATGCCGGGGGCACGCATGTTGAGGATGGTCACGATGATATTGATCGAGCCCATGATCGACGACGCGCCGAGGATGTGCATGGCGAAGATGCCGGCATCCATCGACGGGCCCATCTGCAGCGTCAGCGGCGCATACAGGGTCCAGCCGGCCGCAGGGGCGCCACCGGGCATGAAGAACGAGCCGACCAGCATCAGCGCCGCAGGGATCATCAGCCAGAAGCTGAAGTTGTTCATCCGCGCGAAGGCCATGTCCGAGGCGCCGATCTGCAGCGGGATCATCCAGTTCGCGAAGCCGACAAAGGCCGGCATGATCGCGCCGAACACCATGATCAGCCCGTGCATCGTGGTGAACTGGTTGAACAGCTCCGGATTGAAGAACTGCAGGCCGGGGCGGAACAGCTCGGCACGGATGCACAGCGCCAGAATCCCGCCGACCATCAGCATGGTGAAGCTGAACAGCAGGTACAGGGTGCCGATGTCCTTGTGATTGGTGGCGAAGACCCAGCGACGCCAGCCCGTCGGCGCATGGTGATCGTCATGATGGTCATGAACGTGACCGGTCGGGTGGTCAAGCACTGCACTCATGGTGAATTCCTCGGTTCCGCGGATCGGGTCCGTGCGGCTTATCTGAGTCGAATCTGCGACGAATCTGCAACAGTTCCGGGACGATGACAAGGTCTCGCCCGTCGGGAGGGCCCGCAGGCCGCGATTTACTTGGCGCGCTCAGCCACGACTTCCGCCGGCTGAACGACCTGTCCCGTCTTGTTGGACCAGCTGTTCTTGGTGAAGGTGGCCACGGCCGCCAGCTCGGTGTCACTGAGCTGCGTCCAGGCCGGCATGGCGTTGCGGCCGCGCAGCAGCACCTCCAGCTGGTCAGAGTGCTTGTCCGACAGCACGATGGCCGAGCCATCCAGCGGCTTGATCGGGCCGGCGCCCTTGCCGTCAGGCCGGTGGCAGACCGCGCAGTTGGCGGTGTAGACCTTCTCGCCGCGGGCGATCAGCTCGTCGAGCTTCCACTCCTTGTTCGGATCGTCGGCCTTGGCGGCGATCTTCTTCTGCTCGTCGGCCACCCAGGCGCTGTAGGCCTTGGGCTCGAGCACCTTCACATGGATCGGCATGTAGGCATGCTCTTTCCCGCACAGCTCGGCGCACTGGCCGTAGAAGTCGCCGGTCTGCTCGGCCTTGAACCAGGTGTCGCGCACGAAGCCGGGAATCGCATCCTGCTTCACGCCAAAGGACGGGACCGACCAGGCGTGGATCACGTCGTCTGCGGTGGTGATGATGCGGATCTTCCTGCCCACCGGCACGACCAAGGGGTTGTCCACCTTCAACAGGTAGTCATCCACCTCGCCGGGGTTGCCCGAATCCGACATCGCACGATGCGAGGCATCCAGCGTCGAGACGAATCCGATGCCGGCGCCCTCGCCCTTGACATAGTCGTAGCCCCATTTCCACTGGTAGCCGGTAGCCTTGATGGTGATGTCGGCGTTGGTGGTGTCCTTCATGGCCACCACGACCTTGGTCGCCGGCAGGGCCATCAGGATCACGATGATGAAGGGCACGATCGTCCAGGCGATCTCGACCTTCACGCTTTCATGAAAGTTGGCGGAAACCGCGCCCTTGGACTTCCGGTGCTTGAAGATCGAATAGAACATCACGCCGAACACGGCGATGAAGATGACCAGGCACAACACCAGCATCATGTTGTGCAGCCACATCTGCTCCTGCGCGATCTTGGTGACCGGCGTCTGCAGATTGATCTGGTTGACCGCAGGGCCACCCTTCAAATCGTTCACTGCCCAGGCGGCCTGGCTGGCCAGCGCACTCAGCCCCGTGAGCCCGACCATCGCCAGCTGGCTCGATCGGCACCGCAGCTGATGCACGCAACTGTTCATCATCGTCATGGTCGTCTCTTTTATCCAGTCTTTCTCAAGCTCTCGTCACCCGGGTCTCTACCAGGCGGCGTCGCACTCGAGCCCGCTCTCAGCAGGCGTCGAGGCCAACGCAATCGCGAAAACCCACGGGGCCAGCAGACGTGTTCCAGTCGGGTGCGGATTCTAGTCCACCCCCTTTTGCACCAAGCTCGCACTATGACCGGGGCGGCGACACCCAGCCGCCCAGGATTACCCTCAGAGCCCGGCCGGGGTCAGTGCTTGCCCACCCCGCGCACCAGGGCCCGCATCTGGTCCAGCGAGACCTCGGTCTGCGCCGCCACCTTCAACCGCGGCTTCGGCTTGAAGGCATGCCCGTAGACCAGCTCCACGCTCAATCCCAGCAATCCGTCCACGCCACGCAGCGCCTCCAGGCTGCGCAGCCATCGATCCTGCCAGCCTCGTCCGCGCAACCCGGCCGAGCGCGTCGGCGCCAGATTGCCGCCCAGCGCGCGCAGGTCGCGCTGCAGGTCCTGAGGCGTCTTCCAGGTCAGGCGCAGATGTTCCTGATCCATCACCGGATCGGCGAAGCCGGCATGCACCAGCAGATCGCCCAAGTCATGCATGTCCACCCAATCGGGTGCGGGCGGGCCCCAGCCCTCACGCGCATACAGCGCGCGCAGTTCGATGAAGCTGTCCGGCCCGAAGCATGAAAACATCAGGCAGCCGTCCACCGCCAAGCCCGCATGCCAGCGACGCACCAGCGCCGGCTTATCCGCTTCGGCATGCAGCTCCATGTTGGACCACAGCAACTGCGACGCGCCGGCGGGCGCCTCGGCGACCAATTCCGGCGGCGTCGCGCCGCGCAGGCGGTCCATCACCGACTGCATCAGGCCGCGCCGCAAGCGCTGCTGCCACTGCTGGCGGACCACTTCGTCCGGCTCGACCCACAACTGCGTGGCCTGCGGATACTGACGGCGCAGGCCATCATCACCCCCACCCAGCGAGGGCCGGCTCTGCAGCACGGCCGTCGGCGCGAGGCGGATCACCGGCAGGCGGTCCAGCATGCGCTGAGCGACCTCCTGATGCAGCCAGGGCGGCTGGTCCAACCCGGCCAGGCGACGGCGTTGCCGCCGCGCCGCCTGCGCATCGATCTGCTGTGTGCCCGGCGGCATGGCCTCATTCCCACTCATGGGCGGAATTGTAGGCGGGCATGCTTGACCTCATCCAACGATGGTGCATGGCAAAGCCGCTGGCAAACGCCATTCGTGCACGCTGGCCGGGGGAATGTCCGCTGTGTCGACGCTGGTGCCGCGACACCCTGTGCGCCGACTGTCGTCACCGCTTTGACGCACCTCCTCCTGCCCGCTGCCGCACCTGCGCCCTGCGCCTGCCCACCGGGGCGACGATCGCCCGCTGTGGCCATTGCCTGCGTCGGCCGCCGCCGCTGGACCGCTGCATCGCGGCGCAGGACTATCTCTTCCCGTGGGACCGACTGCTGCAGGCCTTCAAGTTCCAGGAGCGGCTGGCCCTCGCCCCCGTGCTGGCGGACCGACTGCATCAGGCCCTGGACCACGAGCACGCGCGAGACCCGCTGCGTCCGCCCGACCTGATCCTGCCGATCCCGCTGTCCGACAGTCGCCTGCGCGAGCGCGGCTACAACCAGAGCCAACTGATCGGACAGACGCTGGCGCGGCGGCGACAATGCCGCCTGTGCGTGCACAGCCTGATTCGGGTGCGTGACACCGGCCACCAGGCGCGACTCTCCCTGGCGGAGCGCCGAGGCAATCTGCGGGGCGCCTTCGCGGTGGTGCGGCCGGTGCGAGGTCTGCGCGTCGCCGTGCTGGATGATGTGATGACCAGCGGTGCCACTGTGTTCGAGGCCGCTGCGACATTGCGACGCGCCGGTGCGGCCGAAGTCCACGCCTGGACGGTGGCGCGGACGCCGGACTGAGCCGTTGAGCGTGAGCGGCTCCGCCCATGCGCCGCAGCAGGCAAAAGGTCACAGCCCCCCCGAGAAGCCACCAAGACAAGCAGATAAGCAGATCGATCCCATGTTCAACATCGTGCTGGTGCATCCAGAAATCCCGCCCAACACGGGCAACGTCATCCGCCTGGCGGCCAACACCGGCTGCCGGCTGCATCTGATCGAGCCCCTGGGCTTCTCGATGGAAGATCGGCTGCTTCAGCGCGCCGGCCTGGACTATCACGAGTACGCGCCGGTGATGCGCCATGCGGACTGGGCGGCCTTCCTGAGCACCGAAACACCGGATCCCACCCGTCTCTTCGCCTTCACCACCCGGGGCAGCCGCCTGCTGCCGGAGGTCGCCTTGCGCGAGGGCGATTACCTGGTCTTCGGCTGCGAGACCGCCGGCCTGCCATCCGACCTGCGCGACAGCTTCCCGCTGGCGCAACGGGTGCGACTGCCGATGCGCGACGGACAGCGCAGCCTCAACCTCAGCAATGCGGTGGCGGTGGCGGTGTTTGAAGGTTGGCGCCAGAACGGCTATCGCGACGGCGTCTGAGCCGGCACGGCATCGGCGCCGCGCATCGGGTCATCCGACCCTCCGCTCGCGCCCTTGGCCCACCGCTCACCGCCCACCGCTCAGGGCTCAGGGCTCAGGGCTGACGGCTGACGGCTGACGGCTGACGGCTGACGGCTGACGGCTGATTCGATCATTCACGCGCCAGGCGCAACTGTCGAATCAACTGCCCCCACCGCTGACGCTCGTCACGCATCAAGGTCTCAAGCCCATCGGGCGAGGTGCCCGCGGCGCTGAAATAAAGCGGCAGCAAGGCCCGACGGAAGGTCTCGCTCTTGACGATGCGAATCGTCTCGGTCGCCAATCGATCGACGATCGACGTCGGCGTTCCCGCCGGCGCCAGCAACGCCTGCCAGGAGGTGGCCTCGAAGCCGGGGAAGCCGGACTCGGCCAACGTCGGCAGGTCCGACAAGGCCGCCATCCGACCCGCACTGGTGACCGCCAGCGCCTTCAGCTTGCCGCCGCGCACCTGCGGCATGGCAATCGCCGGCACCATGATGCCAGCCTGGAGCTGGCCTGCCAGCATCGCATTCACCACCTGAGGAAAGCCGGCATAAGGCACATGCACCATCGACAGGCCGGCCCGCTCGATGAACGACGCCATCGCCAGATGCGCCGCACTGCCGTTGCCGATGCTGCCGTAGTTCAACGCGCCGACTTGGCGCCGGGCAAGCGCCACGAACTGCGCCACGTTCTCCACGCCCAGTGACGGCGACACGACCAGCACATTGGGCGAACTGGCCACCAGGCTGATCGACCGCAGCTCACGTGCCGGGTCGTAGGGCAAGGCCTTGGCCAGCATCGGCGCAGTGATCAACGGCCCCTGAATGGTGAACAGCAGGGTGTAGCCATCCGGTGGCGCCTTGGCGACCACCCCGGTGCCGATGTTGCCACCGGCACCGACCTTGTTGTCGATCACGATGGGCTGACCCAGCGCCTGCGCCAGCGGTTCCGCCAGCGTGCGGGCGATCAGATCAGGGGAACTGCCGCCCGGAAACGGCACCACGAGGCGGAGGGGCCGTTGAGGCCAGGCAAGTGGCGTCGGCGCCGCGGTCGCGGCCGTCGCACCAGCGACCGCGTAGGCCGCTGTCGCACGGCTGAACCCCACCCTGCCCGCCCCGTGCAATCCCGCACCGGCCAAAAGGCGCAAAGCGCTCCCGACGGGGCCGATCGCGCCGATGCGGCTGAGCGCTCCGAACACGGCGCGTCGACGGCCGGGTTGTTGCGGATCCGGTGGTGGCGAACCGCGCGGAATCACGATGCGGCGCCGGTCATCGCCCCGATCACCATTCGGCGCGGGCTTGGCGACCCATCAGAGCGTCCATCGCGCCCTGGGTGTCCAGCCGGCCTTCCAGCACGTCGACCACCGCGGCGGCGATCGGCATGTCGACCTGCAGGCTCCGGGCGCGCGCCAGCACGGTGGGCGCGCTGTAGACACCCTCGGCCACATGCCCGAGCCGCTGCAGGATGCCGGGCAGGTCCAGGCCCTCGGCCAGCAGCAGACCGACGCGCCGATTGCGCGACAGGTCGCCAGTGGCCGTCAGCACCAGGTCGCCCAGGCCGGCCAGGCCGAGCAGGGTTTCCGTCTGGGCGCCCAGGGCCAACGCCAGGCGCTGCATTTCGGCCAGGCCTCGGGTGATCAGTGCGGCGCGGGCATTCAGGCCCGGGCCCTGATGGCCTCGTGCCTCGGCGGCCAGCCGCAGGCCATCGGCGATGCCGACGGCGATCGCCATCACGTTCTTGACGGCGCCGCCCACCTCCACGCCCACGGGGTCGGCCGAGGAGTACACCCGCAGCCGATCGCTGTGAAAGGCCTGCACGCCCAGTTGCGCCAGGGCCGCGTCATGCGAGGCGGACACCAGCGCCGTCGGCTGCCCCGCCGCCACTTCCTGCGCGAAGCTGGGGCCCGACAGCACGCCGGTCGCCAGATGCGGCACCACCTCGCGGGCAATCTCATGCCCCAGGCGACCGGTGCCGGCTTCGAAGCCCTTGCACAGCCACAGGCAGCGTGTGCCCGCCGGCAGATGGCCCAGCATGCCGCGCAAGGCGGCCATGGGCGTGGCGATCACGATCAGGCCGTCGCGGCCGTGGGCCAGCGCGGCATCGAGTTGATCGGTCAGGCCGAGCGTCTCGGGCAGAGGCGCATCGGGCAGATAGCGCGCATTGCGCCGGGCGCTGCGCATCGCGGCGATGCCGGACGCATCGCGGGCCCACAACAGCACCTCATGGCGCGCACTGGCGGCAATGGCCAGCGCCGTGCCCCAGGCGCCAGCACCGAGAACGCTGATCTTCATGCGGAACACTTCATCGTCGAGTCGGGCGCGAGCCCCAGACAACAACGCCGGCCGGTCGGCCCGGAAGGGGCCGTCCGGCCGGCGCCTCGTCCCGGCACACGCGGCGCCGGGGCGGATTTCAGTTCGCTCAGTTCGGCGCGGATTCGCCGTTGGTCTGCTGAGCCATCAGTTGGGCCTGCTGCGCTTCGAACATCGCCTGGAAGTTCACTTCGGTCAGCAGCACCGGCGGGAAACCGGCACGGGTGCAGACGTCGGAGACGATTGCACGCAGGTAGGGATAGATCATCTGCGGGCAGACGATGGACAGGATGCCCTCGAGCTGCTCCTGCGGCAGGTTGCGGATCTCGAAGATGCCGGCCTGCTTGGCTTCGATCAGGAACAGGGTCTTTTCTTCGACAGTGGTCGTGACGGTGGCGGTCACGCTGACCTCGAACAGGCCCTCGGCCACCGGTTCGGCGGCCAGCGAGAGCTTGATGTCGACCTGCGGCTGGGCCTGTTCCAGGAGGATCTGCGGAGCGTTGGGCTGCTCCAGCGACAGATCCTTCAGGTACATGCGCTGAATCTGGAACACGGGGGTGTTGGTGTCGTCTGCCATGTGGGTCATCCAAATGAAAAAGCCCGCCAGCGGCGGGCCGCGGCGGGCATTATGACCGAGGGGGCCGCGCACTCGCGAAAGGGCCGCCCCGGGACCGGCGCGGTGATGTGACCGCGCGTTTCAGACGTGAGCCCGCAACGGGCCTCAAGCGCCTTGCAGCAGCGGTTGCAGACCGCCGCGCTGATCCAGCGCGATCAGATCGTCACATCCGCCGACATGGGTATCGCCGATGAAGATCTGCGGCACGGTGCGACGACCGGTGAGCTCGATCATCGAATCGCGTTGAGCCGGATCCAGGTCCACGCGGACTTCCTCGATCTGCTCCACGCCACGTTGCTTGAGCAGCGACTTGGCGCGCACGCAGTACGGGCAGACCAAGGTGGTGTACATCTTCACGGCGGCCATCGCCAGTTCTCCAATAGGTCGAATCGAGGATCGAGGCGGTGTCCGCCTCAGCGTCGAGACAGGCTCGACGACAGGGCGAACGCCGATGCAGCCGTCAGGGCGATCAGGCTGCGGACTTCTCGATCGGCAAACTGGCTTCGCGCCAGGCGGCGAGACCGCCGCTGAGCGCCACCACGTTTGCATAGCCCTGTTTGCGAAGGATGCCAGCGGCGCGCGAAGCGCGTGTGCCGCTCTTGCACATCAGCACCACCGGCAGGGCCTTGTTGGTGGGGAGTTGCTTGATCGGGTCGGTCGTGCCAGTGAGCACCGACAGCGGCACATTGCGCGCGCCGCCCGCATGAGCCGCCGCGAATTCGTCGGGCTCGCTGACATCGATCAGCACGCCCTTTTCGCGATTGATCAGCCGCACGGCTTCCGCCGTCGCGATGCCGCCCGCCTTGCCGCGCACCGACGTCCACAGCAACAAGCCGCCGGACACGAGGGCCGTCAGCACCAGATACCAGTTGTCGATCAGAAACTTCAAGGCCAGGTCCGGAGGATCAAAAGCGCGGATTATAGGAACCGAACCGACTGAGCGCCCGTTCGGACCGCCCGCGCCGCGATTCCGGCGATGCGCCCGCAGGCGCCCGCAGGCGTGCGGACGGGAGGCCGGCGCGTGTGCGGCGGCATGACCGTGGGGGCGGGATCGGCATCGGCAGCGGGTTCGGGCCGATGAAACCGCCTTGACGGCCGGCCTGTCGGAGCACCGCCTAGAATCCGCCGGGCCCGCCGGAAACCGGCCAAACTTCACATCCGACCCCATGTACAAGCTCGTGCTCATTCGCCACGGCGAATCGACCTGGAACCTCGAGAACCGATTCACCGGCTGGACCGACGTGGACCTGACCCCGACCGGCGTCGCCCAGGCCCAGCAGGCCGGTCGTCTGCTGAAGGAAGCGGGGCTGGACTTCGACGTCGCCCACACCTCTGTGCTGAAGCGGGCCATCTGGACCCTGTGGCACTGCCTGGATCAGATGGACCGCCAGTGGTTGCCGGTTCGCCACAGCTGGCGCCTGAACGAGCGCCACTACGGTGGCCTGCAAGGCTTGAACAAGGCGGACATGGCCAAGCAATATGGCGATGAACAGGTGCTCGTCTGGCGCCGCAGCTACGACACGCCGCCGCCCGCCCTGGAGGCCGACGATCCCCGCAGCGAGCGCGGCGACATCCGTTACGCCGGTCTGCAAGCCTCGGACATTCCGCTGACCGAGTGCCTCAAGGACACCGTGGCCCGTGTGCTGCCCTACTGGAACGAGCAGATCGCGCCCGCGATCCTGTCGGGTCAACGCGTGCTGATCGCCGCCCACGGCAACAGCATCCGCGCCCTGGTGAAATATTTGGACGGCATCGCTGACGACGCCATCGTGGGCGTGAACATTCCCAACGGCATTCCGCTGGTCTACGAGCTGGACAAGGACCTCAAGCCGATCAAGAGCTACTACCTGGGCGACGCTGAAGCCGCCGCCAAGGCCGCTGCCGCCGTGGCGAGCCAGGGCAAGGCCTGACGTCCGAACGTCGTCCGCGAACCGACCCGCCACCAGGCGGGGCGGCTCTGGCGGGCGCGACGCCGCAAGCCACGACGTCGCACGGACCCTGAGATCAACGACGTCTCAGCAACGGCCATTCAACGAAGCGGATCCCATCAGGATCCGCTTCGTCCTTCCGGGCGCTGAAGCGCCTCTGGCGGCGGAAGCGGCACCGCAGCCTGGGGATCGGGGGGATGTGAGCCGCTGGCGAGACGCAGGCGCGCCTCCACCCGCGTCATCACGGCCTCCGGGGGGATCCAGGCGGGATACGCCCTGAGCACCTCCACCTGGCTGCCCCACGGCGCCCAACGCTGCGGCAGCGTCGGGCCCAACAGGCTCAAGGTGGGCGTGCCGACTGCCGCCGCCAAATGCATCGGTCCGGTGTCGTTGCCCACGGCCACGGCGGCCCGCTCCAGCAACGCGCCGTAGGTTCCCAACGGCACATGGGGCAGGCAATGCGCCGTCGGGAAGCGCCGCCGGGCGGCTTCCCACTCCTCCCCGCTGCCCGGGCACACCACGGTGGGCAGACCGCGCCGCGCCAGCAGCCGCGCGAAGCCGCTCCAATGCGGCCACATCCGAGGCGACGGCAGGCCCGGCGCCACGCTGGTGAACGGGCAGATGAGCACGAACGGATCTGTGTCCCCTACGCCGAGGCCCTTGAGCAGTCCCGCAGCGAGGGTGCGGCTTTCCGCCGTGAGCCGCAGTTGGATGTCCGCCGGCGGGTCCTCGGCAATGTCGAGGAATCGGCTCGCCAGTGACCAATATTCCTGCAGCGCATGCATGCTGTTGGCCGGCGGCTTCGAGAGCGCCCGATTCAGCAACCAGCTGCGGGCCTCATGTCGATGGCCGGTGGCCTTCAGTCCGGCCAGCCGACATTCCAGCGCTGCCGAGAATGCATCCGCGAACAACACCGCATTTGGTCGGTGGTTGAACGCCGGATCCACCGAGGCGGCAGCGTGCCGCATCCGACGAAGTTGCGCCGTGCGCTGCCACGTGCCCTCGGGCCTCACCTCGACAGGCCAGCCTTCACCGCTGAGCAGCGCGCCCGCCCAGCCCTTGCCGATCAGGCGCAAGGCATACCCCTGACGCTGCAACAGGCGCAGGGCAGGCACCATCAGCACCACATCACCGACGAAATTGCGCAGCCGCACGATCAGGGGAACCTCAGACATACAAATAACGGCAATGGCGGGATCAGCCGGCCATTCGCAACATGGAGAGCCCCATTTGTCTCAGGACCTCCCCATGAGTTCACCCACCTCGAACGCGCCGTCGACCCGTCCCTGTACCTTGCCTGCGTCGCCCCCCGTGCCGGGGCCTGTCCACGCGGCTGTGGCGCCCGACAAGCGCCCTGTGCCCCACCGGCCGTTTCGGTTCAGCACCTTCAGCGCCGAACAACTGGTGGCCATCCATGACCTCGCGCTGCGCAGCGGCTTCCACGGCGCCGCCGCACCCAGCCCCGCGTCCGGCGAGGCCACCGCCGGCGGCTGCGGTCAATGCAAGACACCGGGTGGCTGCGGCCGGGCCAAGGCGCAGCCCCTGGAGGCTGAGCTGCGCGCGGCAGCCGTCGGCACGCCGGCGGGCATCGAGATCGCTCGGACCTCACGTCCCACCCAGGGACCGGCACGGCGGGCCCTCGGCGATGGCAACCCGCCGATGGACCTGCTGCGGGGTCCGCCCGTCTCCGTCGATCCCGACATGGACGCCAATGACCTGCTGACCCAATGGGCCCGCTGGAACCACCGCTGCAATGCCAGCCTCTGGTATGAGGAGGATCTTGCGCGACGCACGCGGGTGCCGGATTCCGAGATCGCCGCCAGCAAGCGGGCCATCGACCGCTACAACCAGCAGCGCAACGATGCGGTGGAGCGGATGGATGGGTTGATCATGGAAGCGCTCCAGCGCGCCGACATCCCCCGGTCGGAAGACGCCCCGCTTCACAGCGAGACACCCGGCGCGATGATCGACCGGCTGTCGATCCTGGCGCTGAAGATCCAGGCCATGACGGCGCAGGCCTTGCGCGAGGATGTCGAACCGCCCCACCGCACCCAGTGCCTGCAACGCGCCGCGGTGCTGGAGCAGCAACGCCGCGACCTGACGGGCTGCCTGTCCCGGCTGATGCGGGACCTGGCGGCAGGCCGGGTGCGATTCAATCTCTACCGGCAGTACAAGATGTACAACGACCCGACGCTCAATCCGGCCTTGGTGGCCGAAGCTCGCCAAGCCTGAAGGATGAGCGATGAAGGATGAGCGATGAGGGAGAAGGCCGGCGGCCCGTGGATGAGATCGGATTCAGGCGGGCGGCAGCTCCGCGTCGATCAGACGTGCCAAGGCATCGGCCAGGGCGCGTCGCTCCATGTGCGCGGTGGGCAGCAGCGGCAGGCATTGCACCCGTGCGGTCAATCCACGCGCGCTCATGATGCGCCACATGCTCGCCACCAGCGTCATGTTGCCGATGAACTGGGCCGCCTCGCTGTAGGGGCGGCCCGGCTGATGCCATCGCAACACCACCGGTTGCAGGGGCGTGCCGGTGCTGATCGCCGCCTGCAGCAGGTTGCCGTGCAGCGGCAGCAGCGGTCGTCCGGGACCGGTAGTCCCTTCCGGGAACACCGCGACCGTCTCGCCGCGGGCCAGGGCCTCGGCAGTCTGATGCACCACCCGCAGCGCATCGCGCTTGCTGGCGCGTTCGATGTAGAGCGTGCCCACCGCCGTCACCAGGCGACCGACCAGCGGCCAGTGCTTGATGTCGGCCTTGGAGACGAAGCGCGCATCCGGCATCACCGCATGCATCGCGGCGATGTCGAGCCAGGACACATGGTTGGCGGTGACCAGCCGGGCCCCCTGGGCGGGCATGCCCACCGTCTCCAGCCGCACGCCCAGCACACGCAGCAGCTTGGCGGACCACCAGCCGATGCGGTCCTGGCGGTCCTGCGGCGTGCGCCGGTCCCATCCCCAATGCACCAACATCAGTCCGTGGGCCACATGCGCCACCATGCGCAGCATCCGCACGATGGCCAACACCGCACCCATCAAGCCGATTCCGTCAGCAGGGACTCGAACGCCACCTGACCCGCCACCAGCGTGAAACGGACCTGTCCGGGAAGTTCGAAGCCGGTGATGTCGAAGGCAAACGGGGTGTGCTTGCCCTGGCTGACCAGCCGTTCCGGCGTGACCGCGCCGCTGGCGCCCGCATCGAAGACGCAGACATCGCCCACGCCGCCGACGACCAGGCGCCCCGCGCTGGCCGACAGCGAGCCCAAGGCGCTGCCCAACACCTTCACCGGACGGGCCGTGATCACGTCCAGGCTCTTGCCCAGCGACAGCCCCAGGTCCTGGCCCCAGCGCAAGGCCAGGCTGAGCAACAGCTCCAGGCCGGTCGCACCCGGCGTCGCTTCGGCGAACGGCAGATGCTTTTCATCCGACGTCACCGGGTTGTGGTCACTGACGAGGGCGTCGATGGTGCCGTCGAGCAGCCCCTGGCGCAGGGCCTCGCGATCGCGCTGCTGGCGCAGCGGCGGTTGCAGGCGCATGGCGGGGTTGAAGTAGCCGATGTCCACATCGCTGAGGTGCAGCGAGTTGATCGACACATCCGCCGTCACCGGCAGGCCCTCCTTCTTGGCCTGGCGAATCAGCTCGACACCTGCGGCGCTGCTGATGCGGCACAGATGGATGCGGGCCCCGGTGACGCGCATCAATTCGAAGATGGTGTGCAGGGCGATCGTCTCAGCGGCCACCGGCTCGCCGGACAGACCGAGCCGGGTGGCCACTGCACCGCTGGCGGCCACGCCGCCGCTGAGCCACGGATCCCGCGGGCTCAGCCACAGCGCATAACCGAAGCTGGCGGCGTACTGCATGGCGCGCTGCATCGTCAGCGTGTTGCGGATCGGCACCGTGGCGTGGGAGAAGCCCACGCAGCCGGCCTCGGTCAGCTCGGCCATTTCGGTGAGCGTCTCGCCAGCCAGGCCGCGGGTCAGCGCGCCGAGCGGGAACAGCCGGCACCGGCTGAGCTTGCGCGCGCGGAACTTGAGCATCTCGACCAGGCCGGGCTCGTCCAGCGTGGGGTCGGTGTCGGGCGGGCAGACCAGGCTGGTGACGCCGCCGGCGGCCGCCGCGGCGAGCTCGCTCTCCAGCATGCCTTCGTGCTCATGGCCCGGCTCGCGCAGGCGCGCGGCGAGGTCCACCAGTCCGGGGGCGACGACCAGGCCGGTGGCGTCGATCGTGCGATCGGCGCTGAATTCACCCACTTGGCCCAGGCCGACGATGCGGCCGGAGGCGATCGCCAGATCGCCGGTGGCATCGAGCCCGGAGGCCGGGTCGAGCAGCCGCCCGTTCTGAATCAGAATCTTCATCGTGTCCTCCAGGTGCTGCGCACCGCGCCCGCGACGGCGCCTGAATGCCTTGGGAATGCGGCGATCCGCGCCGCTGCAGCCGCCGGCCTCATGCCTCGTTCCCCGCCAGGATCGACATCACCGCCATCCGCACCGCAATGCCGAAGGTGACCTGCGGCAGGATGACGCTGTGGGAGCCGTCGGCCACGCTCGACGAGATCTCCACGCCGCGGTTGATCGGGCCGGGATGCATCACGATCGCATCGGGCTTGGCCAGCGCCAGCTTCTCAGGTGTGAGGCCGAAGCTCTTGAAGTACTCGCCTGCGCTTGGCAGCATCGCGCCGCTCATGCGTTCGTTCTGCAGGCGCAGCATGATGATGACGTCGGCATCCTTCATGCCTTCGGCCATGTCGTGACACACGCGAACGCCCATGTCCTTCAGGTCGCCGGGCACCAGCGTCTTGGGGCCGACCGCGCGGATCTCCGGCACGCCGAGCGTCGACAGCGCATGGATGTCGGAGCGCGCCACCCGCGAATGCACGATGTCGCCCACGATCGCCACCGTCAGGTTGGTGAAGTCCTTCTTGTAGTGACGGATCGTGTACATGTCCAGCAGGCCTTGCGTCGGATGCGCATGGCGGCCGTCGCCGGCGTTGACCACATGCACATGCGGGGCGCAGTGCTGGGCGATCAGATAGGGCGCGCCGGATTCGCTGTGGCGCACCACGAACATGTCCGCATGCATCGCCGACAGGTTGGCCACCGTGTCGAGCAGGGTCTCGCCCTTGGCGGTGCTGGAGCGGGCGATGTCGAGGTTGATCACATCCGCCGACAGCCGCTTGGCCGCGATCTCGAAGGTGGTGCGGGTGCGGGTGCTGTTCTCGAAGAACAGGTTGAACACCGACTTGCCCCGCAGCAGCGGGACCTTCTTCACTTCCCGGTCGTTGACCGACAGGAAGGTGCCGGCGGTGTCCAGGATCTGATGAAGCACCGCGCGGGGCAGGCCTTCGGTGGAGAGCAGATGGATCAGCTCGCCGTGCTTGTTGAGTTGGGGGTTGCGTTTGCTCAGCATTGGGTCAGTCCCCTCGCAGGTCGAAGCTGAAGCGGCCGCGCTCGCCGTCGCCCTCGCCGTCGCGCTTGATCAGGCTCAGGCGCTGGCTGGGCGACACCGCGACCCGGGCGGCGGAGAACGCCGGCTCGATCGGGAGCTCGCGACCGCCGCGGTCCACCAGCACCGCCAGCGTCACGCTGGCGGGGCGGCCGAAATCGAACAGCTCGTTGATCACCGCGCGCGTGGTGCGGCCGGTGTAGAGCACGTCGTCGATCAGCAGGATGTGGCGACCGTTGATGTCGAAGGGAAGTTTGGTGTGGTCGGCGCTGGCATTCATGCCTTTGGAGCCGAAATCGTCGCGATGCAGTGCGCTGGAGATCACGCCGTGCTGGCCGGGGATCTTCAGGTCCTGCTGCAGCCGTTCGGCCAGCCAGGCACCGCCTGACCAGATGCCGACCAGTGCCGCGTCGGGTTGCATCAGGCGCTGCACGCCGCGCACGAGGTCGGCGTAGAGCGCTTCCGCGTCAAGTAGCAAGGTGGTCATGTCAGCCCTTGTCGGATGGGTTCGTGGCCTGGGCGGCCCTGCAGGGGGACGTGTCCAGGCCCGTGGCGGCCGGGCACGGCAGCCGTGTCGACGTCGCGTTCATCATGAATGTTCCCGAAAAAACTGTTCAAGGATCAGGGCCGCGCTGGCCGCATCCAGATCGCGCGCGCCGTGCGATTGGGCTTCGGCGCTGGTGTAGCGCTCATCCACCTCGACCACCGGCAGGCGATAGCGCCCCCGCAACTGGCCGGCGAACTTCAGCGCACGGGCAGTCATCTCATGCGGGGTGCCATCCGGATGGCGAGGGACGCCGATCACCAGCGCGTCGGGTTGCCATTCCTGGATCAATGCCGAGATCGCTGCCCAGCGGGCATCGCCCTGCTCGCTGACGGTGCGCAGTCCCCGCGCACTGCCCAGCAACCGGTTGCCGGTCGCCACGCCGATGCGTTTCGTACCGAAATCGAATGCCAGGGGAGAAACAAAGGAAGCGGACGCGTCGGTGACCATGGGTCGAGCGGCCGTCATGCCCGCCGCGCGCCCTGTGGGGGCAGGAGCAAAGCGACTGGGGGGCCAGCCCGCCGCCGGGCCGCCCCAAGGCGGGCAGCGCCCCTCGGGGGCAGGAGCGCAGCGACTGGGGGGTTCAAGTCCGCCCGCCGCCGGGCCGCCCCAAGGCGGGCAGCGCCCCTCGGGGGCAGGAGCGCAGCGACTGGGGGGCTCAAGTCCTTCTTCATGCGTGGCCGGCCTCTTGGCTGAGCATGCGGGGATCGATGCCGAGCAAGGCCAGGGCCTTCTCGTACCGTTCCTCGATCGGGGTCTCGAAGATGATGTCCGGCGCCGCATCCACGGTGATCCAGCCGTTGCGACCGATCTCCTCTTCCAACTGCCCCGCAGCCCAGCCGCTGTAGCCCAGGGTGACCAGCACCCGCTTCGGGCCGGCGCCGCTGGACAGCGCTTCCAGCACATCCCGGCTGGTGGTCATCTCCAGCCCGCCGGGCACGGCCAGGGTGGCGTTGTAGTGATTGCCCTGCTCATCCAGCGGCTCATGCAGCACGAAACCGCGCTCGGTCTGGACCGGGCCGCCGAAGAACACCGGACGGGCCGCCATGGCCTCGTCGGACAGCTCCAGTTCGACCTTCTCGAACAGGTTGCCCAGGGTCAGCGAGATCGGCTTGTTGATCACCAGACCCAGCGCACCCTTCTCGTTGTGCTCGCAGAGATAGATGACAGAACCGGCAAAGGCCTCATCCACCATGCCGGGCATGGCGATCAGGAACTGGTTGGTGAGGTCGATGCGTTCCTTGGACATGGCGCGGATTCTATTTCACCGACACTTGCCCTCCATGACGACTTCTCCTCCCACCGACGCGGAAACCGCCCTGGTCTGGTTCCGCCGCGACCTGCGCGTCGACGACCATGCCGCCCTCTTCCATGCGCTGAAGCGCCACCGCCGCGTGTTCTGTGCCTTCGTGCTGGACACCGACATCCTCGACCCCCTGCCCCGCGCCGACCGCCGCGTGGCCTTCATCCTCGAGGCGCTGCAGGTGCTGGACGACGACCTGGGCGCCCTGGCCGCCGGTGCGGGCCTGATCGTCCGCCACGGCCCCGCACGGACCGAAATCCCCACCCTGGCCGCCGCCCTAGGCGCCGGTGCCCTCTATTTCAACCATGACGACGAACCGGATGCGCTGCGCCGCGACGCCGAGGTCGGGGACACGCTGCGCGCCCGCGGCTTGCAGGTGAACAGCTTCAAAGACCATGTCGTCTTCGAGCGCTCCGAGGTGTTGACCGCGGTCGGCAAGCCGTATGGCGTGTTCACGCCCTACAAGAACGCCTGGCTGCGGCAGGTCAACCCGTTCTTCCTCAGCAACTATCCGGTCGCCCGCTATGCCGACCGGCTGGCCCGCTTGCCGGACGCGCTGAACGCGTTCCGGCCCACCGGACCGGGCCGGGTGACCGCCGATTTCGCACCGACACCCGGCCGACGTGTGCCCACCGAGTCGGACATCGGTTTCGAGCCGGTCGAACTGCCGACCCTGCTGGCCGAGGGCAGCCGCGGGGCGCAGCGCCTGTTCGACGACTTCCTGCGACGCATCGACCACTATGCCGACCGCCGGGACTTTCCCGCCGAGAAGGGCCCGAGCTACCTGAGCACCCATCTGCGCTTCGGGACGATCTCGATCCGGCAACTGGCACGCGAGGCCTGGGCCCGGGCGCAGGCCGGCGATCCGGGGTCGGCGACCTGGCTGTCCGAACTGATCTGGCGCGATTTCTACCACCAGGTGCTGCATCACCATCCCCGGGTGGTGAGCCACGCCTTCCGACCGGAGTACGACCGGATCGCCTGGGCCAGCGGCCCGCAGGCGGATGCCGAGTTCGAGGCCTGGTGCCAGGGCCGCACCGGCTATCCGCTGGTGGATGCGGCGATGCTGCAGCTCAACCGCACCGGCTACATGCACAACCGGCTGCGCATGGTCACGGCCAGCTTCCTGATCAAGGACCTGGGCATCGACTGGCGCCGCGGCGAGGCCTACTTTGCCCAGCAACTGCTCGATTTCGATCTGGCGGCCAACAACGGCGGCTGGCAATGGGCGGCCTCCAGCGGCTGCGACGCGCAGCCCTACTTCCGGATCTTCAATCCGGTGAACCAGAGCGAGAAGTTCGATCCGGAAGGCGCCTTCATCAAACGCTACCTGCCGCAACTGTCGCGCCTGCCGCCGAAGCTCATTCACGCCCCCTGGCTTGCACGTCCGGCGGAACTGCAGGCCTGCGGGGTGGGCCTGGGCCGGGACTATCCCCTCCCGATCGTGCGCCATGAGACGGCCCGCATGGCCACCATGGACCGCTATGCGGTGGTGAAGGATCGCGGGATTCCCGACGCCTGAGCCGTCGGCCAGGCTCGCGGCTCGAGGCTCACGCGTCGCGCGTCGCGCGTCGCTACAAATAGGTCACGGTGACGGTGACGCTGTCGGTGTAGACCCCGGGGGCGGCGGTGAGCTGCCGCCCGGGAATCCGACCATAGACGGTGTAGGACAGGCCGGGCGACAGACCCAGCAGATCCAGCGTCAGCGAGCCGGACACCAGCACCGTGGACGCATTGCCGTCGCCCCAGACCGAGGTGTAGGCGGCATTCGAATAGAGGTTGTAGCTCAGCTGATAGGTGCTGAAGGCCAGCCGCCGATTCGAGGCACTGGTGCCGCCGCCCTTGCCCAGTTCGATGGTGAAGGGAATCAACAGCCCCGCCACGCCACTGCACTTGACCGTCACCGAGCCGGTGGTGTCGGTGTTGCCGAACGCCAGCGGGTTGTAATTGCCGAACAGCAGATTGGTGGTGGTGGCGGTGCAACTGCAAACCGCCGGCAGACACAGCGCCTGCGCCGCCGAGGCGCCGACCACCAGCGCCGCGCCGACCAGGAGTCGTCGCCCATCGAGACGCCCATCGAGTCGCCAGCCGGGACGCCTGCCCGGGGGGATCGGCACCCCACGTGGCGGTCTTCCCTCCGCCTCCGGAGCGATGAGAAGGGAGGGGGAACGCATCATGTCGTCTCCTTGAAAACGGCCGCGACCGGCAGCGCGACGGGCGGTATGGGTACGGGTACGGGTGCGGGTGCGGGTGCGGGTGCGGGTGAATGCGTGGGCGCTGACGCAGAAACGAAGATCGTGGACGGTTTCCACTGCAATGGCGATAACCGTGTCGTCCGCGTGCTCAGCGATGGCACCGATGTCATCGAAGTCGTCGGTCGCTTCATATTTGGCAAGGGTGCCGGCGCAGGTGGCGGTGGCGGTGGCGGTGGCGGTGGCGGTGGCGGTGCAGGTGCAGGTGCAGGTGCAGGTGCGGATGCGGGTGCGGGTGCGGGTGCGGGTGCAGGTGCAGGTGCCGGCGTCCGCGTCGCGCTGAGGCAGATCCGCGTTCCCAGGTCCGGCAGCTCGATCACATCGCGCGGCAGGGTCACGGTGATCCGGCAGGACCCATCGGCCCCTCGCGCCTCGATGTGATTGACCTCGCCGGCGCCGCCGACCAGGCCGGTGATGAAGGCCTTGCCCTCCATGCCCACCGGGAAGCTGCGGCTGGCACCCACCACCTGGAGCTCCGTGCCGGGCGGCAGCGGCTCGCCTTGTTCGTCGACCACGCGGAAGGTCGCCGTCAGGCTGTGCTGGATCGGGAAGCGGATCAAGGCCGCGCTGCGGGCCGCGGGGGTGACTTGCAGCTCCAGGGTCTCGATCTCGGCATCCAGCGGCAGATCGTCCGCCACCACGCCGACCCGGTTGACCTGATAGCCCCGCAGCGCCGGCAGGAAGGCCCGGCCTTGCGCATCGGTGCGACCCACGAGCTGGTTGTCGTGCATGACACCCACACCGGGCTGGTCGCCGACCTGCACCACGGCGAACCCGCCGTCGATGCGCCGGCTGGCATAGACGTCGCCCGCCATCCAAGCGAGCCCGCCCGAGGCGCCCGCACGCACATCGGTGCGACCGGAGAGCCGCGCCACGCCCCCGTTGAGCGCCACCCGGTTGTTCTGCCATTGCGCCTGTGCCTGCTGACGCCCGCCGGACTCCGCCAGCAGCTGATAGCCCAGTCCGGCGCCTACCGGGGGGTTGTCCTGCAACTGCGTCTGCCACACATCGCGCGAGGTCTGCCCGCCGCCCCGTTGACCCTGCCAGGCGGACGACAGGCTGCGGTGGTCGTCCAGCAGCAGGCTCCAGAAGACCGACATCGCGGTGCCGCCTCCGCCCCCCACCTTCAGCGCGGACAGCCCCACATAGCCCCAGCGCCCCAGCGGCCTGCCGGCATTGAAGGACCACAGCCGGGACGACGGCAGCGTGGGCTGCCCCGCCACCAGCGCACGCTGCGGCGAGCCCTGGTGCACCACGCCCAGGCCCAGCCCCCATTGCTTCCATTGGGTGCCCACGGAAGCCGACACGCTCCATCGCGGCGACACCGGCTGACCCAGCTGAACAAAACCGCGACTGGCCCGCCGCAGTTGCATGCCGCCGCTCCAGTCCATGCCCTGACGCTCCAGCCCGACCGCAGCCAACCAGCCCCGTCGAGCGGCAGGATCGTCGCTGCGGCTGGCCACGCCAGACAGATTCACCGTGCCGAGATCGCGCACCAGCCACAGTCCCGAGGCGCCGACGGCTTGCTGCGTGCGACTGAGCTCGCTGCGCCACTCCTGGGTGAAGCGATCGGTCACACCCTGCCGCCAAGTGCCCAGGCCGACCGCGCGCCCGTATCGGTTGCTGTCCAGGCCGTAGTTCTGCCGCAGCCAGCCCAGCTCGACGCTGTGCGCCACCAGCCCCGGCTTGAGCAGCGACGGACTGATGTAGTAGGGCTGGGTGACCACCTGCTCGCGGCCCAGCAGGTCCCGCACCACGGTGCGGATCTCTCCCTGGCCGGTGACCAGCGGCAGGTCGGTGATGTCGAACGGCCCGGACTGCACCCGGCCCTGCAGGCGCTGGCTGTTGTTGACGAACACATCCACCGTCGACGGCAGCGCCGCCTCGCCCTTGAGCGTGGGCAGCGGGAAACTCAGGAAGCCCGGCCGCAAGGAGAAATCAGTGCTCCATTGCAGCCCGCCCAGACGCATCGCCCGGCCCCAGGTGCCGGGCTGGGAAATGCTGTCGCCCAGGCGCAGGCTGGTCAGGTGTTCGGGCCGGTCCATCGTCCAACGGGTGTCCAGCCGCACCCAGCCGCCATCGCTGCGATAGAGCTGCTGATGCTGCACATCGCCGGCCGGGGTCAGTCCGCCGAATTCCATCAGCCCGTCGAAGGTGCCCTGCCCGCCCAGACGCCGCTGCCACTGCAGGTCGTAATTGGCGAACAGGCCAAGCTGCGATGGCAGCGTCACCCGCGTGACCGCACGCGCCAGTTCCAGTTGCTGATCGGAAAACGCCTGCGGCGGCGCATTGATCACCAGGGTCTGGCTGAGCTCCTCGATCTCCCAGCGCAGCACCTCGGCCGGACCGTCGCCCAGGATCATGTGCAACTCGCCGTCGATCATCCGGGGCGCGCGCGCGGGCGGACGGAACTTGAGCTCCTCCCACAGGGCCTGCGGCATCGCGAGGCCTTCGGGCAGGCGCACCGCGCGCACCGTCTGCGGCTGTGCCACGCCGTTGATGCGCAGCCCCAGCAACAAGGTCTCGCCGAAGCGCGGCGGCTGCGCAGCGGCGCGCTCGGCGGCGAGACGCTCCAGCGCGCGCTGAAGCGCCTCGGGCGTCGAGGGGGGCGCGCTCTGGGCTGCGGCCGCCCAGGGGACGGTCAGCAGCCACAGGCCGATCTCACTTCTCCGAGTTGCCCAGCGCCACATGCTGCAGCCCTTGGTCGGTCAGGACCTGAAGACTGCTGGGCGGACTGGCCGGCGTCTGCAGCCGGAAGGTGCGTTGCTCGCCGGGGAAGATCACGCTCTGGGCGCCCTGCACCGCCAGGACCTTGGTGTCACCGCCATTGCCGGCCAGGCGCAGTTCCGCCACCTTGAGGTGCACATTGCCGCTGTTGGTGACAGTGGCCACCGTCTCGCCGTTGGCCGCGCGCTGCACCTGCCAGGCTTCGGCGCGCCGCACGGTGTTGGGCGCCACATAGACCGGCACCCGCAGCGCCACCAGCACCCGCACCGCGCCGGTGACCCGCGTGCCGTCATTGGCGCGCGGCACCGGCACCTCGCGCAGCACCATGCGGTAGGTGGCCTCGTTCTCGAGGTCGGGCCGTCGCCTCAGGCCCACCCGCAGCACCTGCACCTGGCCGGGCTGCAGGGTGAAGATCGGCGGATTCACCAGCAGCTCGTTGGTCGGTGCGTCCACGTCCTGACCGTTCTGCCGCGTCCAGGCGATGCCCTCGGCCTGCATGGTCACCGACTCGGTGCCGTTGTTCTGCACCTGCACCGTGGCCCGGTCGTTCAGCCGATCCAGCCGCACATTGACCGGCATGATGCTCACATCGGCCGCACGGGCCGGCGTGCCGACACCCCAGGCCACAACCGCCAGCAACGCCGCGACGACCCGATGAAGCAGGGGCAGACGGGGACCGGTCGGCTTCTCCAGCAACCGGGACGGCTTGGGGGCCATGGCGCATCGCACGCGCCACCGCAGGTTGGCGTGACGAGCGAGGGCGCCGATCGCGCGGTGTGCCGCGTGACGGCCGACGCCCTTCACTGCGGCGAGTACGGTGCGGCCGATCGCCACGGCCAAGGGCCACGGGCCCGGAGACCCTCTCGATGCCTGGTTCGTCGTCATCATGCGCTCCCTGTTGTTGAACGTCGGTGCCGCTGGCGGCGGACGATCCCGTCGACGTTCGCGCTTCAATAACTCACCGTGACCGTCACCGTGTCGGTGTAGAGGCCTGGCACCGCGCCGGTCAGGCTGGGCAGGTTGCCGTAGATCGTCAAGGTCTGGACACCGCCGGTGCCGGTGCCGCTGTAGACCGAGCTGCCGGCGGTGCCGTCACCCCACAACGTGGTGAGGCCGGCATTGAGATAGAGCTGATAGCCGATCGTGTAGGCGCCGTTCTTCAGCACCCGCCCGGCGAAATTGGATCCGCCGCCGGTGTTGGTGCCGGCATTCAGCGCGACGCTGTACGGGGTGGCGGCGGTGCACTGCACCGTCAGGCTGGTGCTGGACGCCACCGCCCCGCCACCCACCGGATTGATCGTGCTGCCGAAGTTCAGCGTGTTGCCATTGACCGAACACGCGCTGACCACCGTGGTGCTGGCGTTCATCGTGTTGCTGGCCGTGCCGGCGCTCGCCGACGGCGCCGCCACAACCATGACCATGACCACGACCACGCCCGTGGTCAGCAGCAGCGCGGCGGCCCGGGCCATGCGTGTTCAGTGCACCACCGCACTGCCCTGCGCGGGCAGGCGGGTGCCATGCGCCCGTGATTCGGCCAGCGTGAGCAGGCCGCGGGCGGAGATGGCATCGCGCGGATAGAGCGCCATGCCGGTGTCGAAATGCAGATGCAGCGACTGATCCCCCAGCAGGAACGGCGCATCCAGCGCCTCATGCAGGCACCCGGCCACCTCGTCCGCCTGGGCGGCCGACGTCACCCGGCTGACCACCAGCGCGAACTGCTCGTCCGCATGGCGTGCGAGCAGATCCGCCGCGCCGGTGCTCTGACCCAGGCGTCGGCCGATGTCGACCAACAGCGGCGCGGTGGCCGCCAGGCCGTTGGACTGCACCAGCGATTCGAGTCCGCGCAGCACCACCACGCTCACCGCCAGCAGTTGCGGCTCGGCCATCGTCATGCGCAGCACCTGATCCAGCCGCTCCAGCAGCGCGACCTGACCGAGCAGCCCGGTCGTCGGATCGCGCAGCAGCGACGACACCCGGGTCTGGCGACCGCTGGCGCGCTCGCTCTGCAGCAGTTCGTCGAGGTCGGCGAACAGGCTCTCCAGCCCGCTGCCCTTGTTGTAGTAGCCATCGGCGCCCGCCTGCATGCAGAGGTCGCGATAGGCGTCGAGATCGTGGTGACTGAGCATCAGGATGCGGCCGCTGAAGCCGCGCGCCCTGAGCTGCCGCAGCACGTCCAGGCCGGAGCCGACGGCCAGCGTGATGTCCAGCAGCACGGTCTGGGGCTGCAGCCAGTCCACCAGCGCCACCGCCTGAGGCGCCGAATCCGCTTCGCCGACGACGCGGGTGCCGGGCAGGGTTTCGAGCCGGCGGGCCAGCAGGCGGCGGATCGCCACCGAGTCCTCAACGAGGAAGATGTCCATGAGACGGTACTCCGTGCGCCGGCATCGACGCGATGCGACGGCATGACACGGATCTTGGCCCCTGCGCCCTGAACCGGTCAGCAGCGCCCCACCCAAGGCCTTGTCGGGCTGGCTCTGCATGATCGGTCGGTGAATCACCTACACGCTCCCTCATCCATGATCTCGCCCCTTGGTTGAGTCACTGCCCGGCGGCCGGGCCGCCTAATCCACGTCGGTCAGCCCGTGCTGCACGCAGTATTTGGTGAGCTCGGTGTTGTTGCGCCAGCCGGTTTTCTCGAGGATGCGCGCCCGGTAGGTGCCCACCGTCTTCGCCGACAGGTGCATGGTTTCCGCAATTTCCGCCGGCGTCTTGCCGGCAGCGATCAGCAGCATCACCCGATGCTCCTGGGCCGAGAGCTGTTCATGCGGCAGTTGCTGCGGGGTGTGGCCGCTGAGCAGGCCCAGCAGATGGTCGGCCATGGCGGCGGTGACATAGCGACCGCCCTGCAGCAGTCGCTGCAACGCCAGCACCAGCTCGTCGCTGGCCTTGTCCTTGGGCAGATAGCCGGACACGCCCATCTGCAGCAGCCGTGCGGCATAGGCAGATTCGGCATTGAGGCTCAGCACCAGCACCGGCACGCCCTTGAGCGCGCGCAGCATGCGGTTGGCGCCTTCGGTGCCACTGGCATCGGGCAGCGACAGGTCCAGCACCAGGGCGTCCGGCTTGTTGGCCTGGCCGAGTTGAAGGGCCTCCGCGATGGTGGAGGCTTCATCGATCTGCGCTTGGGGCCACTGGTTCTGGATCAGTTGCTTCACGCCCAGTCGCATGATCGGATGGTCATCAACGATCAGAAACCTCATCCCAGCCCTCCTCTTTTTCGATGCCGGCATGCGCCAGCCCCGTGGATGTGTCATCGGTGTCGCCCGGCTGCAGCGGCACCGAGACGTCAATCCGCGTGCCCCCTTGCGGCGCGGGACCGAAGTCCATCCGCCCGCCGGCCAGCACCGCGCGCTCCCGCATGTTACGCAGCCCCGAGGCATCGACCCGCACCGGGCCGGGGCCGATGCCGTCGTCCTCGATGCGCAGCCGGTACTCGCCCTCTTCCAGGCGCGATTCGATGGTCAGGTGCTGCGCCTGCGCATGCCTGAGCACATTGGTCGCCGCCTCCTGCAGCAGTCGGAACAGCTGATTGTGCTGCTCGCTGCTCAGTCGCTCGTCCGACGCCAGGTCGACGACGACGACCAGGCCGCTCTGCCGCTCCAGTCCCTGCACGTAATGCTGCACCGCCGCGGCAAAGCCGAAGTCGTCCAGCAGGGGCGGCCGCAGGCTGGAGGCGATCCGCCGCGCCGCGCCGATGACCTCGTCGGCAATGGTGAGCATTTCATCGAGCAGCGCTTCCTTGGCCGGTGCCATCTTGCGCCCCAGCGACAGCACCAGCATCTTGCCCGCCGTGCCGAGTTGACCGAGCTGGTCGTGCACCTCGCGAGCCAGGCGGCGACGCTCGGCCTCGACGCTGCGGTCGAGCTCGGCGGCGAAGCTCTGTATGCGGTCCAGGGCGCCGGTCAATTCCCGGGTGCGCTCCTGCACCGCCGTTTCCAACTGGGCGTGGCTCTCGCGCAGGGCGCGTTCGGCCACATCGCGGCGCTGGCGCTCCACCCACAGGGCCGCCATGGCAGCGGCCACCATCACGCCGCCGACCAGCGGCAGGATCTGGGCGAGCAACCGGGTGCGTTCCTGCTGCTGCGCCACGGCGCGTTCGATGTCGGTGATGCGCTTTTGCTGAAGCGAATCCAGCCGCTCCATTTCGCCGCGGATCTCGTCCATCAACTGTTTGCCGGCCACCCATCCCTGCAGGTTGCTCAGCGCCGCCTCGCCCAGCCGCCAGCGGCTTTCGATGTTCTGCTCGACCTGCACCCGGCGATCGGCGATGAACACATCCAGCCGTCCGAAGGCCTGGGACTGCGCATCGCCGGTCGCTGCCAGGGTGCGCTTGAGTTCTGCATAACGGCTGTCGAGCTCCCGCACCGCATGTTCGTAGGGGTCGAGAAAGCTGACATCGCCGGTCATCAGGAAGCCGCGTTGACCGGTCTCCAGATCCACCAGCAGGTTGTAGACACGCCCGATCAGCACTTGCGTGCGCAAGGCATCGGCGCGCACATTCTCCTGGCGCGTCAATTCGCCAAGGCTTCGGTACTCGCTGTAAGCCGTGACCACGAAGGCCACGCATCCGGCCAGCAGCAATGCCGCTGCGACCGGGAAGGTCAGCAAGCGCATGTATGACGAGATCTTGCGATCCGCTCGAACCATCCCTCAGGCACCCGCCTTTCCTCGTCCTGTCCTGCCAATCCCTGCACACGATGAAGGCGATGGACGCCGCCTCCGATCCCGGCGTGAAGCGCCGCGACACCCGCTTCAGTAAACGCCGCGCTACCCAAAGGTATCGCGCGGATTCACCCCACGGGGCTGGCGCGGAAGACGCCGCTGCATGTGCACAACTGGTGGGACGGGACGCTGCATGACATCGGCATGGCGCCCACCCGACTGCTTCTCTCGATTCATTCTGCGGTCTGGCCTCTTCGTGCCGTCCGCTCCCCCCAACGCTAGAGGGGCTTGAGAAGAAAAGCAAGCCCGTACCCACATGGGCGACGCGCCCGCGCCAGAGGCCCTCGCGCCATGGCGGACGGCGTCCGGCACAGGGTCAGTCCTTGCGGGGAGGTGCGTCGATGCCGCCATGCAGGGCGACGGTCTGACAAGGCTCGGCAGACGTCGCCGGAATCAGGGGCGACCGGGCATCGTCAAAGCAGACATCGACGGGCGCGCCGCCGCCCACTGACGTTGCATTCAGCAAGCAAGAGAACGCGGTCAGTCGATCACGGGCCCTGCCACCGGGCCAGCAAGGCGGCGTGGCGGGCCCGCCATTCCCGCAGGGGCGCCTCGTCGCCATCGAGCACCCAGCGGAGGTAGGCGAGGCTCAGCTCCCGGGTCGCCCGCTTCACCTGGGGATTGAGGGTCTCGCCGCCGGTGTTCAGGCGGTCGGTGAACATGCTGTGCGAGCCACCGCTGAACATCGCCAGCGCCTTGTGGGGGCCGCCGATCGCATCGAACAATTGCACCCGGTCCTCGGCGCCCGAGTAATAGCCGGGGATGCGGATCTCATCCTGCGTCGCGCTGATATGCAGCGTGGGAATGCCGATCGAGCCGACGATGGGCGTCGGATCGCCTTCGCCGTAGAACGGGGGCGCAGAAATCAGAATGGCCGCCCGAATCCGGGGATCGCGCAGGGCCGTCGGCGCGCCGTCGCCGCCGAAGCGATGGACATCCGCGACCTGGGCACCCGCCAGCAGCAGGCTGGTGTTGGCGCCGTAGGAATGCCCGGCGGCGACGATGCGTTGGGGATCGAGTTGGCCGGCCAGCGGTCCCTTCAGCAGTTGGTCCAGCGCGAAGCGCATGTCCTGGGTTCGGTCGATGGCCTCCTGCGGCTGCGCGGCCTGCTGCAGGCGCAGCACCAGGTTGAGGGAATTGGTCCAGGAGAAACCGCCCTCCCACAGGCGGCGGTCGCTGCCCACATGCTGGACATGCAGGGCCACGAAGCCCTGCGAGGCCCAGTAGCGGCCCAGATAGCTGTAGCCGCGTCGCGTGCCGCCCATGCCATGGGAGAACACGATCACCGGCCAGCCCGCGGCGGGGGCCGCCCCCTGGGGCCAGTACAGCCGGACCGGCACGGCGCGTCCGCGCTGGGGATCGCGCCAGTCGAAGTCCTGCCATTGGTGGGTGCCGTCGTCGGCGGCCTGGATGCCGGGCACCGCCGGCAGATCAGGCTCCAGCGACGGGCTCCGCTGCCCCGCACATCCTGCGAGCACGGCGGCAAACAGCAACGCCGCCCAGCGCCGCGGCCGGCTCGGACCGACGCCTGCGCGGCTGCGTCCAGGCAGGAGGCGCCGGAAGGCATGAATGAGGGAGGGAAAGCGCGCTCGAACCGACTGCGTCATCGTGGGACCACCGATGCCGGAGACATCCGGCCGCACCGCGAGCTTAGAACAGCTCGACGTCGCTGAGGTGGTTGGCTTCAGACATGCGACCCTGGGCGACCAGCGTGGCGTGGCTTTGAACCTGGTTCCGACCCGCGCCCTTGGCGTGGTAGACCGCCTTGTCGGCGCGCTCGAAGGCGCCGGCCGGCGAGTCACCGGCGCGGATCTGGGTGAAGCCGATGCTCACCGTGATGCGGCCCACCTGCGGGAAGGCGTAGTGCTCGGTGTTGTGACGGAAACGCTCGAATGCATGAGCGGCGTCGTCCTCGTCCTCGCAGCGCATCAGCACCACGAACTCCTCACCGCCGAAGCGATAGAGCAGATCGTTGAAGCGGAAACTGCTGCGCATCAGCCGCGACAGCAGCAGCAGCACTTCATCGCCGATCAGATGGCCGAAGCGGTCGTTGATCGACTTGAAGTGGTCGATGTCCAGCACGCCCAGCCAGTAGCGCGGATGCACTTCCGCATGGCGTCGTTCGTCGCCGGCGCCATGGTGCTGCGGACGAAGCGGCAGTTCGGAGACGGCCTTGAGGAAGCTCTCGTCGAAGGTCTTGCGGTTGAGCAGGCCGGTCAGCGTGTCACGCTCGCTGTAGTCCAGCAGACCTTGGAAGTTGTGATAGATCCGCAGCACGCTCGCGATCATGCGCTGTGCCGAGGCCTTGGGCCGATTGGCCGTGTGGACCTCCAGCACGCCGATCACATCGCGCTCGGTCGCCAGCGGGAACATCGTCAGCCACTGCTCGCCATCACGGTCCTGCAGCACGCTGCGTTCGGTGAGGCACTGCAGGCGTCTGGCGTGATCGGCCAGACGCGGCAGCAGGTCGGGATCGACCCACAGCGAATCGGCGGTGGCCACGGTGTCGGTGGCGCGCAACCGGGCGCGGGTCAGCCAGCGTTGCTGACCGGGCTCGCCCACGCAGCGATAAATCGCCACGGACGCGGGGCCGGTGAGCAAATCGCGCAGGGCCGTGACCAGGGTGACGTCCATGACGTCCCGGTCACGAAATCCTGTCAATTCGGCGAGATGCTCAACGACCTCAGACATGTTGCGGCTACGGTCTACCTGCGCCCGAAACGCCGGACGCTGCGACTGGACCGGAAGGCCGGCTCAGTGCTGCGAAGTGTATCGAGCGATGAGTCCCAGCAGGTGGTCTTCGTCGTAAGGCTTGCCCAAATAATCATCAACACCCAATTGCTGCGCATAGTCGCGATGTTTTTGCGCGATGCGAGAGGTGATCATGATCACGGGGAGCGCCGCCAGACGGGTGTCGGCCCGCAGGTTGCGCACCAGGTCGAAGCCGTCCATGCGCGGCATCTCGATGTCGGACAGCACGACGCGCGGCAGCTCGTCGCCCGCCAGTCGTTCCATCGCATCCAGGCCGTCCTTGGCCAGCAGGACCCGATAGCCTTCGCGTTCCAGCAGACGCTGGGTGACGCGACGCACGGTCAGCGAATCGTCCACCACCATCACCAGCGGCGCCAGCGGCACGGCCGAGGCCGCCGCCACCACTTCCTGGCGGGCGGCTGCCACCCGGTCATGCACCCGCTGCTGCGCGGCATGACCATAGCGGTTGGCCAGCGCCACCGGGTTGTAGATGAGCGCCACGTCGCCCGAGGCCAGCAGGCTGATGCCCGCCAGACCCGGCACCTGCATCAGTTGCGGACCCAGGTTCTTGATCACGACTTCCTGGTTGCCCAGGACTTCGTCGACGTGCAGCGCCAGACGCTGCTGAGCGCTGTGCACCAGCACCACCGGCATGGTCTTGCCCTGGGCGGTGCCGCGCTCGCTGTGGTTCATCAGACCGCCGAGCCAGTAGAACGGCAGCTTCTCGCCGGCAGCCGGCAGGACGCCGTCCACATAGGCCTTCTCGACCTGTTCCACAGTCAGACGCTGCACCGACAGCATCAGCGACGCCGGCACGGCGACCTTGCGGTCACCGTAGCGCAGCACCACGACCTGCGTCAGCGCAGTGGTCAGCGGCACGCGCAACTCGAAGCTGGCGCCCTGTCCGGGCGTCGACTCGGTGATGACGTAGCCACCCAGCGTGTTGACCTCGGAGCGGACCACATCCATGCCGACGCCTCGGCCGGCCATTTCGGTCAGCGATTCGGCGGTGGAGAAGCCCGGCTCATAGATCAGCTCCATGAGCTGGGTGTCGGTCAGCGACTGGCCGGCGGTGATCAGGCCCTGGCTCTCGCCGCGGGCGCGGATGCGGGCCAGGTTCAGGCCCGCGCCGTCATCGGCGAAGCGCACCTGGATCTCGCTGCCTTCCTGATGCAGGCTCAGCGTGATGCGGCCGATCGGCGCCTTGTGCACGCTCTGGCGTTGCTGCGGCGTTTCGATGCCGTGCACCACGCTGTTGCGCAGCAAGTGCTCGAAGGCGCCGGTCAGGCGCTCCAGCACGGAACGGTCCAGTTCCACGCTGCCGCCGCGGATCTCCAGTTGGGCCTGCTTGCCGCTTTCGCGGGCGGCCTGCCGCACCACCCGGTGCAGGCGTTCCGCCAGGCTGCTGTCGAACTCCACCATCCGGGTCCGCAGCAGGTCGTCCTGCAGCTCACGCGTCAGTCGCGATTGCGCAGCCAGCTCATCTTCACCGGCGGCCACATTGCGCTGCAGACCGCGCTGCACCGTGGCCACGTCGTTGACCGACTCGGCCAGCATCCGGGTCAGTTCCTGGAAGCGGGTGTAGCGGTCGAACTCCAGCGGGTCGAAGTCCTTGCCGGTGGCATGGACGGCCTCCTGGCGCGCAGCGATGCGGGCTTCCGCCTGCAGTTCCAGCTCGCGGAGCTGGGTACGCAGACGTTCCAGGTTGTCGTCCAGGTCGGACAGCGAGGTCCGCATCTGGCCGAGCTCCGACTCCAGACGGGCGCGTCGGATGCTGACCTCGCCGGACAGCGCGGCCATGCGTTCCAGCAGCACGCCACGCACACGCACTTGCGCGGCAGGCGCGACCGGCGCGCTTTCCATCGGTTGACCCAGATCCGCCACTTCGCTGAAGTGGGCCCAGTCGATGTCGATGTCGGCAGGCGGCGGCACATGGGCCGGCAGTGCGGCCACCGGGGCCGGCACGACGGGTTCGGCCACGGTGTCCAGCACCGGCACGTCGACATCAGGCGTCGGCTCGATCACCTCGGCGACCGCGGCGATCTCGGTGATCTCCACCACGTCGTCCAGTGCCGGAATGTCGGCCACCGGCTGCACGGGTGCAGGCTCGATGACCTCGGTCACCACCGGCGTGTCGAGCAGCACCGGGGCTGCCACGGCGTCGACCGTCTCGGTGACTTCGGGAACCTCAGCCACTTCGCGAACTTCGGGCACGTCGGCCACCGCAGCGGCTTGCGTGATGTCGATGACCTCCGGAACCTCGGCCACCTCGGCGACCTCGATCGCCTCAACCACCGGTTCGTCCGGCACGGTGATGGCGTCGGAGCCTTCGACCGGGACTTCAATGGCTGGCGCCACCGGTGCCGCCGGGATGGGCGCAGGCGCAGGCGCTGCCACAGGTGCGACCACCGGGGCGGCGACCACCGGCGCGGGCGCCGCGACCGGAGCGGCCACAGGTGCGGCCACCGGCGGCGGATTACGCCAGTCGCGTTGCAGCGTGACGAAGGAGTGTTCCAGCGCGTCGGCCGCATCCTGCAACGACATCAGCTGTTCCAGCTGCGCGTTGCCATCGCTCGCCAGACGCTCGATCTGGGACTCCAGCCCGTGGGCCTGTTCGCCAACGCGCATGGCGCCGGCCAGACGAGCGCCGCCCTTGAAGGTGTGCAGCACCCGCATGGAGGCGGCGGCACGTCCGGTGTCCTGGGGCTGTGCGGCCCATTCGCGCAGGCTGGCATGCAGCTCGCGCAGCAGGTCTTCGGCCTCTTCCTCGAAGATCGGCATCAGCTCCGGATCGATCTGATCCGGCAGGCCGAGGTCGAAGTCCTCGTCGGCAGCGGCTTCGGCCGCCGCTTCGAAGGCGGGGAGGCTGGAGGCCGGATGCACCGGCTGGGCGTGGCTGATCGACTGCGACGCGGTCGACACCTCGTCCAGCGACATGGCCAGCAGGCCTTCGTCGCTGTCACCCGAACCGTCGGGCAGCGGTGCGCCCGGTTGGAACAGTTGCAGCTGGGCCAGCAGTTCGGCGTCGACTTCCTTCAGGAAACCGGCGGCGAATTGATGCAGCAGACGGCGAATTTCGTCGGCGCCACGCTGGAACAGCGTCGGATCCGCCACCTCGTGACCCTGGGCACGGCCGAGCGCATGTTCCAGCGCGCGCGACAGTGTCGACAGGTCATCAAAGCCCACCGTCGCCGCACTGCCCGCCAGGCCGTGGGCCAAGGCTTCGGCTTCCGGCGGCAACTGGGATTGCGGCAGCAAGGCCCATTCGGTCAGCTCGACCTGCAGGCGACGCGAACGCTCGTCCGCTTCGTTCAGGAAGATGTTGAACAGCGTGATGCTGATGCGCAGCGGTCCGATGACCTTCACGCCGTCATCGTTCTCTTCGGCCTCGGCCTCGGCATTCGCAGCGTCCAGCGCGGTGCCGCCCACCAGGCTCAGCACCGGCGCGGCCGGTGCGGTCAGGTCAAGATCGGTGGTGGTGAAGCTCAGGTCGACACGTGGCTCGTCGATGAAGGTCGGCGGCTCAGCCGATGCTTCAGCAGCGGCTTCAACCGGCGTGACGATGGGCGTTTCAGCCGGCGTCTTGGGGACGACCGGGGCCGCCGCACTGACCAGCTCTTCGCTCAGATCCAGCGTGAGGTCCACCGAGGCCACAGGCTCCACGGACGCCACAGGCGCTGCGGGTTCCGCAGCCTCCGGCGTGAGATCCAGACCGGACAGATCCAGCAGGTCGACCGTCGGCTCGTCGATCTGCGCGGGCAGCTCGGCAATGTCGCCCAGCGGCATCGGCTCGGTCGCCTCGACTTCCACGATGGCGACGTCATCCGGCCAACCGGCAGGCATCTCCAGCGACTCGGTCACTTCGGCGATCTCGGCCGTCAGCGGCAGATCCAGCGTCTGGTCCAACGTGAACGGCTCACCATCCAACGACGGAACGCCTTGGGCACTGTCAATGCCCAATGGGGGCAGGTCCAGCGCCGCATCCAGCGGCGCAACGGCCTGGGTCAGCTCGGGCACGGCCGGTGCGTCGGGGGCGAAGTCCAGCGACAGCGCATCGGTCGACGGCGTGTCGTCCAGCGACGGCAGCGTCAGCGGCGGCAGCTCGTTTGTGGACAGCGCCTGCACAGCGGCCGGCGCGGGCACCGCAGCGGGCGCGGACAGCACCTCGATCGGCGCCGGCACATCGGCCAGCGTCGGGATGTCGACCATCTCCGGCACTTCGATGAGTTCCGGAAGTTCGGCCATCTCGGCGACTTCAACGATCTCGGGCACCGAGACCGCTTCGACGACGTCAGGTGCGGCCAGCACCGGCGCGACGACCGCCGCCGGGGCGACCGGTGCGGGTGCTGCCACCGGCGCAGGTGCCGGTGCCGGTGCAGACGCAGCAGCGGCCGCGGTCGCATCCTTCAGCGACAGGTAGCGGTTGTTCAGGCGCAGCGAATCGGCCGCAGCGCGGATCGGTGCGCTGTGATAGCCGTGCGGACGCTTGTCGCCAATGGCGGTGGCCCAGGCGTGGAAGGCATCGAGCGCCTCGTTGCTGAAGCGCAGCAGGTCGGCGTCGGCCTGCGGATGCTCCGACAGGCGGTGGTTGTACAGCTGTTCGCAGGCCCATCCGGCTTCGCCGAATTCATTCAGGCCGACCATCCGCGAGCTGCCCTTGAGGGTGTGGAACGCACGGCGGACCGTGGTCAGTTCCTCGCGGTTGGCGCTGTCGCGGGCCAGCACGGCCATGGCCGCACGGGCGGTGTCGACGACCTCGGCTGCTTCTTCCAGGAAGATGCCCAGCATTTCCTCGTCGATCGCCTCTTCCGCTTGCGGAATCGGGGCCGATGGCGGCGGTGCGGGCGGCAGCACGGGGGCGGCGGCTTCGATGAACTGCTGCAGCGACTGGGCGGCATCGGTGCCGACCGCATCGGCATCCGGACCCGCGGACAGCAGCTGTTGCTGCGCCTGCTGGGCGGCTTGCGCCAAACCGATTTCGTCGTTGGCGCGCGCCTCCTGGGAGATGCGTTCCAGGTCGCGGGCCAGATCCTGCGCGGAGCGGTCCCCCTGGGCGACGGCTTGGGCCGTGGCTTGCAGTTGATCGATCAGCTGCGGCGCCGGAGCTTCCGCCACCGGGGCCTCCTCGTGGGTCGGCTGTTCGCTTTCGCGGCCGACCAGCGATTGCAGCATGCCGGTCTCGTCGTCGAAGCGGAACATCCGCTTGGCGAGCTGCGGCTGGACGCTGACCATGTCGATCAGGAAGCCCAGGGCGCCGAGGTTGTTGGCCAGGCGATCGAACTGGGCACGCGGACCGGGCAGCGACGGATCGACTTCGGTCTGGGCCAGCTCATCGACCTGATCGCGCATGCGCAACGCCGCCTGAGCGCCTTGCGACAGGCCCAGGACGCTGAACACGCCGCGCATGGCCTGCAGTTGGCCCGGCACCGGGATCAGCAGGTCGCGCTTGGTCGGGTCACGGAAGTATTCATCGCACTGGCGCTCGACCTCGGACAGGCTGGCGCGCAGTTCATGCACGACCGATCCCAGCGTCTGGCGATCGGCCACGCGGCGATAGAGCTCCTCCATCCAGGTTTCCAGCGGCTCAGGCGCTTCGCCATGACCCACGGATTCGATGCGGCGGGCCAGGCTCTTGACGCGCTCGGCCTGCTCGGGCTGGTCGAAGGCTTCGTCCTCCAGTGCCGCTTCCAGATAGAGCATCGCGGTGGCGATTTCCATCGCCAGCGTCGGCTCCGGCGCACGGCCGGAACGCAGCGTGGTCACGACGGCGCGGCGCAGGGTGTCACCCAGCACCTCACCGCTCGGGAAGAGCTTGGTCAGCGACTCCGCCACGCCGGCGAACTGTTCGTCCAGCCCGCCCAGGCGATGGGTTTCGCCTTCCGCGGCGGAGCCCCAGGATTCCTTGGCGGTGGCGACACGGCGCTTGGCGTTCTGCACCCAGGTCGGGTCGATGCGACCCAGCGCATCGTCGCGGTAATCGACGACCGCGGTCTCGACCAGGCCGAAGGCGCGCTGCACCGCTTCCAGGCGCGGCGAGGTGCCGGGCTCGGGATGCTTCGCAGCCGCGGAGAAGAACAGCAGGTCCTTGGCCAGACGCTCGGACGGCGCCGCATCGCTGCCGGCGCGCAGTTGCGCCAGCAGGCGCGAGCCCAAGCGCTTGACCAGGGTGTCCACCGGCAGCAGGCCGCGGGATTGGGCCTCGAACTGGCCCGACGCCAGCATCCACAGGGTGCGGGCGTGGGGTTGCGTTTGTGTGAGGGCCAGGCCGGCGCAGAGGTCGCTCAGCAGCTGTCCCTGGCCGGGGGCCGGGGAGCGCATCTGCTTGAGCAGCAGCGCCTCGAACGGCGCCCGCATCTGCTCAGGCGTGAGCGCGCGCACCGCCGGATCGACCGGCAGGTCGCGCCAGCGGAATTCCTGCGTCCACAGGTCGGCCGGGTGGATGCGGCCCGCGCCGTTGAGTTCCTGCAGGGCCTGATACGCCGGGAACAGCGCCAGCGAACTGGGCTGGCCACCGGCCAGCGTCTTGGCGATGAACGCCAGGACGGCAAAGTCGGCCCGTTCGACCGCTTCGACCTCGGCGACCGACACGGTCGCGGGGGCTTCGGCCAGTCGGAACAGCGTCGCCTCGGCGGCGCGCAGCAGCTGGGCGGCGGCCGGCAGGCTCACCACCGACAGCACGCCGGCAGCCTGGTGCATCTGTTGGGCTGCTCCCTGCAGCGCGGGGCTGGGCTGGCCTTCGCCGCCCAGGGTGGTGGCGCGCGCATCTGTATCGCGCAGCACCCGGCGCAGGGCCTTGTGCACCGATTCCAGCGTGCGGCGCAGTTCCTCCTGGACCCAGGCCAAAGGGCTCAGGTCGGCAGGGAACTCGGATTCGCGCGAAAGGTCCATGCTCGCTCTTTGTTGTCTTTATCGCGGTGTATCGCGGGGTGAACTCGCGGGGTGAACGCTTGGGCGTCCAACCGATCAGGAGACCTTGAACCGGGCCACCGACTGCTTCAGCGCTTCGGCGGAGCGGGACAGCTCATGCACCATCTGCGCCGTCGAACGGGTACCTTCGGAAGTCTGCTCGGTCACCGCAAAAATGTGCTGAATGTTGGCGCCGACCTCGTTGGCCGCACGCGCTTCGTTCTGCGCGACGGACGAAATCTGCACGATCAGGTCGTCCAGGCGACGAGACACCGAGTCAATGTCTTCCAGCGCACGACCGGCCGCATCGGACAGCTTGGTACCTTCCACCACACCCAGCGTGGAACGTTCCATGGCGGCCACCGCATCATGGGTGTCGGTCTGAATGGTCTTGACCAGCGCGGCGATTCGACGGGTCGCATCGGCGGAGCGTTCCGCCAGACGCTGCACTTCTTCCGCCACCACCGAGAAGCCGCGACCGGCTTCACCGGCGGACGCCGCCTGGATCGCCGCGTTCAGCGCCAGCACGTTGGTCTGCTCGGTAATGTCGGAAATCAGCTCGGTGATCTCGCCAATTTCCTGCGACGACTCGCCCAGACGCTTGATGCGCTTGGAGGTTTCCTGAATGTGGTCGCGGATCTGGTTCATACCGCCGATGGTGTTCTGCATCGCCTCCAGACCCAGCTCAGCGGCCTGCCGGGATTGGCGGGCCACGTCGGCGGTCTGTTGCGCCTGTGCGGACACATCGTTGATTCGGTGCGCCATCTGCAGCACCGCTTCGCCGGTGGCGCGGATCTCGTGCAGCTGTTCGGTCGATGCGGCCAGCAGCTCGGTGGACGTCTGGTCGACCTGCGCGGTCGTGTCGGTCACCCGCACCGCCGTGGTCTGCACCTGGTGCACCAGCGAACGCAGCTCTTCCACGGTGTAGTTCACCGAGTCGGCGATCGCGCCGGTGATGTCTTCCGTCACCGTTGCCTGGTGGGTCAGGTCACCCTCCGCCACCGTCTGCAGTTCGTTCATCAGTCGCAGAATGGCGGCCTGGTTGGCGTCGTTGACGCGCTTGGCCTCCTGCTCCTGCGCCTCGGCCTCGCGACGCTGTTCTTCAGCGAGCTGGGCACGACGGGCCTGGTCGTTCACGTAGAGCTTCAGGAAGCCCAGCGCGCCGATGATCAGCATCGCCAGCGACGCCACCATGCCGATCAGCAGGGCCGGGTTCAGGCCGCCGGCGGATTCCAGGCCCTGCGACAGTTCGTCCAGGTCCTTACGCAGCACTTCGCTGTCGTTCAGGATGGAGGTCTGCGCTTCCCGCGAGGCCACCAGGCCCTGCAGGTTGGACAGGATGGCGGTGGCCTGGGTACGGGTCTGGTCGTACTGGGTCAGCAGCACCTTCAGACGCTCACGCACCTGTGCATCCTTGGCGCCGGCCAGTCGCAGCTCGGGGTTGCCGTTGAGCAAGGCCTGGGCGATTTCGCGGAAGGCATTCAAGTCCTTGCCCAGCAGGAACACCGCCTCGGGGCTCACGCCGTCCTGGGTCAGGAATTCGTTGGCGGACTTGCCGATACGCTGGGTCAGCATCACCAGCTGACCGACCGCAGCCACTTCGCCGGTCGGCGCCGAGCTCTGGATCGACAGCGACGCCACCGCTTCCGCGCTTTCCAGCAGGTCGGACGATTGGCGATTGATGGCGCGCAGCGCGGAGCCGACCTGGGTCAACACCTTTTCCTGCGCCAGCATCACCTTGGTGTTCTTGTCGGCGCGCTCGACCATCGGAGCGATCTTCTCGAGCAGAGGCTGCACCGACGACGGACCCTGGCTCAGCGCGCCGTTGCCGTCGCGCAGGCTGCTGATCACGCCGGTCAGCACTTCCGCGCTTTCCTTCATTTCAGGGAAGGCGTTCTTGTTGCCCAGCAGGGCGGTCGAGACCGCCTTGGCCAGTCGCTGCGACTGCATGGCCGCCTGACCCGCGCCGCGCACCTGGGCGGCGGACTGGTTCGAATTGATCAGGCTCCAGGTCACGAAGGACGTGGTGCCGATCAGACCGGCCACGACCAACATGGTGAACAGGCCCTGACGACGCGGCTGCGGCGGCTGCACCGTCGGCATCGTCTTGGGCGCGTCGGGGGCGCTGGCGGTCGGCTGGAAGCCGTTGCCGGTGTCCTGGAATTCGGGCGTGGGCTGCGCCGTCGTGATGATCGAGGGCTGGAAGTCCTGCGTGTCCTCGGCGGACACGGCCGCTTCCGTGTTGGGGCCGGCGTCGTCGATATCGACGACCGCCTTGCCCTCGTTCTTGCCCTTGTTCTTGATTTTGTCCAGGAAGCTCATCTCACCCTCGTTTGGTCGTTCGGCCTGGGACGGGACCGCCGTCTGGCTCTCAGTTCAAAACAATGCGCAGGAACTGGGGATGCTGCGTCAGCGCATCCAGATCCAGCACCTGCCAACGCCGGCCTTGCCCGTCGCGCATGCGCATGGGAGCAAATTCCGGGTGGCCGGCCACATCGGGCTCGGCCTGGATCTGTTCATCACCGCGCAGCCCCAGCAGCTGGTCCACCAGCAGCGCGCAGTTGATCCCCAGATCCGGGTTGATCGACACCAGCCGGTGGGCGGGCGTCAGGGCGGTGGGTCCGCGCAGGCCGAGAAAGGCCGCCAGGTCCACCACCGTGTGCAAACCGCCCCGCAGATTGGCCACACCCAGCAACCAGGGCTGGGTGTAGGGCACGCTCTGCAGCGGGACGGGCGTGAAGATCTCACCCGATTGCTTCAGCGGAAGCAACAGACCGAGGCCGGCGCATTCCACCGCCAGCCAGCTGGCGGCCTGCGGCGCCTCGCGGGCGGCCTGCATGCGCTGCGCCAGGCGTTGTTGAAGATCCCGCAGCGCTTGCTTGTTGGCCATGACGTCAGCCCAGCGCCTTGATCTTGGCGATCAGTTCGTCCGCCTTGACCGGCTTGACGACGTAATCGCGGGCGCCCTGGCGCATGCCCCAGACGCGATCGGTTTCCTGGTTCTTGCTGGTGCAGATGATCACCGGCACGTCGGCATAGCGCTCGTCGCGGGTGATGGCACGGGTCAGCTGGAAGCCGTTCTGGCCCGGCATCACCACATCCATCAGGATGAGGTCGGGCTTTTCTTCTTCCAGACGCTTCATGGCTTCTTCGCCGTTTTCCGCAGTGCGCACGGCATAACCGCGTTTGCTGAGCAGGTCGCTGAGGTGATGAAGCTCGGTCTTCGAGTCATCAACCAGCAGAATCTTTTGGATGGACATGGGTACTCCCTGGTAGCGCGGTTCGTACTGACGAAACCGCGGCGGCCTTTCGCCGGGGGTGAGATTGGCAGTAACTGCGGGTGATCGGACACCGCGACTTCGCGGTGGTGTGACTTATTCGGCTTCAGGCCTCGCGGCGATGTTGTTGAACCGCCTGCAACAGCTGGTCCTTGGTGAACGGCTTGGTCAGATAGTCCTGCGAACCCACCATCCGGCCCCGCGCCTTGTCGAACAAGCCGTCCTTGGACGACAGCATGATCACCGGCACGGCCGAGAACTGCGGGTTGCGCTTGATGATGGCGCAGGTTTGGTAACCGTCCAGCCGCGGCATGAGGATGTCGCAGAACACCAGGTCGGGCTGATAGTCGCTCAGCTTGGCGAGGGCGTCGAAGCCGTCTTCGGCCAGCACCACCTCATGGCCGCCCTGCTTCAGGAAGATCTCGGCGCTGCGGCGGATGGTGTTGCTGTCGTCGATGACCAGGACTTTGGTGGCCGTCTTGGATTCCAAGCTGTACTCCGTATTCTTCAAGCCCTGGTTGTCAGGGTTGTGGCGATTCGATGTCGGTTCCGCCGGCCGGATGTCACCCCGCCGCCCTGCGGCGGCCGCATCCCGGCCCGCCCGGGCAAGCCCGGTTCAGCCGCCGACGATCAGATCTGGACCATTTCGAAATCTTCCTTGCGGGCGCCGCATTCTGGACAGGTCCAGTTCATGTCGACGTCCTCCCAACGCGTACCGGCGGCGATGCCGTGTTCGGGATCTCCCGCGGCCTCGTCATAAATCCAGCCGCAGATCAGGCACATCCAGGTCCTTGCTTCGCTCACGATGGGTTGACTTTGCATCACTACAATGATCGAAAGATTGTAGCCATCCCCCCTGGGTTCCCCGGTGGGCAGAAGTACCGATGAAACAACAGTTAAAACCGGTCCTTCGTCACATTCCGCGCATCAGTTCACGGCTTTCCGCCGTCCATCCATGAGCCGTCAAGACCAAGCCTCCCCCGATGCGTCGCCCGCCGTGGACGACCAGGAATCGCCGCCGCCGGCCTGCGTGATGAGCTTCAACGCGAGCGATCCCAGCGGCGCCGGCGGCAGCGCCGGCGACGTGGCGACCATCGCCGCGATGGGCGCCCACGCCCTGCCGGTGATCACCGCCATCCTCATGCGCGACACCGCCGAGGTGTTCGACCACCACACCCTGGACGGCGACTGCATCGTCGAGCAGGCCCGCTCCATCCTCGAGGATGTCCCGGTCGCCGCCTGGAAGGTCGGCTTCCTGGGCAGCGCAGAGGGCATCGCCTCGGTGGCGGAGGTGCTGTCGGATTATCCCGACGTGCCGCTGGTCGCCTACCTGCCCAGCATTTCCTGGCTGGACGAGGAGCAGCAGCAAAGTTACCTGGACGCCTTCCGGGAGCTGGTGCTGCCGCAGACGCTGGTGCTGGTGGGCAACCACAAGACGCTGTGCGACTGCCTGCTGCCCGACTGGGACGCCGACCGCCCCGCCTCCCCGCGTGAACTCGCGGTGGCCGCCCACCAGCACGGCGCCGCGCATGTGCTGGTGACCGGCATCGGCCTGCCCAACCAGTATCTGGACAATGTGCTGGCCGGCCCTCAGGGCGCCATCACCGGCGAGAAGTTCGAGCGCTTCGAAGCGACCTTCGTCGGCGCCGGCGACACCCTGTCCGCGGCCCTGGCGGCCTTGCTGTCGGTCGGGTCCGAACCGCACGATGCGGTGGGCGAGGCGCTGGCCTTCCTGGATCAGTCGCTGGAGGCGGGCTTCCGCCCCGGCATGGGCAATGTGGTCCCCGACCGCTTCTTCTGGGCGCTGCCGCCCGGCGAGGAAGGCGAGGAGGAAGGTGCCGAAGGCGCCGAGCCCAAGCCGGTCGGACCGACCGAGGAGCTGTCGATGGATGAACCGCCCAGCCGCGGCCCGCGCCGCATCCACTGAAGCCCGAACGACCTGTCATTGATCCTCGGGGCCGTCCGCCTGCGGTGGCCGGACCGGGGAGCAGCCTTCCGGCGCCCGGGTGCTGCCGCGCCTCGTCCGGCGCGAGCCCCGCCGCCCCGTCCGTTTCCACCGAGCCGTCCCCGGCCCCCTGAAGCCATGAGCCAGAACGACACCCTGTTCACCCGCGCACAGCGCGTCATCCCCGGCGGCGTGAATTCGCCGGTGCGGGCCTTCCGTGCCGTGGGCGGCACGCCGCGCTTCATCGCCCGCGGCGAAGGCGCCTACATCGTGGACGCCGACGGCAAGCGCTACATCGACTACATCGGCTCCTGGGGCCCGATGATCCTGGGCCATGGCCATCCGGCCGTGATCGACGCGGTGCAGCGTGCCGTGGTCGAGGGCCTGTCGTTCGGTGCGCCGACCGAGCGTGAGATCGAGCTGGCCGAGGAGATCCTGCGCCTGGTGCCCAGCTGCGAGCAGATTCGCCTGGTCAGCTCCGGCACCGAAGCCACGATGAGCGCCATCCGGCTCGCCCGCGGCGCGACCGGCCGCAACAAGTTCATCAAGTTCGAAGGCTGCTACCACGGCCACACCGACGCCCTGCTGGTGAAGGCCGGCTCCGGCCTGGCGACCTTCGGTCATCCCACCAGCGCCGGCGTGCCGGAGGCCACCGCGCAGCACACGCTGGTCCTGGAATACAACAACGTCGAGCAGCTCGAAGAGGCGTTCGCCCTGCATGGGGCCGAACTGGCCTGCGTGATCGTCGAGCCGATCGCCGGCAACATGAACTTCGTGCGCGCCAGCGTGCCCTTCATGACCCGCCTGCGGGAGCTGTGCAGCGCCCACGGCGCGCTGCTGGTGCTGGATGAGGTGATGACCGGCTTCCGCGTCGGCCTGCGCAGCGCCCAGGGCCACTATGCGGACCTGATCCCGGGCTTCAAGCCGGACATCAGCGTCTTCGGCAAGGTGATCGGCGGCGGCATGCCGCTGGCCGCCTTCGGCGCCAGCCGCGACATCATGAAGCACCTCGCCCCGCTGGGCGGGGTCTACCAGGCTGGCACCCTGTCGGGCAATCCGGTGGCCACCGCCTGCGGCCTGGCCACGCTGCGCGAGATCGCCAAGCCCGGCTTCTTCGAAGCCCTGAGCGCCAGGACCCGTCGGCTGGTCGACGGCCTGACCCAAGTGGCCGCCGACAACGGCGTGCCCTTCAGCGCCGACAGCGAAGGCGGCATGTTCGGCTTCTTCCTGCTGCCCTCGCTGCCCGCCACCTACACCGAGGTGATGCGCACCGACAAGGAACGCTTCAACCGCTTCTTCCACGCCATGCTGGACGATGGCGTCTATCTGGCACCGGCGCTGTACGAAGCCGGCTTCGTGTCCGCCGCCCACAGCGACGCCGACATCGACGCCACGCTGGACGCGGCCCGCCGCGCCCTGCGCTGAGCCCGTCCGGCAGCACGATGACCGACCGTTTCGGCGGCACCGGCGCAGGGGTGGGCATGGGCATGGATGCAAGCGGAACGGCTGCGGCCGCGAGCCGTCGTTATCGCGCTGCGGTGTTCGACATGGACGGCCTGCTGCTGGACTCCGAGCGACCCATCCGGGACGCCTGGCTGGCCCATGCGGCCGAGCTGGGCCTGTCGTTCACGCCGGAGCAATACCTACTCACCGTGGGCCGCAACCGGCAGGATTGCCTGGCGCTGATGACGCCCCACTTCGGCAGCCTGAGCGCCGCAGAGGCCGCCTATGAAGCGGTCGACCGCCGTCTGGCCGACTCGATCGGAGAGCGCGGATTCGCACCGATGCCGGGCGTGCCGGAGCTGCTGTCGGCCCTGAAGGCCCGCGGCGTGCCGCTGGCGCTGGCTTCGTCCACCCGCCATGAGAAGGTCGTCCATCGTCTGAAGACGGCCGGCCTGCTCGAGTTCTTCGATGCCGTGCACGGCGGCGACCAGGTGGCGCGCGGCAAGCCGTTTCCCGACCTGTTCGAGCTTGCCGCCCGTTCGTTGAAACAGGCGCCCGTCGACTGCCTGGCCTTCGAAGATTCGAGCTATGGTGCTCAGGCGGCGCTGTCCGCCGGCATGGGCGTGGTGCTCGTGCCCGACCTCAAAGCGCCCGATCCGGAGGTCGCGCCTCACTGTCTCGTGCTCACAACTTTGAGACAGGCATTACCCTTGCTTACCAATTGGTACAGCCATTGATGCAATTAGCGCGGAATTCCTGAAGGCCGCGCTGCGGAAGAGACTCGCCATGCATATCCATATCCTCGGCATCTGCGGCACCTTCATGGGTGGCCTCGCCGCATTGGCGCGCGAAGCCGGCCATCGGGTGACCGGCTGCGATGCGAATGTCTATCCGCCGATGTCCACCCAGCTCGAAGCCCTGGGCATCGAGCTGATCGAGGGTTTCGGCGAGGACCAGCTGGCGCTCCAACCCGACCTGTTCGTCGTGGGCAATGTGGTGACACGGTCGTCGGAGGGCCGGTTTCCGTTGATGGAAGCCATTCTGGATGGCGGCCTGCCCTACACCAGCGGGCCGCAGTGGCTGGCCGAGCATGTGCTGCAGGGTCGGCATGTGCTGGCGGTGGCCGGCACCCACGGCAAGACCAGCACCACCTCGATGCTGGCCTGGATCCTGGAGTCCTGCGGCCTGGCCCCCGGCTTCCTGATCGGCGGCGTGCCGCAGAACTTCGGCGTGTCGGCCCGGCTGGGGGGCGGTCGGTACTTCGTGATCGAGGCGGACGAATACGACACCGCCTTCTTCGACAAGCGCAGCAAGTTCGTCCATTACCGGCCACGCACCGCGATCCTCAACAACCTGGAACACGACCACGCCGACATCTTCCCGGACCTGGCCGCCATCGAGACCCAGTTTCATCACCTGGTGCGCACCGTGCCGGCGTCCGGTCGGCTGATCGTCAATGCGCGGGAGGACGCGCTGCAGCGGGTGCTGGCGCGCGGCTGCTGGAGCGAGGTGCAACGCTTCGGCGCCCGCAAGGAGGAGCCCGGCGCTCTGCGCGCACGCGGCGAGCCGCAGTCGTTCGACGTGCTGCGCGGCAGCCTGAAGGTCGGCCATGTGAATTGGGACCTGCTGGGTGAGCACAACCAGCTCAATGCGCTGGCCGCCATCGCTGCGGCGGAGCATGTGGGCATCGAGTCCGAACCGGCGGCCCAGGCCCTGAACGGCTTCAAGAATGTGCGGCGCCGGCTGGAGCTGCGCGGCGAGGTGCGCGGCATCAAGGTCTATGACGACTTCGCCCACCATCCCACCGCCATCCACACCACCATCAACGGGCTGCGCCGCCGCATCGCGCCGGCGGAGCGGATCCTGGCGATCTTCGAGCCCCGTTCCAACACGATGAAGCTGGGCACCATGAAGGCGCAGCTTCCCTGGGCCCTGGAGGAAGCCGACCTGAGCTTCTGCAACCAGGGCGGCCTGAGCTGGGATGCCCGCGAGGCGCTGGCGCCGCTGGGCGAGCAGGCGCTCGTGGGCGCTGATGTGGACGAGCTGGTCGCGCTGGTGAAGAAGGCCGCGCGGCCCGGCGATCATCTGCTGTGCATGAGCAACGGCGGCTTCGGCGGCATCCACGAGAAGCTGCTCGACGCGCTGAAATAGCCATGACGCGGTGCGTCGGCGCGACGTCGGCGCGACGTCGGCCGCTCGTGGCTGGCGAGGGCGTCGCTTGATTGAACACGCATCGACGGCGTCGACAGCGGCCAATGGCGGTGAGACTGACCGCGTCGGCGAGGGTCTCGCCTCCGCTGTGACCGACACAGACCGCGCCGGCCCCACTCACACCGCCTGTCCGCTGACACGCGCAAGCGCCCTGCACCGACGCAGCACCGGGCCAATCTGCCGATACCATCCATCGCCCGCGCACGGCATTTCGGCCCGGGCTTTGCGTGGCCGGCGGCGGCCGAACGCGTTCTGCGATGTCCTTCGCGGGATCGCAGATCGGTGCCGCGGCGCACGCCACTCTCTTCTTTCTGGAGCACCGACACGATGAGCTCTCCCGGCAAGCTGGTCCCCGCCCTGCAGAACCGATCTTTCCTGTGCCTGCTGGCGCTGGTCACCCTGGCCTTCGCCTGGATCCTGTGGCCGATGATGAGCGCGGTGCTGTGGGGCGTCGCGCTGGCGATCGTGTTCCAGCCCGTCTACCGCCGCTTGCTGAAGAAGCTCAAGCGCCCCAACCTGGCCGGCCTGTCGACCATCCTGCTGATCGTGTTGCTGGTGGTGCTGCCGATGACCTATGTCATGGGCGCGCTGGTGCGCGAGGCCACGGTGTTGTTCGAGCTGGCGAAGTCCGGGCGCTTCGACTTCACCACCTATGTGCAGCAGGTCTATGCCGCCACGCCGAGCTGGCTGATGGACCTGCTGGAGCGGGTGGGCCTGCACGACCTCAGCTCGCTGCAGGAGAAGCTGGCCGGCGCGCTGAACCAGGGCAGCCAGTTCGCAGCGACCAAGGTGGTGGGCTTCGGGCAGGACACGTTCGACTTCCTGGTCAGCTTCGTCGTGATGCTGTATTTGCTGTTCTTCCTGCTGCGCGACGGCGAAGCGCTGTCGCACCGCATCCGGGACGCCCTGCCGCTGCAGGAGGCCTACAAGCGCCAGCTGGGCGAGAAGTTCCGCACCGTCATCCGTGCGACGGTGAAGGGCAACATCGTTGTGGCCGCACTGCAGGGCGCGCTGGGTGGCCTGGCCTTCTGGGTGCTGGGCATCCATGCGCCGGTGCTGTGGGCGGTGCTGATGGGCTTCCTGTCGCTGCTGCCGGCGGTGGGTGCGGCGCTGGTCTGGGGTCCGGTGGCCATTTATCTTCTGGCCACGGGCAACCTGGGCGCCGGCATCGGCCTGCTGGTCTACGGCACCCTGGTGATCGGCCTGGTGGACAACGTGCTGCGCCCGCTGCTGGTGGGCAAGGACACCAAGATGCCGGACTATGTGGTGCTGCTGTCCACCCTGGGCGGCATGGCGGTGTTCGGCATCAACGGCTTCGTCATCGGCCCGCTGATCGCGGCGATGTTCATCGCGGTGTGGGACATCGTCGCAGCGGAGCGGCGGTATCCGGATGATCGGACCGGTTGATCCGACAGCCAAAGAAAAAGGCCGGCATCACTGCCGGCCTTCACCTCAGGACCGCAGGTCCGATCAGGTGCGCGACATCGTCGCCTTGAGCACGCTGCTGAGCATGTCCAGGCTTTCGGCAATGTGCGCACGGGTCTCGACCGACTGACCGCCCTTGGCCTGCGCGCTGCGCAGCTCGGACTGCAGCTGGGTCGCATGCAGACGCAGCATTGCGTAGGCATCGGCGAACTGGCCGGTGGCCGCGCTGCCGCGGGTCAGGTTGGCCTGCAGACGGCGCAGGTACTCGCGCTGCAGATTGCGACGCAGGCGATCGATCTCGGCACCGGTCTTGAGTTCGCTGAAGATCGAGGACTGCAGCGTGCCGTAGACCTCGTTGAGCGAGATCACGCCCTTGCGCTGCGACTCCGGCACATAGTTGGGCAGCTCCATCAGGCGGATCGCCGTGTTGGCGCTCAGCAAGCGGTCCAGCGCCACCAGTTGCACCCGCGACACCGCCGTCGGAATGCTCACCCACTCGCTGCGGGCGAACTCCACGTAATCGGTGGTCAGCGAGCTCAGGAACTCCGGCTTGAAGCGGAAGCTGTCCGCACTGAACAAGCCGGTCGACAGGAAGCGCAAGGCATCGCGCTGCTTGGCGGGCTCCACCGGCCGCAGGGCCGGATGGGCCGCACCCGGCACATCACGCACGCTGTACATGCCGCCCACATACTTGCCGACCAGCTCGGACGAGCGCGCCAACTGCGAGAAGCCGTTCAGCAGCGACCGACGCTGACGCAGCGGATCCTCGCCCGCCTCCGGCTTGCGGGCCTGCACCCGGGCCCAGAGTTCCTGCGACAGCTTCAGACGCTTCTTGTAGTAGGCCAGCGGGTCGTCGCCCAGGTCGAAGCGGTTGGCGGTCGGGTCCATGCCATCGAACGGACCGAAGCCGCCCGCGTCGGCATCATCCGCATAGGCCAGGCCGGGCTCGGTGTTGCGCGACGCAATGCGCGACAGCTCCGCCGCCTCCTGCTCCTTGGGCAGGGTCTTGTAGGCGTACTCGATCGCCCAGTAGTCGTAGGCGCCCAGCGTGGTGTTGTTGTAGGTGGTCTGCGCTTCGCCTTCCAACGGGATGTTGTAGGCGTTGTAGTCCATCACCGAGGCGGAGATGCCCTTCGCATCGGTGAAGGCCTTGTCCTTGAGCTGGGTCTGGGTCACCGCCAGCGAGGCCTTGAAGTTGTGCTTCAGACCCAGCGTGTGACCGACCTCATGCATGATCACGTCCTTGATGCGCGCCTGGATGAAGGCGTCGGCCTCGGGGCTGTCCGGCGCGATGTCGCCGCGGGCCTCGAGGATGTCCAGCGCGAAGTCCATCTCGTCGGACGCATCATGGGCATAGGTGCAGTAGGCCGCGTTGCGGCCCTCGCGCCAACCCTGGTTCATCTGGGCCAGCGCCGAGGCCTCTTCGCCCAGCGAGCCGATGCGCGGCACGTCTTCGCTGATGAAGGCGCGGCCGCCGCGGGAGAACACGTCGCTCATGCCGATGTCGGCATCCAGGATCTCACCGCTGCGCGGGTCCACATGGCTCGGTCCGATCGCGAAGCCGACGTCGGAGCCGACGAACCAGCGGATCGACGCATGCGAAGCGTCCATGTTGTCCCAGTCCGCGTCGTCGGGCTGCTGCTTGGCCACGACCGCGTTCTTGAAGCCGATCTTCTCGAAGGCCTTGTTCCATTCCAGGATGCCGGCTTCCACTGCGGGGCGATATTTCGCCGGGATGTTCTTGTCCATCCAGTAGACGATCGGCTGCACCGGCTCGGACAGCTCGGCGGCGGGATCCTTCTTCTCCAGACGCCAGCGATTGACGAAGTGCACCCGCGGATTGGCCTTCACGTCATCGCTCAGGTCGGTGAACGACTCGGTGAAATGACCCAGGCGGCCATCGGCGCGACGGGTGTCCATCGCGTTGGCCGGCAGTGCACGGAAGTTGAAGACGAAGCCCATGAACATCGAGCGCGGATCCGGCGTCGCTTGCGGCGGCGTGGGGACCGGCACCGGCGGGGCCACCAGCGGCGGCGCCGGGATGCGCGGCGTGAAGTAGTGCAGGCGCGCGTTCAGGGTGCTGAGGGTCCCATCGGCACGGGTGGCCTCGAAGTAGGAATTGCCGCGGTCCACCGAGTAAGGCAGGCGGAAGGCCGCTTCCAGACGGGTGGACATGCCGGGGATGTCGCTCAGCAGCATTCCGGCGTCCACCAGGAAGGACTTGCGCTCCGGATGATCGGCGCTGGCCACCGGGCCGGCCGCCAGCAGGCTGGGCGAGAACGCCTCTTCGGCAGCGCGCTTGCCGCCGCCTTCGGCACGGAATCGGGTGTTGAGCGCGACCAGCTGGAGGGTGTTGCCCACGCGGCGCCATTCGGCCATCACGTCCGGGCCCATCTGGCTGGCGTAGAAGCCGCGCTCGCCGATGGAGCTGGAGATGTTGATGGTGAACAGGAAGGGCTTGTTCAACATCGCGCGCGGGATTTCCAGCCAGACCTTCTCGTCCTTGCGCAGGATGGGGAACAGGCCGTCCTGGCGCTTGGTGTCGCGCGCGACGTCAGCGAAGGGCTTGGGGGCGGTCGGATCGGCGGGCGGACGCGCGGCGGTCATCGGCGATGCGGCACCCGGCGCGCCCGGTGCGCCGGACGCGGCGCTGGCCGGCGCGGCGGCGGCGGCCGGCGAAGCTCCCGCGGGCGCGGTGCCGGCGGTGGGCGGCGCGGCGCAGGCGCACAGCAACAGGGAAGCGACGGCAATCGCCGACAGCTTGATCGACTCCGTGGTGGTCATAAGCGGCTGAGTCAGACAGGGTCGGCGGGATCAACCGTCCGCACCCGTGGGTGGAAAAACAAAGACTGTGCGGGGGACGTCGGTGCCCCGTCAATGCGCACTAACGAGCGAGTGGAATCTTCGATTTCCGTGCATCGCCCAGATGCCCTCGCAGAGAGGCCCCGCAGAACGATAGCCGGCCCAAGCCCCCATGCCGAAAGTGACCCTCCCGACGGCAACCTACACTGCCGCGCATGACTTCGCCCGCCTCTCCGATGCCGGCTGCGGCCAGCGCGCCAACGACCGTCTCCACGCCCGCATCCCCCGATGCGCCGGCGCGCCGCACCCATCTGTTGTACCTGCATGGATTCCGCTCCTCGCCTCGCTCGGCCAAGGCCCGGCGGATGGCGCGCTGGGTGCAGGACCATCGGCCGGACCTGCATTTCGCCAGCCCGCAATTGCCGCCCTCCCCGCGCGACGCCTTGACGCTGGTGCGGGCGCTGATCCAGGACTGGCCGGTCGACACCATGGCGGTGATGGGCAGCTCGCTGGGCGGCTTCTATGCGACCCAGGTCGCGCAGCTCACTGGCGCGCGGACGGTGCTGCTGAACCCGGCGGTGGATCCTGCGCGGGACCTGTCGAACTACATCGGCGAGCAGACCTGCTGGCAGGACCCGTCCGAGCACTTCTACTTTCGACCCGAGTTCGTCGGCGAGCTGCGCGAGCTGGCAGTGGGCGAGATCGCACACCCGGACCGGCTGATGGCGGTGGTCGCCAAAGGCGATGAGGTGCTGGACTGGCGGGAGATGGCCGCCCGCTACGCCGATTGCCGGATCAAGCTGCTGGAAGGCAGCGATCACGGCCTGGCGGATTTTGAGGACTACCTGGACGAGCTGACGGCGTTTCTGGGGCTCTAAGAAGGACGGCGAGGCGGTACGCCGCCGCAGCAAGGCGTTGAACTCAGCCGGGGCTCGCCGTCGCCTCGTTGTCGGCAAACGACTTCAGCACATCCCGCCAACTGACGATGCCGATCGGCTTGAAGTGGGCATCCACGATCGGAATGCACGACACCGGATGGTCCAGGAACACCTGGATTGCCTGAGCGACAGTGGCGTCGGCCGGCAGGGTGATCGGCGCGCGCGACATGACCTGATGCACCGCCTTGTTGAGCGTGGCCGCATCCCGATGGGTCTCCACCGTGCTGCCGATGAAAGGGCTGAGCGCCCGCAGCAGATCCCGGTCGGAGACCACCCCGTAGAGTGTGCCGTCGGTCTCGACCGCCAGCAGGTGATGGAAGTGGGTCGAGTCGAAGATCTTCTTGACCACGTGCAGACGGTCGTCGAGTTCGACCGTCACCACCCGCGTCGACATGATGTCCTGAACTTTCATCGCTGGCTCCGATCAGCAGAGGGACCGGCGGACGGATGCACCGTCGACCCACGCGGTCGCGTCATCCGTCGCTCCGCCAGGATGGTACGCCCCCCGCGCTCACGCGCAGGCGCCGAGGCGCTGCCTGTGAATCAGGCCTTTCAGCGCCCCAGCGAACCAGGCGAACCAGGCGAATCAGCGAACCAATCGGCCGCCGGTGCCCAGGACCGCGAAATCCACATAGCGCGACGGCGTCTGCCCCTTGCCGAAGGTCAGGCGGTGGCCGCCAACGTCGGTGTCGAAGCCACGCTCGAGCGTGTCGCTCAGGGCCTGAGGACCGGAGGCGGTTGTGCGTTCCAGTGCCTTGGTCAGCGCACGGGCGGCAATGAAGCCTTCGATGGAACGCGACGACAGCTCCGACGTGTCCTTGGCGCTCTGGCGCAGGCGCTGGTATTCGCGCACCACTTCGCGGTCTTGACGGTCGTCGGTCGGCAGCACCACCGAGAAGGCGAAGCCGCGTGCGCGCTCCGGTCCCAGCTTGGCGAGCAGCGCCTGCACGTCAATGATGGACATGCCGTACAGACCGGCATGGCCGCCGGCCGTCTGGTACCGGCTGGTGAATTCGATGGCGGCGGCGGTGGTGGCAGCCAGGAAGATCACATCCGGCGCCGCCTTGACCATGTCCTCCACCGCCTTGGTCACTTCGGTGGTGTTGCGGGCATAACCGGACTGCGCCACCAAGGTAATGCCGTAAGTCTTGGCCGACGCCTGGGCGCCGGCGATGGCGTCACGTCCGAGGCCGTCATCCTGGAAGACCACGCCCACGCGCAGCCGGCCGGTTTCGCTCAGTTGCTTGAAGAGGCGGTCGACTTCCTCGCGGTAGCTGGCCTTGACCGGGTAGATGCCCCGTGCGGTGATGACACTGGTGGCACCGGAGACGGCTCCCATGATGGACACGCGGGTCTTCTCCAGCACGCCGTCCTGCTTGAGGGCTTCCAGGTTGGAGGTGCCGACCGTGCCGATCAGGGCGATCGGCGATTCCTGCTCGATCAGTTCCTTGACCAGGCGAACGGTTTCTTCCGGCTTCTGCCCGTCGTCGCGGGTCACGAGCTTGATGCGCTGGCCGCGAATGCCGCCGCGTGCATTGACGTCATCGATCCACAACTTCGCACCGGCGCGCATGGCGCGGCCGGTCACTGCCTGCGGGCCACTGAAGGGCGCCACCTGGCCCACGACGATGTCGGCATAGGCCGCCGGAGCAGCCACGAGGCACAAAAGGGCAAGCAGGCGACGGGCGCGGCGGGGAATGGCGTGGATCATGGTCTCGGAAAATGCGTGCGTCCAGGGTCCGCCATTGTTATCAATGGCGTGAACTTGGCTGTAACGATTGGGCGACCTGTAGCCCCACGGAGCGGGCCGATACCAGGGTGTGGTGCAGGATAAACGTCTCGAAGGCGACAGCGATGCCCCACTGCGCACTGTGGTGAGAAAACACCGACATCCCGTGATTTCTGCGGGTTGGCCGGCGGCGTCGTGGGTGAGGTAAACACGCCACAGTGCCGATGAACACGGCCCTCGCGCCGATGCATTGGGCGAACGCCGCGCAACCCGCGAGGGTTTTCGCACGCAGAGACGGGCCATGCCAGTTGCTTCCTGTTGCGCAATCGCCCGGCTTGGTGCGCCGCGATGCAGCGTGGCGCGCATTGCCCCAGTGCGCGGCGGCCACCGGCCACCGGCCACCGGTCACCAAGCACCAAGCACCATTCTGGAGAATGCATCGACGGACGCGCCAGGACCGTTGAAGGGGGCGAACCACAGACGCCACCAATCCGCCGAGGATGCAGCCTGTCCACGCGCGCCGCCCGTTCATCGCAGCGTGCCCCGCGCCAGCGGTGGCTGGCTAGAGTGCATCTCGTTGCGTGGCCCGTCGGCGACGCTCGATGGTGCGCCGCATGCTTTCGATCAGCCAACTCACTCACACCTATCCCAACGGCGTACGCGCCCTGGACGACGTCTCACTGGAGATCCCTGCGGGCATGTTCGGTCTGCTGGGTCCGAACGGCGCCGGCAAGAGCAGCCTGATGCGCTGCCTGGCGACCCTGCAGGTGCCCAGCGCCGGCGCGATCCGCTTCGGCGATATCGATGTCCTCGCCCGCCCCGACGCCCTGCGCGCCACGCTGGGGTATCTGCCGCAGGATTTCGGTGTCTATCCCCGGGTGTCCGCCGCCGACATGCTGGATCACCTGGCCGTGCTCAAGGGCATCGCCAGTCGCGGCGAGCGACGCGACACCGTCGAGGCCCTGCTGCGGCAGGTGAATCTGTGGGACGTCCGCAAGGCTGCCATCGCCGGTTTCTCGGGCGGCATGCGGCAACGCTTCGGCATTGCGCAGGCGCTGATCGGCAATCCCAAGCTGATCATCGTCGACGAGCCGACCGCGGGCCTCGACCCCGAGGAACGCAACCGCTTCAACAACCTGCTGGCCGAGATCGGCGAGAGCGTGGTGGTGATCCTGTCCACCCACATCGTCGACGACGTCACCGACCTCTGCCCGCGCATGGCGATTCTCGTCAGCGGACGCATCGTGCTGGCGGGTACACCCACCGAGCTGATTGCCGCGTTGCAGGGCCACATCTGGCAAGCCAGCATCGACAGGCAGGAGGTCGATGCCGCCAAGGCCCGCCACGAGGTGATCGCCACCCGGCTGCGCGGCGGACGCACCGTGATCCGGGTGCTGGCGGCGGCGTCGCCGGGCGTGGGTTTCGCGCCCGCCGAGCCGGGCCTGGAAGACGTCTACTTCGCCACCCTCTATCGCCATCGCGCGGCCGGTCCTGCCACCGGTGCGTCTGCAGAGAAGGTGGCTTGAGATGTCGGCACGCATGTTCGGCCCCGTTGCCGCCTTCGAATGGCGCTATCAGCTCAAGAGTCCCGTCTTCTGGGTGGGCTGCCTGATCTTCTTCCTGCTGACCTTCGGTGCCACCACGATCGACCAGATCCAGATCGGCAGCCGCGGCAACGTCCACATCAACTCGCCCTACGCGATCCTGCAAACGCTCGGCATCATGGGGGTGTTCGCGGTCTTCATCGTCGTGGCGATGGTGGCCGGCACGGTGCTGCGGGACGATGAGACCGGCTTCGCGCCCATCCTGCGCAGCACCCGTGTCGGCAAGGGCGCCTACCTCACCGGGCGGTTCACCGGCGCCATCGCCGCCGCCTGGCTGGTGTTGGCCTCAGTGCCCCTGGCCATTGCCATCGGCTCGGCCATGCCCTGGCTGGACCCCGAGAAGATCGGGCCGTTCGTGCCGTCCCACTATCTGTACGCACTCGTCGTTTTCGGCCTGCCGACCCTGCTCATCACCGGCGCCAGCTTCTTTGCCCTGGCCACCGCGACGCGGTCGATGATGTGGACTTATGTCGGCGCCGTGGGCTTGCTGGTGCTGTTCTTCATCACCCGGGGTCTGCTGCGAGATGTGCAGCACGACACCGTCGCGGCCTTGACCGATCCCTTCGGCCTGACCGCGCTGCGGATCGCCACCAAATACTGGACCGCCGCCGATCGCAACACCCGGATGCCCGAGATCACCGGCCTGTTGCTGGCCAATCGCGTGCTCTGGACCGGCGTGGCGCTGGCGCTCTTCGCCACGGCCTGGTGGCGATTCCGCTTCGAGGTGCGCGGCAGCCGTGCGAGCCCCAAAGCCGCTGCGCCGCGATCGGCACCGACGGCTCGCCGTGAGACCTTGCCGATGCCTCGCAGCGATGCGGCGGCGCGCCGCGCGCAGTTCATGGCGCTGGCGCGCTTCGACATGGCCTTCGTCTTCCGCAGCCCGACCTTCTTCGTGCTGCTCATCATCGGGGTCATCAATGCCGGCGGCTCCGCCTGGTACACCGGCGACTGGTATGGCGCCAGCAACATCCCGGTCACCCGGCTGATGGTGCAGGCGCTGCAAGGCGCCTTCACGCTGATGCCCATCATCATCGCCATCTACTACGGCGGGGAGCTGGTGTGGCGTGACCGCGAACGCCGCATGCATGAGATCGTCGACGCCACTGCGGCGCCCGATTGGGCGCATCTGGTGCCCAAGATCGCCGCGATCACCCTGGTGCTGGTGGCTTCGTCGCTGGTGGCGGTGCTCACCGGCATGCTGGTGCAGGTGCTCAAGGGCTACACCCAGTTCCAGCTCGGCGCCTACCTGCTGTGGTTTGCCTGGCCGACGGTGGTGGTGGCCGTTCAACTGGCCGTGCTCTCGGTCTTCGTTCAGGTGATGGTGCCGCAGAAGTTCATCGGCTGGGGCCTGATGCTGCTCTACCTGGTGGCCAGCGTCGCGCTGAGCTCGGCCGGCTTCGAGCACAACCTCTACAACTACGGCGGCACGCCGCCGGTGCCGCTGTCGGACATGAACGGCATGGCCCGCTTCTGGATCGGCCAGAGCTGGTTCCACCTGTATTGGAGCGCCTTCGCCACCCTGCTGGCCGTCGGAGCCTACGCCTTCTGGCGCCGTGGGGTGGTGTCCCCGCTGCGGTTGCGACTGCCCGGCGCACGCCGGCGGCTGCGCGGCGGTGCGCTGATCATCGGCGGCGTCGCGCTGGCCACGGTGCTGGGCAGTGGCGGGTTCATCTTCTGGAACACCAACCTGCTCAACGACTATCTGCCGACCGCCCAGCGCGAGGCCAGACTGGCGGACGCAGAACGCGAGTTGCTGCCCTTCGAGACGCTGCCGATGCCGCGCATCACTGCGGTCACCCTGGCCGTGCAGCTCTATCCCAAGGAGGTCAAGGCCGTCACCCAGGGCAGCTACCGCCTCGAGAATCGCAGTGGCCGGGTGATCAGCGAACTGCATCTGAACTGGAATGAACACATGCAGCTCGATGAGGTCACCCTGGCCGGCGCGAGCCTGCTGAAGGACTACAGCCCCTGGCGCTATCGCAGCTACCGCCTGCAGCCCGCGATGCAGCCGGGGGAGGTGCGGATCCTGTCCTTCAAGACGACGCTGCAGGAACGCGGCTTCCCCAACAGCGCCCCGTTCAACCGCCTGGTGGACAACGGCAGCTTCATCGACAACAGCTCGATCTCACCGGGCATCGGCATCAGCCGGGACGGCTTCCTGAAGGACCGAGCCAAGCGGCGCAAGTACGGCCTGCCGGCCGATCTGCGCCCGCCCGCGCTGGAGGACGAGCACGGCCGCGACCGCTCCGTCCTGCGCGCCGACAGCGACTGGGTCGATGCCGACATCACCCTCACCACCGACGCCGATCAGGTGCCGATCGCGCCCGGCTACACCGTCAGCGACACCACCGCCAACGGCCGCCGCACCGTGCATTTCAAGCCCGATGCGCCGATCAATCACTTCTTCTCGATCCAGTCGGGCCGCTACACCATCGCCCGCGACCAGGTGACGGTGGCGGGCAAGCCGATCGATCTGGCGGTCTATCACCATGCGGGCCATGAGCAGAACGTGCCACGCATGATGGCGGCGATGAAGCAGTCGCTGGCGTTGTTCAGCGAACAGTTCTCGCCCTATCAGTTCCGCCAGGCCCGCATTCTGGAGTTCCCGAGCTATGCCGACTTTGCCCAGAGCTTTGCCAATACGATTCCGTACTCCGAGAACCTGGGGTTCCTGACCCAGCTCGGCGATCCGGACAAGATCGACGTCGTCACCTATGTCACCGCCCATGAGATTGCGCACCAGTGGTGGGGCCACCAACTGGTGCCCAGCCACCAGCAGGGCGCGACGATGCTGATCGAGAGCTTCGCCCAGTACTCGGCATTGCTGGTGATGGAGCGGCTCTACGGCAAGGAGCAGATGCGCCGGTTCCTGAAGTACGAACTGGACCGATACCTGCGCGCCCGCGGCGGCGAGGTGGTCGAGGAACTGCCGCTGGCCCGCGTGGAGAACCAGTCCTACATCCACTATCAGAAGGGATCGCTGGTGCTGTATTGGCTGAAGGAGGTGGTCGGCGAGGACGTGGTGAATCGCTCCATGGCCAAGCTGCTTCAGCAGTACGCCTTCAAGGCTGCGCCATATGCCAACACACAGGACTTCCTGCGCATCCTGCGCGCCGAAGCCGGCCCGCAGCACCAGGCCCTGATCACCGACCTGTTCGAGAAGATCACGCTGCTGGATGTGAAGGTCTCGCAAGCCAAGGCGGTGAAGCGGGCCGACGGCAAGTACGAGGTGAGCCTGGTCGTCGAGGCGAAGAAGTTCTACGCCGACGGCAAGGGCAAGGAAACCGAAGCGCCGCTGGCCGAGCCGTTCGACCTCGGCGTCTTCAGCGCCGAGCCGGGGCGGCCGGGCTACACCGCCGCGTCGGTCCTGTCCTTCACCCAGCAGCAGATCCGGACCGGTACGCAGACGCTGCGGCTGGTGGTGGATCGACCACCGAGCTGGGTGGGCGTGGATCCGTACAACAAGCGCATCGACCGCAACTCGGAGGACAACCTGAGCCGCATCGACGGCCCTGCCAATCCCTGATCGGATCGGGCCCACGGACCCAATGGGCCCAATTGGCCGAGAGTCTGATGATCAACTGGTCAGAGGGTCAGTTGGTCAGTTGGTCAGAGGGTCGCCGGAAACGCGCCGCTGGCGCTGGTCCGGCGACGGTGGTGACGCCTTCTTCGGAGGACGGCGGCGGCGCCTACTGCCGGCGCCCGGTCGCCTTCAGCAACAGCATCGTGACCAGCCCGGTCAGCAGCAGGATGAGGCCGACCACGACCCAGAACCCGTGCGGATGCTGCAGGAACGGCAGCCCGCCCACATTCATCCCGAACAGGCCGCTGATGAGGTTGATCGGCAACGCCAGCACGGTGACCATGGTCAGCACATACAGGGTGCGATTGTTCTCCTGCGCCACCCGGGCGGAGGTCTCGTCCTGCACCGCGCGGATGCGTTCCTGCAGCGCCTGGATGTCGCGCAGGACCAGCGCGAATTCTTCGCTGGCCTGCTGCAGTTGCTGCTGGTCGTCCTCGGCCACCCAATGCGGCGGATTCGACAGCATGCGCAGCAGCGCGCTGGGTTCCGGCGCGAGCAGGCGCTGCAGCCGCACCATCAGTCGGCGCAATGCGGCGACTTCCGATTCATGGCCGGCATGGCGTCCGGCCAGCAGGGCGTCCTCGATGTCGTCGACCCGCTCGGTGGCCTGGCGGACGATGCGCTGAAGCTCATCCGCCTGATCCCGCAGCAGGTGATCCAGCAACGCGACGCTGGACCGCGGGCGGTCACCGCGCTTGACCGCCATGCGCAGGCGATCGACCGATCTCAGCGGCGCCCGGCGCGCGCTGAGCACCAGATGCTCGCTGACCTGCATCCACAGGGTGGAGACATCGCCCACATCGAAGGCGAAATCGAAGGTCACATCGTTGAGCACCGCGAACAGCTCATCGCCAACCCGCTCGATGCGCGACGAGCGCGAGCCCGCCTGCTGCGCTTCCAGAAAGCTCTCCGCCAGCGCCGCATGCCGCGCCAGCCACGGCTGCGCACCCGCATGCGTCAGGTTCAGGTGCAGCCAGACGAAGCCCCCCGCCGGATCCGCCAGGCGCGCCTGCGCCTGGGCCAGCGTGGGCAGGGATTCAGTGGGTTGGTCCGGATGGATCCAGAAGCCGCAGATCAAGCCGTGTTCATCGGCGCCATAGGACGTTCCGGAAAGGCCGCTCAAGGTCGCGGATTGCGGGACGTGGGTCGTGTCATTCATCGCCATCCGCGGATGGTAGACGGGCGATGGCCTCGCCCATGCGCACGCGCTGACCCGGCTGCAACGCGGACAGCAGCGCCACGCCGGGGGGCAGGAAGACGATGATGGTCGAGCCCTGCTCGAACCAGCCCATCTCTTCGCCCCGCCGGTGGTCATGGCGCAGATCGAAGCGATGCGGACCGGGATGGTCCGGCCGCAGCGTCAGGTCCAGCGCATGCAGCCGCAGGCTGGCCACCAGGATCGCAGCCACCGGCACCAGGGCCATCGGCGTGCCGTCGGGCAGGCGGCATTCGATCGCCGCCCGCACATTGCGGCAGAACAGCCGCTCCACCCGCTTCAGGGCGATCGGATTGACATTCCAGGTGTCGCCAGCGAGGTGAGTCACCCGCTCGATGCGCAGGTCCGCCGGCGCATGGAAGCGGTGATACATGGCCGAGGTCAGCCGCAAGGTCAGGTAGCTGCCGTTCAGATAAGGCGCGGCGCGGTTGGCGTCACCGAACAGGTCGGCGATGCGGTAGTCCATGCCCTTGGCCTGCAACGCCATGCCGCGCGTGACCGGGCCGAAGGCGCCGACGATGCCGTCGCACGGGCTCACCAGGGTGGCCTCGTCCGCATCGATCGGCCGGCGCCCCGGTTTCAGCCGCCGGGTGAAGACATCGCGCAAGGAACGATAGCCCTGCTCAGGCGGCTCGGCCTCGCTCAGGTCCAGATCGGTGAAGAGCCGCCAGATCGCCACCGACAGCCGCGTCAGCTGCTTGCTCTGCAGGCGGCTGTACCAGCCCATGAACCGGGTCAGCGCGAGCCGGGGCACGCGGTTGGTGAGGAGAAAGTTGAGGTCTTCCTGCTGCGTCAGACGGTCACGCCAGCTCGCCAGTTTCATGGCCATGTCAATTGCGTCGGGTACATGTCAGGAATTTGCCAATTCTGTGTGACAGCTCGACGAGGCCCCGACCATGACGAACGACCTTTTTGCTGCCTCCGCCACCTCGGCGACCCTCGCTGCGGCGCTGGGCGCCGCGGGACTGCTGACCGCCCTGGCCCTGTTGCCGGCGGGATGGCGACGCCTGCAGCTTTCTCGCGCCAAACATCCGTCGCTCGCCGGCCATTCGCGCATGGCGGTGCGACTGGCCCGGCTGATGCCCCGCCGCAGTTTCGGTGACGACCGCTTCTTCCGCGCCGACGATGCGCCGCTGGAGGTCAGCGCCCGCCGTCGCGCCAGCTTCGAAGCGCTGTCGCGCACCTTGACCGAGCGCCATCCCAAGAGCATTGCCGCGACCCAGGCCCTCAAGCCGGGCCTGCCCGACCTGCAGTTCACCAGCAGCTACCGGGTGCCACCGGCCTTCAGCGCCGTGGTGCAGCGCAGCCTGCCGCTGGGTGCGGTGATGACGGCCAGCGACGGCCATTGGCTGACCGACCTGGACGGCGAACGCTTCATCGATCTGGCCGGCAGCTACGGCGTCAACCTGTTCGGCTATGACTTCTACCGCCGTTGCATCGACGAAGGCGCAGCGCGGGTGGCCGCCTTGGGGCCGGTGCTGGGGGTCTATCACCCGCTGGTCGAGCGCAACAGCCAACGCATCCTGGCGCATGCGGGCATGGACCAGCTCTCGTTCCACATGTCCGGCACCGAGGCGGTGATGCAGGCGGTGCGACTGGCGCGTTATCACACCGGCAAGACCCATCTGGTGCGCTTTTGCGGCGCCTATCACGGCTGGTGGGACGAAGCCCAGCCCGGCCCCGGCAATCCGCTGCCGGCCGAGCGCACCTACACCCTGCGCGACATGCATGCCCGCAGCCTGCAGGTGCTGCGCACCCGGCGCGACATCGCCTGCGTGCTGGTCAATCCGCTGCAGGCGCTGCATCCGAACCGACCCGCCCCGGGCGACGGCTCGCTGGTGGACAGCTCGCGCCGGGCCGGCTTCGACCGCCAGGCCTATGCCGCCTGGTTGCGTGAACTGCGCGAGGTCTGCACCGAGCGCGGCATCGCCCTGATCTTCGATGAGGTGTTCATGGGCTTCCGGCTGGGCGCCGGTGGCGCGCAGGCCTATTTCGGCGTGCGGGCCGACCTGGTCACCTATGGCAAGACCCTGGGCGGCGGCCTGCCGGTGGGGGTGGTGTGCGGCCGCTCGGCCTGGATGAAGCGCTACCGCGAGGAACGTCCGGCCGACATCTGCTTTGCCCGCGGCACCTTCAACACCCATCCGTATGTGATGGGGGCGATGTCGGTCTTCCTGGATGCGCTGGAGGAGCCGCAGTGGCAGGAGCGGCTGGCGATGCAGGACCAGATCCAGGACGCCCGCTGCGCGCAGCTGAACGCGGCACTGGAAGCCGAGGACCTGCCGCTTCGTGCGGCCCACATGTCCTCGGTCTGGACGCTCTACTACCTCGCGCCTTCGCGCTACAACTGGATGCTGCAGTACTTCATGCGGGCGCAGGGCCTGGCGCTGAGCTGGGTCGGGACCGGTCGGATGATCTTCAGCACCGAGGTCAGCGATGAGGACTTCGCCGAGATCCAGCGCCGGCTGCTGATCGCCGCCCGCGCCATGCGCGACGGCGGCTGGTGGCACAACGCGGCGCTGCCGAGCAACCGCGCCATCAAGCGCCGGATGCTGATGGAGACGCTGGGCTGGGCGGGCTGATCAGCGGGTCGGCGCGGAGGCGGCGCTGGCCGCAGCCGCTGCGCTGACCGATCCGGTGGCCGTCGGTGTGGCGGGCGCGACACCGGTGGTGCGCGTCGGTGCCACGGCGGCAGCAGGCGTGGACGCGGCACCCGACGCCGCCGACGCCGCGGCCACACGTGCGGCCGCGCGGATCTTGATCTCGTCGGCCACCGCATCGACCGCCTGCACCACACGACCGGGCTTGTCACGCTGGATGTAGTGGCCGGCGCCGGTCACCGGCTCGATCTCGCGGCCGCCCACCAGGGGCAGCCAGTTCGGTTCCAGCGCATGCACCATGGCCTCGAAGCCGCTGGCCTGCTCGACCGGCGAATACACGGTGCGGGTCAGCACCCGCACCGGCACGTCGGGGCGCGGCTTTTGCAGCAGCGCATCGACACATTCGGTCTGCATGTTGAATTCGGTCTGCATCATGCCGCTGAACACGCGCTTGCTCATGTTCTCCAGCATGCTGGCCATCACCGGCACCTCGACCTGCATGCGGCGCAGATGCAGCGGGTGGGTGGCATCCACCAGCACGATGCCGGCCACCTCGTCCGGATATTGCCGCGCGTACGCATACTGGTAGAGCCCGCCAATCGAATGGCCGACCAGCAGATACGGCGGCTTCACGCCGGCGGATTTCAGCAGCTCATGCAGCTCGGTGGCGATTCCGCAGGGATTGCGCGGCACCGGCGTGAAACCGGTGCTGTCGCCATAGCCGGGGCGGTCGTAGGCGAACACCGAGTGACGCTCGCGCAGCTGCTGCATCACCGCGGCCCAGGGTTCGCGGCCATCGCCCAGGCCCGACTGCAGCACCACGGTGGGCTCGCCCTCGCCGACCTTGGTGTAGACGATGGGGCCGTTGATGCCGCGCATGCTGCCGGTGGTGGGCATGCCGCCGCAACCCGCGAGCACGACGGCTGCGGCCGCCACGGCGGTGAAGCCGACCACTGGGCGACCAGGACCGGGGCGAGATCCTTGAAGGGTGCGGGAAGGCACCGGGAAACGAACCAGGAAACAGGCCAGCGCCCGTAGGCGCCGCGACACAACCGTCATTCAGAGAACTCCTGTGGGTGGGCGAACTGGCCGACCTTGCCACGACCCCGTCCAGAGGGCGTGCGACGTGTCGGTGCAGCGGCCTGTGCCTCAGGGGTCCGATCGGGTTGCCCGGGCTCTGACGGGGGGACCGTGTCGCACGCGCCTGGCGTACGCCCCAGCTATTCCCCTTTCAGCGATCAGGCCGCCTGTTCGCCGTGACCCGCATTCTGCCGTTGGGCGGCGGCCTCGTGCATCGGATCCATGCGTTCGCCGCGCAACAAGTGCAACGGCGCCCGGTGATAGAGCTGAATGTCGTGGAACGGGTCGGTGATGATCTTGGTCGCCCAGGCCAGGCCGGTGCGCAGATCCTGGAGCACGGTCAGCTGCAGCACGCGGAACACCAGCCCGCCCACGCCCAGCCAGAACCACAGCAGGCCCAGCTGATGCAGAAACTCGACAAAGCCGCTGGCGGGCGTGAACACCCCCCACAGCCCCGGCTGGAGCCAGAGCACGATCGGCAGCGCCGCCCACAGGGCCATCAGCACGACCTTGCGGCGCAGGTTGTAGCCGACCTTGATCGCCTCCTTGTGGGCATGGGTGGCCTGGTTGACCTCGTCATAGCCCTTGGGCTCGAAGAAGAAGTGACCGGCCTGGCGGCTGGTCATCGACACCCCCCAGGCCAGCAGCGCGGCCCAGGCGGGATCGACCAGCAGCAGCCCGTAGGCCACCACGAAGCAGCAGGCGCTGAGCAGGTGCAGCGACTGGTTGATGCGGCAGTGGTGGTAGTAGCGATGGTCGTCCCAGCGCTGTTCCTTGAGCAGATGCAGAAAGTCGTTCATGCGGGCCTCGTGGAGGTGGTGAGCGGTGGCGTCACGGCACGCGCCCGGTCGAACAACCGGCTGCGGGCGGCGTCGGCACCCCCGATGCGGTGGCGCCTGCCGACCCTCGCATGACCGATCTGCGCGGCAGGATGCCGGAGACCCATGCGGCGTCGGCACCCTGGCGGTGCGGCATCGATGGCGCCGCGGTGACGGCGGCGTGGCGACTGTGTCAATCCGGCGTGTCAGCCGCATGACGAGCCGCACCGTCACAGAACTGTTGCGTTGGCCGCCCATGATCCGCGCCATGACGACCGCGCCGATCGAACTCGAGGTGGATGAATTGCCCACCCGCCAACGCCACTTCCGCGTTGCGGTGGTGACCGAGACCTATCCCCCGGAGGTCAACGGCGTGGCCCGCAGCATCGCCTGCGTGGTGCAGGGCCTGCAGGCCCGGGACCATGCGGTGCAGCTGCTGCGTCCCCGCCAGGCCGAGGTCGACCGCGGTGCGGTGCCGTCGATCAACGAGGTGCTGATGCGCGGCCTGCCGGTGCCGCGCTATCCGCATCTGCGCATGGGTGTGGTGTCCAAGCGCACGCTGGTCAGCCTGTGGGCCAGCCGTCGTCCGGACGTGGTGCACATCGCCACAGAAGGCCCGATGGGCTGGTCCGCGTTGCAGGCGGCGCGCCATCTCAAACTGCCGGTGGTGTCGGAGTTCCGCACCAACTTCCATGCCTATGCGCAGCATTACGGCATCGGCTGGCTGCGCCGTCCGCTGCTGGCCTACCTGCGCAAGTTTCACAACCGGTGCCACAACACCATGGTGCCGAATGCCGCCCTGGCCGGTGAGCTGATGGCCCAGGGCTTCCGCCACGTCAGCGTGATCGCCCGCGGTGTGGACACGCAGCTCTTCCATCCGCTTCGCCGCAGCCAGACGCTGCGCGCGCAATGGGGCGTGGCGCCGGGGGATCCGGTGCTGCTGCATGTGGGACGGCTGGCCGCAGAGAAGAACCTGCAGCTGCTGGCCGACGTGTGGCCGGCGGTGCGCGAGCGCCATCCCCGCGCGCGATTGGTGCTGGTGGGCGACGGCCCCGCGCGGGCCGAGCTGCAGCAGCAACTGCCCGATGCGATCTTCGCCGGCATGCGCCACGGTGAGGCGTTGGCGGCCTGCTATGCCAGCGGCGATCTGTTCGTCTTCCCCAGCGTGACCGAGACCTACGGCAATGTCACGCCTGAGGCCCTGGCCAGCGGGTTGCCGGTGATGGCCTACGGCTATGCGGCGGCCGGGTTGCTGGTGCGCGACGGCATCAACGGCGGCTTGGCCCCGTTCAACGAGGCGGCGGCCTTCCGGCAACGCCTGCTGGCCTTGCTCGACACGCCCCAAGGTCTGAGCGGCATGCGCGAGGCGGCGCGGGCCAGCGCGGAATCGCTGGACTGGGACGGCATTGTTCAGGGCATCGAGCAGGTGTATGCGGCCGCCATCGATGGCACCAGCGTCGCACTGCGCGCCGGTTCCCAGCTTTCAGGCATGACCGCCGGCGCACTCTGAGGTCAGCACGTCCTGACCGCGGCGGCGCCACATCAGCATCAGCACGCACAGGCAGACGAACAGGCCCAGGCCGCTCATCAGCCACACCAGCGGCACACCGGCCGCCTGCAGGGCCGCATAGGTGCCCAGCATCAGCAAGATGCTGCAGTTTTCATTGAAGCCCTGCACCGCGATCGATCGACCGGCGCTGAGCAGTTGCACGCCGCGGTGCTGCAGCAGCGCATTCATCGGCACCACCATCGCGCCGCCCACCGCGCCCACCATCACCATCGCCGGCAGGGCCCAGCCCAGCGACGTCACCCACGGCGTGGCCAGCATCAGCAGACCCAGCATCAGGCCCAGCGGCATCACCCGCAGGGAATGGTGCAGCGCGATCCAACGTCCGGACAGCCCAGCACCGACCACCACCCCGATGGCCACCGTCGCCTGCAGATAGGCGCCCTGGTTCAGCCGCAGGCCCAGCGCCTCCTGGGCCCACTGCAGCACCGCGAGTTGCAGTGTGGCGCCAGCCCCCCAGAACAGCGTGGTCATCGACAGCGACAGCCGTCCGCCCTGCCGATCGCGCCACAGGGCCGCATTGGCGCGCAGGAAGTCCGCCAGCACGGCGCGGGGCCGGCTGGGACCGCGGTCGTAGATCACGCCACTCTCCGGCACCCGCAGCTGCAGCAAGGCAGCGAGCGCGTAGACACCCAGCAGCGCCAGCAAGGAGGCGGTCAGCGGCGTGACGGTGCCAAGGGCGCCGACCCAGGTCATCCACCAGGGACTCACCAGCAGCCCACCCAGCAGCGTGCCCAGCAGCACCGAGCACACCACCGACACCTCGATCCATCCGTTGGCCGCCACCAGGCGGTGCGAGGGCACGATCTCGGTGATCAAGCCGTACTTGGCCGGCGCATAGCAGGACGCCGCGATGCCGACCACCGCGAACGCCGCCAACGGACTCAGCCCGAGGGCCATCGCGCCGACGCCCGCGGCCTTGAGCGCATTCATCCAGGTCATCAGCGCCACCTTGGGCCAGGCGTCCGCCACCAGGCCCACCGCCGGCGCCAGGGCCACGTAGGCGACGGTGAAACACAGCTTGAGCAGAGGCGCCCACCAGATCGGCTCGCCCATCTCCCGCAACAGCGCAATGCCGACGATCAGCAACGCGTTGTCGGCGAGTGCGGAGAAGAATTGGGCTGCGATGAGGGTGAAGAAGCGTGGCGGCATCGATGTGGCGGACGGGGGGCCGCCGCAGTCTGACCGTCATGCGTGACCGCGCCTTGACAGCGCGTTGACAGGCCACTGACCGACGGCTGACCGGCCAGTGACTGGCCAATGAGCCGCCACTGACGGGCCTATGACGGGTCGATAACGGCCAATGACCGACGGAAAGCGGGCCCATGGCCGGCTGTGACCGACCGCTAAAAACTGCTGAGGGCCGCCGAAGCCCGCTTCCGGCCGCCTCCGACCGTCGCGGACCATGACCGACCATGACCGACCACTAGCACCCACTGACAAGCCACTGACACCCGCCCGGCTCCGCTCCGTCGGGGCTCAGCCACGTCCGGAACGAATTGACACGCGGGCCGGGCGACACGCCGGCCGGGGGTCCCGGCGATCAGCGACAATGCCGCCGCTATGTTTGCCCTCTTCGAAGACGCCGGAAAATTCTTCGCCGGCCGCATCCTGTCCGAAGCCGAATCCTCGATGCAGATCGAGCTCGAGTCGGGCAAGCGCGTGAAAGTAAAAGCCGCCAATGTCCTGATCAAGTTCGACAAGCCCTCCCCGGCCGAACTGATCGCAGACGGCCAGCGGCTGGCCCAGGAGATCGATCTGGATCTGGCCTGGGAGTTCGCCCCCGAGACCGAATTCACGTTCGGCGACCTGGCGCGCGACTATTTCGACGCCAAAGCCACCCTGGCCCAGCAGGCCGGAGCGCTGTTCCGCCTGTTCGAGGCGCCGCACTATTTCCGCCGCATGGGCAAGGGCGCGTTCAAGAAGGCGCCGGCCGACATCGTCAAGGCCGCGCTGCTGGGCATCGAACGCAAGAAGCAGGTCGCCGCGCAGATCGAGCAATGGACCGAGGAACTGGCCCAGGGCCGTTGCCCGGCGCCGATCGCCGACCAGATCTACAAGATCTTGTTCCGCCCTGACAAGAACGGCCCGGAATACAAGGCGCTGGTCGAGGCGGCCAAGCGCAGCCAGAAGGCGCCGCTGGACCTGCTCAAGGACGCGGGCGCGATCAACAGCCCCTATCAATTCCACTGGAAGCGCTTCCTGTTCGAGCACTTCCCCAAGGGCACCGGCTTCCCGGCGCTCTCCGCGCCCGAGATCAAGGACGAGCTGCCGCTGGCACCGGTGCGGGCCTTCTCGATCGACGATTCCGCCACCACCGAGATCGACGATGCGCTGTCGGTCCAGGGCCTGGGCAGCGGCACGGTGATCTTCGGGGTGCACATCGCGGCCCCGGGGCTGGCCATCCAGCCGGATTCCCCGGTCGACAAGGTGGCACGCGACCGCTACTCCACCGTCTACATGCCGGGCTGGAAGCTCACCATGCTGCCGGACGAGGTGGTCCAGGCCTACACCCTGATCGAAGGCCGGGACTGCCCGGCCGTCAGCATCTACCTGACCTTCGATGAAGCGACCCTGGAGCTCCAGTCCCGCGAGACCAAGCTCGAGCGGGTGCCCATTGCCGTCAACCTGCGGCATGACAAGCTCGACCATGTCATCACCGATGCGACGCTGAGCGGCGCCGCACCGGCCGACTACGCCTTCGCCGACGAACTGGCCTTTGCCTACCGGCTGGCCAAGGACCTCAAGGCCAAGCGCGAGGTGGTGCGCGGCAAGCCGGAGAACTTCAACCGGCCCGACTACAACTTCCGCCTCGAAGGCAATGCCGACGGCGAGCCCGATGGCAGCGAACAGGTGCGGATCTCGATCCGCGCGCGCGGCACCGCGCTGGACCTGATCGTGGCCGAGGCCATGATCCTGGCCAACAGCCACTGGGGCGCGATCCTGGCCGAATCCGGCGTGCCCGGCATCTACCGCAGCCAGGCCAGCCTGGCGCCCGGCATCAAGGTGCGCATGGGCACCAAGCCGGCGCCGCACGCTGGCATGGGTGTGGCGCAGTACACCTGGGCCACCTCGCCGCTGCGGCGCTATGTGGACCTGGTGAACCAGTGGCAGATCATTGCCTGCGCCCGCCACGGACGCACCGCCGCGCTGGTGGCGCCGTTCAAGCCCAAGGATGCGCAGCTGTTCTCGGTCATCTCCGGCTTCGAGGCCGCCTACAGCGCCTACAACGGCTTCCAGTCCGGCATCGAACGCTACTGGACCCTGCGTCATCTGCAGCAGCAGGGCCTGACCGAACTGACTGCCTCGGTCATGAAGGACGGCCTGGTGCGCGCCGACGAGTTGCCGCTGGTCTTCCGGGCACTGGGCTGCGAGAACCTGCCGCGCAATGCGCATGTGCGGGTGCGCATCACCGGCCTGGACGAGCTGACGCTGGATGTGCATGCCTCGCTGATCGAGCGCCTGGACGAAGCCGCCCCGGCCGCCGAGTCCGAAGGTGCCGAATCCGAGGAGGACGAAGAACCCAGCGGCGTGCTGACGCTGGCCATCGACCTCAACGCCGACGACAGCGCTCCCACCGACACCGCCGCCGCCCCCGCGAGCGCTTCCTGACTCTTCACACATGTTCAAGCTCAGCCCACTGCGCCCGCTGCATTACGCGCTGATCGTCTCGGCCGGGTTGCACCTGGGCCTGGGCGCGTTGAAGATCGTCGCGCCGGAACAGTTCGACCGGCTGTTCCAGGACAACGCCCTGGAGGTGGTGCTGGTCAATGCCCGCGGGCATGAGGCACCGACGCAGGCCCGGGCGCTGGCCCAGGCCAACCTGGCCGGCGGCGGCGAGCAGGAGGCCAAGGTGCGCGCCACCTCGCCGCTGCCGCCCTCGCCCAAGCTGGAAGCGGGCGACAGCACCGAGGTGCAGCACAGCCAGATCCAGAACCTGCAGCAGGCGCAGGAAGACCTGCTGACCCAGGTGCGCCGCGAACTGGCGCTGCTGCCCACACCCGATCCGCAGCGCGACAAGGGCACGCCCGAAGCGCGTCAGCAGGCCGAGCGCCGCCGCCAGCTGGTGCAGTTGCTCGCCGAGATCGAGAAGCGGGTCAATGAAGAGAATGCGCGCCCGCGCAAGCGCTATGTCAGCCCCGCGACCCGGGAAGTGGTCTATGCGCAGTATTACGACGCGCTGCGCCGGCGCATCGAATCGCGTGGCACCCGCGACTTCCCCACCTACCAAGGTCGCAAGCTCTACGGCGAGCTGACGATGAACATCCATGTCGACATGCGCGGCCGGGTGGTGGAAACCGACATCGTGCAGAGCTCCGGCAACAAGGTGCTGGACCGCCGTGCAATCGCCATCGTCCAGGCCAGTGCGCCGTTCGGCAACTTCACCCAGGCGATGCGCAAGGGCGCGGAAGTGCTGGTCATCACCTCGCGATTCCGCTTCACCCGCGAGGACGGCCTCGAGACCACACTGAGCGCGCAACCGTCCTGACGCGCGGCCCCGCGCCGCCGTCGCCCTGTCATCTGGAGGCAGCACGAGACCATGACCGCCGCGAATCCGTCCCCCATCGACCTGTATGTGGTCGCTGGCAATCCGGTCGGCCACAGCCGATCGCCCGAAATCCACGCCGCCTTCGCCAAGCAGACCGGCCAGTCGCTCCACTATGACCGGCTGCTCTGCCCGCTGGACGGCTTCGAGGCCTCGCTGCGCGCCTTTGTGGCCGGCGGCGGTCGCGGCTGCAACATCACCGTACCGTTCAAGTTCGAGGCTTTCCGCCTCGCCGCCCGTCACACGCCGCGCGCGTTGCTGGCCGGCGCGGTCAACACCATGCGCTTCGACGAAGGCGCCTGGCTGGGTGACAACACCGACGGCGCCGGCCTGGTGGCCGACATCGAACGCAATGCCAACCGCCCGCTGCGAGACCGGCGGGTGCTGCTGATCGGCGCCGGTGGCGCATCGGCCGGGGTGCTGGGCAGCCTGATCGTCGGTCGCCCGGCGGAGGTGCGAGTCGTCAATCGCAGCGCGGACAAGGCCATCGCCCTGATCGACACCCATCGCGACTGGGCCGCCCAGCACGGCGTGCGGCTGTCCGCCGCCGGATTGGACGAGGTGGGTGACGCCCATGATGTGGTGATCAATGGCACCAGCGCGTCGCTCAGCGGCGCGGGCGTGCCACTGCCCCCGCGCGACGCCCCGGTGCTGGCGCGCGGCGGGATCGCGGTCGACATGATGTACGGCCCCGCCGCGGCGGCTTTTCTGGACTGGGCACGCGCTCAGGCCGGCGACGGCGGCGAGATGCGCGACGGGCTGGGCATGCTGGTCGAGCAGGCGGCGGAAGCCTTCTTCCTGTGGCGCGGGGTGCGCCCCGACAGCGCCCGGGTGCTGGCCAACCTGCGGGCGGGCCGAGAGGCCGATGCATGAGACAGGCTCTGCGTCTGGTGCTGATGCTGGTCGTCAGCGTGGTCTGTCTGCAGATCTTCTTTGCGGCGCGCATCGCGCTGATGGGGGCCCTGCCGCCGCAGTCCACCAGTTTCCAGCGCAGCGAGGCGATGCGCCTGCTGCGCGAGAAGGGCGAGATCCTGTGGGCGCAGCATTGGGTCGATGACGACCAGATCAGCGTGCACCTCAAGCGCGCGGTGATCGCCAGTGAAGACGCCAGCTTCAACGAGCACAACGGCGTCGATTGGGATGCGCTGGAAAAGGCCTGGGAGCGCAATCAGAAGGAGCAGGAGCGGGTCGAGAAACGCATCCTGCGACTGGCGCAAGGCGAAAAACGCGCCGCACGGCCGGCGCAGGTCGCCTCGACCAAGCCGCCGCCGGTCGCCAAGATCGTCGGCGGATCCACCATCACCCAGCAACTGGCCAAGAACCTGTTTCTCAGCTCGGAACGCACCATGGTCCGCAAGGCCCAGGAGTTCGTGCTGACCTTCATGCTGGAAGCGCTGCTGGACAAGCGCCGGATCCTGGAGATCTATCTCAACAACGTCGAGTGGGGCGAAGGCATCTTCGGCGCCCAGGCGTCGGCCCGGCACTACTTCCGGGTGGACGCCTCGCGGCTCAGCCCCAATCAGGCCGCGCGCCTGGCGGTGATGCTGCCGGCGCCCAAGCGCTTCGAGAAACTCCCCCGCTCCGCCTACGTGAATGGCAGAGCGGGCACCATCGAGGCCCGCATGGGCGGGGTGGAGTTGCCATGAATTCCGAACTGAGCACCGAGATCGCCGCCACTGCGGCCCGGCTGATCGTCGAAGAAGGGCTGGAATACGGACCGGCCAAGCACCGCGCGCTCAAGGTGCTGGGTCTGCCCGGCCGCACCCAGCTGCCCGGCAATGACGAATTGGAAGACCAGGTCCGCGAATACCTCGCGATCTTCTGCGCCGACACCCAACCGGCGGAATTGCAGGCCTTGCGCGAACTGGCGGCCACCTGGATGGAGCGGCTGGCGGAGTTCCGCCCCCATCTGACCGGCGCGGTCTGGCGAGGCACGGCCACGCGGCTGTCCAACATTCACCTGCAGTTGTATTGCGATGACAGCAAATCCGCGGAGATTGCGCTGCTCAACCAACAAGTGGATTACGACGTGAGCCAAGCCCGCAATGCGCGCGGCGAGACGGTCGACCAACTGCTGATCGACGCGGTGTGCAAGCCGCTGAACGAGCGGGTCACCGTGGCGCTGACCATCCTGGACTACGACGACCAACGCGGTGCTCTCAAACCGGACGCCCGCGGACGCACCGAGCGCGGCGATCTGGCCGCGCTGCGTCAATTGATGAAGGAAGCCTGATGCAACGCAGACAACTGCTCACCCTGGCAGCGGCGGGCGGCGTCGCCGCCGCTGGAGGCGCCTATCTGTCACTCCGCCACCATGGCGATGGAACTGCGGAGAGGGCCGGTGGCGGCGCCGCCCAGTTGCCGCCGCTGGATCAGTTGTCCGCTGAAGCGCAGCTGTTCTGGCGCGCCAGTTTCGATGCGCTGGATCAGCAGCCCTATCCTGCGGCCGCCCTCCGGGGCCGCCCGCTGCTGCTCAATTTCTGGGCGACTTGGTGCGCCCCCTGCATCAAGGAATTGCCGGAGATCAATCAGTTTCACGACGAGTTCAGTGCCAAAGGCTGGCAAGTACTCGGTTTGGCGGTGGACGCGCCGACGCCGGTCAAGGGCTTCCTGGCCAAGCTGCCGCTGAAGTTCCCGGTGGCCCTGGCTGGTTTGACGGGCACCGACCTGTCCAAGCAGCTCGGCAATCAGAAGGGCGGACTTCCCTTTACCGTCGCCTTCAATGCGCAAGGCGAACCGATCTGGCGAAAACTGGGCGCCACCCATCTGGAAGAACTTCGTCAGATGGCCGCTGGCGCCAAGACCTGACGCCTTGTTTCCGAGCGGATGCGCGCCGGAGCGCGCATCGACCGTCGTCGACCTCATCCGCCCCTCCCTGAATGTCACCGTCTGCGGATTCAGGCGGTTTGATTCGAGCCCGACTCGGTGGCTCGGTCCGGGTCCGCCCCTACGCTTGCTACCCCAAATAGGCTGACAATTAGCCATGCCGCCGGTGGCTTGTCTTAGCGAGCCGGTCCCGGCCGGTCAAGCCTTTTATTTTTGGATAGCTGCCGGGATCTGGGGACAAAGGGCGTAAAGTTCAGCCTTTTACGCTTCTAGTGTCTTCGCTCTAATTGGCCAGGACCGGTCGCTGATGCAGATTCTTGTTGTTCACGGCCCCAACCTCAACCTCCTCGGTTCCCGAGAACCTGAGGTCTATGGTGCGCACACTTTGGCGCAGATCGATGCCGATCTCAGCCAGAAGGCGCGTGATGCCGGCGCTCAGCTCGAAAGCTTCCAGAGCAACCATGAAGGTGCGCTGGTCGACCGCATTCAGGCGGCAGGTCGCGACGGTACTCGCTTCATCATCATCAATCCGGCGGCCTACACCCACACCAGCGTCGCGATCCGCGATGCGCTGGCGGCGGTGGCGCTGCCTTTTGTTGAGGTGCATCTGTCCAATATCCATCGACGAGAGTCCTTCCGGCATCACAGCTACATGTCGGAACTCGCCGTGGGCGTGATCTGCGGCCTGGGCCCCTTGGGCTACACGCTGGCCTTGCAGTACGCGCTGAGCCGCCGCGACGTGCTCTAGCTCTCTGTCCATCCGATCGACGCAGATAGATCCCGATAGCGGTCCGCCGGACACCGGACGGCCATACAAACTTCCCCGTTGGAGAACCCTTATGGATTTGCGCAAGCTCAAGACCCTGATCGACCTCGTGTCCGAGTCGAACATTTCTGAACTTGAAATCACCGAAGCCGATGGCAAGGTGCGCATCGTCAAGTCCGATGGTCAGCCCGTCGTGGCCGCCATGCCGCTGATGCAGCAGCCGCAACCGCAGGTCGCCGCTCAAGCGGCTGCCCCGGTGGCCGCCGCCGCGCCGGCCGCCGCCCCGGCTCCGGCAGCCGAAACCGGCCACATCGTGAAGTCCCCGATGGTCGGCACCTTCTACCGCGCCTCCAGCCCCAACGCCAAGCCGTTCGCCGAAGTCGGCCAACAGGTCAAGGAAGGCGACGCGATCTGCATCATCGAAGCGATGAAGATCATGAACGAGATCGAAGCCGACAAGACCGGCACCATCGTCAAGGTGCTGGCCGAGAACGGCCAACCGGTGGAATTCGGCCAGCCGCTGATCGTCATCGAGTAAGTCGCCGCGATGTTCAGAACCCTCCTGACGGCCGGCCGAAGCCACAGGGCCGCAGGCCCTGCGCTGGCGCCGCCGTGCGCGGCCCGTCAGGGCGATTGAGCCGAGACACCATGTTCAAAAAGATCCTAATTGCCAATCGAGGCGAAATCGCCCTTCGCATCCAGCGCGCCTGTCGCGAGCTGGGCGTGAAGTCGGTGGTCGTCTACTCCGAGGCAGACCGCGACGCCAAATATGTGAAGTTGGCCGATGAAGCCGTCTGCATCGGGCCGGCACCTTCCGCACAGAGCTACCTCAGCATGCCGGCGATCATCGCCACCGCCGAGGTGACCGATGCCGAGGCGATTCACCCCGGCTACGGTTTCCTGAGCGAGAACGCCGACTTCGCCGAGCGGGTGGAGCGCAGCGGATTCACCTTCATCGGCCCGACCCCGGAAAACATCCGGACCATGGGCGACAAGGTCGCCGCCAAGCAGGCCATGATCAAGGCGGGCGTGCCGTGCGTGCCCGGCTCCGAGGGCGCGTTGCCCGACGACCCGAAGGAGATCGTCCGCATCGCCCGCGCAGTGGGCTATCCGGTGATCATCAAGGCCGCCGGTGGCGGCGGCGGTCGCGGCATGCGCGTGGTGCACACCGAGGCCGCGCTGGTCAACGCGGTGCAGACCACCAAGGCCGAAGCCGCGGCAGCCTTCGGCAATCCGCAGGTCTACATGGAGAAGTTCCTGGAGCATCCGCGCCATGTGGAGATCCAGGTGCTGGCCGATGGCCAGAAGAACGCCGTCTGGCTGGGCGAGCGCGACTGCTCCATGCAGCGCCGCCACCAGAAGATCATCGAGGAAGCACCGGCGCCGGGCATTCCGCGGCGCCTGATCGAGCGGGTTGGCGACCGCTGCGCCGCCGCCTGCAAGAAAATGGGCTACCGCGGCGCGGGCACCTTCGAGTTCCTCTACGAGAACGGCGAGTTCTACTTCATCGAGATGAACACCCGCGTGCAGGTGGAGCATCCGGTGACCGAGATGGTGACCGGCATCGACATCGTGCAGATGCAGATCCGCATCGCCGCCGGCGAGAAGCTGCCCTTCACCCAGCGCAACATCACGATGCGTGGGCACTCGATCGAATGCCGCATCAATGCGGAAGATCCGGTCAAGTTCATCCCGTCCCCGGGCCGCATCACGATGTGGCACCCGCCCGGCGGCCCCGGCGTGCGGGTGGACTCGCATGCCTACACCAACTACTTCGTGCCGCCCAACTACGACTCGATGATCGGCAAGATCATCGTGCACGGCGACACCCGTGAGCAGGCCTTGGCCCGCATGCGGATCGCGCTGTCGGAAACGGTGGTCGAAGGCATCCAGACCAACATCCCGCTGCACCGCGAGCTGATGGCCGACGCCAAGTTCATCGAAGGCGGCACCGACATCCATTACCTCGAGCAGTGGATGGCGGCCCATAAGCGCTGACGGGCGCGAGACCTCACGCACGGGTCGAGACTCGACCCCCATCGCACACGCCCCGCCCGGCGTGCGCGCCCAGCGGCCAAGCGGCGCCCCTTCCACGGCGCAGCTTGGTCCTTTTGTCTTTTAAACAGGTAGTAGAAATGTCCGACGCCTTGCTTCACGAACTGGTGCTGATCTGTCGCGAGGAAGCCGTCGAGACCGTCAGCGATGCGCTGATGGAGATGGAGTCGCTGGCCGTGTCCGTCGAGGATGCGGATGCCGACACGCCGGCGGAACACGCCCTGTTCGGCGAACCCGGCATGCCGGCGCCGAAGCCGGGTTGGGAGCGCTCGGTGGTGAAGGCGCTCTTCGCAACCGAAGCCGACGCCACCGAGGCGGCCACGCTGCTGCTCGCCCAGGACTGGGCGGCCGATGTGCATGTGCAGACCATCCAGACCGTGGCCGAGCAGGACTGGGTGCGCCTGACCCAATCGCAGTTCACGCCGGTGCAGATCACGCCGTCGTTCTGGATCGTGCCGTCCTGGCATGAAGCGCCGCCCCAGGCGACCCAGGTCATGCGTCTGGATCCCGGCCTGGCCTTCGGCACCGGCACCCATCCCACCACCCGGATGTGCCTGCGCTGGATCGCCCATCATGGGACGGAGGCGGCGGGCTGGCAGCGCGTCCTGGACTACGGTTGCGGCTCCGGCATCCTGGCCATCGCCACCGGCTTGTTCGGCGCCACCGGCATTGACGCGGTCGACATCGATCCCGCCGCCGTGCAGGCCACGGCACAGAACGCCAAGGACAACGGCGTGACGCTCAGCCCCGCGCTGCCCGATGCCGCCCAAGGCGAGTACCCGGTCGTGCTGGCCAACATCCTGGCGACGCCGCTGAAGCTCCTTGCGCCGCTGCTGTGCAGCCACCTCGCCCCGGGCGGTCACCTGGTGCTCGCCGGCATCCTGGAACGCCAGGCGGACGAACTCAAGGCCGCCTACGCACCGCATGTCGCTCTCGAGGTGGCAGATGCCGAAGACGGCTGGATCCTGATGACCGCACGCCGCGCCTGATGCCCCGCCGCGATCACTCGTGCGCCCCCGCGTTCGAGTGGCGCTTCCGACACGTTCCCGTAGGATGGGGACTTTCATGCCGATGAACAGGGCGGTTCCCAGCATCTTGCGCTCCGCTGCCCGGTGGTGACCGAGTGTCAACATCGCCTCCCGCGCGGCAAGGACTGACCCTGTTTCTGGCATCATTCCGGCCATGAATCTCGCGACCCGCTGCACCACCTGCGGCACCATCTTCCGGGTGGTGCAGGACCAGCTGCGCGTGTCCGAAGGCTGGGTGCGCTGCGGTCGCTGCGCAGAAGTGTTCGACGCACGCGAACAGCTGTTCGATCTCGAGCGGGACAGCCCGCCGCCCTGGCCCCCGCAAAGCGCGGCCCCGACCGCCGCAGCGGCCCGCCCGACCCAGACCGTTCCCCCACCGCCCACACCCCAGCCGCCACCGCAGGCGGCGCCTGCGCGCGCCGCCGTGCCGGCCCCGCCCTATCAGCCGTACCAGGGCGACTTCCGGCCCAGCCAGGCCGGCGCCTTGACGGCGCGGGAAGCGGACGCCCCGGTGCCTCGCCCGGCCGCACCGAAGCCGGTGGCGCCGACCGAGCGCTTCGCGCCGCCGATGTCACCACCGGCGATGGCACCGCGGGCCTCGACCTTCAGTCCGTCGTCCTTCATGCCGGCCGCGCCCGACACGCAGCCGCCTGCCTTCGAGAGCTCCTGGCTGGCCAATGACGACGATGAGCTGAACCCCTTCGCGCCGCCTCGCCATTACAGCCACGAGGATGACTCGGAGCTGCCCACGCCCGAGGTCTTCGAAGCGCGGCGGGAGCCCTTCTTCGACACCCCAACGCCAGCGCCGGCACCCGATCCGCGATCGCATCTGCCCGAACCCAAGGGCATGCGCTTCGAGGAAGACGAACTGCCGCCGCCGATCCCCGACGATGAGCGGCCCGATGTGCTGCTGGCGCTGAGCCCGGCCACAGCGGCTCAACTGCATTCGCAGGAGCCGAGCTTCGATCCCTCACCCGCGGCGGCAGAGCCGGTACCAGCACCTGCTGAGCCACCGGCAGAAGACACCAAGGCCGCCAAGAAGGCGCGCAAGAAGGCGAAACGGACCGAGGAGGCGCAAGCCGACGCGCCCATGGCCACGCCAGCGGCCATGCCCAACTTCCTGCGCCAGGCCGAATCGGCACAGCGCTGGCATCGACCGGCCGTGCGCATTGCGCTGGGCACGGTCGCGACGCTGCTGGGACTTAGCCTGGTCGGGCAAGGCGTCTGGCACTCGCGCGAGGCGATCGCGGCGCAGTATCCGGGCGTGCGACCCACCCTGGTCACGGTCGCCCGCGCCATGGGTCAGGAGCTGCGGCCCTGGCAGCACATCGAAGCCTTGAGCGTCGAGAGCAGCAGCCTCAATCCCGCCGGCGGCGGCGACAACCACTACCGGCTGAGCCTGAGCCTGCGCAATCGCAGCAACTGGGATGTGGCGCAACCGTGGGTGGACCTCAGCCTGACCGATGCGGCGGGCCAGTTGGTCGTGCGGCGCATGCTCTCGCCGGCCGAGTTGCAGGCCACCAAGCCGGCCATGTCCGCCGGCACCGACCAGCAGGCGCAAGTCGTCTTCGACAGCGGCGCCCTGAAGATCAGCGGCTATACCGTCGAGCTGTTCTACCCCTGATCGTCCCGGGCCGATCACGGCGGCCCCAGAGAGATCGGCAGACATTCTCAGAAGAGCCCCTCAGAAGAAGCCCTCAGAGGAGATCCTCGAAGATTCTCGGAGATCCGTCCCCCGTCGACAGGAGGGTCGACGTCACCGATCACGCGCCCAAGAAAAAACCCGGCTTTCGCCGGGTTTGAGGCATCTGGCCGAGGCCGGATGCAAGCTCGATCCGCAGAGCCGGATGCAGCGCACCCGGCTCCTGGATCACATCGCTCAGGGCTTGTTGCCCGTCGGGAACGGCCAGGCGGCTTGCGGGCTCAGCGCGGTCTTGGCAGCCGGGGCAGGCGCTGCAGCAGCAGGCTTGGCGGCAGGCGCAGGCTTGGCAGCAGGCGCAGGCTTGGCGGCAGCCTTCTTCGGGGCGGCCTTCTTGGCGGCCGGCTTCGCAGCGGGCTTGGCGGCAGCGGCAGGCTTGGCTGCAGCCTTCTTGGCAGCAGCGGGCTTCGCAGCCTTGGCAACAGCCTTGACGGGCGGCTTCTTGGCGGCAGAGGCCTTCTTCGCAGGCGCAGCAGCCTTCTTGGCCGGAGCGGCCTTCTTGGCGGCCACAACCTTCTTCGCCGGAGCAGCCTTCTTCGCAGCAGCGACCTTCTTGGCCGGAACAGCCTTCTTGGCGGCCACAACCTTCTTCGCCGGAGCAGCCTTCTTCGCAGCCGCAGCCTTCTTGGCCGGAGCAGCCTTCTTGGCGGCCACAACCTTCTTCGCCGGAGCAGCCTTCTTGGCCGGAGCGGCCTTCTTGGCGGCCGGCTTCTTCGCGGCGGCGACCTTCTTGGCCGGAGCGGCCTTCTTCACAGCGGCGGCCTTCTTGGCCGGGGCCTTCTTGGCCGGAGCGGCCTTCTTCGCAGTTGCCATTTCAGTTCTCCTTGATCAAGTAGAAAAATCCCTGCCCGACATCAACCGGTTGATGACAGTGCAGGTATTCACCACCCACGAGTCGCGGGAGTTGCGCCGCGGTGCGGTGAATCAGGGTGCGATGCATCGCCGCCGCTTCTGCGTCGGTCGGTGGATGCATCGCCAAGCTTGATCTCATCAGCAAACAACACTCCGAGGGTCGCTCCGGTCCTGGTCAATCCCAGGACAGGGCGCCGCCCGATTGGTATTCGATGACTCGCGTCTCGAAGAAGTTGCGTTCCTTCTTCAAGTCGATCATTTCGCTCATCCAGGGGAAGGGGTTCTCTTCGTTCGGGAACAGCGCCTCCAGACCGATCTGGGTGGCGCGACGGTTCGCGATGTAACGCAGATAGCCCTTGAACATCGCCGCATTCAGACCCAGCACGCCGCGCGGCATGGTGTCTTCGGCATAGCGATATTCGAGTTCGACCGCTTGCTGGAACAGGTCCTTGATCTCGACGCGGAATTCCGGCGTCCAGAGATGAGGATTCTCCAGCTTGATCTGGTTGATCAGGTCGATGCCGAAATTGCAGTGCATCGACTCGTCGCGCAGGATGTACTGGTACTGCTCGGCCGCGCCGGTCATCTTGTTCTGACGACCCAGCGCCAGGATCTGGGTGAAGCCGACGTAGAAGAACAAACCTTCCATCAGGCAGGCGAAGACGATCAGCGACTTCAGCAGCGTCTGGTCGTTCTCCGGCGTGCCCGTGACGAAGTTGGGGTCCATGATCGCGTCGATGAACGGGATCAGGAATTCGTCCTTGTCGCGGATCGACTTCACCTCGTGATAGGCGTTGAAGATTTCGCTCTCGTCCAAACCCAGCGACTCGACGATGTATTGGTAGGCGTGGGTGTGGATCGCTTCTTCGAAAGCCTGGCGCAGCAGGAACTGGCGGGCTTCGGGCGCGGTGATGTGGCGGTAGGTGCCCAGCACGATGTTGTTGGCCGCCAGCGAATCCGCGGTGACGAAGAAGCCGAGGTTGCGCTTGATGACGCGGCGCTCATCCTCGGTCAGACCGTTCGGGTCCTTCCACAGCGCGATGTCGCGGGACATGTTCACTTCCTGCGGCATCCAGTGATTCGCGCAGGTGGCCAGATACTTTTCCCAGGCCCACTTGTACTTGAAGGGGACGAGCTGGTTGACGTCGGTCTGGCCGTTGATGATGCGTTTGTCCGCGACGTTCACACGACGCGCGCTCGGTGCTTGCGCGCTGGGGTCAGCGGCAGTGGCGGATGCGGCAGCGGTGGCGACGCCTTCACGCGCAACCGATGCGGTCGCTGCGTTGATCGATGCGCCGGCATTCAGCGCGCTGCTCGTGGGTTTACGGTCTTCTTCCCAAACCAACATGGTGGTCTTCCTATGGTCGCGGATTATCGGAGTGTTGTGTTCAAACACAAAGGACTTCTTGACTTCGGCGCCGCTTCGCTGTTGCTGGTCCGCATCGAATATCGATGCGACGACCCCTCGCCAACTGCGTTCGCTCACCCCCTGATCAAGCGTTCATCGATCATTCACCGCCGTCATGCAACGGCCGAGAACATCGATGAACACTCGCATCGCGAGGATTCGACCGGTGCGCCGACACACGTTGACACGTGCGATGCACCGGTCGTTCCGCAAGGCTTGCGGCAGCGAATGCCGCCGCGCGCCTTGCGGGGTTCACATCCTCACTGGCAGGCTTCGCAGCCCGGGTCGTCGATGGCGCAGAACTTCACATCGGTGGCCGGCGTGTCGTCGTTCACCGCCACGTCGGCGGCTGCGGCAGCCGCGATCGGCGCGGCGGCGGCCTGGTAGCTGCCACCCGCGGAGCTGCTCACCGAGTTGAGCTGACCGGCGTTCTGCACCGTGCTCTTCTCGGCATGCGTCGCACCCATCGTGCGGAGGTAGTAGGTGGTCTTCAGGCCACGCTGCCACGCCAGCTTGTAGGTCTCGTCCAGGCGCTTGCCCGAGGCACCGGCCATGTAGATGTTCAGGCTCTGGGCCTGGTCGATCCACTTCTGGCGACGGGCCGCGGCTTCCACCAGCCAGACCGGATCGATCTCGAAGGCAGTCGCATAGAGCTGCTTGAGCTCTTCGGGCACCCGGTCGATGCGGCGCAGCGAGCCGTCGAAGTGCTTCAGGTCCATGACCATCACGTCGTCCCACAGGCCCAGCGCCTTCAGGTCGCGGACCAGGCATTCATTCACCACGGTGAACTCGCCCGACAGGTTGGACTTGACCGACAGGTTGCCGAAGCAGGGTTCGATCGAGGCATCCACGCCGATGATGTTGGAGATGGTCGCGGTCGGCGCGATGGCCACGCAGTTGCTGTTGCGCATGCCGTCGCGGGCGATCTTGGCGCGCAGCGAATCCCAGTCCAGCGTCGACGAGCGGTCCACATCCACATAACCACCGCGGGCTTCGGCCAGCAGGTCCAGGGAGTCGATCGGCAGGATGCCGCGGTCCCACAGCGAGCCACGATAGCTGCTGTAGCGTCCGCGCTCGGCGGCCAGGTCGGTCGAGGCCCAGTAGGCGTGGTAGCAGACCGCTTCCATCGAACGGTCGGCGAATTGGACCGCCGCGTCGGAGGCGTACGGCACCCGCAGCTGGTACAGCGCGTCCTGGAAGCCCATGATGCCCAGGCCGACCGGACGGTGGCGCAGGTTGGAGTCACGGGCCTTCTTGACGGCGTAGTAGTTGATGTCGATGACGTTGTCGAGCATGCGCATCGCCGTCGACACCGTCTTCTTCAGCTTCTCCTGGTCGATGGCGCCGTCCTTCAGATGGCGCGACAGGTTCACCGAGCCCAGGTTGCAGACCGCGATTTCGTTGTCGTTGGTGTTGAGCGTGATCTCGGTGCACAGGTTGGACGAGTGCACCACGCCCACATGCTGCTGCGGCGAACGCACATTGCAGGCGTCCTTGAACGTGATCCAGGGATGGCCGGTCTCGAACAGCATGGTCAGCATCTTGCGCCACAGGTCGCGGGCCGGCATGCGCTTGTAGAGCTTGATTTCGCCGCGGTCGGCCTTGGCCTCGTAGGCGGTGTAGGCCACTTCGAACGGCTTGCCGAACAGGTCGTGCAGGTCCGGGCAGGTGGACGGGCTGAACAGGGTCCAGTCGCCACCGTCGATCACTCGGCGCATGAACAGGTCGGGAATCCAGTTCGCCGTGTTCATGTCGTGGGTGCGGCGACGGTCGTCACCGGTGTTCTTGCGCAGCTCCAGGAACTCTTCGATGTCCAGGTGCCACGTTTCCAGATAGGCGCAGACGGCGCCCTTGCGCTTGCCGCCCTGGTTCACCGCGACGGCGGTGTCGTTGACCACCTTCAGGAAAGGCACCACACCCTGGCTCTTGCCGTTGGTGCCCTTGATGTGCGAGCCCAGCGCGCGGACAGGGGTCCAGTCATTGCCCAGGCCGCCGGCGAACTTCGACAGCAGCGCGTTTTCCTTCAGCGCTTCATAAATACCGTCCAGGTCGTCGGCCACCGTCGTCAGGTAGCAGCTCGACAGCTGCGAACGGCGGGTCCCGGCGTTGAAAAGGGTCGGGGTGGAGCTCATGAAGTCGAAGCTCGACAGGACTTCGTAGAACTCGATCGCGCGGGCTTCGCGGTCGATCTCGTTCAGCGCCAGGCCCATGGCCACGCGCATGAAGAAGGCTTGCGGCAGCTCGATGCGGGTGCCGTCCACATGCAGGAAGTAGCGGTCGAACAGGGTCTGCAGGCCGAGGTAGTCGAACTGGAAGTCGCGGTCGGCCTTCAGGGCGGCGCCCAGGCGGGCCAGGTCGTACTGCTGCAGCTTTTCGTCCAGCAGCTCAGCCTGCACACCCTTCTTGATGAAGCCGGGGAAGTACTCGGCATAACGCGTGACCATGTCGGCCTGGGTGACTTCTTCGCCCAGGATCTCGCGGCGGATGGTGTGCATCAGCAGGCGAGCGGTGGCGCGGGTGTAGCCGGGATCCTTTTCGATCAGCGTGCGGGCGGCCAGGATGGCGGCCTTGTAGACCTCGTCGATCGGCACGCCGTCATACAGGTTGCGCTTGGTCTCGGACAGGATCGGGTCCGGCTTGACGTCGGCGCCCAGGCCTTCGCAGCTGGAGACGATCAGGGCCGACAACTTGGCCAGGTCCAGCGGCACGCGCACGCCGTTCTCGATCACCGAGATGCCGGACTCCAGCACCGCCGCCTGCTCCACCTCGCCCTGGCGATGGCGCTCCTGTGCCCGACGCTCGCGGTACAGCACATAGGCGCGCGCCACTTCATGGTGACCGCCGCGCATCAGCGCCAGCTCGACATGGTCTTGCACGTCCTCGATGTGGAAGGTGCCGCCACCCGGACGCGAGCGCAGCAGCGCACGCACCACCGAGTCGGTCAGGGCATCCACCGTCTCCCGCACGCTGGCCGAGGCCGCGCCGCTGGTGCCGTGCACCGCGAGGAAGGCTTTCATCATCGCCACGGCGACCTTGCTGGGCTCGAAGTGCACCACCGCGCCATTGCGGCGAATGATCTGGTGCGACGGATAGCTGCCCGAAACGGGAGCGGCGGACTCGCGATGAGCCTGAGCCAAGCCCGCTTCAGCGGTCGGTGTGACGGCGACTGTCTGCATGGGATCCTCGTGATGTTCTGGTTCGAAAAAACAAAAAGCGACGCCTAGCCCGGTGAGTTCACCGGGTCCGGCGTGTTTGATTTGGGGTGCTTGGACGGCGCTTCCTGGAGGCCTGACGAACAAGCTGCCACACAGCTTCGCGCGGGGGCGCCAAGGGGCTGTGCGGAGCTGCGAGGGAAGCATTCATCGCCGTTTTGCGAAGCCATCAGGATAGCATGCAGAACACTATATCTAGGGGTCGCAGCACCTTCAAGCAACTACCGCTAGCGTCAGACCCTCTTGACTCCCATCAATCCCAGCGCTAGCTGCAAGGCCTGTCCCCGGCATCCCTGATGGATTCGCATATCGCCTTCGCCAGCCCAGGATTGGCGCGGGCTGGCGCCCCGAACCCGCGCGAAATGCCCGCCGTTGCTGCGCTTTCAACGGCGTCGATTTGATGACGAAAGACGGCGGTGTCGCTGGAGATCAGGACAACCCCCAAGTGAGGGCCTACAACGGGTGCGGAGATGGGGCGCCGCAGCGGCCGCTATGCGCGCACAAAAAGAAAAAAGAAAGACCGATGACGGTGCGAACGTCGCCCGTCAGGCCTCTTCGCCACCCAGCGAAATCTCCAGCCGGGCCATGCGGTAGCGCATCTGCCGCAGCGACAGACCCAGGCTGGCGCCGGCGGCGGTGCGGTTGTTGCGATGCTGTTCCAGCGCACGCAGGAGGATGCGGCGCTCCACATCGTCCAGATAGACCGCCAGATCGGTGGGCAGCGGCGCGGAGCCGGTGACCTCGGGCGGCATGGCCACCACCTCGACCGCATCGGCGACATCGAAGGGGATGTCCACCCCTTCCGGGCCGCCCAACAGGCTGTCGGGCAGGCCGAGGTCAGCCACGTCGATGCCGTCGCCGCCGGACAGCGCCAGCGCGCGATGGAGCAGGTTCTCCAGCTCGCGCACATTGCCGGGGAAGCTGTAGCGCGCCAGCGCGGCCAACGCGGCGGGCGTCAGTTGCGGCACCGGCTCCACGCCCGCGTCGCCGGCGATGCGCGACAGTACACGGGCGCTGATCGGTACCAGGTCCTCCATGCGCTCGCGCAGCGGCGGCACACGGATCTGGATGACATTGAGCCGGTAATACAAGTCCTGGCGGAAACGTCCGGCCGCGACTTCAGCCGCCAGATCCTTGTGGGTGGCGCTGAGCAGCCGCACATTCACCGGCATTTCAGCGACCGCGCCGACCGGCCGCACCGAGCGTTCCTGCAGCGCGCGCAGCAGCTTGGACTGCATGGCCAGCGGCAGGTCACCGATTTCATCCAGGAACAGGGTGCCGCCGTGCGCGGCTTGGAAGAAGCCCTCGCGGTCTTCGGTGGCGCCGGTGAAAGCGCCCTTGCGATAACCGAAGAACTCGGCTTCCAGCAACTGCTCCGGGATGGCACCGCAGTTCACCGCGACGAACGGCTGCGGCCGGCGCGCGCTCACATCATGGATGGCGCGCGCCACCAGTTCCTTGCCGGTGCCCGACTCGCCATTGAGCAGCACCGGCGCCATGCTGCGCGCCACCTTCTCGATCAGTTCGCGCACTTGGCGCATCGCCACCGAGTCACCGACCAGCCGCTCCAGCGCGGAGGTCGAACCGGTCAGCGGCGGCTTCGCCCGCGTAGCCGCTGGCTTGCGCACGGCGGCTGCGGAAGGCTCGGTGGCGGTCGGCGCGCTCGCCGGCGGCGGCGAGGTCTGCGTCAGCGGCGGCATCACCGGATCGCGCAGCGAGGCGGGACCGTCGGCATCGGAGGCGCCATCGCGAAAGGCATCCTTCACCGCGCCCGTTCCGGGCATGGAGACCGGTGGGGCCGCCTTGGCCTGCTCGCGCGCGACGTTCGCCGCCGCACTGGCGGCACTGCCGGACGGTCGGACGGCCATTTCTTCGGCACGGGTGACGCGGCCCAGCGCCGAAGCCACCACCATCCGGAACTGGCGCAGGTCCACCGGCTTGGTCAGGTAATCAAAGGCGCCGGCCTTCAGCGCTTCCACCGCGTTCTCCGGCGAGCCGTAAGCGGTGATCACGACCGCACGCTCGGTCCGACCATGCTGTTCCAGCCAGCGCAGCAGGTCCAGGCCGTTGCCGTCGGGCAGGCGCATGTCGGTGATGACCGCGTCGTAGCGACGCGAGCCCAGCAGCTCCAGCGCATCTTCCACGGTGCCGGCGCTGTCCAGGGTGTAGCCCTCGCGCAGCAGCGTCATCTCATACAGGGTGCGCAGGTCGGGCTCGTCGTCGACGACCAGCAATCGGGGATCAGCGCTCATGGGCAACTTCGTGGACGGGTGAGGAGGCGAGGCGGGGCAGCAGCAGGCGGAATTCGTTCAGCGCGTCGGGATCATGACGGCGGTAGTCGATCCGTCCGCCGTAACGCTCGCAAAGCTCACGGCAAATGTACAGGCCGAGACCGGTGCCCCGGCTGCGGGTCGAGAAGAAGGGCTCGAAAAGATGGCGCTCCACCTCGGCCGGAATCGGATCGCCGTGGCTCAGCACCGACAACCGGACCCAGTCGGTGCCACGCTCCACCAGTTGGACCCGCAAACTGCCGGGACCGGGCTTCGAATGGCGCAGGCCGTTGTCCAGCAGATTGATCAGCACCCGCCGCAGATGTTCGGGATCGAAGCCGATGACCGCCTGATCATGGTCGCGATCGATCTCGATGCGCAGCGGACTGGCATCACCCACGGGCAGGCGCTGGGTGGATGCCCAGTCGGCACAGTATTCGCGCACCAGCGGCGCGACCGCCAGGGCCAGCGGCACCGGCGCAATGCCGGGGGCGACCTCCATGACATCGTCGACGATGCGTTTGAGCCGCTCCACATTGGAGGCCACCATGCGGGTCAACTGCTCCAGCCGCGGCTGATCGGCGCAGTCTTCTGCCAGCAACGCATTGGCTTGCGAAATGGCGGTCAGCGGATTGCGGATCTCATGCGCGATGCCGGCGGACACCCGCCCCATTGCCGCCAGCTTCTCCTGCCGATTGCGGGCCTCGAGGTGGCGGTTGTCTTCCATGAACAGCACGCACAGGTCGTCCCCGTCGAGCGGCCGCATGGTGAAGCGCATGCGCACCCGCAGCGAGCGTTGCGAGCCGCGGCCGAAGTCCAGCAGCAGGTCGCGGCCGGCATCGGGCCAGTGCTGCTCGGCAAAGGCCTGCTCCAGAGCGCGCAGAAGCGGCGCCCAGGCCGGTGTGGTGTCCAGCCGGAACGGTCCCGGCCGCAGGGTGGCGCCCTCGGCCAGCAGCCCGCGCGCCGCCGGATTGGCGGTGCGCACCAGGCCGCGTCGGTCGGCCACCATCACGCCTTCATCCATTTCCTCGATGACCAGGCGGTTCAGGTCGGTCTGCTGACGTGCGTATTCCAGGCTGCCGCGGGCGGCGCGCTCTTCGCGGGCCAGCCGGCTGGACAGCTCATTGGCCAGCAGGGTCACCACAAACAGGCCGACACCGACCAGCCCCGCCTGGCTGATCCGAAGACCGCCCTCCAGCCCGAGCATCACCGACCACATCGCCACGCCCAGCAGCACCAGGCTGCACAGCGCCGCACTGGCCAGGGCCCGCAAGCGCGGCAGCAGCGCGCCAGCCATCAACGCCGGCATGAAGAACAGCGCGGAATAGCTCAGACCGCCCGGGTCCAGCAATTGCAGCAGGCTGAACAGCACCAGGTCGACGCCGATGCTGATAAGAATCTGACGCACGCTCAGGTTCAGCCGGTCCTTGGGCGGCGGCCAGGCCCCGCCACCGAACCAGCGGGGCAGCATCCAGGCCAGCACAGCCTGCACGCCGTACAGCAGCGACAGCCAGGCGGCCCAGGAACTCGGCCGCGCGCCCATCAGGCTGGCGAGCGATTGGGTGACCAGCAGGGCCAGGCCCAATGCCGCCCGCGCGCTCATGAAGGCGCGGTACAAACGCTGGACGGTGCTCACGCCCAGGGCGCTGCGGGGATGGGACGAATCCGGCATGCGGTCAGTTCCGGCCACCGGTGCGATCGGGCGTCTGTGACAGTCGCGCCTCGTGGCTGGTGCGATGGGCCGCGCTGCAGAACTGGCCGCCGCGTCCGGGCAGGGCCTCGCTGGCAGGCAGGTGCATGCCGCATTCGGCGCAACTGACCATGTCCTCCGGCAGCGCTGGCGCTGGCGTGGGCGCCGGTGCCTGCGGCGCCGGCGGGCGCTTCGGGCGCGCCCGCTTGAAGCCGAGCAGGAAGAAGAACACGGCCAGCACCAAGACCCAGAAGAGCAGCTTCATCACGACGGTTCGATCAGGAAGGAATCAGAGAACGGAGAACGGAGAACGGAGAACGGAGAACGGGAAAATTCTGCAACGACCCAGATCATCGGGCCGACCGCGTGAATCGGCTCCACCCCGTTCGTGAACTTGTTCGAATGCGTTGCGGGCGCGGCACGCTGGTGGCCAAGTGGGCGCGCACCGGCGCCATCCTGGCCGCACCGCATCCAAGCCGCCACCGATTCAGTGCGCCCGCTGCAACACGACTTCCAGCACAAACCGCGATCCCGCATAAGACAGCAGCAACAGCCCGGCGCCGAAGTACAGCCAGCGTGTGGCCTTGCGGCCACGCCAGCCGAAGACGCGGCGGCCGGTGAGCAGACCGGTCAGCACGATCCAGCCCAGCACGGCGAACAGCGTCTTGTGGTCCCAGCGCCATTGCGGGGTGAAGGCCCAACCCAGCAGCAGGGCCAGCGACAGCACCACCACCCCCGCCCCGACAAACTGGAAGGTCAGCCGCTCCAGCCGCAGCAGCGGGGTGCCGAAGGCCGGGGCGCCCTGTCCTTTCTGCGATCGCATCTGGCGTTCGGCGCGGTTGAGCATCACCGCATGCATCACCGCCACGCCGCACAGACCGTAGGAGGCCAGCCCCATCGCCCAGTGCAGCGGCGCCAGCGGCGAGCCGGCCTGCGGCCGGTATTCGCCGGGAAAGGCCCAGGCCACCAGCATCACCGCCACGCCCAGCAGGCTCAATAGCCGCTGGGCCGCCGGCAACGGCAGGAAACGGCTTTCAATCAGATAGACCCCCAGCACCAGCCAGAGCGTCATCGACAGCGACGGCGCGAAACCGAAGCGCGCCGCATGGCCGTCAAAGCCCGACGGGCTGCCGATCCCGGCGATGTCCACCACCAGCGCGGCGAGGTGAAGGCACCAGGCCAGCACCAGCACCAGACGCCAGGTGCGGGGCCGCTGATGGGCCCAGGCGGCGGCCGCCGCATAGGCCAACGCGCCAGCCACGCTGAGGACGGCCAGAAACATGCCGCTCTGTTCTCCGGATGCGAACGATAAAATCATCCCCAAAGTGTAATGACGCGCGCCCGCCCCCGCCGGTGCTTCAAAGATGGCCTCCACCCTGACCGATCGACTGAGCCGCCTCGTGAAGACGATGCGCGGCCAGGCCCGCATCACCGAGAGCAATGTGCAAGACATGTTGCGCGAGGTGCGTATGGCGCTGCTGGAGGCCGACGTTGCGCTTCCAGTCGTGCGCGACTTCATCGCCCGCGTGAAGGAAAAGGCCCTCGGCCAGGAGGTCGTCGGATCACTGAACCCGGGCCAGGTGCTGGTGTCGGTCGTCCACAAGGAGCTGGCCGCCACCATGGGCGCCGGCGTGGCCGACCTCAACCTGGCGGCCCAGCCGCCCGCCATCATCCTGATGGCCGGCCTCCAAGGCGCGGGCAAGACCACGACGACCGCCAAGCTGGCCAAGCACCTGATCGAGCGGCGCAAGAAGAAGGTGCTGACGGTCTCTGCTGACGTCTACCGCCCCGCCGCCATCGAGCAGCTGAAGACGGTCACCCGCCAGGCCGGCGCCGAGTGGTTCCCCTCCGCCCCGGACCAGAAGCCGCACGACATCGCGCTGGCCGCGCTGGATCATGCCCGGCGTCATTTCTTCGACGTGCTGCTGGTGGACACCGCCGGCCGTCTGGCGATCGACGAAGCGCTGATGGCCGAGATCCGGGACCTGCACGCCACGCTCAACCCGATCGAGACGCTGTTCGTCGTCGACGCGATGCAGGGTCAGGATGCGGTCAACACCGCCAAGGCCTTCAAGGAAGCGCTGCCGCTGACCGGCATCGTGCTGACCAAGCTGGACGGCGATTCGCGCGGTGGTGCGGCGCTGTCGGTCCGTCAGATCACAGGGGCGCCGATCAAGTTCGCCGGTGTCTCTGAAAAGATCGACGGGCTGGAAGTGTTCGACGCCGACCGCCACGCCGGCCGAGTGCTCGGCATGGGCGACATCGTCGCGCTGGTCGAGGAAGTCCAGAAGGGGGTGGACGTCGAGGCGGCGCAGAAGCTGGCCGAGAAGCTCAAGTCCGGCGATGGCTTCGATCTGAACGACTTCCTGGCCCAGATCTCGCAGATGAAAAAGATGGGGGGGCTGTCCGGACTGATGGACAAGCTGCCCACGCAGATGACCGCCAAGGCCGGCGCGGCCGACATGGACAAGGCCGAGCGCGACATGAAGCGCATGGAAGGCATCCTCAACGCGATGACCGCCAAGGAGCGCCGCCAGCCCGCGCTGCTGATGGACGGCAAGAGCAAGGCCAGCCGCAAGCGCCGCATCGCCGCCGGCGCCGGCGTGCAGATCCAGGAGGTGAACCGCCTGCTGAATCAGTTCGACCAGATGCAGGGCATGATGAAGAAGATGAAGGGCGGCGGCCTGATGAAGATGATGAAGCGCATGGGCGGCATGAAGGGCCTCAAGGGCATGATGTAAGCCCTGCCCCGCCCCTCAGCGGCGCCCCTCATCACGCGCGCTGTGCGCAAAAAACAAAGAGCCCGAAAGGGCTCTTTGTCGTTTCGGGATGGCTCAGTAGGCCGAGGTCATTCCAGCAAGGCCTGCGCGAACTCGCGAGGGTCGAAGGTCTGCAGGTCTTCCAGCTTCTCGCCGACGCCGATGAAGTAGACCGGGATCGGCCGCTCGCGGGCGATGGCGGCCAGCACGCCGCCCTTGGCGGTGCCGTCGAGCTTGGTGACGATGAGGCCGGTGAGGCCCAGCGCGTCGTCGAACGACTTCACCTGCGCCAAGGCGTTCTGGCCGGTATTGCCATCCACGACCAGCAGCACCTCATGCGGTGCGCCGTCCTGCGCCTTGCCGATCACGCGCTTGATCTTCTTGAGCTCCTCCATCAGGTGGAGCTGGGTGGGCAGGCGGCCGGCGGTGTCGGCCAACACCACGTCGCAGCCACGCGCCTTGCCGGCGGTGACGGCGTCGAAGGTCACGGCGGACGGATCCCCGCCCTCCTGGCTGATGATCTGCACGCGGTTGCGATCGGCCCAGACCGACAGCTGCTCGCGCGCGGCGGCGCGGAAGGTGTCCGCGGCGGCCAGCAGCACATTGGCTTCGGCGTCGGCCAGATGGCGGGTCAACTTGCCGATGCTTGTTGTCTTGCCGGCGCCGTTGACGCCGACCACCATGATCACCGTCGGCGTGTGTTCGCCGATGACGAGCGATCGCTGCAACGGCTTGAGCAGCTCGCTCAGCGCGTCGACCAGCAGATGGCGCACGGCGGCAGGATCGGTCGCCTTCGATTCCTTGACGCGACGCTTCAGGTCTTCCAGCAGGAACTCCGTGGCCCGCACGCCGGCGTCAGCCATCAGCAGCGCGGCTTCGAGCTCTTCATACAGCGCATCGTCGATCTGGGTGCCGGTGAACACCTGCGCGATGCTGGAGCCGGTCTTGCGCAGGCCCTGGCGCAGCTTGTCCATCCAGCTCTTGCGCGGTGCGGGCTCGGGCGCGGTCTCGACGGCCGGGCTGGGCGCCGGGGCTGGCTTGGGGGCAAGCACTGGCACCGGCACTGGCACCGGCGTGGGCGTGGGCGTGGGCGCGGGTGCGGGCACCTTCGCGACCGGCGCCGGCACGGGTGCCGCAATGGAGGGTGCCGGTGCCACGACAGGTGCGGACGGTGGGGCGCTGATCACGGGCGCCGGTGCAGGCTCCGAGGCGGCCGCAGGCGCAGGCTTGGCGGCGGGTTCGAAAGTGACGGGCGCGCGGGCCGTGACCGGGGGGCCGGGGGGCGTCGAGTGGGGCAGCGCGGGCGCGGGCGAAGGCGCTGGACTGGGCTCGGGGGCCGGTGGGGTGTCGGCGCCGAAGCCGAGTTTTTTCTTGAGGAAGCTGAACATGGAGAAGACTCGCTCGCCGAATTTTTTCGCCTCTTGCGGCGGGGGCTTGCATTGTCATGGAAAAGCTTGCTATAGTCGCGTTTTCTCTGAGGCGCTTTAGCTCAGCCGGTTAGAGCGACGGAATCATAATCCGCAGGTCCGGGGTTCGAATCCCTGAAGCGCCACCAAATAAATGGCAAAGCCCGCAAGACGCAAGTCTTGCGGGCTTTGTTCATTTGGGCTCCACATTTGGTCAAGTTCGTCATGAGGCAGGCGAAGGAGCGACCGGCCGCATGTCCAACCGGTCCCATCGCATGGGTCACCAACCTTCGTCGATTTTCCATCCGATGACGAAACTGGCCGGGACTAGCGCTTCGGGTTGCTCGAAGAATCGAAGCGGATCAGTGAGACACCATCAGCCGGACACCCCCTCGAATCCCCGTTCCCCCTCCCCCCGCCGCCTCGCCAAGTACCGATACAACGTACTCCGATGCAGCCCCAATCGCCTGGCCGCGCCCGCGACATTGCCACCGCATTCCGCCAGTGCGCGGCGGATGGCCTCGTCGGTCAATGACGCCAACAGCCCTGACTGCGCTCGCTGGCCAGCACCATCGACGGCGCCCATCACCTGCGCGGTCTCACGCGGCGCCGCAGCCACCGCATCGGGCAATCCCAGATCGCTCACATCCAGCGTCGCGCCCGGCTCAGCCAACGCCACGACGCTGCGCAACAGGCTCAACAGCTCGCGAACATTGCCCGGCCACGGCTGACGCTCCAACGCGTCCAGCGCAGCCGGCGTCAATCGCAGACCTTTCGCCGCGCCGCCCGCCTCATCCATCAAGCGCGACATCAACGCCCGTCGGTCCGCCCGTGACCGCAACGGCGGGATGCACACCACATGGCCCTGCAGCCGATACAGCAGGTCCTGCCGGAACAGCCCCTGTCCCACCAGCGCCGCCAGGTCCCGATGGGTGGCGCACACCAGATCGAAGTCCACGGCGATGTCCTGCGACCCACCCAACGGCCGCACCACGCGCGCTTCCAACACGCGCAGCAATCGCGTCTGCATGCTCAGCGGCATGTCACCGATCTCGTCCAGGAACAGCATCCCGCCGTGGGCTTCACGCAAGCGCCCGGGTAAGCCGCGCCGTCGTGCGCCGGTGAAGGCGCCGTCCTCATAGCCGAAGAGCTCCGCTTCGATCAGGCTCTCCGGCAGCGCGGCGCAGTTCACCGCCACCAGCGGGCCGCTCGCGCGGTGGCTGGCGCGATGCAGGCGGCGAACAAACACGTCCTTGCCGCTGCCGGTTTCGCCGCTGACCAGGATGGGAAGGCCCGCAGCAGCAATCCGCATCGCATTGGCCAGCAGCGGCGCCAGTACATCGGGCGGATCGGTTGTATGACCGGATTGAGCGCGCGGATCGGCGTGGGACACGCGCTCCAAAGGGCCCGTCGATGCGCGACGGATCGGCGTGTCGGCCCGCTGTGGCGCCTCGATGCTCACCGCCAGTTGTCGGCCGTCCGGATTCACCAGCAGCCCCGATCCCGACTGAAGTCGCTGCCAGCGTGCACCCAGCAGGCGCTCGGCAGGCGCGCCCAGCGCCTCCTCCCACACCATGCCCAGCAGCGACAGCGCGGTGCGATTCGCGCCGACGATCTGGCCGTCGAGCACCGACAGCAAGCCCTCGCGCGGCGTGCCCAGCAGCCCCGGGCGTCGATGGAACCGCACCAACTGTCCATCCCGTCGGCCGTTGCTCATCATCCGATGCTCGACCTGCGACGCCGCCATCCGCACCAGCCCCAGCGCATGCACATCCACATGGATGTCCTCGCCCGAGATGTCCAGCACACCGACCAGCTCGCCGCGCGCATTGAAGATCGGCGCCGCCGCGCAACCCAGCGCGCCGTTCTGGGCCAGGAAGTGTTCGCCCCCCAGCACCATCAGACCTTCGCGCTCATGCAGCGCCGTGCCGATCGCATTGGTGCCGCGCTGCGATTCCGACCAGTCCACACCGGGCGTCAGCGCAATCCGCTGTGCCTTGGGCAGGAAGTCCGGGCTGCCGACCTCATCCAGGATCAGCCCGCTGGCATCGGACAGGATCACCACACAGCCCTGCCCCAGCACATGCTCGGCCAGGCCATCCAGCTCCGGCTGCGCGCACTGGCGCAGCCACGCGGAGGCCTCGCGTCGGACGGACAGCTCTCCACGCAAGACCGGCTCGGCGACCGCTGGCCGCTGCAGCGCCGGGCTCAAGGCATCGCAACGTCGCCACGAGCGGCTGACATGCGCCGGAATGCTGGCGCCGGGATCGGTGCCATCGATGAAGAACCTCTGCCTCGCCCGTTCGACAACGGACGATGCCAGCGCGCGGTCGCTCATGCTTGTCTCCAGTGCCACGGTGTGTCGCAAGTTGCGACCGGGTCTGCGACACATTCTGCGGCATCCGTCGCCGAATGCGACAAGCACTGCGAAGAATCCCCGGTTGCCGCAGTCAGAACCTGCAGCGGCCCCTTGGGAAACCCCGTCGGCGTCGGCCCTGCAGGCGATTTCAGGACCTTGCGGGAAAGCCCGGACGGCCACTGGCCCATCCCTTGCAACTCAACGGTCAGAGCGCGGCGATGGAGCCGCGCCAACCCCGCAATGGAGACAACCCATGGACATGCTTGAACCCGGAAAATTCGGCACCGCCGTGCCTTTCAAGAAGCGCTACGGCAACTACATCGGCGGCGAGTGGGTGGCGCCGGAAGGCCATCAGTATTTCGACAACATCACACCGGTGACCGGCCGGGCCTTCTGCGAGATTCCGCGCTCCACTGCGGCCGACATCGACCGCGCCCTGGACGCCGCCCACAAGGCCAAGGCCGCCTGGGGCAAGACCTCGCCGACCGAGCGGGCCAACATCCTGAACAAGATCGCCGATCGCATCGAGCAGAACCTGCCGATGCTGGCCGCCGCAGAGACCTGGGACAACGGCAAGCCGATCCGCGAAACCACCTTGGCCGACCTGCCGCTGGCGGTCGATCACTTCCGTTATTTCGCGGCCTGCATCCGTGCGCAGGAAGGCGGCATCAGCCAGATCGACAACGACACCTACGCCTATCACTTCCATGAACCCATCGGCGTGGTGGGTCAGATCATCCCGTGGAACTTCCCGATCCTGATGGCGGTCTGGAAGCTCGCGCCGGCACTGGCCGCCGGCAATTGCGTGGTCATCAAGCCTGCCGAGCAAACCCCGGTGTCCATCCTGGTGATGATGGAATTGATCGGCGACCTGCTGCCGCCGGGCGTGGTGAATGTGGTCAACGGCTTCGGGCTGGAGGCCGGCAAGCCGCTGGCGTCCAGCAACCGGATCGGCAAGATCGCCTTCACCGGCGAGACCACCACCGGCCGGCTGATCTCGCAGTACGCCAGCCAGAACCTGATCCCGGTGACCCTGGAGCTGGGCGGCAAGTCGCCCAACATCTTCTTTGCCGATGTGATGGACAAGGACGATGCCTTCTTCGACAAGGCGCTCGAAGGCTTCGCCATGTTCGCGCTCAATCAGGGTGAGGTCTGCACCTGCCCGTCGCGCGTGCTGGTCCAGGAATCGATCTACGACCGCTTCATCGAACGCGCGATCCAGCGCGTGGGCGCGATCACCCAGGGCAGTCCGCTGGACATGGCCACGATGGTCGGCGCGCAGGCATCCAGCGAGCAGCTGGAGAAGATCCTGTCCTATCTGGACATCGGCCGGCAGGAAGGCGCGCAGGTGTTGATCGGCGGTGAGCGCAACCGGCTGGGCGGCGATCTGGAAGGCGGCTATTACGTCAAGCCGACCGTCTTCAAGGGCCACAACAAGATGCGCATCTTCCAGGAAGAGATCTTCGGCCCGGTGGTCTCGGTCACCACCTTCAAGACCGAGGACGAGGCGCTGGAGATCGCCAACGACACGTTGTACGGACTGGGCGCCGGCGTCTGGAGCCGCGACATGAACACCGCCTTCCGCATGGGCCGGGGCATCCAGGCCGGGCGGGTGTGGACGAACTGCTATCACCACTATCCGGCCCATGCCGCGTTCGGCGGCTACAAGAACTCCGGCATCGGTCGGGAGAACCACAAGATGATGCTGGACCATTACCAGCAGACCAAGAACCTGCTGGTCAGCTACAGCGAGAACAAGCTCGGCTTCTTCTGAGCGCCGAGCGCGTCCATTCATCCGTCCGCGCGTCCCTCGCCGGGGGCGCGCGGTGTCGGACGATCACAGGGGGTGCGTCGCCCCCGAGGAGTCGGCATGACTGAACCGGTGTTGCGGGTCACGGCCACCGACCAGGCGCTCGCGCTGATCGACGATCTGCGTCGGGAGCATGGGCCCTTGATGTTCCACCAGTCCGGTGGCTGCTGCGACGGGAGCGCACCGATGTGCTTCCCGCAGGGCGAATTCATCATCGGCGACTATGACCGACTGCTCGGCGAGATCGGCGGCGTGCCGTTCTACATCAGCGGTCCGCAATTCGAGTATTGGCAGCACACCCAGCTGATCATCGATGTGGTGCCGGGTCGCGGCGGCATGTTCTCGCTGGAGGGCCGCAGCGGGCAGCGCTTCTTGACGCGCTCCCGGCTGTTCACCGATGAGGAGTCGGCTTGGCTGGCCGCGACGGCGCACGCGGCGCCACACGCCGGTTCACGCTGAGCTCGGTGGCCGTCAAGCGGCCACGGCCCAGGCCGGATCGTCGACCGAGACCACCTGCAGCCGGCCCTTGCCGGTGCGCTTGACGCCGTACATCGCCTCATCGGCGAGGCGGAGCAATTCAGCGCACACATCGTCCCCGCCCCCGATGACGGCGCCCATGCTGGCATTGACCGACACCCGCTCGCCCGCGTCGAGCGTGATGCGCCGCTGGATCGAGAACAGGAAGCGCTGCAGCAGCTGCTCCACATCCGTCGCCCGCGACACACCCGACAGCAGGATCGCGAATTCGTCGCCGCCCAACCGCGCCACCACGTCGTTGGCGCGCACCAGGCCTTGCAGCCGCTGCGCGATCTGCACCAGCACCTCGTCGCCGGCGTTGTGACCGTACTGGTCGTTGACCGGCTTGAATCCATCCAGGTCCAGATAACAGACGGCGAAGTCCTGTCCAGTGCGACGCGCCTGATGAATCGCATCGCCGACCCGCTCCTCAAAGAAGCGGCGGTTGGGCAACTGGGTCAGCGCATCCCGCAGCGCCAGGTCCTGGGCACGGGCCTCGCTCTGCTTGAGGCCGTCGATGTCGGCCAGCGTCCACAGCGAGTCGGTGTCGGAGAGCACCATGCCGCTGACATCCACCCAGAAGGCACTGCCGTCCTTGCGGCGCATGCGCAGTTGCGTGCGGAAGCGCTCGCCCGCACGGATCGTCGACGAGCCGACGTGGCTGATGTGGGCATGGTCGGCATCGTCCATGAAGAGCACCCGCGTCTCGCTTTGTGTCAGCTCGCCGGGCTCATAGCCGAACATCTGCTCCAGCGCCGGATTGCACCAAAGGGCGCGCCCCTCGAAAACCCGCACCATGCCGACCAGGTCGTTCTGCAGCATCGCATCCTGCTCGCCGGCCAGACGCGCCAGCGCCTTGCGGGAGCGACGCTCCCCCTGATGCGTGCGATGGATCATCGCGGAGGCGCCTGCCACCGCCAGTGCCACCAGTGCGGTCAGCATCGCCTGCTGCCAGGCCTGCTTGCGCCAGGACGCCAGGAAGTCGCCGCTGCCCATGCCGGTGAACAGGGTCAACGAATAGCCGGGCACCTTGCGGTAGGCGGTGATGCGCTCGACCTGGTCGATCACGGTGGGCGTCAGGTAGACGCCATGGTCGCGGTTCTGGGCGAGGCTGCGCTGCAGTTGCGCCGAGAGCTGGCGTCCGCCGAATCCTTTGGTCGACCTGGGTTCACCCGCCGAGTAGCGGGCAATCAGGTTCATGCTCTCCGAGCGCAGCGACACGGCGCCGGAGGGGCCAAGCGCCACTTGGCTGAAGCGGGCCAGGAAATGCCGCGCGGTCACCACCGCGAAGACAACGCCCGCGAACTGCCCGTCGTGGTTGATCAGCCGGCGGGCCAGGATCAAGCTCCATTCGCCGTTGACACGCCCTTGCAGCGGCTCTGAAATCACCATGTCGGTGCTCATCATCGCTTCGGTGAAATAAGCGCGGTCGGCCACATTGAAGCTGCGTTCATCGGCAGAGAGCCCTGCCACCACCTGACCCCGCACATCGGCAATCCGCAGCACCGACACCTGCGGCAGCAGGTCGCGCTGCTCTTCGAGCATCCGCACCAGCGCGTCCTGGTGATCGGCCGTGAGTCGGGCGCTGCGGTAACGCAAGCCGATGGTCGAGAGCGCGTTGTCCGCATTGCGCAGCTCCGCGCCCACCTCCACCGACAGGCTCTGGGCGAGGTTGTCCACCACGTCACGCGCGCGCTTCTCTTCGCTCAGCCGGTGGTTGTTCAGGCTCAGTCCGGTCATCACGACCAGGGTGGCGATCAGCAGCAGGTTGCCCAGGATCAGCCAGGTGGCCATGCGGCCGGGACGCGTCCAGGTCAGTGGGATCATGGGGATCTCCCTTGGCGACTCGAATGGCGATGCAGGCGCTCAGCCGCCGAGGTGCATCGGCGGACGCGGACCCGGCGCACCACAGCGGCGAAGCCGCGGCGCCCCCTCGCAGCACAGGTCGTGCAGGTCGCCCATCAGCCGATCGACGTCGAAGGCCTTGTCGTAGAACCCGTTGGCGCCGCGCTGGGTGCACAGCGGCGCGTAGATGGCGCGGTCCTCCGAGCTCAGCACGAACACCTTGCCGGCGAACGATTGCCGTCGCAATCGGGACAGCACCGCCAACCCGGAGCCCGGGGACAGCTGCAGATCCAGCAGCACGACGTCGGGCGTCGTGGCCATCACGGCTTGAACGGCCTCGTCCTCGCCGGAGGCTTGCGCCACGACGCTGACACCCGCCTCGCATTCGACGCGTCCGACCAGAAGGCGGCGCACCGGCAGGCAATCTTCGACGACAACGATCTTCATGGGATCTATGGTCGTCTCCCGCCCCCGTCGTCGCCAGCACGCTTCGCCCGCTCCTGCTGAAAGCCCTTCACCGGAGCCGTTGTCGGGCGATGCCCTACAGCCGCCTACAAGCGTCCGATCGGCGCGACGTCAGCGCCCCTTCCGCGACTGTTCAGCGACTGTTCAGCGACTGTTCTGCGCGTGTTCCTCGCCTCGTCAGCGCGATAACCAGCGCGCCAGCCATCGGGTGTAGCGCGGCATGATCACGTAGGTCATCAACACGACGGTGATGCCGGAGACCGCCAGATTGGCGGCCAGCCGCCCCCAACCGCCCAACCAGGCATGCAGCCAGGGGCCGAGCGTCATCCCCAGCAGCGAGGTCAGCGGAAAGATCACCGACCAGGTCGCCAGCGCCTGCTTGAACCGTCGCGGTGCGGGATGAGCGGCCGGCGGCTCGAACCAGAACTCCAGTCCGGTCACCGTCTTGACCTCCTCCGGCGAGGCGAGCAGGGGCGCCACCTCGCGCAGCAGGGCCTGACGCGCCTCCGAGCGGAACCAGTCGTCCGCATGGGCGATGGTGTCGAAGTGCAGCGTCACGGTGTAGAGGAAGCTGCCGGCCGGGGGCTTGATCACCTGCGCACCGCGGTGTCCCGGAAAGCGCGCGGCGATCGGGATGATGCGATGCAGCCAGTCCTCGTAGGCTTGCCAATGGTCCGGGCGCACCTGCTGGCGGATCACGGCGGTGACCATGTCGGGACGCGGCAGATCCAGCGCCTCCACGTCCGGCAGTTGGGCCGAACTCAGCGTCGGTTGGCGGTCGTCGGTGGCGCGGTGGGTGGCATCCTGGGGCGGCGGCGTATCCATGCCGGGATGCTGCGCCGGAGCGGGGCAAAACGCCTCCCCTGTTTGGGAGGCCGTGCACGGCTCCTGTCGACAGCGCCAGGTCAGCAGCGCCGGGACGACGGCACGATGGCCTCGGCACCAAATCGACCACGCCGGTTCGACAGGGCCAGCGCGGTTGTCCATGCCGTCCAGGCCGTCCATGCCGTCAATCCGGTCAAGCTCGTCCGGTTCCGATCAAAGGCCACAAACCAGCACGCCCCGCCACCCGTGAGGGTGAGCGGGGCGTGTCGAGGCTCATCCCGGGATGGGCCCGGGATCAGCCGTCGATCAGTTGCAGCTCAGCGTGGCCAGGTTCTTGCCGGCGCCAACCACGGAGGGCAGCTTCGCCTTCACGCACGCCGGATCATGCGGCGTGTAGTTGTAGGGAATGCCCACGGGGAAGTTGGCCGTCGTTTTCCAATCGGTCGCATCGCGCGTCGGCTTGGACTCGCTGGCCACCCACTTGATGCCGTAGGTGGCGAAGTCGGCCGTCGTCTTGATGTTGTTGTTGCGAAGTTCCCAGTAGCCGATCGCCGAGCTGTCGCGCGAGGTCACCGGGTTCTGCGAGTTCTCGAAGTAATTGCTCTCGATCAGCGAATAGCCACCCATGCGGATGTTCGCGCCCGAGGTGATCACCTTGGAGAACAGGTTGTTGTAGATGTGGGTGTAGCCGCCGCGTTGCAGCGGAATGCGCGAGCCCACGTTGTAGTAGTAGTTGTGGTGGAAGGTGATGTTGCGGTCGCTGGCGTCGCTGTCGCTCGATCCGATCAGGCCCACCTTGTGGTGGTCATGGATGTAGTTGTAGGAATAGGTGATGTGGTGCGCACCCGCCTTGTTGTCCACCAGACCGTCGAACTCCAGGTCGCCTGCGCCCGAGCACTCGGCCAGGGAGCTGAACAGGGTGTTGTGGTCGATCCAGATGTAGCCCGGGAACTTGCCGCTCTGGCCTTCGATGCCGATGGCATCGATCGAGCCCGGCAGCAGGCCGATGGTCATGTTGCGGATGATGATGTTGGACGAGTCCGCCTTGATCGCCAGGCCGAAGTTGGCTGCCGAGCCGTTCACGCCTTCGATGGTGATGTTCTTCTTGCCCTTGATCTCGACGATCGCGCCGGCATCCTTCTTCCACTGGGTGCAGGGATCGGGGATGGTGCCGAAGTCGAAGGTGCCGTTGTAGCGCACCACCAGGCCGCCCGTGCCGGTGTAGTTGTTGATGGCGGTCTGCATCTGCGCGGCGGTGCTGACGGTCACGGCCGTCACCGAGCCGCCACCGGTCACCTGACCGGCGAAGCCACCGCTGTGGCCAGCGGGTGCGGGTGCGGGTGCGGGTGCGGGAGCAGGTGCCGGTGCGGGCGCCGGTGCAGGGGCCGGTGCGGGCGCTGGCGCGGGAGCAGGTGCAGGTGCGGGAGCCGGTGCGGGCGCAGCGGCCGGTCCGACGGCGCACTTCTCAGCCTTGCCCTTGTTGGGATCGGCACCGCCGAAATTGGCGCTGGTGCAGGCCACGGTGGCGCCGCTGAAGCTCTTGATCACCCACTTGTCCTTCAAACCGAAGGAGACCTGACGGGTCTTGCTGTCGAGCTTGCAGGTCTCGCCTTCGTCCGCGCACTTGGAGAAGCCAGAGGGCCAGTCGGCCGCCAGGGCCGAGGAGATCGGCGCGATCGCGCCGCAGGCCACTGCAATGGCGGCCAAACGATACCGCGTGTTCAAGTTGTTCATGGGGTCACTCCCAGTCATTGCTATCGTTCACGATGAAAGGTCGAACGCGCGCCCGCCTGCACACCGCGCGCAGGCGAACCCGGCACCGCTTGCGCAGCGCCTTGAACGTGTTCGAGGAAAGCCCCGTGCCGCTCCAGTCAGTCAACGCCCCCGTACCTGCAGGATTCGGGTGGTGACACTGGCCTCGGGCAGAGGCTGCGATCCGGTCATGCCACGCGCAGGCGTGGCCCTTTCCGACATCGACGCGCAGACTATCGACGAGATCCGCGCCGGAACAGCATTTGTATCGAGACTGATCCAGGTTTTACAGACTGGTTCTGAAGGCACTTCAGAGGGGCGCGCCGCACCACCGTCGCCGCTTTCCGCGACACGACCGGATGCGAACCAATCCCCCGAAAAGACCCTACCAGCGCAACACCAGTTGCGAGGGCGCGTGTGGAGCGATCTCGGGGTCAGGTCTTGCTAGAAAAATAGGCGATCTACTGAGGAGCCCATCGACGCGTCTGCTCCGTTCGGTACGTATCGCGACCGCCACGTACGCTCAGCAGCCGATCGAGCCGGTACTTTTTCCGCTGCCCGCACGCTTTACAAATTTCAGGGAAATTACGGACGGTTTACCGGTCAGATTTCCCAGGGCCATGCGGCCCCGCTCCTTAATATCCGCCCCCGGGAAGACAGCCGTTTCGTCTTCCGGAAGGAAGACAGCAGCATGGTGGTGCGGGTACGGTGGCGGATGAAGGGCGTTCGATCGAGCGCCTGGGAGCGAGGTTTCGCGCAGGCGTCAGCAGGCGTGTGGGCCGTCGTCGCAACCTTGGGCTTGGCCGGCGCCGCGTGTGCGGCCGACCGTGACGTCGCCGCGCCGAGCGGCGATGCACTGCCGGCGCCGATGCGCGCCCCGTTGCCGTCATCGCTGCCGACCGCTCGGCACCCCGCCCACTTGCAGGTGCGTGCCGACGGCGTGGCCCACACCGCGCCCGCCCCGGGCATGCGCCAGGTCGACTTCCGTGGCGTGACCGTGTCGGAATCGGCGCGCCAGATGGCGCAGAGGGCATTCGAGTCGGGCGATGCGAAAAACCTGCCGTTCGCCGTCGTCGACAAGAAGGAAGCGCGACTGCTGGTCTTCAGCGCCGACGGCCGCCTGGTGGGCGGCACCCCCGCCCTGCTGGGCCTGGCTCGCGGCGACGACGTCGCACCGGACGTCGGCCGCATGGTCGCGACCGGCATTCCGCCGGCGCTGCGCACCACGCCGTCCGGCCGCTATGACACCCAGCCCGGTGTCAACTTGAAGGGCGAGGCGGTGATCTGGGTGGATTACGACGCGGCGTTCGCCATCCATCGCCTGCGGCCCAGCCCGGCCGTGGAGCGCCGCGCCGAGCGACTGGCCTCGGCATCGCCCGACGACAACCGGATCTCGTTGGGCTGCGTCATCGTCACCGGGGACTTCTTCGATCGGGTGGTCCGACCAGTCTTGGGCCAAGGCGCTGCCGTGGTCTATGTGTTGCCGGAACCGATCGAAGCCGGAGAAGGGGCCGTGGCCATGAACGAGGTGGGACGGAGCGCGCTCCTCGGTGCGACCCCGTCCACCGTCCCCGGCCATTCCGGGTCTGCTGGGGCCGCCGTCCGACTGACGTCGCCCAACGGCCGGATCTGAGCGGTCGGCCTCGAGAAGCGGCGGTCCCGCTACACTTGCCGCTTTTCGCAGCCACTGGATCTACACCATGTACCGCTGTGCCATGCCCGCCGGGCCCGGCCTTCATCGCGTCAGCCGTCTGCGCTCGACCGTCAAGTCCCTGGCCGCCCGCATTGCCCTGATGACCGTTGCCGCCGCGACCCTGGGGGTTGCCGCACTGCCCGCGCCTGCCCAGGCGCAAGTGGCCACCGGTCACCGCCTCTTCCCATCGGACGCCCTGCGCGGTGAGATCGTCTTCGGCTATGCGCCGGACGTGACGCTGAACGGCAAGTCCGACCGTCTGGCCCCTGGCGTCCGCATCCGCGACACCGCCGACATGCTGGCCCTGCCCGGCACGCTGATCGGCCAGAAGGCCACGGTGCAATACAACCGCGACATCAACGGCCTGCTGATCAACGTCTGGATCCTGAACAAGGTCGAGCTGGCCAACAAGCCCTGGCCGCGCACGACGACCGAAGCCTCGACCTGGATCTTCAACCGCGACACGCAGACCTGGACCAAGTCCTGATCCGCGCATGAAGACCGGGAGAGCCGGAGACCGGCGGGGCGCCTGAGCGCCGCCCGGTCCGGCTGCCGGTCGACGCCGACGCCGACGCCGACGTCATCCTGTTTCTCAAGCCCTGGCCGCTGCCAGCGCCGCTCAGTTGTTGCCCTCATGTTCGATCCGCGCCGCCCGCCGAGGTGGCCACGGGTCCTGGAGCCTCTGCCATGACGCAGTTCACCGATCTCTCCGGCGCCCCCGCCGACACGCCTGAAACCCTGGTCCCGCCGACGGCAGCCGCCCGCGCGACGGACGCCTCCGCCTCGTCTGTGGCCGGCGCTGCCGGTCCAGCCGGCACGGGCAAGAAGGTCTACATCAAGACCTTCGGCTGCCAGATGAATGAATACGACTCGGACAAGATGGCCGACGTGCTGCGCGCGGCGGACGGTTATGAACCGACCAACGACGTCGAGCAGGCCGACCTGATCCTGTTCAACACCTGCTCGGTGCGGGAAAAGGCTCAGGAAAAGGTGTTCTCCGACCTGGGCCGCATCAAGCACCTCAAGGCCAAGGGCACGCTGATCGGCGTCGGCGGCTGCGTGGCAAGCCAGGAGGGCGCGGCCATCATCGAGCGCGCGCCGTATGTGGATGTGGTGTTCGGTCCGCAGACCCTGCACCGGCTGCCGCAGATGCTGGCCCAGCGCCAGCAGCAGTTGCGGCCGCAGGTCGACATCAGCTTCCCCGAGATCGAGAAGTTCGACAACCTGCCGCCGGCCAAGGTGGACGGGGCGTCGGCCTTCGTGTCGATCATGGAAGGCTGCTCGAAGTACTGCTCCTACTGCGTGGTGCCCTACACCCGCGGCGAGGAGGTGAGCCGCCCCTTCGAGGATGTGCTGGAAGAGGTGGCCGGCCTGGCCGACCAGGGCGTCAAGGAAGTGACGCTGCTGGGCCAGAACGTCAATGCCTACCGCGGCCGGATGGGCGACAGCGACGAGATCGCCGACTTCGCCCTGCTGCTGGAGTATGTGGCCGAGATCCCCGGCATCCAGCGCATCCGTTACACGACCAGCCATCCGAACGAATTCAGCCAGCGCCTGATCGAGGCCTACGGCAAGATTCCGCAGCTGGTCAACCATGTCCACCTGCCGGTGCAGCATGGCAGCGACCGCATCCTGATGGCGATGAAGCGCGGCTACACCGTGCTGCAGTTCAAGAGCACCATCCGCAAGCTGCGCGCGGTGCGGCCGGACATCCGCATCGCCAGCGACTTCATCGTGGGCTTCCCCGGCGAGACCGAGGAGGACCATGCCAAGACGATGCAGTTGGTGCGCGACATCGGCTTCGACGCCTCCTTCAGCTTCATCTTCAGCCCGCGCCCCGGCACGCCGGCCGCCAACCTGGCGGACGACACGCCGCATGAGGTGAAGGTCCGCCGGCTGCAGGAACTGCAGGCCGAGATCGAGGCCACCGCCATGCGCTACAACCAGGAACTGGTCGGCAAGACGGTGCCGGTGCTGGTCAGCGGCCACGCCCGCAAGGACGCCACCGAACTGATGGGCCGCACCGAGTGCAATCGCATCGTCAACTTCAAGGGCCAGGAGCGGCTGATGCACCAGATCATCCCGATGCGCATCACCGAGGCCTACCCGCATTCGCTGCGAGGCGAAGTACCGGTCAGCGAAGAGCCGACCACCGCCTGAGAGACGGACGAGCTGGACCGCGCATCGGGGCCCTGCCCTGCGAACGCAGGGCGGCCCTGTTTCGTGCTGCCCAGGTCCGTGCGGCCGCGGTCTGTTCGACCGGCATCCGCGCGGCGGCCGTCAGCGCTTGAAGCTGAGCCCCCACTGCGGCAGCGTCACCCCGACCAGCATGAGGCCGTAACCGGCCATGCTGCCGTCCCGCCCGAGCAGCAGCAGCGCGGCGAGGGTCCCCATCGAGCCGCCCAACCCGCCCCACCAAGCCAGTTGGCGCCAGGTCAGGCCGTTGGAATCCTGGCGCCACAGCGCCTTGATCGACACCGCCATCAGGGCGGCGACCACCCAGGCGGGCAGGAAGAGGTTGCCGAAATGCCAGAAGGCGTCGAGGAAGTTCAAGCGCGGCCTGTGTCGGTAAGGAGATGAAACCGGTCGCCGGACCGTGGTCCGGTCACGACACGGCAGCGGATCGCCCCCAGGAGGACCGAGCCTTCCTTGACGGAACAGGTCGAGGAAATCCCTGAGGGCGTGCGAGAGTCGGGGCAGAATTTTATAATCGCCGCCATCATGACGGTGTTCGCCCTGGGCTTGAATCACAACTCCGCGCCGCTGGACCTCCGCGGCCGGTTTGCTTTCGGCCTGGAACAGCTGGCGCCGACGCTGCTCGGCTTCCGCGAACAGGTCACCACCGCGCGTCAACGCGCCACCCTGGCCGAGGCGGCCATCCTCTCCACCTGCAACCGCACCGAGCTCTACGTGGCGGGCGATGGCGAAATGGTCCGTCCGGCCATGGACTGGCTGGCGCAGGTGGGCGGCGTGGGCAGCGCCACGCTGATGGACCATTCGTATGTGGTGGAGGGTGGCGCGGCCGCCCGGCACGCCTTCCGGGTCGCCAGCGGTCTGGACTCCATGGTGCTGGGCGAACCGCAGATCTTGGGGCAGCTCAAGCAGGCCGTGCGAGAAGCCGACCAGGCCGGCACCCTCGGCACCACGCTGCATCAGCTGTTCCAGCGCAGCTTCTCGGTGGCCAAGGAAGTCCGCAGCTCGACCGAGATCGGCAGCCACTCGATCAGCATGGCGGCTGCGTCGGTCCGCCTGGCCGCGCAGCTGTTCGAGAACCTGGCCGACATCAAGGTGCTGCTGGTCGGCGCCGGCGAGATGATCGAGCTGGTCGCCACCCATTTCGCCGCGAAGTCCCCAAGGGCGATGGCCGTGGCCAACCGCACCCTGGAGCGTGGCGAGAAGCTGGCGGCCCAGCTCGGTGCGGACGCGATCAAGCTGGCCGACCTCCCCGACCGCCTGCATGAGTTCGACGCGGTGATCTCCTGCACCGCCTCCAGCCTGCCGCTGATCGGCCTGGGTGCGGTCGAACGGGCGCTCAAGCGCCGCAAGCACAAGCCGATGTTCATGGTCGACCTGGCGGTCCCGCGCGACATCGAACAAGAGGTCGCCCAGTTGGACGACGTCTATCTCTACACCGTCGACGACCTCTCCCAACTGGTCCAGACCGCCGGCGAGAAGCGCCAGGCGGCGGTTCAGCAAGCCGAGGCGATCATCGAAACCGGCGTGCAGAACTTCGTGCACTGGCTGGACCAGCGGCACACTGTCCCGCTGATCCAGGCCCTGCACCAGCAGGCCGACAGCTGGCGGCAGACCGAGATCCAACGCGCCCGCAAACTGCTGGCCAAGGGCGCGGATGTCGACACGGTGCTGGAAGCGCTGGCGCGCGGCCTGACCCAGAAGATGATGCACGGCGCCATGGCCGAGCTCAACGGCAGCGACGGCGAACAACGCCTGGTGCTGGCACAGACCGTCTCGCGGCTCTTTCTGCGCAACACCGGAACGCCGACGGCCGCCGACGGCGAGGCGCATCCTCGCAGCGGCTCCGGTCGCGATCGCTCCACCGACCTGACGGATTCTTAGCGACGCGGTCGTCATGACCGCCTCACCCCGGCGCGCCTGAGCCGCCGCGGGCTGCGCGGGTCGGACGCCGGAGGGACCGAACTTGAGCCGATTCCCACCTGGCCGATCTCCGCGATGAGGGCGACACTGACCGGGATAAGTCGGCATTTCGCTCGATCGTCCCGCGCCTCCTCGGCTCCATAGCCCCCCGACACCGACTGCAGCGATCCGCCACCGCGGCGCCGCCCGTCCCGTCCTTCTGCCGCTCCCCGGCACGTTCACCCATGAATGAGTCTTTGCGCCAACAGTTCGACCGCCTGGGCTTCCGTCTGGTCGAGCTCGACAACACCCTGGCTGACGGCAGCGTCGCCGCCGACATGAAGCGCTACCGGGCGCTGACCAAGGAACAGTCCGAGGTGTCGTCGTTGGTGACCCGCTACCAGCTCTATCAACAGCGCGAACGCGACCTGATGGCCGCGCAGGAACTGCTGGACAGCGGCGACGCCGACATGGTGGCCATGGCCCGCGAGGAAATCGCTGGCGCCGAAGCCGACCTCCTCCGGCTCGACCAGGAATTGCAGCTCGCGCTGATTCCGAAGGATCCGGACGACGAGCGCCCCGCCTTCCTGGAAATCCGTGCGGGCACCGGCGGCGATGAGTCCGCCCTGTTCGCCGGCGACCTGACGCGGATGTACACCCGGTTCGCCGAGACCCAGGGCTGGCGCTGCGAGGTGCTGTCGTCCAATGAATCGGACCTCGGCGGCTACAAGGAAATCGTGCTGCGGCTCGACGGCGACGGGGTGTATGGCCGACTGAAGTTCGAATCCGGCGGTCATCGGGTGCAGCGGGTGCCGGCCACCGAATCCCAGGGGCGGATCCACACCAGTGCCTGCACCGTGGCCGTCATGCCCGAACCGGACGAGGCGGAAGAGATCCAGCTCAATCCGGCCGAGCTGCGCATCGATACCTTCCGCGCCAGCGGCGCCGGCGGCCAGCACGTCAACAAGACCGACAGCGCCATCCGCATCACCCATCTCCCGACCGGGATCGTGGCCGAATGCCAGGACGACCGCAGCCAGCATCGCAACAAGGCACGCGCCATGGCGGTGCTGGCCGCCCGGCTGCGGGACAAGGACCGCACTGAACGCGCCGCCAAGGAGGCCGCCCAGCGCAAGAGCCTGATCGGCAGCGGCGACCGCAGCGACCGCATCCGCACCTACAACTTCCCCCAGGGCCGCCTGACCGATCACCGGATCAACCTCACCCTGTACAAGCTGGGCGCGATCATGGACGGCGACCTCGCCGACGTGCTGCAAGGCCTGCAGCAGGCCCAGGCCGCCGAGCAACTGGCAGCGCTGGAAGGCCGCGCATGAGCGTGCCCGCCCCCTTGACCATCGCCGGTGCCCTGCGGGCCGCCGCCACCGCCGGCCTGCCGCGCGCCGAATCCCAGTACCTGGTGCAGGCCTTGCTGGACTGCTCCCGCGCCTGGCTGATCAGCCATGACGACGATCTGCTGTCCCCCGCACAGGCTGCCCGCTTCCACGACTGGCTGGCCCGCCGGCTGGACCAGGTCCCGCTGGCCTACCTGGTGGGTGAGAAGGAGTTCTTCGGACTTCGCCTGCGGGTCACGCCGGACACCCTGGTGCCCCGCCCCGACACCGAGCTCCTGGTGGAATGGGCCCTGGAGCGACTGGCCGACCTGCAGGCGCCACGGGTGGTGGACCTGGGCACCGGCAGCGGCGCGATTGCCCTGGCGATCCGTTCGCGGCGGCCGGACGCCGAGGTGCGGATGGTCGACGCCAGCGCCGGGGCGCTGGCCGTGGCCCTGGACAATGCCGCCCGGTTGGGCCTGGAGGTCGACGGCCATCTGGGCAGTTGGTTCGAACCGCTGGCCGGGTTGGGCCGGTTCGACCTGATCGTCAGCAATCCCCCTTATGTCGCCGGAAACGACGACCACCTGGCGGCACTTCGGCACGAACCGCGCTCGGCCCTCACGCCGGAAGGCGACGGTCTGTCCGACCTGCACCACCTGGTCGCAACCGCACCGGACTGGCTGCGGCCCGGCGGCTGGTTGCTGCTGGAGCACGGCTGGGATCAGGCAGAGACGGTCGCCGAACGGCTCTGTCAACGGGGTTTCCAGGCGGTGTCCAGCCGCCGCGACCTGGGCGGACAGCTCCGCACGACGGGCGGATGCTGGCCCGGCTGAACGACTGGATACCTTCTCGGCGGGTGATTTACACCCGTTCCATATCGCTTCGGTAAAACCGCAACAGCAGCCGCACACCCGTCGACTTCGGGCTACCCAAGCCCCAGGGTCCCGCGTAGCATGATTCGATCGGGCCGATGATTCGCATCAGCCCTCGACTGGGAGACCTGCAATGCGCGCCGCACATCTGCCCCTGCGCCTGGCCGTGGTCCTGGCCGGTATCACCTTGGCCGGATCGGCGTGGGCCGAGCAGGGGCTGCAGCTCAAATCGAAAGCGTTCAGCAGCTGGCAAGCCCGGCTGCAGCTCAGCCAGAGCCTGGACGATGTCAACGCCAGCTACGACGCCCGCCGCGGCAGCCGCGTGCTCAGCGCCAATCTGCTGGGCGACTATTACCTGACCGGTTCCGGCCTCGGCCGCGACACCCGCGGTGGCCTGCGCGCCACCGGCGGGTTGATGCTCGGTCCGATGTCGCTGGTGCAGAGCAGCTCCGGCCTGGCGCTGGGTCGCGGGTCGACGCTGACCTCCTACTTTTCTGTCGGCCAGCGCGGCCTGAGCCTGCTGGCCGCGCCGGAGCGCGAGAACAGCCTGCCGATGTCGTCCTATGTCGGCGTCGGCTACACCAGCTATTCGCTGCGGGGCGGCTGGGGTTTCAGCGCCGACCTGGGCGTGCTGGCCAACAACACCCCCGCCCTGCGCCTGGGCAACAGCCTGCCGCAGGACGACACCAGCCGCGACATGCGCTTCAAGCCGGTGCTGCAATTCGGCGTCAGCTACAGCTTCTGAACGGCGTCCTGCCTGCCTGCTCGGCGTCGGCCTGCCGGCTGAGCTGGGCTGGGCTGGGCTGGCCTGGACTGGGCTTGGATGGCATCGCATCCATGCGGCTGACCGCCAACGTGAGCGCCTACGCACACGCGTGAGAGACGCCATCGGCCACGCACGCGAATCTTTCGGGCCGCACCCACCACTGACCTCGCGCCCCAGCGAGTGACTTCATCCGGTGGGCCGGTTTTCTGAGGGAATCTGCCTGCCTGCGCACGGCCTTGGCGACTGTCTGATAATCGCGGCATGTCCGGCGCACCGCGGCAGTCGCCTGCCGTTCGCGCCCCTGACGCATTCAACACAAGACAAGGATCACCGCCATGAGCGACGTTCAGCAACGCATCGACGACCTGGTCAAGAACAACCGCGTGATGCTCTTCATGAAGGGCACCGCCCAGTTTCCGATGTGCGGCTTTTCCGGCCGCGCCATCCAGATCCTGAAGGCCAGCGGCGCGTCCGATGTGAAAACCTTCAATGTGCTGGAAGACGAAGGCGTGCGCCAGGGCATCAAGGATTACGCCAACTGGCCCACCATCCCGCAGCTTTATGTCGACGGCGAATTCGTCGGCGGCTCCGACATCATGATGGAGATGTATGAGAGCGGCGAGCTGCAACAGCTGCTGACCAAGTCCTGATGACCAGCGGGGCGCGTCCTCGCCTGGTGGTCGGCATCACCGGCGCAACCGGTGCGGCCTACGGCGTGCAGTTGATTCGGCGCGCCCGCATGCTCGGCGCCGAGACCCACCTGATCCTCAGCCCGGCCGGCGTGCTCAATGCCCACCATGAGCTAGGCATGGGGCGCGACGCGCTGGAGCGGGAGGCGGATCGCTCCTACGCTCCCGGCGATGTCGGTGCCTGCGTGGCCAGCGGCAGTTTCCGCACCGCCGCCATGGTGGTCGCCCCCTGCTCCATGCGCACCCTGGCCGCGATCGCGAACGGACTGTCGGACAACTTGATGACCCGGGCCGCCGATGTGACGCTCAAGGAGCGTCGGCGCTTGATCCTGATGGTGCGCGAGACGCCGTTCAACCTGGCCCACCTGCGCAACATGACGTCGGTGACCGAGATGGGCGGCATCATCTTCCCGCCGCTGCCGGCGCTCTATCTGAAGCCGCAATCGATCGATGAGATGGTCGCGGAGACCGTCGAGCGGGTGCTGGAGATGGCGCAGTTGCCGGGCGCGGAGCCCCAGTCCTGGCAAGGCTTGCGGCCCTCGTCCACGTCCTGAACGCGGGAGCGCCGGCGTGACAGCGGGCGGCCGTTGAGCGGTCGCCCCTCCATCGTTCAGGTCTCGCCGGGCATCAACCAGCGTTTGCGTGCCCCCATGACCGCATTGGGATACTCCGGTCGACCCCGGCTGCCGTTGTAGCGACCGAGGGCGAGGTAGAGGTTGCCCTTCTCGATGTCCAGGTAGTGCCGCATGATCACGCAGCCGAAGCGCAGATTGGTCTGCATGTGGAACAGCCGTGAGGCTTGTCCGTCCCCAATCAGCCGCGCCCAGAACGGCATCACCTGCATGTAGCCACGCGCGCCCGCGCTGCTGATCACGTATTTGCGGAAGCCGCTTTCCACCTGGATCAGGCCCATCACCAAGGCAGGCTCCAGACCGGATCGCGCGCTTTCATACCAAACGGCTTCCAGGAACTCGATGCGGGTCTGGGTTTCGCTCTTCTGGCGCTTCAGCCGCTCGCTCATTTCGCCCAGCCAGCGCAGATAGGCCAGCCGCGCTTCAATGCCACTGAACGTCGGCTTGGGCGGAGCGCCGTAGGCAATCGCGGCGGAGAGCGCGGACCGCACCGAATCTGCCAGCGGCTCTTCCACCTGCGCACCGGCCCAGGCGCGGCGAGGCGCCAGGCCACAGCCGGCCGCCAGGCCCGCCAGCATCAGCCTGCGACGACCAAGGCCGGTGGGCATCGCCGCCGCAGGGGCGTTCTCAGATGAAGAAGGGACCACATCAGCGGCCCAGGTGCGAAACAGGCGATTCATCGGCTCAACGAGACAGCCAGGTTTCCAGCGGCAGACGCCGCGATCCCAGCGAAGGCGCCAGTATCAGGCCGCCGCCCCAATAGGCGAGGGCCAGCACAAAGGTCAGCACGGTGCCGGCTGGCCAGGCCAGCCCGGCGCCGCTGAAGAGCAGCAAGCTCAGCACAGAGCTGGTCAGATAAAGCGTCAGGGTGTGTCGGCCCAACGGCGCCAGGACGCGCAGCCACTGGGGATGCCGTGCCATCGCCAAGACCACGGCGGGCACCGCGGCGCTCAGCAGCAGCATCGTCGGATACAGGTAGTAGATGGCGAACCGGCTGGTGGTGAAGACATCGCCGTCACGAAGGCCCGGCCAGAGCAGACTGGCCCACACGATGTTCAAGGCCACGGCCGGCCACAGCCAGCGGCGGGACCACCGCTGCAACCGCGGGCGCCAGCGCGGATGCGAAAACAGCCGCAGCCGCCCCGCCATCAGTCCGAGCGTCATCAACAGCATCGGCAGGGGCAGGCCCAGCAGCAGGAAGAAGAGCGTCGCGACCAGGTAGTGCGAGGCGTTGTGCGCGGTCCACTCGAGCCAGGACACCGGCTGGGTCATCGGCACCGAAGGTTCCCCGGGCGCCATCGACATCTGCGACAGGACCACGGTGATGCCGATGATCACCATGTTCAGCGCGACCAGCACCCAGGCGCGACGCCGCAACTGGGCCATCGAGCGTCCCGCCCAGTTCAGCATCAGCAAGCCGCACACCGCATAAGTCGTGAGGATGTCGCCCATGTAGATCAGGCAACCGTGCAGCAGACCCAGCGCCAGCATCTTCTTCATCCGGTGCCGCCGACGATCCTGCGAGGCCTCGGTGCGCGAGGACTGCGACAGCGCCTGGCTGTAGCCGAACAGAAACGCCAGCAGGCTGATGCCCTTGCCGGCCACCAATGCATACAACAGCCAGGACACGGCCTGCGCCGATGCCGAGCCGGTGGGTGTGGGCGGGGCCAGCGGCCCCATGTCGGGCAGCGCCGGGTAGCCCACCCAGTTCACCGCGATCACCGGCAGCAGGGCCAGCGCGCGCAGCGCGTCCACCACCGCGACGCGATGCGGTGGACGATGGTCGGTCACTTCAGGCGTTGCTTCAGGTGTGCCACCACGTCGGCCAAGGCCAGCTTGGTTGCTTCGGTGTCGCGACGACCCTGGTATTCGACCTGGCCTTCCTTGAGGCCACGGTCGGAGATCACCACGCGATGCGGCACGCCGACCAGCTCCCAGTCGGCGAACATCGCGCCCGGCCGCTCGCCGCGGTCATCCAGCAGGACGTCGATGCCCAGGGCCTGCAGGTCCTGATGCAGTTGGGTGGCGGCATCTTTCACCGCCTCGCTGCGGTCCATGCCGATCGGGCAGACCACCACGGTGAACGGCGCAATCGAATCGGGCCAGATGATGCCGCGCTCATCATGGTTCTGCTCGATCGCCGCGCCCAGGATGCGGGTCACGCCGATGCCGTAGCAACCCATCTCCATGAGTTGCGGCTTGCCGGTTTCGTCCAGGTAGGTGGCGTTCATCGCGGCGGAATACTTGGTGCCCAGATAGAACACATGGCCCACCTCGATGCCGCGCTGGATCGCCAGCACGCCCTTGCCGTCCGGCGAGGGATCGCCGGCGACCACATTGCGGATGTCGGCCACCAGGTCGGGCTCGGGCAGATCGCGGCCCCAGTTCACGCCGGTGAAATGGAAGTCCGGCTCGTTGGCGCCGCAGACGAAGTCGGCCATGTTCGCCACCGTGCGATCGGCCACGATCTTCAGCGGGGCCTTCAGTCCGATGGGGCCCAGGTAGCCAGGCTTGCAGCCGAAGTGGGCCTCGATCTCGCCGACGGTGGCGAAGCGGAAGCCGCCCTTCAATCCGTCGAGCTTGCCGGCCTTCACTTCATTGAGGTCATGGTCGCCCCGCACCAGCAGCAGCCAGACCTGGCTCTTCACCACCTCGCCTTGCTCGTTCAGTTCGTCGGTGGCCAGCACCAGCGACTTGACGGTCTGGGTCAGGTCCAGCTTGAGCAGCTCGGCCACGTCGGCGCAGGTCGACTTGCCGGGCGTCGGGGTCTTGGTCAGCGGCTGGGTCGCAGCGCCGCGCGACGGCAGCAGCGCCAGCGCTTCCGCCAGTTCGATGTTGGCGGCGTAGTCGCTGGTGGGGCAGTAGATGATCGCGTCTTCACCGGTGTCGGCGATGACCTGGAACTCATGCGAGCGGTCGCCGCCGATGGCGCCGGTGTCGGCCGCCACCGCGCGGTACTGCAGACCGAGCCGGTCGAAGATCTTGCAGTAGGCGCCGTACATGTTCTCGTAGCTGCGGCCGGCGCTGGCGACATCGCGATCGAAGGAATAGGCATCCTTCATCGTGAACTCGCGGCCGCGCATCACGCCGAAGCGCGGACGGCGCTCATCCCGGAACTTCGTCTGGATGTGATAGAAATTCTTGGGCAGCTGCTTATAGCTGCGCAGTTCCTGGCGAGCGATGTCGGTGACGACTTCCTCGGAAGTGGGCTGGATGATGAAGTCGCGACCGTGGCGATCCTTCACCCGCAGCAGCTCCGGCCCCATCTTCTCGAAGCGACCGGTCTCCTGCCAAAGCTCGGCGGGCTGCACCACGGGCATGAGCAGTTCCACCGCACCGGCGCGGTCCATCTCGCTGCGAATGATGTGCTCGACCTTTCGGATCACCCGCAGGCCCATCGGCATGTAGTTGTAGAGACCGGCGCCCAGGCGCTTGATCATGCCGGCCCGCATCATCAGCTTGTGGCTGACGATTTCCGCATCGGCGGGCGCTTCCTTGAGCGTGGAGATGAAGAACTGGGAGGCTTTCATGGGCGCAAAAATAAGAGTGCGCAGCCAGCGAGGCGGCCACGGCACGAGCAGGGAATCGGGCAGGCCATGCGTTGGATGACGGGATCGGGCCCCGCCCGCCGCACGTGGCGGCACCCTGGCGCACGGGGCGGCGACACCGATGGCGACCGAGGGTTAGCGATGATCGCGCCGGCTTGCAAGCCCGGTGCAATAATCAATCCAACGAATGATTTGAGGTTGATTATGCTCGACCGTGAAGGCTTCCGGCCCAACGTCGGCATCATCCTGCTCAACCACAAGAACGAGGTGTTCTGGGGCAAGCGCATACGCACCCATTCTTGGCAGTTCCCCCAAGGGGGCATCAAGCATGGCGAAACGCCCGAGCAGGCGATGTTCAGAGAGCTGCATGAGGAGGTGGGCCTCGTTGCAGACCATGTGCGCATCATTGCGCGCACGCGAGACTGGCTGCGCTACGAGGTGCCTGATCACTTCATCCGGCGCGACGCCCGTGGCCATTACCGCGGCCAAAAGCAGATCTGGTTCCTGCTGCAACTGACCGGTCGCGACAGCGACATGAACCTGCGCGCCACCGATCACCCCGAGTTCGACGCCTGGCGCTGGAATGAATACTGGGTGCCGCTGGAAGCCGTGATCGAGTTCAAGCGCGGCGTCTATCAGATGGCGCTGACGGAACTCGCGCGATTCCTGCCTCGGCTCAACCATCACAACCGCTACCTGCGTGCCGGCATGCGACCGCCGCCACGAGGCGATCGACAGGATCGCCACGACCACGACCATCGCAGCGACCACCGTCATGACCTGCGGCAGGAGACTCGCCAAGGCGACCCGCATGAGCATCCGCCGGCCGCGCTCCCCGAACCGGTGACGGCGACCGGTGCCGTCGGCGGTTCTCCAGCGGGTCCTGAGGTGACGGCCGACCCGGATTTGAGCCTGGGACTTGGCAAGGCGGTGTGAGCGACCTGGGAGCAGCTATCCAGGGATCAGGAATCAGAGGTCAGACGTCAGAGGTCAGAAATCAGAAGCGACGCAGTCGCTGCCTGGTGCTTGGTGCCGCATGCCTGATGCGTGGTGCCCGATCTTCAGCCTGACGCTCAGCGCAGCACCAGGTTGTCGCGGTGAATCAGTTCCGGCTCGGCGGCGTAGCCGATCATCCGTTCGATGTCGAACGACGGTTTGCGAGCGATGAGCCGCGCCTCGGCGCTGGAGTAGTTGGTCAGGCCGCGCGCCAGCTCCTGGCCGGCGGCGTCCAGCACCGCGATGACGTCGCCGCGGTGGAACTCTCCGGCGACGTCCTGCACGCCGATCGGCAACAGGCTCTTGCCTTCCTCGCGCAGCTTGATGGCCGCGCCGGCATCCACACGCACCGAGCCGCGCAGTTGCAGATGGTCGACCATCCATTGCTTGCGCGCCGCCAACTTGGCGGTCGACGCCAGCAGCGCGGTGCCGATGGCCTCGCCGTGAGCCAATCGCAGCAGCACGTCCGGCTCGCGACCCCAGGCGATCACGGTGGAGGCCCCGCTGCTGGCGGCCCGCTTGGCGGCCAGGATCTTGGTGATCATCCCTCCGCGCCCCAGGCTGGAACCGGCACCGCCGGCCATCTCTTCCAGCTCGGGCTTGCCGGCGATCGCCTGATCGATGAAGCGCGCTTGCGGATCCTTGCGCGGGTCGGCGGAATACAGACCCTTCTGATCGGTGAGGATCACCAGCGCGTCGGCCTCCACCAGGTTGGCGACCAGAGCCCCCAGGGTGTCGTTGTCGCCGAACTTGATCTCGTCGTTGACGACGGTGTCGTTTTCGTTGATCACGGGCACAACCCGGTGCTGCAGCAGCGCCAGCAGCGTGGAACGCGCATTCAGGTAGCGCTCGCGGTCGGCCAGGTCGGCATGGGTGAGCAATACCTGCGCACTGGTCAGGCCTTGCTCGCGCAGCTTGGTCTCGTACATCTGGGCCAATCCCATCTGTCCGACGGCGGCTGCGGCTTGCAGCTCATGCAGCTCCTTCGGGCGTGAGACCCAGCCCAGCCGCTTCATGCCCTCGGCGATGGCCCCGCTGGAGACCATCACCACTTCGCGCCCCTCGCGGGCCAGTTCGGCCAACTGGCGACACCAGTTGCCGATGGCTTGGGCGTCCACCCCGCGTCCCTCGTCGGTCACCAGACTGGAGCCGACCTTGACGACGATGCGCCGCGCGTCTTTCAAGACACCTTTCAGTTCGCCGATGCTCATAGGGTCAGTGGACTCTGTTTAAGGCGGAAGGTCAGAAGTCAGGGCGCAACGCGATGTCGTCGCAAGGCTCGGGCGCAGCGGCCGCTCAGGGCAGCGGATCGAAGCGCGGGTCGCGCTCGGGCGGCTTCTCGGCCTTGTCGGCCTTGCCTGCCTTCTTGGCCGCCGGTTTTTTCGCGGCCGGCTTCTTCGCGACCGCCGCCGGGCGGACCTCGTCCGCCTCCGCTGGCGGCTCGGCCGATGCCACAGCCGCCTCTTCCTTGGCGGCCTTGATCAGCTTGGCCTTGGCGGCCCGGGTGGCACGGGTTTCCTGGAAGGCCTTCGGCGGCTCGATGACCGGCTCGTCGAAGCGCACATCCGGATCTTCGACCGGCGGGGCCTGAATCGCGGCCACATGCTCATAGATGGCGCGAATCAGCGGCTCGCACCCCTCGCGAGTCAGGGCCGAGATCTCAAAGACCGGACCCTTCCACTTGTAGCGCTTGACGAAGTCCTTGACGCGGGCTTCGCGCTCTTCTGCCGGCACCATGTCGAGCTTGTTCAGCACCAGCCAGCGGGGCTTGGCATGCAGGGCCTCGTCGTACTTCTTGAGTTCCTTGACGATCGCCTTGGCTTCCGCGACCGGATCGACCTCCGGATTGAACGGGGCCAGGTCCACCACATGCAGCAGCACCCGGGTGCGCTGCAGATGGCGGAGGAATTGGTGGCCCAGGCCGGCGCCTTCGGCAGCGCCTTCAATCAGACCGGGGATGTCGGCGATCACGAAGCTCTTTTCCGGCGCGACGCGCACGACGCCCAGATTCGGATACAGCGTGGTGAAGGGATAGTCGGCGATCTTGGGACGCGCATTCGACACTGCGGCGATCAGCGTGGACTTGCCGGCATTGGGCTGGCCCAGCAGGCCGACATCGGCCAGCACGCGCAGCTCCAGCTTCACCTTCTTGACCTCGCCGGGCCAGCCGGGCGTCTTCTGACGCGGGGCGCGGTTGGTGCTGGTCTTGAAATGGAGGTTGCCGAAGCCGCCGTCGCCGCCTTTGGCGAGCATCACCGGCACGTCCGGCTCGAGCAGCTCGGCGATGACCTCGTCCGTCTCCAGGTCGCGGACGATGGTGCCCACCGGCACCCGCAGGGTGATGTCCTCTGCCGCGGCGCCGAACTGGTCGGAGCCCCGACCCGCTTCGCCGTTGCGCGCTTCGTGGCGACGGGCATAGCGGTAATCGATCAGGGTATTCAGGTTGCGGTCCGCGACCGCAAACACGCTGCCGCCACGGCCGCCGTCACCGCCGTCCGGCCCGCCGAACGGGATGAACTTTTCCCGCCGGAAACTGGCACAGCCCGCACCGCCGTTGCCGGCGGCGATATCGATGGTGGCTTCGTCAACGAACTTCATGGATGGCCTTCAGTCCCGGAGCGGGGCAATCGTAATTCATGCCCCGGCGCTCCCGCGCAGATGCATGCTTTGAATCGGTGCGAGCCAGGGCTCGCGAAACACGGAGGCCCATGGACTTCAGGCCCCGAAAAAACAAAGCCCCGGACAAAGCCGGGGCTATGGTGCCGCGCAAACGGCCAGCCAGAGGCCGGCGGTTTGCGCGTCAGAACGTCAACAGACTCAGACCGGCGTGATGACGACGGTCGAGCGGCTGTTTTCGCCCTTGATGGTGAAGGACACCTGGCCGTCGATCAGCGCGAACAGCGTGTGGTCCTTGCCCATGCCCACGTTGGTACCGGCGTGGAACTTCGTGCCACGCTGACGAACGATGATCGAGCCTGCCGACACGGTCTGGCCACCGAAGGCCTTCACGCCCAGCATCTTGGGCTTCGAGTCGCGGCCGTTGCGGGTTGAGCCGCCGCCTTTTTTCTGTGCCATGGATTACTCCTGAATGGTTGCTGGAGAGAGAGCCGCTCAGCCGTTGACCGCGCTGATTTCCAGCTCGGTGTAGGTCTGGCGATGGCCCTGGCTCTTCTTGTAATGCTTGCGACGACGCAGCTTGAAGATGCGCACCTTGTCGTGCTTGCCCTGTGCCACCACAGTGGCCTTGACGCTAGCGCCCGCAACCAAGGGAGTGCCAACCTTCAGTTCAGCGCCGTTTCCGACTGCCAGAACCTGGTCGATCACGATCTCTTGGCCAACTTCCGCAGCAATCTGTTCTACCTTGATCTTTTCGCCAGCAGCAACTTTGTATTGCTTGCCACCGGTTTTTATGACCGCGTACATATCAGCCCTTTCAATAACACCCGGGTGATCCCGTCCACCTCGTCCGCACGGCCTTCCTGGCATCGACGTTCAGAACGCGAGCCGGACGCCTTCATCCCTGAAGCCGTCATTGAAGACACCCTGGAACCTTGAGAACCTCCAGCGTTCTGAACCTCCAGAAAGCGCCGTTCCGTCTCTCGGACTCCGGTCGGACCAGGCAAAAACTGTCACCCAAGTCAGTACACCGCAAAAGATGCGGAGCCCGCGATACTAGCACAGGGCTTTGCCCGCAAGCAAGGCAAGCCCGTATCCATCGGCATCTCAGGCGGTTGAGACCGGCCGCAGGCCGCCAGATCCCGTGAACTCCGCACGGCGCAAGTCGCACCATGCGACGACATTCACCCGCCTCGCCGCCCGACCCATCGATCCCAGGCAAGGGAGGCGTGCGGACAACGCATTGTGCGAGGGAAGCGAAGCCTGCAGCGGCACCGCGGTTGCCCTTCCTATAATCCGCGCTTCCCCTCATAGAGAGCCAAGAGTGCAGCCTATTGCCTCTACCCCTGTTGCCGAGGTCCTGGCGGCGTTGAATGCGCAGATGGAAGAAGTCGATGCCGTCATTGCGCGCCGCCTCTCGTCCGATGTTGCATTGATCAACCAGATCTCCGCCTACATCATTCATGCGGGCGGCAAGCGCATGCGGCCCAAGCTGGTGCTGATGTTTGCCAATGCGTTGGGTGCAGACAGCCCGGCCAGCCGCGAGCTGGCGGCGGTGGTCGAATTCATCCACACCGCCACCCTGCTCCATGACGACGTGGTGGACGAGTCCGCGCTGCGCCGCGGCAAGCAGACGGCCAATGCCTTGTTTGGCAATGCCGCCAGCGTGCTGGTTGGCGACTTCCTCTATTCCCGCGCCTTCCAGATGATGGTGTCGGTGAACCGGATGCGGGTGCTGGAAGTCCTGGCGGACGCCACCAACGTCATCGCCGAGGGCGAGGTTCTGCAGTTGATGAACATGCATGACCCCGACATCGCCGTCGACAACTACCTGCGCGTCATCCGCTACAAGACGGCCAAGCTCTTTGAAGCCAGCGCACGCCTCGGCGCGGTGCTGGCCGATGCGCCGGCCGCCCTGGAAGACGCCTGCGCCGGCTATGGCCGCGCACTGGGCACGGCATTCCAACTGATCGATGACGCGCTCGATTACGAAGGCACCAGTGAATCGCTCGGCAAAAACGTGGGTGATGACCTGCGCGAAGGCAAGCCCACGCTGCCACTGCTGATCGCGATGGAGCGCGGCACGTCGGAAGAGCGGGCGCTGATCCGTCACGCCATCGAGCACGGCGAGGTGGAGCGTCTCAAGGATATCGTCCAGATCGTGCAACGCACCGGCGCGTTGGAAGCCACTCGGGAGGCAGCTCGCGCCGAGGTCGAACAGGCAAAGTTGTGCCTGAACCAACTGCCTCTTTCCAAGTGGCGAGAAAGCCTGCTAGAATTTGCGGCTCAGTCGGTTGAGAGACATTCCTGAACAGGAGCTCTCAAGCGGTTGGCAAAAAAATCGGGGTGTAGCTTAGCCTGGTAGAGCGCTACGTTCGGGACGTAGAGGCCGGAGGTTCGAATCCTCTCACCCCGACCAGACAAATTAAAAAGCCCAAGTGCACTCAGCACTTGGGCTTTTTTTCGTCTGATCGCGTCTCACACAATCCCCCCATCGCTTACCCGCACTCCACTCGCCCGCACTCCACTCGCCCGCACTCCACTCGCCCGCACAACACTCGGCGCAGGACACACAGCACACGGCCTTGCGATCGATGCGTTGATCGCACCGCACACAGGCCCGACATTTTTGTGTCGGCATGTGTCAGGGATTACGCGAGCAGAGCGACCATTTCCTTCGCGCGACACTGGCTGCACTGCGGACTCGATCGCCTCGGGGATGACTGCGAAAACGGGACCGAAGGTCCGCCAGGCGTGATCTGGCCGGCATTCCCGGGCACTTCATCACCTTCCGCCCCTGATTGAAACGCCATTTCCAATGACAAAGGACGACACTGTTCGAAGCGTCTGACTTCGGTGAAACACCGGGGCAACGGTCACGTTCGGCCAGAGTGGCCGGGGGTACAGTGCGAGTCGATTCCGTCGGCTGCACCCGCCTTCGGCTTGCGTTGGCCGCATCCGGCAACGGATGTGCCGCCCGGCAGCGCGCCGCCGCCACGTACTAACAAAGCACTCCTCATCCGTGGACACCACACTGGCCGAACCACCTCAGTCCGCCCTTTCGGGCGTCGCCCGCGTGCTCGTGCACGCCGGCAAGCTTCAGCCCAAGGCGGCCGAGGACCTGGTCCGTCAGGCGCGGGAGAAAAAGACCAGCTTCGTCAATGCGCTGATCGCCGCCGGCACCGTGTCCTCCGCCGATCTGGCGCACACGCTGTCCAAGGCACTGGCCATGCCGCTGCTCGACCTGAATGCGGTCGACGCGCACAAGCTGCCCCAGAACATCATCGACAACAAGCTGGCCGCCCAGTACCACGTGGTGGTGCTGGCGCGTCGCGGCAACCGGTTGTTCGTCGGCGGCGCCGATCCGACCGAGCAGGAAGTCGTCGAGCGCATCAAGTTCGCCACCCAGCTCACGCCGGAATGGGTGATCGTCGAGCATGACAAGCTCGGCAAGCTGCTCAGCGCCACCGGCGCTTCGGCGGCTGAAGCGCTGGAAGCGATCGCCGGCGAGGACTTCGACTTCGACATCGCCGAGGAAGAATCGGCCCCCCAGGAAGAATCGCAGGAAATCGGCGACGTCGAAGACGCCCCGGTGGTGCGCTTCCTGCAGAAGATGCTGGTGGACGCCATCAACATGCGGGCGTCCGACCTCCACTTCGAGCCCTACGAATACCACTACCGCGTCCGCTTCCGGGTGGACGGCGAACTGCGGGAAATCACCCAGCCGCCGATCGCGATCAAGGACAAGCTGTCCTCGCGGATCAAGGTCATCTCCCGGATGGACATCGCCGAGCGCCGCGTCCCGCAAGACGGCCGGATGAAGCTCAAGTTCGGCAGCAAGGCGATCGACTTCCGGGTCTCGACCCTGCCGACCCTGTTCGGCGAGAAGATCGTGATCCGGATTCTCGACCCGTCCTCCGCCAAGCTCGGCATCGAGGCGCTGGGCTACGAGAAGATGGAAAAGGAACGCCTGCTGGCCTGCATCGTGCGGCCGTACGGCATGGTGCTGGTCACCGGCCCGACCGGTTCCGGCAAGACGGTGTCGCTCTACACCTGCCTGAACATCCTGAACCAGCCCGGCACCAACATCTCGACGGTGGAAGACCCGGCGGAAATCAACCTGCCCGGCATCAACCAGGTCAACGTCAACGACAAGGCCGGCCTGACCTTCTCGGCCGCGCTCAAGGCCTTCCTGCGTCAGGATCCCGACATCATCATGGTCGGTGAGATCCGGGACCTGGAAACCGCCGACATCGCCATCAAGGCCGCGCAGACCGGCCACATGGTGATGTCCACGCTGCACACCAATGACGCGCCAACCACCCTGACCCGTCTGCTCAACATGGGCGTGGCGCCGTTCAACATCGCTTCCAGCGTGCTGCTGATCACCGCTCAGCGGCTGGCGCGACGCCTGTGTGAGAACTGCAAGGCCCCCGCGGAGTACCCACGCGAGGCCCTGCTGCGCGCCGGCTATCTCGAAACCGACCTCGACGGTTCGTGGAAGCCCTACCGCGCCGTGGGTTGCGCGAATTGCAACAATGGTTATCGGGGCCGGGTCGGCCTTTACCAAGTGATGCCGATTAGTGAAGCAATTCAGCGCATCATCCTGTCCGAGGGAACCGCCCTGGACATCGCCGACCAGGCACGCAAAGACGGCGTGCGGGATCTGCGACAGTCCGGACTGGTCAAGGTTCGAGCAGGTGTGACCACCCTGGAAGAAGTGCTGGCAGCGACCAATGAGTAAGCTGGCAGTGTTGCTCCGGAACGAATAAGTCGTCCGGCGTACTGCCTTCGGGCGGGCGCGGGACGACAATCCACGCCAATCCGGGCTGGCTGCCCGGCGGCGAACGAACAATTGGGAGCGCCAATCGCCTGGCGCGATGGCTGGAGGTGATATGGCGACGACCACCGCAGGTGCCCGCAACAGCAAGCAGGGCATCAAGGAATTCATCTACGAGTGGGAAGGCAAGGACCGCAACGGCAAGATGGTCCGGGGCGAGATGCGCGCCGGAGGTGAAGCCGTGGTCAGCGCCTCGCTGCGTCGCCAGGGCATCCTGGTCAGCAAGGTCAAGAAGCGCCGCACCGGCGGCGGGAAGTCCATCAAGCAGAAGGACATCTCCGTCTTCACCCGCCAGCTCGCCACCATGATGCGCGCCGGCGTGCCGCTGCTGCAGGCGTTCGACATCGTCGCCCGCGGCAGCACCAACCCGCGCATGACCAAGCTGCTCAACGACATCCGTCAGGATGTCGAGACCGGTACCAGCCTGTCGGTGGCCTTCCGCAAGCATCCGATGCACTTCGATGCGCTGTACTGCAACCTCGTCGAAGCCGGCGAGTCGGGCGGTATCCTGGAAGCCTTGCTGGATCGTCTGGCGATCTACCAGGAAAAGACAGTCGCCCTGAAGGGCAAGATCAAGAGCGCGCTGACCTACCCGATCGCGGTGATGGTGGCCGCCTTCGTCGTGACCGCGATCATCATGATCTTCGTGGTCCCGACCTTCCGCGACGTGTTCAAGTCGTTCGGCGCCGACCTGCCGGCACCAACGCTGTTCGTGATCTGGCTGTCGGAAATCTTCGTCAACTACTGGTACATCATCTTCGCGGCCGTGGGTGGCGGGGTGTACTTCTTCTTCGAGAGCTGGAAGCGCTCGGAGCGGATGCAGAAGTTCATGGACCGGCTGCTGCTGAAAGTGCCGATCTTCGGCCCGCTGATCTACAAGTCCGCGGTCGCCCGCTGGACCCGCACCTTGTCGACGATGTTCGCCGCCGGTGTGCCGCTGGTCGAAGCGCTGGACTCGGTGGGCGGTGCCTCGGGCAATGCCGTCTTCCAAGAGGCCACCGAGAAGATCCAGCGTGATGTCTCCACCGGCGCCTCGCTGACCACCTCGATGCAGACCACCGGGATCTTCCCGGTCATGGTGCTGCAGATGTCGTCCATCGGTGAAGAATCCGGCTCGCTGGACCACATGCTGGGCAAGGCCGCCGACTTCTATGAAGAAGAGGTCGACGAGGCCGTCAAGGCGCTGTCCAGCCTGATGGAGCCTTTGATCATCGTGTTCCTGGGTACCTTGATCGGCGGCATCGTGGTCGCCATGTACCTGCCCATCTTCAAGCTCGGCGCGGTGGTTTGATTGCTGGATCGGGAGTTCTTTTCCCTGCTGCTGTCCCCGTGGTATCTCGGTCTGATCGGACTGTGCATCGGCAGCTTTCTGAACGTGGTCATCTACCGCCTGCCGGTGATGATGCAACGACAGTGGCTGTCCGATTGCGCCGAGGAGCTCTCCGACCCTGAGGTGGTGAGCGCCAACGCCGGCCTGGCAAAGCCGCAGGCCGACGTCCTGAGCGAGGCCGTGCGCCCGCTGCAGGCCGCCATGGAAGCACAGGCACCGCTGGGTCTGATCAAGCCGCGCTCGCGCTGCCCGCATTGCGGTCATGCGCTGCGCTGGCATGAGAACCTGCCGCTGATCGGCTGGCTGCGCCTGCGGGGACGTTGCGCCTCCTGCAAGGCGCCGATTTCGCCGCGCTATCCGATCATCGAAGCGGTGACCGGCGCCCTCTTCGCGCTGATCGCCTGGCACTTCGGCCCCGAATTCCACACGCTGCTGTACTGCGGTTTCGCCGCTGCGCTGGTGGCGTTGGCGGGCATCGATTGGGACACCACCCTGCTGCCCGACAGCATCACCCAGCCCCTGCTCTGGGCTGGCTTGACCGCCGCCTGGGCCGGTTTCATTCCGGTGACCTTCAACGACGCCATGATCGGCGCGCTGGTGGGCTACCTGTCGCTGTGGTCGGTGTACTGGGTCTTCAAGCTGGTTACCGGCAAGGAAGGCATGGGCTACGGCGACTTCAAGCTGTTGGCTGGCTTGGGGGCCTGGATGGGCTGGCAAATGGTGTTGCCGATCGCGCTCGGCGCCTCGCTGATCGGCGCGGTGGTGGGCATCATCATGAAGCTGCGCAGCAGCCTGCGGGAGGGCCGCTATGTGCCCTTCGGCCCCTTCCTCGCGGGTGCGGCCCTGGTGCTGCTGGTGATCGGCAAGTCACAGGTGATGGGCTGGCTGGGCTGGTCCGGCACCTGACACAATGATTGGCTGATTGGCTGATTGGCTGATCGATTGATCGGCTGTTCGACCGATCGGCTGTTCGGCCGGCCGATGAGCCCGATGAGTCATCGGCCGCTCGCCCGATCGTCTCCAGTCGTTCAGGACACCTCCCACCACCCCAAGCACCCCGCACACGACGGAGTCACAACGATGCGAATCGGCCTCACCGGTGGCATTGGCAGCGGCAAGAGCACCGTGGCGCAAGCCCTGGTGGCGCTGGGCGGGGCGCATCTGGTGGACACCGACGCGATTTCGCGCGCACTCACCCAACCCGGCGGCGCGGCGATGCCAGCCATCGCCGAGCGATTCGGCGCCAGTTTCGTCACCCCGGACGGTGCGCTCGACCGCGCCGCGATGCGCGAACTGGCCTTCCACCAACCCGACGCCAAACGCGCGCTCGAGGCCATCCTCCATCCGATGATCGGCGCCGAGACCGAGCGCCAGGCCCTGCTGGCGCAGGCCGACCAACTGGTGGTGTTCGATGTGCCGCTGCTGGTGGAATCGGGACGATGGCGCCAGAAGCTGCAACGCGTGCTGGTGGTCGACTGCGAGGAAACCACCCAGATCGCCCGGGTGATCCAGCGCTCCGCACTGAGCGAAGCGGCGGTGCGGGCCATCATCGCGCAGCAGGCCACCCGAGCCCAGCGTCGCGCGGCCGCGGATGCGGTGATCTACAACGAAGGCATCGACCTGGCTTCCCTCCAGGCCGAGGTGGCCTCGCTGCTACAGGGTCCGCTCTTTCGCCGATGACCCTGTCCTGAGGGACTCATTCTTGCCCCCTTGCCCGGTCCGGGTCACCGGTTCCACGCGTGTGGAACAATGGCCCCTTGCCGCAAAGGGATGGTCGATTTGATCCTCTACGAATACCCGTTCAACGAGAGCATTCGCACGATGCTCAGGCTGGAGCATCTGTTCGATCGGTTGGGTCAGCTGATGGCGCGCGACACCGCGATGGACCATCACTACGCGCTGTCCACCATCTTCGAAGTGATGGATGTCGCCTCGCGTGCCGACCTGAAATCCGACCTGCTCAAGGAGCTGGAGCGCCACCGTGCCCAGCTCAACAGTTACCGGGGCAACCCGGCAATCGCCGAGTCGATCCTGGACGAGTTCATCGGCCGCATTGACCAAGCCTTCACCAAGCTCAACCAGCTGCCGGGCAAGGCTGGCCAGACGCTCACCGGCAACGAATGGCTGATGAGCATCCGCAGCCGCATCTCCATCCCGGGCGGCACCTGCGAATTCGACCTGCCGGCCTACTACGCCTGGCAGCAGTTGCTGCCGGTGCGGCGCCGCAACGACCTGATGCAGTGGTCCCAGACCTTGATGCCGCTGGCTGAAGCGCTGAACGTGCTGCTCAACCTCATCCGCGACAGCGGCTCACCGCACAAGGTCGCCGCCCACGCAGGCCAGTACCAGCAAAGCCTGCCGCAAGGCCGCAGCTTCCAGTTGCTGCGCATGCGCATCGATCCGAGCCTGGGACTGGTGCCTGAAATCAGCGGTCACCGGCTGATGGTGTCGATCCGGCTGATGCGCCAGGATGAGGATGGCCGCTTGAAACCTGCGCCGGTGGACGCCACCTTCGAACTCACCTTGTGCTCCTGAGCGCGTCCCGCGCCACCGCAGCCTGTTGATCCCCGACATCGCCCGACCTCGTCATGACTGACCCGCGCCCGACCCCTTCATCGACTGCGCCGGCCGCCGCGCCGCGCATTGTTCCCTGCCCCACCTGCGGCGGCGACAGCATCTTCGCGCCCAGCAACAAGTGGCGCCCGTTCTGCGGCGAACGCTGCCGACAGATCGACCTGGGCCACTGGGCCGACGAATCGTTCCGGGTCGCCGCGCCGCCGTCCACGGCGGATGAGAACGACGCCGAGAAATGATTCCCACGCGGGGCCGCGCCTCACGCGCGCCCCGCGGGCGCTCTGACGGCACGCCCTGCCGATGATCCACCGCCGGCGGACCCGCCGGCAGCCGCGAATCAGGCCGCCAGCAGTCCTCGCCGTACCAGTTCCTCGCGCGCGGTCTCCGGCGTGGTGAACAACCACGCCTGCCAACCCAGCGCCTGAGCCGCTTCGATGTTGGCTGGATGGTCATCCAGGAACAGCAGTTCCGACGCGTCCACGCCGAAGGCCGAGCGGGCCAGATCGAAGATCTCCTGTGCCGGCTTCGACTGCTTCACGCGTCCGGAGAACACGCCGGACTCGAACCACTCGTCCAGCGGGTGACTGGACTCCAGATACTCGGCATAAGGGACCGGCATGTTGGACAGGAAGTGCAGCGTGTGCCCGGCCTGCTTGAGCTCGGCGATCAGCGCCGCCGTGCCTTCGATCAACTGCAGTTCTTGCGGCACCGCGTTCATCACCGCGACGATCTCGTCGCGCGGCCAACCGGTGCGCTCGGCAATGCGGGTGGCGGTGGTGTCGGCATCGGCCAGTCCCTGGTCGAATGCGCCCCAATCGCCGGTGTAGGCCTGGAAAAAGTCCTTGGCGATGGCCGCACCTGCGTCCTCGTCGGGCGCACGATGCGGCCAGACGCGGGCCAGGAAACTGGGCGGATGCCAACGGAACAGCACGCCGCCAAAGTCGAACACGATCTTCATTCGTAGCCTACCTACAGCTGATGAAACAGAAGTGATGCGGGACTCGCGCCCGCCGGCGAGGCCGCAGACTCAATCGCGCAGCTTGGCCAGCAGCCCGGCGGTGGACCCATCCAGGCCCGAGGCGTCACCGGTCGACAGCCGCGGCAGCAGGCTGTTGCACAGCGCCTTGCCCAGCTCCACGCCCCACTGATCGAAGCTGTTGATGCCCCACACCGCGCCGCTGACGAACACCCGCTGCTCATACAGCGCGATCAAGGCGCCCAGCGACGACGGCGTCAGCGCCTCCAGCAACAAGGTGGTGCTGGGTCGATTGCCAGGGAAGCTGCGATGCCGCGCCAGCACGTCCGGCGCCAGATCCTTCGAGGCCGTCGGCGCGGATTCGGCACGCGCCGCGTCGGCGGTCTTGCCTTGCATCAGCGCCTGCGACTGGGCCAGGCAGTTGGCCAGCAGCTTGGTGTGCTGATCGCTCAGCCGCGCCAGCAGCTCGCCCTGCACATGCTCGCCATATTGCGGCCGCTTCACCGCGATGAATTCCACCGGGATCACATCGGTGCCCTGGTGCAGCATCTGGAAGTAGGCATGCTGGCCGTTGGTGCCGGCCTCGCCCCAGACCACCGGGCTGGTGCCGTAGGGCAGCGACGCGCCATCCCGGTCCACGCCCTTGCCGTTGCTCTCCATCTCCAACTGCTGAAGGTAGGCCGGCAGCCGGCGCAGTCCCTGGTGATACGGCGCCACCGAGCGGCTGGTGAAGCCATGGAAGTTGCGATACCAGACATCCAGCAGACCCAGCAGCACCGGCAGGTTCCTGGCCAGCGGCGCCGTGCGGAAATGTTGGTCCATCGCATGGGCGCCGGCCAGCAGCGCCCGGAACTGGGCCGATCCCACCGCGATCGCAATCGGCAGGCCGATCACCGACCACAGCGAATAACGACCGCCCACCCAATCCCAGAAACCGAAGGTGGTGCTGATGCCGAATTCGGCGGCCGCCTTCGCATTGCTGGTGGTCGCCGCGAAATGCCGGGCGATGTCGGTGCCGCCTTGCTGCAGGAACCAGGCCTTGGCGGCCAGCGCGTTGGCCAGCGTTTCCTGCGTGGTGAAGGTCTTGGACGCGATGATGAACTGCGTCGTCTCGGGACGCAGCCCCCGCAGCACCGGGGCCAGGTCGTGCCCGTCCACGTTGGAGACGAAATGCAGCTTCAGCGTGGCCGGCACAAAGGCCTGCAACGCCTGCACCACCATGGCCGGCCCGAGGTCCGATCCGCCGATGCCGATATGGACCACATCGGTGATGCCGCTGCGGGCCTGGTCGCGCACGCTGTCCGCAAAGGCCAGCATCCGGTCCAGCGAGGCCTGGACCTCGTCGCTGAACGGCCCCTGGCCGGCGGGGGCGCGCAAGGCGGTGTGGAGCACCGCGCGGCCTTCGGTGAGGTTGATCGGTGCGCCGGTGAACAGCGCCTCGCGTTGCGATTCCAGCCGCACCTCGGCGGCCAGATCCAGCAGCAGTTCCAGGGTTCGCTCGTCGATGCGGTTCTTCGACAGATCGGCGAACACCTCCGGCGCCTGCAGCGACCAGCGCGCGAAGCGGCCGGGCTCGGCGTCGAAGGCGCGGCGCACGTCAAAGGCCGCACCCGACTGTTGGAAATGGCTCTGCAGGGCAGCCCAGCTCGGGCCGCGGTCGCAACGCGGGTAGTCGCTCATCGGAGGCTTTCGATCATCTGGTCCAGTTTGCCGGCGTCGACGGCGAACAGGCGGATGCCTTCAGCCAGCTTCTCGGTGGCCATCGCATCCTGGTTGAGGGCGAAGCGGAAGGCCGCCTCGTTGTAGGAGACCTTCGGCAGGTCCAGCGCCTGAGCGGCGGCGGCGTCGAGCGCGCGTGCCAGAGGCGCCTCGTTGCCTTGCAACTGGGCCAGCAGGTCCGGGCTGATGGTCAGCAGATCGCAACCGGCCAGGGCCTGGATCTGGCCCACATTGCGGAAGCTCGCGCCCATCACCTCGGTGGCGATGCCGTGCTTCTTGAAGTAGTTGTAGATCGCCGCCACCGACTTCACACCGGGGTCGTTGACACCCGCATTCGCGGCCTCGTCCCAGTTCGGGCCGGCGGCCTTCTTGTACCAGTCGTAGATGCGACCGACGAACGGGGAAATCAGCTGGATGCCGTTCTCGCCGCAGGCCACCGCCTGGCAGAAGGAGAACAGCAGCGTCAGGTTGGTGTGGATGCCCTCACGCTCGAGCTCGCGGGCGGCCTGGATGCCTTCCCAGGTCGAGGCCACCTTGATCAGCACGCGGTCGCGGCCGATGCCGGCGTCCTCGTACAGCTTCATGATGCGACGCGCGCGGGCCAGCGAGCCCACGGTGTCAAAGCTCAGCCGGGCATCGACTTCGGTCGACACACGACCCGGCACGACCTTCAAAATCTCCAGGCCGAAGGCGACCAGCACCTTGTCCACGATGAGGTCCAGCGCCTCGCCCTTGTGGGCCGCGACGGTGTCCTCCAGCAGATGAGCGTAATCAGGCGACTGCACCGCCTTCAGGATCAGCGACGGATTGGTCGTCGCGTCGCGCGGCGTGAACTGCGCGAGCTGCTTGAAGTTGCCGGTATCGGCCACCACGGTGGTGAAGGCCTTCAGTTGTTCGAGCTGATTCATGATGAGGACGCCGTGAGGTTCGGCGGTCAGAAAGGTCGGAGAAGTCAGTGAGGGCGGACCGTCGGGAAAACCGGCCACGGGCGGTGACCGAGGCATGGCACTTGCCACATCCAGCCGCCACCGACGACGCGCCGGCCCGTATTAGAACCCGGATGGAATGGCCGCCCACTCGTGGCTCCGATACCGATGGTGACCGTCGGTGGACCCCGCTGTGGGCAAGCGCCGCACCCAGGTCCGCGCCCGCATCCGCGCCTTCAGGGCGCTCATTGACCGTCTGAAGAAACTGGGGCATCATAATTCCGGTAACTTCGTTACATCAAGACGTCAGCCAACTTTCGCTCCCTGGCCGGAGCGCCACGCACATGTCCTTCGATCTCGTCTTCTTTGGTGGCACTGGTGACCTGACCTGGCGAAAGCTGATGCCCGCCCTGTTCCAGGCCTTCCGCCACGGCAAGCTGCCTGAGGGCGGCCGCATCCTGGCCGTCGCCCGCGACGAGATGCCGGACGAGCGTTACCGCGAATGGCTGAAAGAGCGCTTCCGCGAAGTCGAGGAAGGCAAGCGCCCGACCGACGAGGAGTTCGAGCGCTTCGCCTCGCTGGTGCATTACCGCCGCATGGACCTGTCGCAGCCGGACCACTATGCCCGGCTCAAGGAATGGCTGGGCGAGCGCAATGCGGACACGGTGGTGCTCTACCTGGCCACCAGCCCCCACCTCTTCACCCAGATCTGCCAGCAACTCGGCGCTGCCGGCCTGAACGGCCCGCGGGTGCGGGTGGTGCTGGAGAAACCGCTGGGCCATGACCTGGCCAGCGCGCAGGAGATCAACAAGGTGGTGCGCTCGGTCTTCGACGAGACGCAAGCCTTCCGCATCGATCACTACCTGGGCAAGCCGTCGGTGCAGAACCTGATGGCGCTGCGCTTCGGCAATGCGCTGTTCGAGCCGCTGTGGCGCCGCGAGAGCATTGCCAACATCCAGATCACGCTGGCCGAAGGTCTGGGCGTGGGCACCCGCGGGCCGTTCTACGACGGCACCGGCGCACTGCGCGACATGATCCAGAACCATGCGCTGCAGCTGCTGACGATGATCGCGATGGAAGCGCCGTCGAGCAACGATGCCGATGCAATCCGCGACGAGAAGCTCAAGGTGCTGCGCTCCCTCAAGCCCTTCACGCCGGAGACGGTGTCGCGCGATGTGGTGCGCGGCCAGTACCGTGCGGGGACGGTCGAGGGCAAGTCGGTACCCGGCTATCTGGACGAATCCAAGATCCCTGCCGACAGCCACACCGAGACCTTCGTGGCCCTGCGCACCGAGGTGCAGAACTGGCGCTGGGCCGGCGTGCCCTTCTACCTGCGGACCGGCAAGCGGCTGGCGGCGCGGGATGCGCAGATCGTCATCAATTTCCGTCCGGTGCCGCATCCGATCTTCCCGGGCAGCAGTTGCCCGAACCGGTTGATCATCAAGCTGCAACCGGAAGACGGGCTTGAGCTGCAGTTGATGGCGGCCAAGGGCGGGGCCAGCAATGAGATGCTGACGCCGGTCTCGCTGGATCTGGACTTCGACAAGGCGTTTGCGTCCAACCGCGTGGGGGCTTATGAGCGCCTGCTGCTGGATGCGATCGCGGGCCGGCTCAACCTGTTTGTGCGCAGCGATGAGCAGGAACAGGCCTGGAAGTGGGTGGAGCCCATCCTCAACTTCTGGAAGACCGACAGCACCGGGCCGCGGACGTATGTGGCCGGCAGCTGGGGCCCGCCCGCCGCCAGCGCGCTCGTCGCCCGCGACGGGCACGCCTGGATCGAAGAGTGCTGAATAAGGTACCCCCCTACTGGCTTCGCCAGCCCCCCAGGGGGCGAGCGGGAGCCCGGCAAAGCCGGATCTCCGCGCTCCGCTTGACGGGCGCCCTGGCTGCGCCGGGCTCGACTCGCTTGGTGGATGGGGATCCGCCCTACTGGCTTCGCCAGCCCCCCAGGGGGCGAGTGGGAGCCCGGGTGGATGGGGATCCCCCCTACTGGCTGCGCCAGCCCCCCAGGGGGCGAGCGGGAGCCCGGCAAAGCCGGATCCCCGCGCTCCGCTTGAGGGGCGCCCTGGCTGTGCCGGGCTCTATTGGCTTGCGCGGCTTGATGAGCCATGAGATTGAGGCGTCTCGGGATAGGTCGTGGATGGCTGGATGGGGCGCGGCGGTGGGCAGGACATTCTTGGTTTTCGATAGGGCTTCGGTATGAGCATGCTGGAACGGGTCAAGGCCGCATTGCCGGCATTGCCGCCGGCCGAGCAACGGGTGGCCAAGCTGTTGCTGGCCGATCCGCGCGCGTTTGCGAGCCTGCCAGTCAGTGAGCTGGCGGATCGGTCTCACGTGAGCAAACCCACCGTGGTCCGCTTCTGCCGCAGCGTGGGCTATGACGGGCTCGCCGACTTCAAGCTGAAGCTGGCCGGCAGCGTGAATGAAGGCGTGCCCTTCGTCCACCGCGCCGTCGACGAAGACGACAAACCGTCCGATCTGATCGTGAAGGTGGTCGACAACGCCGTCGCCGCCCTGCTGCACTATCGCAATGACGCCGCCAGCCATGCCTTCGAACGCGCCATCGGCGCGCTGTCCGAAGCCGGTCGGCATCAGAAACGCATCGAGTTCTACGGCGTCGGCAACTCCGGCATCGTGGCCCTGGACGCCCAGCACAAGTTCTTCCGCCTCGGCGTGAACACCTTCGCCTGCAGCGACGGCCACATTCAGCTGATGAGCGCCACGATGCTCGGCCCCGGCGACTGCGCCGTGATCATCTCCAACTCAGGCCGCAGCCGCGATCTGATGGACGCCGCCGAAATCGCCCGCAAAAAAGGCGCCACCACCATCATCATCACCGCCAGCGGATCGCCCCTCGCGCAGATGGGCCAGCTGCCCGGCCAGGTGCTGCTCGCCGTCGACCACCCCGAAGACTACGACCGCTACAGCCCCATGGTGTCGCGCCTGCTGCATCTGATCGTGGTGGACGTACTGACCACCGGCGTCGCCCTGCGCCTGGGCGAAAACCTCCGCCCCATGCTGCAGGAGATCAAGCGCAACCTGCGCAGCAAGCGCTACGCGAGCTGAAGTCAGCGCGGCGGCTCCCGTGGGGCGCCTGCCGCGATCGTGTCGTCCCGCCGTGTGTCGATGATGGACCGCCCTCGGGCCACCTGATCGCACCGCAACATCCGCGAGGCGGCAAGCGCCATCGTCGAGGCTCAGGCCCCGGTTGGCGTCGCACCGACGCCTACGCCACGCCATGAAAAAAGCCCTCGGTCTCTCAACCGAGGGCCCTCGTCATCAACCTCCCGGCCGCTCACGCAGCGACCGGATCGCTCAGCGACGACTCACTTCTGCGCGGCGCCAAACTGGCGCAGCCAGAAGGCTTCGTACTTGCGGTGCCAGCCCACCGGCTTGACCGCACCGCCCAGGCCGTGCTCGCCGTCCGGGTCCAGGAACAACTCGACCAGCCCCTCCTTGCCCGATTCCAACAGCGCGCGGTAGACATTCACCGTGTCCTGGTAGAGGACGTTCGGATCCTGCATGCCGTGCACGAGCATCAGCGGCTTCTTCAGGTTCTTGGCCAGCGGCAGCAGCGAGTATTTGCGCAGCACCGGCTTGCTGCGGTCCACCTTGCCGATGGTGCGGCCGCTGTACCAGCTGTTGTAGTTCTCCCATTCGGTCGGCCCCGCACCGGCAATGCCCGCCGCGAACAGGTCGGGCTTGGTGTACATCGTGTACTGCGTCTGGAAGCCGCCGAAGCTCCAGCCGTTAAGGCCAATGCGCGCCCCGTCCACGCCCAGGTTGGCCTTCATGTAGGCGACCAGGTCTTCCAGGTCTTCCGCCTGCGGTGCGCCCGGCTTCTCCCAGTTGGCGTCGGCGAATTTCTCGCCGTAGTTGGAATGCCCGCGCGGATCCACCGTGACCGTCAGGTAGCCATGCTTGGCCGCCATGTACATCGCGAAGACATAACCGGTCGGCTGGAAGCTGTCGGTCTCCACCGAGTGGCGGTCGTTCAGCGGGCCGCCGTAGGTGTAGACGATCGCTGCGCGCTTGTCGGTCGGCGCCCAGCCCAGCGGCTTGAAGACATAGGCGGGAATCGTGTCGCCATGCCGGTTCTTGAAGCTGAACCGCTCCGGACGCAGCACATCCACCTGCGCCCATGCCGGATCATGGCTCTGGGTCAGCACCCGGCCGGCCTCAGGACCCGATGCCGCCGACTGGCCCTTGATCAGCTTCAGTTCCGGGCGCTCGGCCCAGTGGCCCGCCACCGAGGCCAGCCACTGGCCGCCCTTGGCCACCGTCGCCGCCCGGTGATAGTCCGGCGCGCGGCCCAGCGCGGTCATGCGGCCGTCCTTGAGCTCCACGCGCCACAGGTTCATCGACGCGTAGTCGTCCTTGTTGGCGACGATGAACATCGTCTTCACATCGGGCGTGAAACCCAGCACCTGATAGGCCTCGAACTCGCCGGTCACCAGCGGACGGACCGAGCGATCCGCGCCGGCCGCCAGGCTCATCGCATACGGCTGGCGCCAGCCGTTGTCGGCCAGGATCAGCACCAGCTGCTTGCTGTCGGGCGTGAAGCTGGGCGTCATCACATTCACCAGCTCGTGGTGGATGGGCGCGCGGCGCTCCAGCACCATCTCCGGTTTGGCGCCGGCGTCGGGCTTGCCCAGGTAGACGCGGAACAGGTCCTTCTCACGCTCGAAGGTGGTGAACACATAGTGGCTGCCGTCTCGGGCCCACACCACCGGCGAGATCTCGAACCAGTAGTCGCCCCCCGGATGAGTGAAGACCGGCGCCGGCTGACGGGTCGGCACCTGACCGACCGCCGGCACCGGACGGATGTAGATCGCCAGCGATTCAATGCCGCGCTTGTCGTCGGAGACCTCGCGGTTCACCTTCTTGGCGGTGGCGAATCGCTCGCCGTAATTCATGATCTCGACCTGGCGGCCGGGCTTGGGTGCGGGCTTGCCGTCCGCCCCCACCAGCGGCGCCTGAGCGGCCAGCGCCATCCAGCGGCCGTCCTCGCTGATCGTGGTCTGGGCGATGCGGAACTTGCGGTCCTCATCGTCCGGATTGAACAGCTCACGGTTGATCACCTCGATGCCGGCCGTCGACAGTCGCACCCGCAGCACGCGGGTATCGTCCTGCACGATCAGATGCTGGTCGTCCGGCGAATAGGCCACCGGCTTGAGACTGCGGCCAGTCGACAGCAGTGGCTCGGCGCGCTCGGTGCCGGCCTTCCAGCGCAGCAGTTGGCCGCGGTAGCTGAACACCAGCTCATCGCGCTGGGTCGCCCAGACGAATTGCGAGATGCCGGGATAGAGGTCCTCCGGCTTGAGCTTTTCCTTCTCGCGCTTCTTCTTCAGCTCATCGCGCAGTTCCCACAGCGCCATGTCCTTGGGATCCTTGGCCGGCTTCTTCGCCTCCGGCGCCGAAGCGCCCGAGGCCGGTTCGGCGGCCGCAGCGGGGGCATCGCCCCAGGTGGCCTTCTCGGCGGCCTTGCGAGCCTCCTCGCGCTGCTTGCGCGCGGCCAGTTCCACCTTCAGTTCGGCCAGCGCCTGGCGCTCCCATTGCTCCAGGTCGACCGTCTCGCCACGCAGATAGGCCGCCTGCGCCTCTTCGCGGGACTGGCGCTCGGCCAGTTCGTTGCGCTTTTGCTTGAGCTTGGCGGCGTAACGCTCCAGCGATTCCGGGGTCTCCACCACCGCCATCTGCGTCGGCGAACTCACCCGCAGCGTCTTGCCGGTCTGGATGTCATGCACATACAGATCGCTGCCCGGCTCGCCGAACGGGTTCCACAGATAGGCCAGATAACGGCCGCTGGCGCTGAACCGCAGGTCCTTGGCCGCCTCGCCCCGATAGGGTTCGGCGCGGAACAGCTGCTCCAGGGTCAGCGGACGATTGGCCACCGCGACCGGCACGGCGGCCGGCGTGGTTTGCGCCTGGCTGCCGTCGCTCAGTCCGAGCCCGGTCGCCAGGGTCGCCAGCGCCAGGGAATTCAAGATCCATTGCTTCAAAGTGCCTCTCCACGCCCCGGCTTGTGTCGGGGACGCGGAATTCTAGGAACCTCCGCTACACCTGCTTACCCCATCGACGTCCACCGGGAACGGCTAGCGCGCGTTAGACACCCAGGCTTTCCCTGAGTTGGCGCGCAAACAGCCTGTTCTGCGCGCTTTGCCGAGGACCCGGACATGAAAAAACTGCTGATCTCTGCCTCCCTGGCCCTGACCGCCCTGTTCGCCGGCCCCGCTTTGGCGGGTGACGTGGGCATCTCGGTCAGCATCGGCCAGCCTGGCTTCTACGGCCAGATCAACGTCGGCAACCAGCCGCCGCCCGCCGTCGTCTACGCCGAGCCGGTGATGGTGGAGCGGGTCTATGCCCCCGCCCCGCCCGTCTATCTCCGGGTGCCGCCGAACCATCTCCACGCCTGGTCGCGCCACTGCGGCTACTACGGTGCCTGCGGCCGTCGGGTCTATTTCGTCCGCGAGGACTGGTATGCCCGCACCTATGCACCGGCCTACTATGGCCGCCCGGTCGCCCGGCCCTACCCGGTCTACGGTCCGGCGCCGCATTGGGAACGCCGGGAGTGGGACCGTCGCGGCTGGGATGACCGCCGGGGCTGGGAAGACCGTCGCAGTTGGGACGACCGCCGCGGCGGGGACGACCGTCGCGGCTGGGATGATCGGCGCGGCGGCCATGAGCGCCGCGACTGGGACGATCGACGCGGTGACCGGGGCGACCGTGGAGAAAGAGGCGAACACCGCGGCCGACACGACCATTGAGGGCGTCAGGGCCATTGATTTCAGCGGCCCTCGCGTATAGTCGGTGCATCCCGCATGTCTGACATCGTTGTGACATGCCCAACCGCGCCGAGCCATGTTCGCCAAAGTCATTGCCGCCCTGGGTCTCCTGATCTGCGTGCTGCTGGCCGTGGACATGTGCCTGCCCGCCCGACATCAACGGGCCTGGCGAGCCTGGATCCGGCGTCCCATGGGCGGATCCGGCGGGTCCGGCGGTTTCAGCCGCTTCGCTCGATCCCCCTTCTCCGGCCTCGGCCACCGCTTCAGCTCCCGCGAACGCCGCCGCGCCGCGCACGACGCCGCCCAAGATGCGATCGCCCGCGCCAAGCATCGATCGAACAACTGGGATGGCAATGTCTATCACGGCGACGAGTTCGACCAGCGTCGCAAACCACACTGAGCCCCCCGCCGTCGAGCGGGACCCACCACACCGCACCGCCGGTGACCTCAACCCTGTGACGGCATGACATGAAAAAGGCGCCTCCCCTTCTCAGGGCAGGCGCCTTTGCTTTGGGGTCAACGGCTGCGACCCGCATCAGTCACTGACTCGCCGCTGCGCGACCGCATCCACCTCGGCCGGCAAGCGCCAGCGGCGCACGCTCAGTGGCGGGCCAGCACCGGTGCCAGCGCCCGACCGGTGTGGGTGTCCTGGATCACCAGCGTCTCCGGCCGGCCTTGCGCCACCACACGGCCACCGGCCGAGCCCCCCTCGGGGCCGAGGTCCAGCACCCAGTCGGCTTCGGCAATGACGTCGAGGTCATGCTCGATCACCACCACGCTGTGGCCACCATCCACCAGACGGTGCAGCACCCGGATCAGCTTTTCCACGTCGGCCATGTGCAGGCCCACCGTCGGTTCGTCCAGCACATACAGCGTGTGGGGCGCTTTCTGGCCGCGGCGGGTGACGTCGTCCCGCACCTTCACCAGTTCCGACACCAGCTTGATCCGCTGCGCTTCGCCGCCGGACAGCGTGGGGCTTGGTTGCCCCAGCGTCAGATAGCCCAGGCCGACGTCCTGCAACAGCTTGAGCGGATGCGCGATGTTGTTCATCACCGAGAAGAACTCCACCGCTTCGTCCACCTCCATCTGCAGCACTTCGCCGATGCTCTTGCCGCGCCAGCTCACCGCCAGCGTCTCGGGATTGAAGCGCTGGCCGTGGCACTGGTCGCAGAGCACCTTCACATCCGGCAGGAAGCTCATCGCGATGGTGCGCATGCCCTGGCCTTCGCAGCCGGGGCAGCGCCCTTCGCCCGTATTGAAGCTGAAACGACCCGGACCATAACCGCGGGCCTTGGCCTCCAGCGTTTCCGCAAACAGGCGGCGGATCGCATCCCAGAAGCCGATGTAGGTCGCCGGGCAGCTGCGCGGGGTCTTGCCGATCGGCGTCTGATCAACCTCCAGCACCCGGTCCACCTGCTGATGGCCCTCGATGCCCTCGCAGCCTTGCCAGGTCGACGGCGCCCGGCGCAGCGGCACCGCCGCGGCCATGTTGGCCAGCAACACGTCGCGCGCCAGGGTGCTCTTGCCCGAACCCGACACGCCGGTGATGGCCACCAGGCGATGCAGCGGCACGTCCACCGTCACCCCGCGCAGGTTGTGCAGGGTGGCGTTGAGCACCGTCAGCTTCGGCGCGTCGGCGGCGATCTCTCGACGCGCCTGCAGTGGATGGATCAGCGGATGCGACAGGAAGCGTCCGGTCAGGGATTCCGGATTCGCCGCCAGTTGCGCCGCCGTGCCCTCCGCAATCACCCGACCGCCTCGTTTGCCCGCGCCCGGACCGATGTCGATGATGTGATCGGCGCGGCGAATGGTGTCCTCGTCATGCTCCACCACCACCAGCGTGTTGCCCTTGTCGCCCAGCGTGGACAAGGCCTTCAGCAGGATCTGGTTGTCGCGCGGATGCAGGCCGATGGTCGGCTCATCCAGCACATAGCAGACGCCCTGCAGGTTGCTGCCCAACTGGGCGGCCAGCCGGATGCGTTGCGCCTCGCCGCCGGAGAGCGTCGGAGCGGCACGGTCCAGGGTGAGGTAGCCCAGGCCCACTTCCTCCAGGAATTCCAGACGGCCGCGGATCTCGCTCACCACATCGCGGGCGATCTCGGCATCCCGGCCGGTCAGGCTCAGGCCGGCGACCCATTCACGGGCCTCGGTCACGCTCCAGGCGGCGACGGTGGCGATGGTCTCGTCCTCGAAGGTCACCGAGCGCGCCACCGGATTCAGGCGCGAGCCATGGCAGTCCGGGCAGGGCTGGTCGGTCAGGCCCTCGATCTCGGCCTCCTCGGACGGGAAGCTCTGCTCGCGGCCGCGATTGCCGTCCTTGTCCTGCACCGTGTCGTCCAGCGCCTTGCGCTGCTCACGGGTCAGCGCCAGGCCGGTGCCGACGCAGGTGGTGCACCAGCCGTGCTTGGAGTTGTAGCTGAACAGGCGCGGGTCCAGTTCGGGATAGCTGGTGCCGCAATGCGGGCAGGCGCGCTTGGTGGAGAACACCCGCAAGTTGCCGATGCCCCGGGTGGGCTTGGCCAGCCGCAAGGCGTCCTGCAGGCCGTCCAGCGGCGCCAGCACATGCACCACGCCCTTGCCGTGATCCAGCGCCTTGGCCAGCAGCTCGCGGAGGTCGCCCTCGGTTTCGGGCGTGACGATCATGTCGCCGACCGGCAGCTCGATGCTGTGCTCCTTGAACCGATCCAGGCGCGGCCAGGGGCTGGTGGGCAGGAACTCGCCATCCACCCGCAGGTGGGTGTGACCCCGGGCCTTGGCCCATTTGGCCAGGTCGGTGTAGATGCCCTTGCGATTCACCACCAGCGGCGCCAGCAGGCCCAGATGCTGGCCCCGGTAGTCGCGCATCAGTTGGGCCGCGATCGCCTCGATGCTTTGCGGACGCACCGGTGTGCCGTCCTTCGGGCAATGCTGCACGCCGAGCTTCACATAGAGCAGACGCAGGAAGTGCCAGACCTCGGTCGTGGTCGCCACCGTGCTCTTGCGACCGCCGCGCGACAGCCGCTGTTCGATCGCCACCGTCGGCGGGATGCCCCAGACCGCATCGACCTCGGGCCGGCCGGCCGGTTGCACGATCGAGCGCGCATAGGCGTTCAGCGATTCCAGATAGCGGCGCTGGCCCTCGTTGAACAGGATGTCGAAGGCGAGCGTGCTCTTGCCGGAGCCGGACACGCCGGTGACCACATTGAACTTGCCGCGCGGGATGCTGACGTCGACCGACTTCAGGTTGTGCTCGCGCGCATTGACGATGCGGATGGCCTCATCCGCCGGGCGCCGGCGACGTATCAGCGACTGCAACGGTCGGCCTTCGGCCACCTTCACCGGTGCGCGGTCCATCTCCAGCGCGTACTCGCGCAGCGCCTGCGCGGTGTGGGAGGTGGGGTGCTCCTTCAGATGCTCCGGCGTGCCGACGGCCACGACCAGGCCGCCGTCCTCGCCACCTTCGGGGCCCAGGTCGATCACCCAGTCCGAGGCGCGGATCACATCCAGGTTGTGCTCGATCAGGATCAGCGAATGACCGGCCGACAGCAGCTTGCGCATCGCGCGCATCAGCTTGGCGATGTCGTCGAAGTGCAGCCCGGTGGTCGGCTCGTCGAACAGGAACAGCGTGCCCTTGGTCGCCGTGGCCTGGCGCGGCTTGGATGCCGCCTCGGCCAGGTAGCCGGCCAGCTTCAGACGCTGCGCTTCGCCGCCCGACAGCGTCGGCACCGGCTGGCCCAGCGTCAGATAGTCCAGGCCCACATCGGACAGCGGCTGCAGCTTGTTCAGCACCTCGCGGTCGTCCTTGAATAGCGTCAGGGCCTCGGCGACGGTGAGCTCCAGCACGTCCGACACGCTGAGCAGGCGCCCGCCGCGTTCGAGCTTCACTTCCAGGATCTCGGCGCGGAACCGCTTGCCGTCGCAGTCCGGGCAACGCAGGTAGACGTCGGAGAGGAACTGCATCTCCACATGCTCGAAGCCCGAGCCGCCGCAGGTCGGGCAGCGGCCGTCGCCGGCATTGAAGCTGAACATGCCGGCGCCGTAGCTGCGCTCCTTGGCGACCGGGGCTTCGGCGAAGCGCTTGCGGATCTCGTCGAACACGCCCACATAGCTGGCTGGATTCGACCGCGCCGTCTTGCCGATCGGCGATTGGTCGACAAACACCGCATCGGACAGCCAATCCGCGCCCAGCAGGCGGTCATGCGCGCCCGGCGTTTCGGTGGCCTGGCCGAACCAGCGCGCCAGCGCGGGATACAGCACATCCTGCATCAGCGTGCTCTTGCCGGAACCGGACACACCGGTCACCGCCACCATCCGCTGCAGCGGGAACTCCACGCTGACATTGCGCAGGTTGTGCTCGCGCGCGCCCTCCAGGATCAGCCGCGGGGTGCTCTCTTCCACGATCCGCTTCAGGCCCATGCCCACATGCTTGCGGGCGCCCAGGTAGGCGCCGGTCAGCGTATCGGCCGAGCGGATCTGCTCCGGTGTGCCGTCGAAGACGATCTGACCGCCCTGCTGGCCCGGTCCCGGGCCCATGTCGATCAGGCGGTCCGCCGCCAGCATCACCGCCGGGTCATGCTCCACCACCACCAGCGTGTTGCCCGCGTCCCGCAGGCGCTGCATGGCCTGCACGATGCGGTTCATGTCGCGCGGATGCAGGCCGATGCTGGGCTCGTCCAGCACGAACAGCGTGTTGACCAGCGAGGTTCCCAGTGCGGTCGTCAGGTTGATCCGCTGCACCTCGCCGCCGGAGAGCGTGCGGCTCTGGCGATCCAGGGTCAGATAGCCGATGCCCACATCGACCAGGTACTTCAACCGGTTGCGGATCTCGTCCATCAGCAGCTTCAGCGCCTCGTCCAGCAAGGTGCCGGGCAGTTGCAGCTCATCCATGAAGCGGCGCAGCCGATGGATCGGCAACTGCATCAGGTCATGCACCGACAGGCCCGGCAGGGCCTCCAGCTGCTCGCGGCTCCAGCGCACGCCCTCGGGAAGGAAGCGTTGCGCCGCCGGCAGCGCGGCGTCGGCCAGCGGCTTGGAGCCGATGCGCCACAGCAGCGCTTCGGTCTTCAGGCGTGCGCCGCGGCAGGTGGGGCATTCGGTGTAGCTGCGGTACTTGGACAAGAGCACCCGGATGTGCATCTTGTAGGCCTTGCTCTCCAGGTAGTCGAAGAAGCGCCGCACGCCGTACCACTGCTTGTTCCAGTTGCCGTTCCAATTGGGGCTGCCCTCGATCACCCAGTCACGCTGGGCCTGGGTCATCTGGTTCCAGGCGGTGTCGCGCGGGATGCCCGCATCACCGGCGTACTTCAGCAGGTCGTCCTGACACTCCTTCCAGGCCGGCGTCTGCATCGGCTTGATCGCGCCGGTGCGCAGCGTCTTGCGCTCGTCCGGGATCACCAGCCCCAGGTCCACCCCGATGACCCGGCCGAAGCCTCGGCAGGTCTCGCAGGCGCCCATCGCGGAATTGAAGGAGAACAGCGGCGGCTGCGGATCCGCATAACGGATGTCGCTCTCCGGGCAATGCAAGCCGGTCGAGTAGCGCCACAGCGTCGGCGCCGCGCCCTCGTCGGCGCTCACCACATAGACGGTGAGCCGACCGCTGCCGCGCTTGAGGCCCAGCTCGATGGCCTCCATCGCCCGCGCCTGCTCCACGCCCTGGATGCGGAAGCGGTCCGCCACCACATCGAGGATCTTGCGGCCGTTGACCACCCGCTCGGACTGCACCCGGGTGAATCCGGAGGCGGACAGCCATTGCTGGACCTCGTCCGCGCTCACTGTCTCCGGCAGCTCGACCGGAAAGGTCAGCACCAGGCGCGGGTCGTCGGCCTGGGTGCGCTGCATCAGTTCGGCATAGATGGTCTGCGAAGTGTCGTGGCGCACCGGCAGCGCGGTCTCCCGATCGAACAGCTCGGCACCACGCGCGAACAGCAGCTTCAGGTGGTCGTTGAGCTCGGTCATCGTCCCGACGGTGGAACGGCTGGTGCGCACCGGGTTCGTCTGGTCGATGGCGATGGCCGGCGGCACGCCGTCCACCTTGTCGACCGCCGGGCGGTCCATGCGGTCCAGGAACTGCCGGGCATAGGCGGAGAAGGTCTCCACATAGCGGCGCTGGCCCTCGGCGTAGAGGGTGTCGAACACCAGGCTGGATTTGCCCGAGCCGCTGGGGCCCGTCACCACCGTCAGCTCACCGGTACGGATGTCCAGGTCGAGGTTCTTGAGGTTGTGTTGGCGGGCACCCCGGATGCGGATATCGGCGTCGGACATGCTGTTGGGTAGCTCAGAGGCTCAGAAGGGGCAGTGGGCAAACATTCTAGGGAGAGCTGCTGCCATTCACTGGCAGCAGCGGGGGAGGCCCTTCCCCCGAAGACACCCCCATCCAGGTGACAGCAAAAAGCACACACCACCTGGGCGATCTGCAGACAAAAGAAGCAAAATGATTGGCGCGGAGGTAAGCGCTGGTGACACCCCCCGCTGGGTTCGAGACACGGTTGACCCGCTTCCATGTCCCCTGAAAACGTCCGGATCGCCAGATCGGCAGAGGTTTGTTCAGTATTGGCAAACCCCTGACCGCTCAGGCTGGCTTCCTGTACCTCTTGTCAAGGCTTGGGAACGAAGACCGACTCAGACTTGCTAGTCTTGCGACGCTGCGGCAACAATGGAGCCCGGTCGCCGCAGTGCAGCATTTGGCATTTCCAGGCGATTCAACCAAGGGTTTACCCGCCACTCCGACAGAGCGCGGGAGACAGCAACACATGGACAGATACGACGGTCATCCCCTCTCCGAGCCCCACCTGGTGCTGATGTCGTCGGACGCTCCGGCGCATCCGTCGTCGTCGGCATCGTCACCGGAGGCAGAAGCTTGCGGCGAACGGCCCGCACCGGGCGAATCGTTCGTGCTGCTGGTGGAGGACAACCCGATCAATCAGGTCGTGGCGCTGGAGTTCCTGGCGCTGATGGGCCTGAAGACCCAACTCGCCCGCAACGGCCAGGAAGCCCTGGAGCTGTGCGAGCGCGACGCCCCCAGCCTGGTGCTGATGGACATCCAGATGCCGGGCATGGACGGCCTGGAATGCGCCCGCCGGCTGCGTGAGCAGCAGGCCCAGGGCCGCCTGCCGCGGTTCCCGATCCTGGCGCTCACCGCGCATGCGCTGGACAGCGATGTGGCCGACAGCCTGAAGGCCGGCATGGACGAGCACCTGACCAAGCCGCTCGATTTCCTGACCCTGCGCCGCCGCCTGGCGCGCTGGCTGGACCTGCCCCAACTCAACGACTGACCAACGACTGACCCCGGTTCGTCGTACCGGGACGGCGAACGGCCTTCACGGCCTTCACGGCCGTCTCGCTGACCAGCCGACCGCCTGCCCCGGCGTCCGTCGACATCAAGTCCGGAAGGTCGCCAATTGGTCGTTCAGCAGCCTCGCCTGCTGCTGCAGCGAGTCGGCGGCGACCTCCGTTTCGTCGACCACGGCCGCGTTCTGCTGGGTCGTGTCATCCAGGTGGCGGACCGCCTGATTGATCGGCGCCAGACCGTCGGATTGGCCGGTGCTGGATTCGCTGATCTCGCCGACGGTGCCCGACACCTGCTGCACCGATTGCAGGATCTCACCCATCGCCTGCGCGGCTTGACCGACCTGCGCGCTCCCCGCATCCCTCCCGCGACACGGCCTCATTGATCAGCGCCTCGGCCGATCTCCGCCGCATCGTGGCCGATGGAAGGGCAGACAAGGTGAGCGCCGAGCCGCTGCTGCAATGGCCCCATAGGCGCACACACCGCCAGGCGGCGAGACCAACCCGCGAGCCCGTGCCAGTCCTCCGCGGCGCCTGCTTTCGTGACGATATGCCGCATCCGCCCGATTCGACAGTGGCCGCTCAAGTCGAAGAGGCGATGCTGGCGCCTGCACCGGGTCTCGCCCCCGGGTTAAGGCGGAGTGGCGCCCTGTGAAAAACCCTCTATAAACCGGCTCATGATGGTTGAATCCTGGAGCTCGGCGCGCGCAGCAAAGCAGGTCCTGACGCTGGCGCGCAAACTGCTGTCCGAACGCGGACAGGCCAACAGCCTCGGACATGCCCGAGACCTCATCGGCAAGATGAGCGCCCTGCCGGCCGAGGCCTGGCCCGCGGTGTTCGACCGGCTGGCCGCCGACTTCAATCCCGAGGCCGAAGCGGTATTGCAGGCCGCCCACGCGTATGCGGTGTCACCCGGCGTCGACGAGCTGCACACCCTCACCCGGGTGACCGAGCCGCCGCGCCAGGAGCTGTTTCGCCGGCTCAACCGCGCACCTGGCGGCACCGCGCTGCTGGTGCGCATGCGACGCCGGTTGCTGGACGGCCTCAAGGCCCATCCCACCTGGCGCATGGTCGATGCGGACCTGCTGCATCTGCTCTCCTCCTGGTTCAACCCGGGCTTCCTGGAGATGCGGCAGGTGGACTGGAACTCGCCCGCGCAACTGCTGGAGCAGATCATTCACCACGAGGCGGTGCATGCCATCGACGGCTGGGACGACCTGCGCCGGCGCCTGCTGCCCGACCGCCGTCTGTTCGCCTTCTTCCATCCGCAACTGCCGCGCGAGCCGCTGATCTTCGTCGAGGTGGCGCTGCTGCCGGAAATGCCGGACGCGATTGCGCCGCTGATCGAAAAGCGCAGCGAGCCGATGCCGCCGAACAGCTACCGCAGCGCGGTGTTCTATTCGATCAGCAACTGCGAGCCCGGTCTGCGCGGCGTCTCGCTGGGCAACTTCCTGATCAAGACCGTGGCCGAGCACCTGCAGCATGAGCTGCCCAAACTCAAGCTGTTCTGCACCCTCTCGCCGATTCCCGGCTTCGCCGCCTGGTTGCACGGCGTGACCACGCTGGACGGCCTGCCCGGTCTCAAGCCAGTGCAGATCGAGCGCGCCGGGGAAGCGTTGGCGCGGGTGAAACAGCACAGCAGCGCCGAGCTCGCCAGCCCGGCGGCGCTCAGCAACCAGGCCCTGCAGGAGGACCTGCGCCGCCTGGCCGCCGTCTACCTGGTGGGGCAGACCACCCAGCCCGGCGGCGATCCGGTGGCCCGCTTCCATCTGGACAACGGCGCGCGGCTGGAACGGCTCAACATCGCCGCGGACCGGTCCGTCAAAGGATTGAAGCAGTCGCATGGTCTGATGGTGAATTACCTCTACGACCTCGACCGCATCGAGCGTCACCACGAAGCCTTCACCCAAGGAGAGATCGCCAGCGCCCGCGCCGTCAGCGGGCTGCTGTAGCCCCCGGCCTCACCACGCCACCGCCGCCAGCCGGTGACAGCACGGCCCGTTCCCGGAACGGCCGCCTGCCCGGCCGCGCGGCCGGCCGACGCTGAGGTCGACCGCCCCGAAAGAAGACTGAGCCCGCCTGCCGCGCCGCACCGCCTCGTCAGCGCTGCGCAGGGCGATCGACAGGATCCACGGCTCAAACAACGACAACGATCCCTGATCCAACCCGGAGACAACACCATGAGTTCGAACCCAGCGCCCTCGCGCCGACGCGTGCTTGGCGGCGCGGCCGCCGCTTCCCTGACGATGGCCGGCGGCTTTCCGCTCAGCGCACTGGCACAGAGCGCCTGGCCGAGCCGGCCGGTCACCATCCTCGTGCCCTTCCCGGCCGGCGGCGGCACCGATGCCTTTGCCCGCCCGCTGAGTGCGCAGCTCACCAAGCAGACCGGCAAGCAGTTCATCATCGACAACAAGGGCGGCGCGGGCGGCACCGTCGGCGCCACGCTGGCCTCCAAGGCCGCGCCGGACGGCTACACCTTCTTCATGGGCGCGGTGCATCACGCGATCGCCCCGGCGATGTATCCGAAGCTGGAATACCGGCTGGAAGAGGACTTCGTTCCGGTCGGCCTGATCTCCAGCGTGCCGCAGGTGATCATCATCAACCCGGCTAAGGTGCAGGCCACCGACCTGAAGGGCCTGCTGGAGCAACTGCGCAAGAACCCTGGCAAGCTGAACTACGGATCGGCCGGCAACGGCACTTCGCACCATCTGGCCGGCGAGCTGTTCAAGCTGCAGACCAAGACCTTCATCACCCACATTCCCTACCGCGGCGCCGGTCCGGCGCTGCAGGACCTGATCGCCGGCCAGGTGGACCTGATGTTCGATGGCCTGGGCTCCTCCGCCACCCACATCAAGGGCGGCCGGGTCAAGGCGCTGGCCGTGGCGTCCTCCAAGCGCGCGCCGGGCTTCCCGGACATCCCGAGCACGGTCGAGGCCGGCGTCCCGAGCTACCAGGTCGCCACCTGGTACGGCCTGTGGGCACCGCGCGGCACGCCGAAGGAAGCCATCGCCGCCATGCAGGCGGAGATGCGCAAGGCGTTCGCGTCCGACGAACTGCGCACCGCCTGGACCAACCTGGGCACCGACATGCCCAACCTCTACGGCGACGCCTTCGGCAAGTTCGTCCACAGCGAAATCCTGCGTTGGGCCGAAGTCGTCAAGAGCAGCGGCGCCAAGCTGGACTGAGGACAATGCGTCACCCATGAGCCTGTCATCCATGAGCCTGTCCCACTCTCCTGCATCCGGCGCCACGGCGGCCGACGGCAACCTGTTCACCGCCCTGCGCGGCGCCTTCCCGGCGGACCTGGACGCCTGCGCGATCGAGGTCGCCGACGGTCCCGACACCGGCAAGCGCTACAGCTGGCGCGACCTGGACCGCGCCACGGCGATGATCGCCAACCTGCTGGACTCGCTGGACCTCCCCGCCGGCAGCCGCATCGCCGCCCAGACCGAGAAGAGCGTCGAAGCGCTGCTGCTGTACCTGGCGGTGCTGCGCGCCGGTCATGTCTATCTGCCGCTCAACACCGCCTATCAGGCGGCGGAGCTGGATTACTTCATCGGCAATGCCGAGCCAGCGGTGGTGGTGTGCGCCGGCAAGCATTTCGGATGGGTCAGCAAGCTCGCCTTCCAGGCCAAGGTGCCGTGGGTGTTCACGCTCAACGAGGACCGCACCGGCACGCTGCTGGACCGCGCGGTGCAGATGAGCGACCAGCACACGCCCGCACGCCGCGCGGCCGAGGACCTGGCCGCCATCCTCTACACCAGCGGCACCACCGGCCGAAGCAAGGGCGCCATGCTCAGCCATGGCAACCTGCTGTCCAACGCGCAGGTGCTCAAGGACGTCTGGGGCTGGCAGCCCGATGACGTGCTGATCCATGCGCTGCCCATCTTCCATGTGCACGGCCTGTTCGTCGCCTCGCATGGGGCGCTGCTGGCCGGTGCGCGGATGATCTGGTTCAGCAAGTTCGAGCCGCGCGGCGTGATCGCACGCCTCCCGCAGGCCACCGTCTTCATGGGCGTGCCCACGCTCTATGTCCGTCTGCTCGAACAAGCCACGCTGACCCGCGAGACCTGCGCCCGGATGCGCCTGTTCATCAGCGGTTCCGCACCGCTGCTGATCGAGACCTTCCAGGACTGGCAGCACCGCACCGGCCACACCATCCTGGAGCGTTACGGCATGAGCGAGACCGTCATGCTGACCTCCAATCCTTACCGCAGCGAGGATGGAGAGCGCGTGGGCGGCACCGTCGGCCTGCCGCTGCCAGGCGTGGGCCTGCGGGTGGTGGACGACGCCGGCCAGCCCTGCCCGGCCGACGAGATCGGTCACCTCCAGGTGCGCGGCCCCAATGTCTTCGGCGGCTACTGGCGCATGCCGGAAAAGACCCGCGAAGAGTTCACCGCCGATGGCTGGTTCAAGACCGGCGATGTGGGTCGGCGCGATGGCCGCGGCTACGTCACCATCGTGGGTCGCAGCAAGGACCTGATCATTTCCGGCGGCTTCAATGTCTATCCGGCGGAGATCGAGGGCTGGCTCAACGAGCTGCCCGGCGTGGCGGAATCGGCGGTGGTGGGCGTGCCGCATCCGGACTTCGGCGAGGGCGTGATCGCCGTCGTCGTGCCGCGACCAGGGGCCTCGCTGGAAGGGCCGGCGCTGATTGCGGCGCTGAAGGACCGGATCGCCAACTTCAAGGTGCCCAAGCAGGTCTTCATCGAGTCCGAACTGCCGCGCAATGCGATGGGCAAGGTGCAGAAGAACCTGCTGCGCGAGCGACATCGCCAGCTGTTCGGCTGAGCGCCGGATCCGCTGATGACCGCCGCCACCGCCCTGCCCCCCAACACCGCCTGCCCACGCTGCGGCGGTGACTTCCGCTGCGGCGTGAGCGATGGCCATTGCGCCTGCTTCGGCCTGACGCTGACGCCGGCACTCCAGCAGGCGTTGGCGGCGCGCTATCCCGAGCAGTGCCTGTGCCTCGATTGCCTGGCGGCGCTGAGCGGGGCGGCCGCGGCCAGCGAGGCCGCGCTCCGGCGCGCCCTGGGCGGCGACTGAGCGCCGGCAACCGCAACCGCGACCGCAGTGCGCCGGGCGCTGCACCGTCCGCAGATCCCGGTAATTCGGCGCACATGCGCTGAACAGTGGGCGCCACCCCGGCTTGATTGACGCTTGCCGTACGGGCCACGCTCGCGACAATCAGCGGTATGCCAACCGCCCAATTCCAACCAGCCCTCCGACGGCGCAACGGAATGAAGCGCCTGTTGGTGCTGGGCCCGTTCCTCTCGCTGGGACTGGTGCTGGTGGTGCTGTGGACGCTGGTGGGCTGGTTCGCCGTGATCTATCCGGCCTCGCTGGTGCAGGAGGTTCAGGACGACCTGGCCAATACCGCCGCGGCGGCCAGCCAGGAAACCGATGCGCTGCTGCGCGAGGCCGAGACCCAGCTGCGCACCCTGGATCTGATGCTGCTGACGCGACGCACCGATCAAACCGGTCAGGACGCCACCGTCAGCCAGTTGGTCGACACGCTGCGCGAGAGCGCGCGCGGCATCACCGATGTGATGCTGGCCCACACCGACGGGCGGGTCTGGCGCATTCCGTCCAACAGCCGCGCGGCCTATGCCGAGCTGGGGCCCGACAGCGTGCTGCACGAGCTGACCGTGCCGGGCGCACGCCATGTGGTGATCGGCGCCCCGATCCGGCTGCGTCCGGGGGCGCACGAAGTCTTGCCCATGGCCACGCGATTGAGCGTCGACAGCAGCGAACAGAACGCGGCCATCGCCTTCCTGGATCTCGACCATCTGCAGCGTGTCTATCGCGCCCGCATGCTGCGTCCCGGTCTGGCGGTCTTCCTGGAGCGCAGCGACGGCCTCGCGCTGCTGCGTCAGCCTGGCGTAACCGGCCTGGAAGGGACCAATATCCCGAAGAACCACCCCGCGCAAGCGCTGCCTGCCAGCGCGCCTACGAACGGGCAGTTCACCCTGCTCGAAGGACTGGATGGCCGCGAGCGCGTGGTCGCCTATCGGACCCTGGACGGTTATCCGCTGCGCATCTTCGTGTCGCTGGAGCGTGAGCGCGTGCTCGCCGGCTATCTGTCTCAACGCCGGGCCGTGCTGGGCTTCTCCTTCCTCGTGACGGTGATCGCCCTGGGGCTGACCGTCTGGTTGACCCGCCTGCAGCACCGCACCCGACTGGCCGAGGCCGAGCGTGAAGCCACCGCCGATGCCTCGCCGATGGGTCTGTTCCGTGCGGACCTCGAGGGCCGCACCGTCTATGCCAACGAGACCTACCTCGCCCTGCTGGAGCTCGACGAGTCGCAATTGGCCTGGGGGTGGCTGGACCGATTGCCCCCGGCGGAGCGCGACGCAGTCCGCGCCGACTGGCTGGCGCGCGCCCAGCGGGGTGAATCCATGGACCGGGTGCGTCGGATGGTCCGCAGCGACGGCAGCGACCTGGTGCTGGCAGTGCGCACCCGCCCGATGCGGGTCAACGATCGCATCGTCGCCTTTGCCGGCACCGTGCTCGACATCACCGAGCCGGCGCGTCAGCAGGAGACGGCGCGCATGCTCAGCGCGATCATCGATCTGGCGCCGGACTACATCGCCCAGACGACGATGGACGGCGACATCCTCTACCTCAACCCCGCCCTGCGGCGTCGCCTGGGCCTGGCGCCCGACGCACCGCTGGACGGACTGCATCGGCGCCAGTTCTTCGTCGACGGCGGCGAAGCGCGCTTCCACGACGAGATCCTGCCTGCCGCCGCGCGCGACGGGCACTGGAGCGGCCGCTGGCTGGCCCGCACCCGCACCGGACAGTCCCTGCCGGTGGACTGCACCCTGATCCTGCACCGCGACGAGACGTCGACGCAGGTCAGGACGGTGTCCTGGATCCTGCGCGACATCAGCGTCGAACTCGCCATCGAGCGCGAACGCGAGCGCAGCCAGGCCGTCATGAACGCGCTGGCCCAAAGCGTCTCGGTGATGATGCTGGCGGTGGACTCCGAGGAGCAGGTGCTGTTCTGCAATCGCGCCTTCGAACAGCAGCTCGGCATTTCACCCCGGTCCTGGGAAGGCCAGACGGCCCGCGACCTGCTGGGCCACGCCCGCTATGCCGACACCCAGCCGCTGATCGCGCGGGCGCTGGCCGGCGAAAGCACCCTGGCCGAACTGCGAGACGACGGACCGGACACGGTGCGTGATGACCGCATCGAGCCCCGCTACCTCGAACTGAGCTATGCGCCCTTGCGCGGGGAGACCGGCGCGATCATCGGCGCCTTCGGCGTGGTGCGGGATGTGACCGAGGTGAAGCAGGAGCAGTTGCGGCTGCTGAAGGCGTCCAACACCGATCCGCTCACCGAGCTGCTCAACCGCTCCGGCTTCGCCGCCCATGTGCATACCGGGCTGCAACGGGCGCGGGACCGACAGGAACTGGTTGCCCTGCTCTACCTGGATCTGGACCGCTTCAAGCCGGTCAACGATGACCACGGTCATCCGGTCGGCGATGCGCTGCTGAAGGCGGTGGCCGGCCGACTGCGGCATGCCCTGCGACCGCAGGACCTGGTGGCGCGACTGGGCGGTGACGAGTTCGCCGTCTTCCTGCACCAGGTCGCCAAGCCGGAAGACGCGCAGAGCGTGGGCGACAAGCTGGTGAACACGCTGTCCATGCCCTTCCGGATCGGCGCGCTGGAGCTGCACATCGGCACCAGCGTCGGCTTCTGCGTGCAATGGGCCGCCCAGGCCACGGTCGATGATCTGGTCACCCAGGCCGATGCGCAGCTCTACCGCGCCAAGCGCGGCGGTCGCGGACGCGCCGAAGGCAGCGTCTGCGAAAGTCCAGGCCCAGGCCCAAGCCCAGACCCAGGCCCAGACCCGGAACCCAGCGAAGGCGACCTCAATCCGGCGCCGCTGACGCCGGCTGCTTGACCCTCAGCAAGGCCAGTTGCAGCAGCTTGGCATCGGCACTGGCCCGGTGACGATGCAGATGGGCCTCGGCGCGGATCTGCTGCTTGAGCGGCCCGAAACGGCGGGCTTCGTCTTCACTGAGCAGCAGGCGCAGATCGTCCAGGCGAAAGCGCGGTTGCGCATCGACGCTGTCGAACAGCTTGGACAGCCAGCTGTAGTCGTGGGCCCAGCTGTCGCAATAGACCGTCTGCCCCGCCAGTCGGGTGTTGATCTCGTTCACCACCCAGGCCCGCGGGCGCCCATGACGCTTCAGCAGATCGCGCGAGATGCCGTGCAGCGCCTCGGCCCCGTCGTCCCAATGCTGCCAGTCGGGCGCGGGCTGGATCAGGGAACAGAACGGCAGGCCGCAGGCTTCGACAAACCCGATCTCGATGGGATAACTGCCACGGCCGAAACCGGAGGCTTCCAGGTCCAGGATGGTGGGCATGGCGAGCATGACCGAGTGTATGCAAGGGCCGGGCCAGCACCGCGTATCTGGGCTCCCGATAACAGGGACGCCGCGCCTGGCGATCGGCCACCTGCGCCATGCCGCACGGCGGCGAAGGGGACAGGTCCGGCGATTGCCAGGCCCGCCCGTGGCAGGGTCGGCGTGGCGGCGGGTCGGTCGGGCTGGGGGTCGAGCGTCCGGCCCATCGATCCGGCGCTCAGGCGCTCAGGCGCTCAGGCGAGCCAGCGATCCGGCGCTCAGGGGGTCGATGCGCGGGAGGTCCGACGGTCGATCGATGGATCAGGCGATCGAATCGGCCGTGGGCGGCGGTGCCATGGCTTGGCGGCGCGCCTGCAGCGCATCCCAGGCGTCCAGGCCGCCTTCCAGCGCCAGCACCCGCGGCAAGCCGCGGTCGAGCAGTTGGCGCGCACCAGTGACGGCGCTGATCTCGTTCGGGCAATTGCAGTAGAGGACCAGCAATCGATCCTGGGGAAGCTCGGACGCGGCGGCCGCCAACTTCGGCAGCGGGATGGTGAGCGCGCCCGGCAGGAGGCGCGGATCAGCCAGCCGGCCGGTCTCGCTGCGCACATCGATGAATTGCGGGGCCATGTCCTGGTCCATCAGCGCGGCGGCGTCCTCGACGCTGATGCGCTCGATCCCGCCTTGCAGCCGCGCCATCCGGCGGCGGCGCCAGAAGCGCCAGGCCACCACCATCATCAACGCCACGCCGAGCGTCCCGATCGCCAGCTTGCCGGCGTTGGCGAGCGCATCCAGCACCTCCTGGATCTGGTCGCTGAAGACCAGGCCCAGGCCGAGGAAGCACAAGGTCCAGACCAGCCCCGCCATCGCGTCATAGGCGATGAAGCGGCGCCAGCCCATGCCCAGGGCGCCGGCCATCGGTGCGGCCACCACCGAGATGCCCGGCAGGAACTTCGCGGCCAGCAGGGAACTGCCGCCCCAACGGGCAATCAGGCTCTCGCTCTGCCGCACGCACACATCCGGCGACAGCGACACCCGGCACAACGTGCGCAGCACCCGATGGCCGTGGGTGCGGCCGGCGATGAACCAGATCGCATCGCCCAACACATTCGCCAGCACCGCCGCACTCACCAGGCTGAAGCCGGACAGCCGCCCCGCCGCGGCCAGACCGCCCGCCACCACCAGCAAGGGCGCAGCAGGCAGCGGCGCACCAATCCGCGCGGCCAAGGTCACGAGGAACACAAGCAGGAAATCATGCTGGATCAGCAGTTCGATCAGGGCGCGCATGGCGCCATTGTGGCGGGACTCTCACCGGCCCATCGACCGTGGGGCAATTGGTGGCGGCGTCACGACACCGCCGCCACCGCCGCCGACCGTCGCGGGTCGATCGCGGCCCTCCCCGGCGCCACGCCAGCGGGGATTCCCGGCGTGGCGTGTCCCTCATTGGGTGGATTGCCCGTCCCCCCATCCGGCAGGTGGAATGCGGGATCGCACCGGTGATTGCAGCCCGCCGCACCGCGCCACACCGACGGCCTCCCCACAGAGCACCGATTCGGTGCCCCAAGCCCGTGGGCACATCGGCGCCCCTCCCCTTGCCCTCCCCTCCTTGCTGCAGAGGCCATCAGGACACTCGTCATGCCGCTCATCGACCTTGCCGCCCTCCCGCGACCCCCACGACCACCTCGACCGCATGGTCCGCATCGATCGCTGCCAACGCCACGCCTGGCGCTGGCCGCGCTTCGTCTGGGCGCCGCCCTGCTGTTCCCGTTCCTGCTGACGGCCTGCGCCAACCTGCAGGCGATCGAGACCTATGCCGAGTCGGCCGCTGAGCTCACCAGCGCCACCGAGGCCGCTCAACGCTGGCGAGATTCGGAGACGCACCTGGGTGCCTGGCGACTGGAGGGCGATGTCTGCCCGATCGGTCGCACCGGCCGCTTGCCGCAGGCGCGCTTTGACCAGGCCTTTGAGCAGATCGCCCAGGTGCATCAAGCGATGGGGCGCTACTTCACCACGCTGGCGGCGCTGGCCGGTGATCAGGTGCCCCCACGCAGCGGCCCCGCCAACCGCAGCGCGATCGGCTCACTGGAAGCGCTGCAGGCGTCAGGGGTCGAGGTGTCGGAGCGGGATGAGCGGGCGGTGAAGGCCCTGCTGTCCCTCGTCGACAGCCTGGAGACCCTGTACCGCGAACGCCAGTTGCGCGCCGTGATGAACGGCTCGCAGGAGGACGTCGCCCAGGTGCTCGCGCTGATGGATCGACTGGCGCAAGCCTATGCGCAAGACCTGCGCGGCGAAGGCATCCAGGCCGTGGGCTTCGTGCGTTGCGAGATCGGCCAGTCGGACTTGTCGGACAAATACCTGGGGCGCCGCGAGCTGCAGCGGGTGCGTCAGCATTACGAAGCGGCTCAGGCCGCCCTGAGCCGCTACCAGTTGGCGCTCCGCCAGTTGGCTGCCGACCATGCCCGGATCCGCGACGCGCTGAACATGGACCGCGACAGCATGACCCGCAGTCTCAAGGCCATCGCGCGCACCGCCCGGGATCTGGACCGCGCCCGCGATGCCATCGCCGCGCGATGAGACACACCGCCAAGACCGCTGCATCGCATCCGGTACCGCCATCGCCGCGATCGCGCTGCTCATCGCCTCCCGCCCGCTCATCGACTTCCACCCGCCGTCACCACGGCCCACGACCATGCCACCCAATGACACCCCCGTGCTGAGCGCGGACCCACAGACCTACACCGCCGACGGCCTGCAGCGCCTGGCCGCTCAACTCAACGACCTGGCGGCGGCCCTGCCCGTGGATGCCCCGGGGCCGGACGGCCTGGAAGCGATGCGCTGGGCGCAATCGCTCGGCGGCGCCGCGAGCAACCTGATCCTCATGGCGGTGGAAGACCATCTGACGCAAACGGCCGAGCCGCTGGCCGCGATCCTGGAGGCCACGCAGGCGGCACAGGCGGCAGTGGGCACGCTCGCCAAGATCGAGCAGGTGGTGGAGATCGTCAGCGATGTGCTGTTGCTGTCCACGGTGATCTGGCTGCGCAAATGGAGCCTGGTCACGCCCACCTTGAAAGAGCTGCGCAACGACCTGGGCTGAGGCGGAGGCTGAGGCTGAGGCGGTGAATGCGCACGCTCGCCCTCAGACCGGGCGGGCGACGAAGGCGAACTGGACGTACTTGGTCTCCTGCAGCGGCCCGGCCAACAGGCGGTAGAGCAGTCGCCGACGCAGTGACGGTGTCCACCAGTTCTCGTTGATGCCCTCCGCGCGGAGCACGTCGTAGCGGCACTCCTCGAACATGCGCACGGCACTGCGGCGGGTGAAGAAACGCAGATGGGTGCGGTCGCGCACGCCGGTGTCTTCATAGCGGAAGTCGCGGTCATGCAGCAGCGGCCAGAGCGTGCCCTGATGCAGCAGGTTGGGCAGCGAGGCCAGCACCACGCCGCCGGGGGCCAGCCAGCGACGGCACAGGTGCAGCGCGGCCCAGGGATCGGCCATGTGCTCCAGCACATCGTTGAAGATGATGGCGTCGAAGTGATGCGCCGGCAGCGACAGGTCGGGGCCGAAAAAGCCCTCGTCGACATGGTCCAGCAGTTGGCGGGCGCGCACGGCGGAGGCATGATCCGGCTCCACGCCCCAGACCTCGATCCCGGCCCGCTCGCGCTTGAGGGCCTCACCGAAGGCACCGGTGTTGCAGCCGACGTCGAGCACCCGGCGGCAGTCGGTCGGCACGAAGGCGAGCATCTCGTGGCGCGACAGATGCGGATAGGACGTCCGTGTCAGCGGACTGACGGCAGCCGACATGCACAAGCTCCGAAGACGGCACCGTGGCGGTGCGCCGAGAATAGCGCGCCACGCCGGGCCGACACACCCCTAGATCACCATGACCCTCGCCTACCGCGCCGCCACGCCGGATGACATCGCCGCCTGCATCGAGATCCGCGGTCGCACGCGGGAGAACGCCGTGTCTGCCGAGCGCCTGGCGCAGCTGGGCATCACCGAGGCGTCGTGGTCGACGCAGGTGCGGGCCGATGCGCTGCCGGGCTTTGTGGCCGAGCAGGCGGGCCGGATCGTCGGCTACTGCTTCGGCGATGCCGGCACCGGTGAAATCGTGGTGCTGGCCCTGCTGCCGTCAGCGGAAGGACGAGGCATCGGGCGGGCGTTGCTGACGATGACCATGGCACTGTTGCATGACCGCGGGCATCGGCGGCTGTTCCTGGGCTGCTCGGATGATCCGGCGCATCGGTCGCACGGGTTCTATCGACACCTGGGCTGGCGGCCGACCGGGCAGCGGGATGGCCTCGGCGACGAGATGCTGGAGTGGGTGGGGGCAGACCCCGCGTGAGCACCGGGCGCTCGGCGTGTGCCATCTGAACGCACAAAGCAAACAGGGCGCCGAAGCGCCCTGTGTGGCATCAGACCGGCGTCAACCGATCAGAACGAGGTCCAGTCGTCGTCCCCGGCCATGACCGGCTGAGCGGCGTTGGCGGCGGCCTTCTCGGTGCGCACCACCTGAAGCTTCGGCGCAGTGGCCGGTGTCGACTTGACCGGTGCGCGGCGCTCGACCGGCGGCTTCAAGGTCGCAACGGCGGGCTTGGCTGCCGGGGCAACGGCAGGCCGGGCCATTGGCGCGGCGGCGGCCATCGGCTTGGCTTTGGCTTTGGCCATCACGGCCGATGCCGCGACCACCACGTCCGTACGCGGCGCCACGGTGGCCCGCTGCGGCTGGTCGTCGACCCGGAAGACCGAGACGGCCGTGACCATTTCGGTCGCCTGACGTCGCATGCTCTCCGCGGCGGCGGCGCTTTGCTCCACCAGGGCGGCATTCTGCTGGGTGGCGCGGTCCATCTGGCTGACGGCCTCGCCCATCTGCGCCACGCCCGCGCTCTGCTCGACGCTGGCGGCGCTGATCTCGGCCACGATGTCACTCACGCGGCGAATGGAGCCGACCACTTCATCCATGGTGGCGCCGGCCTGGTCGACCAGGGCAGTGCCCTGCTCCACGCGCGCCACGCTTTCACCGATCAGCTGCTTGATTTCCTTGGCCGCGCCGGCGGACCGACCCGCCAGGCTGCGCACTTCGGACGCCACGACGGCGAAGCCCCGGCCCTGCTCGCCGGCACGTGCGGCTTCGACGGCCGCGTTCAGCGCCAGGATGTTGGTCTGGAAGGCGATGCTGTCGATCACGCCGATGATGTCGGAGATGCGGCGGCTGCTCTCGTTGATCTCGCGCATCGTCTCCACCACCTCGCCCACCACCGAACCGCCTTTGATCGCGACTTCGCTGGCGCTGCTCGCCAGCTGGTTGGCCTGTCGGGCGCTGTCGGCGTTCTGGCGCACGGTGGTATTCAGGGTCTCCATCGAGGCGGCCGTCTCCTCCAGCGTCGAGGCTTGCTGCTCGGTACGGGTCGACAGATCGGTGTTGCCTTGCGCGATTTCGGTGCTGGCGGTGGCAATGGTTTCAGCGGATTGGCGCACCTGACCGATCAGGCTGACCAGTTGCTTCTGCATCTGACCCATCGACGCCAGCACGCTGTCCTGGGGCGCCTGGGCGGCACCCTGCACCGGGCGCAGGTCCCCTTCGGCGACGCGATGGGCCGCAGCGGCCAGCAGCGAGGGCTCGGTGCCCAGGGAGGCCATCAGGCGGCGGATGATCAATCCGCCCAGTCCGACGGCCACGAACACCGCAGCCAGGCTGATCCCGATCAACCAGGCGCGCTGCGACCCGTACTGCTCGAACGAGTCCGCCACACGCTCGGCCCCCTTTGCACGGGTGTAGTCGAGGTATTCGCGCGACGCGGCCAACAGCTGGGCCAGCAGGGGCCGGCAGTCGCGGATCATCGCCTCGCTCGCGGCGTCGATCTTGCCGGCCGCGGCCAGGTCGACGATGCCAGCGGCCACCGGACCGTACTTGGCTTCGACCTCGGCGATGCGGGCCAGCAGTTCGCGCTCTTTCGTCGTCACATCCGGCGCCTGCTCGATCCGCTGCTTCAACGCGGTGAGCCGATCGCCCAGCTTGGCATGCGCCTCCAGCGCCATGGCCTTGGCGGAGGCCTGATCGGCGGCCGATTTGACGATGACCATGTCCCGCACCCCGATGGCGCGGCGGTTGGCTGCAATGCGCAGATCGGTGGCGATGGTCTCGCGTTCCTTCACGCCATCGACATAACCGGCAAACCGGTTGTTGGCTGCGCTCAGTTGGTAGAGCGCGAGCAGGCTGATCAGCACGACAGCGCCGACCAAGGCCCCGAAGGCGAGTGAGAGTTGCTTTTTGACGGAAAGAGCGGTCATGGTTTGTCCAGACGAAAGGGAGGGGGACCTTGTGGGCGATCGTGGCGCCGCGTCGCGGTCCTTTGATGAGCCGTCAAATCGCTACAAATGCGAGTCGTACGCCATCGGTCCGCTGGTCGTCAGCAAACGAAATGCTACTTTCGGAAATGGAATGCCTGACATCGCTGAAGGGCGTTGCCGTGAAGTTGTGTCGGCATTTGCCCTTCAACTCCCTGGGACGGGGGGAATGGCGCTGTGATGCAAATCACGGATTGAAAGATCCGCAGCCCCGACGCCTGTGGCGCGTAGGGGTATTCACGCAGGTAGCGAGAGAGAAACTGCCGTCCAGCTTGCATCACCGGAGGGCTTCGTGCCGGTGACTCGCCTGGGACATCGTGATTTTTGACCGATCAACGAACCGGCATCATTGATACCGGATTCGGCGCAGTCAAACGAGGTTCAGCCAGCGAGACGCGCGTCCGCAAGTTCGCGAGTGCGCGTCGCCTGGCGGCTTCTCCCGAAGCCCAGGATGGCCAGCAATCCGGCGGCCATCAACGCCCAGCTGGACGGTTCGGGCACGGCGCCGGCGACGAACGACCGCGCGTAGTTGGTGCCGAAGCTGTTCAGTGCGGAGAAGGCATTGATGGCCTGACCATCGACGGTCGTCACGGCGGCCAGGCCGGCCCAGGTGAGGCCGCTGGTGAGGTCGCTCTGGGTGGTCTCCCATCCGGCCAGGCCCGGGGCATCGCTCTCCAGCGACACACGCGCGCTTGAGAAGGTGGCGGCCTGCAGATCCAGATGCACCGCCTGACCGAAGACGAACTTGAACACGATGTCGTGATAACCGGGGGCGGCCCCCCATCCGTAACCGATGAGGCTGGCGCCGAAATGGTTCTGCGAATCCACCCGCTGCAACGAGGTGGGCGGTGTGGGATTGGACGGGTCGTTGTCAACGCCGTCAGCGGTCACCGTCAGGCTGAGGGTCTGATTGGTGCTGCCGCTGTTGACCGAATTGAAAGCCTGCTGATTGATGCGGCCATCCAGCGACGCCGATCCCGAGACCAGCACGCGGGCCACGGCCCAGCCATACGAACCGACCGTGCAGGCAGCGCACTGGATGGTGAAGGCGTCCTGGCTGGAGGCGGTGGCGGAGGCATACGCCTCGGCCTGAAGGCCCGAGCCGTTGGTCCATCCGAGGGTCGAGCTCTGGGAGAAGGCCTGCACATAGCCATAGCCGGCCTGGCTCCAGGCGGAGGTCTGCATGTGGCTGAGGTTGCCCGCCGCGCTGGATTCGGTGAGCAGTGCCGAGGTGGAGGACAACGCGCCGTTGGTGTGCTGCGTCGTCCCGTCGCGCTGGGTCGAGCTGAGGGTGCCGGCGGCCGTGGCGGTCGACGTGGCTTCGAACGTGGCGGCGAGCACGCTGGGTGAGGTGCCGGCGGCGGACAGCGCGAGCGCCCAGCCGGCGGCGATGACAAAAGGTGATTTCATGACCTGACTCCCTGAAAATGGTCGCCCCGAACGTAGGCCCGCTCGAGCGGGCTGGCGATCCCCGGAAGAGGTGACGTGTTGCATTGCAGCATGGCAGATTGAAAGCGTGTGCAACCGCTGGGATGCGGCATCGGCTCTTGGGCCTTGATTCGAAAGAAATTGCAGAAACCGGCGTGCGTCGCCGCAGTCTCCAACGTAGATGATGAAGAGATGATCAGCCCATTCAGTCATGCCCGCCCACCCGGCGGGGAGCCCCTTGTCGCGGCCGTGAACAAGCCGCTTGTCCTCGAATGGCACGACCGCAGGTCGGCCACTGCGGAGGCGTCCCGGTGACTGGCACTGACCGACGAATCCGAATTTGCGGCACCGGCGCGGCCACGCCCGCGACCCAGGTCAGCAGCGAAGCCATGGACCAACGCCTGGGTCTGCCGCCCGGCACGGTCTTCGCCCGCAGTGGCGTCTCGACCCGCTACAGCAGCACCGACGAATCGGCAGCCGAATTGGCCGTGCGCGCCTGTGAGCAGGCGCTGAACCATGCCGGACTGGTCTGGGACGACATTGATTGCCTCGTGGCGACCTCCGCCACGATGGACCAGGCCATTCCCTTCAACGCCGCGATGATCCTGGCCCAGGCGGGCGCTCGGTCACGACCGATCGCCGCCTTCGATGTCGGCGCCAGTTGCCTGTCGTTCCTGACCGGGCTCGACACCATCAGTTATCTGGTGGAGGCCGGCCGCTACCAACACGTGATGCTGGTCTCGGCCGACATTGCCACCTTCTCTCTGGATTGGCGCCACCTGCATCTGTCCGCCATCTTCGGCGATGGTGCGGCGGCCGCGATCATCCGGCGCAGCGAGCCCGACGAATCGTCCACCTTGCTGGCGTCCCATCTGCAGACCTTTGCAGAAGGTGCCGACCACTGTCGCATCCTGGCGGGCGGATCGCGTTACCACCCGGACCGGACCACCCAGAGCATCAGGGAACTGGCCATGTTCCACATGGACGGCTTGAAGATCTTCAAGCTGGCAGCGCGTGAATTGCCCCGGTTCACCCAGCGTCTGCTGGATGCCGCCGGACTCACCCTGTCGGACTTCGACGTGGTGGTGCCGCACCAGGCCAGCCGGCTCGCCATCGACCATCTGCGCCAGCGGCTCCACATCGAGAAAGACCGCCTGGTGGATGTGTTCGAGCGATTCGGCAACCAGGTGGGCGCCTCGCTTCCGACGGCGCTTCACGAGGCGATCAGCGGCGGACAGGTGCAGCGCGGTCAACGGGTGCTGCTGATCGGCTCCGGCGCCGGCATGACGCTTGGCGGCGCCGCACTGGTCTACTGAGATGAGAGTCTTGGTGACAGGAGGCACCGGGTTCCTGGGGCGCCATGTGGTCTGGCGACTGCGGGACGCTGGCCATCACGTGATCTTCACCGGCCGGAATGCGGCGGCTGCCGACACGGTGCTGCGCCACGCGCGACCGTCGGCCGTGTCAGGCGCGTCGGGCGCGAGAGCGGACTTCGTGCGCATCGAACACGGTCAAGCCGGCGCCGAGCATGTGCTGCATGACGCCGCCTGCGCCGTGGACGCCGTGGTGCATTGCGCAGCACGCTCGTCGCCCTGGGGACCTCGCCACGCTTTTGAACAGGCCAACGTGGCTGCCACGCGCGAGGTGTTGGCGGTGTGCAAAAGCAGAGCGATCGGTCACTTGGTGCATATCTCGACCCCGGGGCTGTACTTCGACTTCAGCGACCGGCTCAACATCCGCGAGGACCAGCCCCTTCCGATGCCGGCCAACCTCTACGCGGCGACCAAGGGCGCGGCCGAAGTCCTCGTGCGCGAGGCCGATCACCTGGGCTCGGCCGTCATCCTGCGGCCGCGCGCGATCTTCGGTCCTCACGACAACACCTTGCTTCCCCGTCTGCTCCGTGTGGCCCGCCGAGGCGCGCTGCCATTGATGCGGGGCGGCCGGGCCTGGCTCGACCTGACCTATGTCGACAACGTGGTCGATGCCATCGAGCTGGCGCTCACCCCCTCCAGGCCACACCCGACGGCCGCGACCTTCAACATCAGCAACGGTGAGCCCCTGCAGGTGAGCCAACTGTTCCAGGTGGTGGCCTCGTCTTTCGACCTGCCGACTCGACAGCGGCAAGTGCCCTACCTCTTCGTGGACGCCATGGCCCGTGCCATGGAATGCATCGCCCGGCTGCGCCCGGGCTGGGAGCCTCCTCTGACACGCTATTCCGCCGGTTTGCTCGCGTTTTCCCAGACATTGGACCTGACCCGCGCGCGCGACCATCTCGGCTACGCGCCGCGCATTCCGCTGCGCGAAGGCATGGCGCGCACCGCCCAATGGTTCCGCGAGCAGGCGGGTTCGGTCCGATGAGCACGCGCATCGGTTTTCGATGGCTGCGTGCGGGACATTGTCGCCATCCGGAATGCATCGTCCAACGGGGCGGCCGCTGCCGCGTGGTGGACTACCCCTCGCTGGTCGGCCTGCTGCACCACCCCACGCGCGGGCCGATGCTGTTCGACACCGGACATCACGAGCGGTTTCTGGAGGCGACGCAGCCGTTCCCTGAGCGCTTGTACCGCTGGGTGACCCCGGTGGGACTGGACGACGCCCCCCTGCGCCAACAACTGGCCGACCACGGCATCGGCGCCCACGACATCGGGCACGTCTTCGTGTCGCATCTGCATGCCGACCATATCGCCGGCCTGCGCGACTTTCCCAAAGCGCGGCTGCACGCCATGCGGGCCGAATGGGACGACATGAAACGCCGTGGCCGCATCGGGGCGCTCCGCCATGGCTTCCTTCGCGCACTGATGCCGGCGGACATGGAGCCGAGGCTGCAGTTTGCCGAAGATTCGGCGCGGATCGACCTGCACGGCGCACTGGGTGACGGCCCCGGCATGCAAGCGGGCTTTGACCTTCTCGGGGACGGCAGCATGCTGGGCATCCCCCTGCCCGGCCACACCGCCGGACAGATGGGGCTGGCCTTCGAGACGCTGGGCGGCCGCCGCGTCCTGCTCGTGGCCGACGCCTGTTGGTCCCTGCAGGCGCTGGACCTGGACCAGCCCCCCACCTGGCTTGCCACCGGCATCTTCGCCGACCGCCGCGCCTACCGCGACACCTTCCACCAACTGCAGGCACTCCGACAATCCGACCGCGACCTGTTGATGCTGCCCTCGCACTGCGGCCCAAGCTGGGAGGCCATTCGCCATGAGAGCCTCTGAGGCCCTGACCTTGCTGTCCGCGTTCGCTCGGGCCCGCTGGGGTTACCGGTTCGCCGACCGGGACCAACTCGAAGCCTGGCAGCGCAGGCAGGTGGCGCGCTTCCTGTCTCGGCAACTGCCGCGCGCGCCCTTCTATCGGGACTACCGGAACGCGCCGCTGGCGGCGCTGCCCATCGTCGACAAAGCGACCTTGCTGGCCCGATTCGCCGACCTGAACACCCAGGGCGTCACGCTGGCGCAGGCCACGGCGTTTGCCCTGGCCGCCGAGGCGTCGCGCGACTTTTCCCATGCCCTCCCGCACTCCGGCGGCGATGCCGGTCTGGCCGACCTGACCGTGGGCCTGTCCAGTGGCACGCAGGGAACACGGGGCGTGTTCCTGGCGTCGTCACGGGAGCGTACGCTGTGGGCCGGCATCCTGCTGGCGCGCACCCTCGACGGTCCGTTGCTGCACGACCTGGTTCTCCGGCGCACCCCATTGCGCGTGGCGTTTTTCCTGCGTGCCAACAGCAAGCTCTACGGCACGCTGGGCAGCCGGCGGCTGGACTTCCGCTTCTTCGACCTGCACGCCGGCGTGGAGGCGCACCTGGCCGCGCTTCGCGGGTTCGCACCCGAGGTGCTGGTGGCACCGGCCAGTGTGCTGGCCTGGCTCGCCGACAACGCCGGCGCCATGCCGACGCCGCGCAAGGTCATCTCGGTCGCCGAGGTGCTGGAGCCCGACGACGAGCGGCGCATCACGCAAGCCTTCGGCCTGCCGGTGCACCAGCTCTATCAATGCACCGAGGGCTTCCTGGGCTACACCTGCGAGCACGGCGCCCTGCATCTCAACGAAGAGTTCGTTTATGTGGAGCCGGAATGGCTCGACGCCGAACGCACGCGCTTTCAACCCCTCGTGACCGACTTCACCCGCAGCGCGCAGCTCTTTGTGCGGCACCGTCTGACCGATGTCCTGACGGTCTTGCCAGGCGAGTGCGGCTGCGGCCGACCGACCCGCCGGCTGGCCAGCATCGCCGGGCGGATGGATGACGTGCTGTGGCTGCCCCACCGGGACGGCACGCGGCTGGTGGCGCTGTTCCCGGACATCGTCCGCCATGCCATCGTGCGCAGGCACGAGGCGCACCCGGACTACCGCCTGAGCCAGCAGGGCGACACCCTGGAGCTGGCGGTCGAGGGTGGAGAAGCCGCCGCCTACGAGGCCATCGTCGACGCGGTGAACGAGACGATCCAACGCCTGGGCATGGCCACCCCCTCATGGCGCCAGGTGCCCATGCCTGCGGCCTCCGGCATGGCCAAGCGCCGGCGCATCCGCTGCGTCGCCAAGCCCGTCATGCCGCATCGATCCAGCGAGGTGGCCCGCCATGCCTGATGTCCTGCTGCTCGGAGGCCGCGCCCCCGTCACCCTCGACCATGCCCGCCGCTTCGCCCACCATGGCTGGCGGGTTCATGTCGCCGACAGCATCTCCTGCCGTCTGAGCACTTCTTCCCGGGCCGTCAGCGGCTCGGTCCGCCTGGCGTCGCCCCGGCATGCGCCCGCCGAGTTCGTGCGGGGCCTGCGGGAGGCCATCACCCGCTGGGACATCGCGCTGATCGTGCCGACCTGCGAGGAGGTGTTCTTCCTGTCGCGCTACCGCCACCTGCTCCCGGCATCGGTTCGGGTGCTGGCGGATGATTTCGAGTTGCTCCGTGCGCTGCACAGCAAGTGGCATTTCCTGCAATTGGCGCAGGGTTGCGGGGCCGGCGTGCCGGAGGCGGCCACCGTCGACTCATTGCCGCAGGCCCGGGACTGGGCCGGTGGACGGGCGGTGGTGCTCAAGCCGGAGTTCTCGCGTTTCGGCGTGCATGTCCGTCTGTATCCCGACGGCATCCCGGCCGACGCTCCGCCCTTGCCGCCGATGGGCCGATGGGTCGTGCAGCAGTTCATCGCCGGTCAGGAGTTCTCCTCGTACAGCGTGGCGGATCGTGGCCGCCTGCTGGCGCACAGTCTCTATCGACCGGCGTATCGACTGGCGGCCAGTGCAAGCTTCTATTTCGAAGCGGCCCGCATCGAGGCGAGTCGGACGTTTGTCGAGGCGCTGGTGCGGAAGACCGGCTTCACCGGCCAGATTTCCTTTGACTGGATGCTCGACGCCGAGGGCACGCTCAGCGTCCTGGAATGCAATCCCCGCGCCACCAGCGGCTGCCATCTCTTCGCGCTCGCCGACCCGTTGCCGGACGCCCTCGCCGGGATATCCAGCGCCTTGTTGGAACCCTCCACGGCGCGTCCCCGGATGCTCGGACCGGTGATGCTGTCGGCGGGCTTGGCAGCGGCCGTCAGAGACGGCCGCCTGGCCGAATGGCGGCGCGACTTTCAGGCCGCAGAGGATGTCATCGTTGCGCCGGGGGACCGCTGGCCGCTGATCGGTGCGGCGCTCGACATGGGGGCCTACGCCGCCCTGGCGCTTCGCCGACGCAGCAGCCTGCGCGAGGCCTCCACCCAGGACATCGAATGGGACGGCCAGGCACTCCTGGACGTCGCCGGATGACGGCGAACCTCGCCAGCACGCCGTTGGGCGAGCAGGCTCGCGCGTTCGCCCTGCTCCACCAAGGCCAGCCCACGCGCCCGTTCGTCGCCAACCTGGACGCTGCGGTCGACCGAGTGGACGCCGGGCCGTATGCATTCCCCACCACCCTGGCGTCGCCCGCCGAGCGCAACGCCTGGGTGGTGTCGCCCGCGACGACCTATGGTCGCTACGCGGTCGAAGAGTCCGAGCGCCTGGCACCCGCATGGGCACGGCCGCCGCTGCGGGCCGCGACCGACTGGGCGACCCGTGAGATGCAGGCGACGGGGCTGGGCCGTGCGGTCTCGGTCAACAACTGGCTGGTGAGCACCAATCTCTATCCACCGATGGACGCACCCGTGGTCGACGCCCTGCGCGACTGCTGCATCGCGCGTTGGCCCAACAGCGCCATCTGGTTCCGCTCGCTCAACCGGGTTCAGCACGGCCCGTGGCTGGACGCCCTGGTGGCCGCGGGATTCCAGCTGATCCCCACGCGGCAGGTCTACCTGTTCCCGGACCTGAATGCCAACCGCAGCAGCAACCTGAAGCGCGACCTGGCCTTGATGCGAAAGACGGCCCTGCGGCCCGTTGCCCACCCGGAATTCCAGCCTGCGGATTTCGTGCGCAGCGAACGGCTGTACGCCCAGCTCTACCTCGAGAAATATTCGACGTTGAACCCGGCCTATACCGCCGAGTTCCTGCGCACCTGGCACCACGCCGGCTTGCTGCACATGGCCGGCTGGCGCGACGCCAACGGCCAACTGCAGGCGGTCCTGGGCCTGTTCACCCAAGGCGATGTCTCGACCGCGCCGATCGTCGGCTACAACACGGACCTGTCCCCGACCTTGGGCTTGTATCGCCTGCTCATGGCCCAGGCATTCCGCCATGCGATCCAAAGCCGCACCGTGCTCAACCTGAGCGCCGGCGCCGGCAGCTTCAAGCGGCTCCGCGGCGGCGTGCCGGCGATCGAATACAGCGCGGTCTATGCACGTCACCTTCCGTTGCGGAGCCGCCGATTCCTCGGGACCTTGCAAGCGGTCACCAGGGGCTTCGGCGTTCCACTGATGAAATGGATGAAGCTGTGAACGCATGGCCTTCCAAGCGCCTGCAGGGCTGGTTTGTCGTCGCGCAAAGCGGCCAGGTGCGGGCCAAGCCATGGCCCGTCATGCTGATGGGGCAACCGGTCGTCCTGGCCCGTCTTCCGTCCGGTGGACTGACCGCGCTGGAGGACCGGTGCCCGCATCGTCAATATCCCCTGTCGGCCGGCCGCATCACCGAGGCCGGCCTGCAATGCGGCTATCACGGCTGGACCTTCGGCGCCGACGGCCGGTGCACCCGGCAGCCCGGCCTGCCCGAGGGGCGCTGCCCGCCTGCGGTCGGTGTGCCCACCGTTGATGTCATGGAGCATGACGGCCTGATCTGGCTGCGGTCACGCCACGCCGACGCGCCGCTGCTGGCGCCGGCGCCACTTCCCGACTTCATCCGCAGCAGGCCGGCAGGCACTCTGCGTTTCATGCAGCGGATGCAATGGCAGGGAGACGCGCTGGACGCGCTGGAGAATTTCATGGACCCGCTGCACACCCACCTCACCCATCCGGGGCTGGTGCGGCGAGATGGCGGTCGTCGGGCCGTCACCGCCACGCCGAGCTGGGATGAACACGGCATGACCGTCACCTACGAAGGCGGCGAGGAACAGAACGGCCTGCTCTACCGCCTGTTCGAATCGCCACGGCTTCTGGAGCGGGCCCATCACGGTGTGGCCGCGCCGGGCAGCGCCTGCATCGAATACCGCTACCGCAACGGCAGCGCCTTGTTCTTCACGCTGCACTTCACGCCACTGGAAGCGTGGAAGACGCTGGTGCACGCGAGCCTGCACGTCGAAGGCCGATGGGCACCGGCCTGGGCGGTTCGTCTCTTCGCCTGGCCGTTCCTGCGACGTGTCGCGCGACAGGACCAGGAGGCGGTCGAGCGGCAGGCCCGCAACAGACAGCGCTTCCGGCCAAGGCATGACGCCTCGACCGAGTTGGACATCGTGTCCACCTATCTGCGAGGCATCTGGCACGAGCAGCCAGTCCCGGCGGTGACCGCGAGTCCGGTCCAGCCGATTGTCTTGATGCTTTGAATCCGGCGGTCGCCCGCCCGCCGACGCGATGAACGTCGGGATCATTGCGATCATCGAGATCGCCGATCAGCAGTGACGTTTGACGGTGGTCACTCAGCGTGTGGCGCGCTCAACTCCGTCAACGTTTTTTTCTGATGCCTGTCGAGAAGGCCGACCGTCGCCCGTCGTCTGAGGTGTGCGCAGAAGTGCGCCAAGCTGCTCGAGGACAAGGTGACTGTGGTGACCCGCGGCGATGACCGCGACGTTCACCCCGGTCACCGCCAGCCGCCAGATCGACTGATTGATTGGAAAAGGAGACGCCATGCTGACCTTGCCCCAGATCATTGCGCGACCACCCCAGCGCTATGCCTTTGCGCGCTTCACCGTCCGAATGGACGAGATGCAAAAGCCTGCCGACGAGGGATTCCCGGTCGTCCTCAAGGCCCTGGCCGAACAAGGCATCCCAACGATCGGTGCGCCCTTCTACAACTATCGACGCATCAACATGGCCGAGACCCTGGACGTGGAGGCCGGCATTGCGGTCGAGCGGCACGGTGCAGCGACGGAACGCGTCGATTTCGGGACGCTGCCGGCGGGACGGTTCGTGACGCTCAGTTGGCACGGACACCCTGACAAGCTCGAGGCGGCCACCGCCATGCTGATCGGTTGGGTTCGGCTGACCGATCAGCCACTCGACGTCGACGAGCGAGCGGACGGGGATCATTTCGCCTGCCGGCTCGAGTTCTATGTGACGGATCCCGACGAGCAACCGGACATGACACAGTGGGTGACCGAGCTCGCATTCAAGCTCAAGGACTAGGCAATCACCCGTACCATCGCGGCGACACGCTCGGCGACGCGTAATCCCCGCCAAGAACGAAGGGGTACCGGCGTGGCGTCTGATGTGATGGCGCCAGAATCCGGTCGCGTGCAGCACAACCGTTCGCCGACAACCTGGCCCGCATTCATGAAGCCAACCGCCCCGCCGCTTTCCGACACCGAGCGCCAGGTCATCGCCCTCGCCGCTGCGGATTTACAGGACGTCGCGCTGGCGCTGCGAGATGAGCTTCTGCGAGCTCACCCGAACGCCACCAACCTGGCATGGCCGGCTCACAAGATCATCAGCGTCGGTTTCGGTCCCAAGAAGATGTCCGAGCACTATGCGTTCATCGCCATGCACCCGGGCCATGTGAACCTCGGTCTCTACCAGGGGGCGAGCTTGCCGGCCATCGGGCCTGCGCTGCGACACGCCGATCAGCCGCTTGAAAGCCCGAGTGAACGCTTCCTGGGAATCGAAACCGCAATCGAGCCCTGCGTGAACGGATCGGCGGTGAGGGCAAAGCGGTGGTCCATGTCGGCATCATCACCCGGGGGGGCGTCGGCCTGTCCTGACCGTTCTTGCTCCGGGACGCTGTCCCCGTCATCTGTGGACAACTCTGTTGGCAGGCCTTGGGTGGCAGTGGCAACGTGTTGATTCATATGACGATTGCTTCCGTTGCCTCGAAATGACGCACCTCGGCGCCGACCTGTACCGATGGGCGGTACACGCGCGGCGGCGCCGGCAAACGTCACGACCGCCGAGCTGCGATGAAGGCTGTCGACCGGCCGCTGGAGGCGATCTGCCGCCCCGGTTCAGACCATTCCCCTGAGGGAATCAGCCGGACGAGCAACGATGCGCCAGGAACCGCGTCAGGCCCCGTCCACCCGAACGGGGAGCCTCGTCACTCCACCGGTGCCGGTTCGTTCTCCGTGTGCCGGTCCGGCTCCGTGGTGTGGAGGATTTCGTTCAGCACGGACGTGGCGTAGTTGCCCGCGGGCAACGAGAAGGTCAGCACCAGCTCATCGGCTTGCAGCCATTCCCAAGTCATGTCGCCGGGGCTCGCCACCAGGGCGCGGCGCTCCTGGTCCAGGCCGGCGTGCTCCATGCCATCGCACAAGGTGGCGTGACGTTCAGCCACGCCGTTTTCCAGGGCCTGCGCCTGATCGGTGGTGGACACCCGGCCCCGTCCCCAGAGCGGGCCGGTGGGCTGGCCTGCCTCGTCCATCACGTCACCGGGGAGGGTCTTGCCCCAGAGTCCCTGCTGGATTCGCAGCCCCAGCACTTCATTGAAGACGAAGGAGCGCACCGCCGACAGGTAGATGCCCTTCTTCTTCGGGTTGCGCACGCGGATCTCGCGCGCCAGCATGGCCCGGCCCTGCTCCACGTTGCCGCCGTCGTGGCCGAATCGCTGCGCACCGAAGTAGTTGGGCACGCCATGGGACGCCACGGCTTTCAGATTGGCCTCGATGGCATGGCGGTCGCCAGTCACCTCGCGCAGCACGATGCGGAACCGATTGCCCTGCAGGTCACCGGGACGCAGCTTCTTCATATGGCGGCTCTGGCTCAGCACCTTGAATTCGGGATGCTGAAGCAGGGTCAGGTCAGGCGTCTCGCCCTTGGGCAGATAGAGGCTGAACCACTGCCGGGTGATGGCGTAGCGGTCTTTCAGGCCGGCGTAGCCCACGTCCCATTCGTTCACGCCAGCGGCCTCGGCCAGTTGCTGGGCGACGAAGGCGGTGTTGGCGCCGTTCTTCTCGATGTCCAGCCAGAGGTGCTCGCCCGCACCGGAGGGCAGCTGCAGCGGCAGTTCGGTCACGATGAAATCCTCGTTGAGGCTTTTCAGCGTGGCGCTGGCGCCGCTGGCCGGATAAGCGTGGGGCCACTGAGGCAAGGTCGTGTATTGAGCGTCGGTCATGAAGGGGCTGACGGCACCAGCTGTGGATGGAGAAAAGGCTCTCCATTCGATCAGGGGCCGTGCAGGGGGTGATTCTCGCCCGGGCCGGTGGCCCTGCCGGGCGGCAGACGGCGCGGCGACCATTGGGGAATGCTGCTCGCGTCAGCCCTGCGGCCCCGGCTCCGGACTCGCTGCGGCGCGCGCCGCCGCCCAGTCCTCGGTCGACACCACGCACCGGCGCACAAAGTCCATGATGTCGGCCGGCGGCCCCTGGGAATCGGACCCGTACCGGTAATGGATGCCAACGGTGGCCCCCGGCGTCTGCAGCAGCACGCTCAGGTCGCAGGCGTGGCCGCGGATGTCGGGATGCACCCAGGTGCCGACATGCTCAAGCAGCACCGAGGGCAGCGCATCGCGCAGTGCAGCGAAAAGGGCCGGATCGGCGCGGCCGGTGACGAGGACGTTGTCGTCGTTCACCTCGACCTGCGCGCGGCCCTGGCCCGCCAGCGGACCCAAACGGCTCAGTGCCCCGTCCTCGGTCGCGAGGAGTTGGAAGCTCAGCACGCCGTCGATCGACAGTTGCAGGTTCAGTCCGCTGACCGCGTTGCGATCCACATTCATGACGACGAGGCTCCATCGATGATGACGAGGACGCGGCGACGGGCGGGGTCACGGCCGCCCATCACTCGAAGAGGCTCTTGAAGAACTTGACCATCTTGCCCAGGCCGGTCTCGGGTGGCACCACGCCCAATTGGTCGTTGGTCATCAGCTCGAGCACGTTGAGCTGGATGCTGTAGTTGACCAGGTTCGCTTTATCCAACTGCGTGTTGACCTTGCCGTCGAAATAGAAGAACTCGGTCTTGTTGAACAGGTCCTGGTTGTGCAGGTGGTGCGAGAGCTCCCATACCGAGATCAGCGCCCTGGAGACAGGCCAAGCCTGGGGGTGCGGGGTCGGGTCGTGTCCGGCGGGGTCCCAGGCCGGGCGCGTCTTGAGGTCTTTCATCGCGAACCACTCGTTGCCGTCCTGACCGGTGATGTTCGTGTTCACGATGTGGCCGCCGATCATCCGCTGGGCGCCGTCCCAATGGCTCTGCAGCAACGCAATCTCGGGGCCGGTGAGTTCGGGCTTGTGTTGGTAGGCGAAATTGATCTGGTCCTGCGTGAAGCCAGCCAGGTTCTGGCAGATCTTCGTGGCCGAGGCCATGGCGGCTTTGATGCCGGCCGTGAACTGCGGCTGGATCTGCCCGCCAGGGTCGGCCTGTTGGTTGAACCCGAGCGCCTCGGGCCCGACGGCGCCGGTCTTCGTGCGGAAGGTCGAGAGATGGTTGTCCGTGGAGTGCGGCTGGTTGTTCTGGAAGTCGGCGCCATAGACGTCGTTCTTCAGTTCGCTGAAGCCGAGTGCGAGCGTCTTGTCGCGCTGCACCACACCGCTGCCGTGCGCGACGCGCTGCATCACGCGCGAGCTGTCCTGCAGCGCGCGTTGCAAGTGGGCCTGGGCATGCATGCGCGGGCTGGCTTCCACCATGCGCTGGAGTTGCGCGAGCGACGCCACCTGCGGGCTGTGCTCGACGGCGGCCTGCACCGACGCAGCCCCCGCGGACTGCGCGACCGAACGCGCCCCCAGTGCGGGCGGGGCACCCGCCCGCGCCGGGGCGCTCGCCCGCTCCATGGGCTGGGGGCGGCGCTGCCGTGGGGTGTCCTTGGTCATTGGGTCGACTCCAGCCTGCCGAGGGGAGGCCTTCGCTTGCGGCCATCAGCAGCGAACGTTAGAGCGCCGGATGACGTTCGACCATCAGCAAAATGCTGAGTTCACGCCTGCGAGTTCATGCAAAGGACCTGGGAGGCGCGAATGGTCGGGGGCAGGTGCACCGTACTGGCGGGCGCACGCTTCGGCGCTTCGGGCAGCGCCTCGCACGGGGCAGCCTGAACGCAGGGGGTACCTCACCCACACTGCCCCACAAACCCACACGCCGTACAAAACTCACACCCATCCCGCTGAATCAAGGTCGAGTTCCCGCACTCCGGGCATTTCTTCCCGGCCATCGCCGGCACACCTGCGGCCAGGGCTGCGCTGCGGTTCGCCGAGGTCACGGGGGCCTGCTGCAGCAATCCCATGTCGACCAGCGGATACCCCTGCTCATCCAGCACCCCCAGCATCGCGTAGCGGTGAATGACCAATCGCGCCACGTAGGCGACCGTCGACGGCCACACCTGCTGGCGGCGCTCGCCGAAGAGCGTCGGCACCGGCGCCATGAAATGGCCCAGCGGCTCGCCCACGTTCAGCAGCTTGCGCAGCTTCATGCCGATCCAGCCCGGGTCCAGCACCCGCATGTCCAGCGAGAGCAGACGCGCCAGGCCGTCCAGGGCCTTCGGATAGTTGCCGGAGAACCCCATTGCGCACGGCCGCGTCACCGTGCCGCCATCCGGCGTCGGCAGGCTCACCTCCTTCAGCGTGAGGGTGAACAGCTCACCGGTGGCAGGGTTGTCCACATCCACCGCCCAGGCCAGCGTGCCGGCCGTGCCGGTGCGTGGTTCCTCGCGGGAGAACATTGCATCCAGCACCGGCGTCGGACCGCCCTCCTGCAGCGCACCGAGCTGCTCGCAGCGCCAGCGGATCACCGCCGCCGTCGCCGCGACCACGCCCGGGAACAGGCGCGGCTCGCCCAGCGGCGGCATCGGCATCTCGAAGGCACGTTCCTCGGCGACCGTTGCCAGCGCGTCCAGTTTCAGCCGCAGCCAGGCCGCATCGTTGGTGCGAAGATCCATCGACAGCGTCTTGGCCATCGCCGACAGGCCCCGCGGCTGCTCCGCGCCGTTGACCCAGACCTCGAACGGCAGCGTTCGGCCGAACAGGCCGGCGTCCGGTCCCTCGGCCGGCAGTTCGCCGACGAACAGCGCGAAGTCGCCATGCGGGTGACGGATCATGGTCGACCACGCCGGATTGCCGCCCGGCAGCTCCGGGCGACTCGGCCAGCGCAGGGAGGCCAGCACCGGCTTGGGCAGGCGCTCCACGCGCAGGCGCTGGTTGGGGCCGATCTCCGGCTTCAGCGGTTCCGGCTGCGCCACCGGCTCCACGCTCAGCACCGCGCCCAGCACGCTGTTGGGCCGGTAGGTGGCCAACCCCTTCAGGCCGCTCTTCCAGGCCAGGGCGTAGAGATCCTGGAAGTCCGGATAGGGATAGTCGGCCGGCACATTGACCGTCTTCGAGATGGAGGTGTCGATGTAGGGCGCAACCGCCGCCACCATCGCTTCATGGTCCGCCGCCTGCAGCTCCAGCGCGGTGACGAAGGCCTCGGTCAGCGGCGCATCCGCCCCATGCAGGTGACGGAACAGCCGCCAGGCATGGTCCTCCACCGCGTATTCCTTGAAGCTGTTGTCCGGCATCCGCTTCTTGCGGGTGTAGCGCCAGGAGAAGGCCGGCTCGATGCCGTTGCTGGCGTTGTCTGCAAACGCGAGGCTGATGGTGCCCGTCGGCGCGATCGACAACAGATGCGAGTTGCGCAGGCCCTGGGCGCGGATCTTGTCCTTCAGCCACGGCGGCAGGCGAGACGCGAAGTTGCCGCCCGAAAGGTACAGGTCGGCATTGAACAGCGGGAAGGCGCCTCGCTCGATGGCCAGGTCCGCGCTGGCCTCATAGGCGGCGTCGCGCATGGCCTCGCTGATGCGACGCGCCATCGCCCGGGCGGGCTCGGTGTCGTAGCGCAGGCCGAGCATGACCAGCGCATCGCCCAGGCCGGTGAAGCCCAGTCCGACGCGCCGTTTGTTGGCCGCCTCCTGGGCCTGGGCCGGCAGCGGCCAGAGGGTGACATCCAGCACGTTGTCCAGCATCCGGGTCGCGACCTTGCAGACCTCGGTGAAGGCCGCATCGTCAAAGCGCGCCTGGGGCGTGAACGGATCCGCCACGAAGGTGGTCAGGTTGACCGAGCCCAGGCAGCAGCAGCCATAGGCCGGCAGCGGCTGCTCGGCACAGGGGTTGGTCGCGCTGATCGTCTCGCAGTAGTGCAGGTTGTTGTCGGCATTGATGCGGTCCAGGAACAGCACGCCCGGTTCCGCATGGTCGTAGGTGGACCGCATCACCTGGTCCCACAGCTTGCGGGCGCGCAGGCGTCGGTAGACCCACATGCCGTCGGCCCGCTGCACCGCCCCCGCCGCCCGCAGCTTCGCACCGGGCGCCGCGCGGTGGATGAGCTCGATCTCGGCGTCCGCCTCCACCGCCTGCATGAAGGCATCGGTCACCGCGACCGAGATGTTGAAGTTGCGCAGGTCGCCCTGGTCCTTGGCATGGATGAAGTCTTCGATGTCCGGATGGTCGCAACGCAGCACGCCCATCTGGGCGCCGCGCCGGGAGCCTGCGGACTCGACGGTTTCACAGCTGCGGTCGAACACCCGCATGTAGCTGATGGGGCCGGACGCGCTGGACTGGGTGGACTTCACCGCCGCGCCCTTGGGCCGGATGCGGGAGAAGTCGTAGCCCACGCCGCCGCCGCGCCGCATGGTCTCCGCCGCTTCGGTCAGTGCGGTGTAGATGCCGGGCACGCCGTCTTCTTCCTCGGCGATGGCATCCCCCACCGGCTGGACGAAGCAGTTGATCAGCGTGGCCGACAGCTCGGTGCCGGCGGCGGACGCGATCCGTCCCGCCGGAACGAATCCGCGCCGCTGCGCCTCCAGGAAGCGCGCCTCCCAGTCCGCTCGGTGCTCCGGCGATTCGGCCTGAGCCAGCGCATGGGCCACCCGTCGTCGAACATCATCCAATGTGCGCTCACCGCCCTTTGCGTATTTCTCGAGCAGCACCTCGGCGCTGATGTCCTGGGACGGCAGCGTGTCAGCTGCGGCGGTGGTGCGTGGGGACGGCGTCGAGGGGGATGACGTCGCGCTGGAGGACGAGGGCGCCGAGGACGACGGCACAGAGGACGGGCTCATGGACAGACTCCGCTGAAGATCCGCAGGGGGGGACCGGTCCATCGTAGCGCCGAGGCCTTGTCTGCACACGTCCGGCACGTCCCTCGGCGCATCGGCCGGGCGGCTTCCGATCGGCCCCGGATCTGGTAAGCGAGATGCAACTTGTGTCTCGAGAGGCCCCACTCCGCTGGGAAGCCCCAATGTGCCTATCACAATCAGCGAACTATTCTTGTTTTCCATGAACCCCGACAAGGTCTTGCGATCCAGCCCCGGCACCCTGGGTGACCTGGAACTCGAATGCGCCGACACGCGCCGTCTCATCCAGGACGGCCAGCTCGACGTGGCCCGCCATCGACTGGACGCGCTGCAGCACGCCCATGGGGAAGCCCATGCGCCGCTGCAGGAGCTGCTCAGTGTGCTGGCGGAGGCGCATGACGACTGGCCGACGGCCCTGCGTCACTACAAGCGCTTCCATGCGCTGGCGATGCAGGCCGGGACCTCGCCGCTGGCGTCGCGGGATCAACTGCTGGCCAAGCTGGTCGAGAACCAGAACACGCCGGACATGGCCTGGTGCCTGGTGGCGCTGAGCGCGGCCAAGGCGCCGGCCGGTGCGCTGCCCCAGATGCTTCGCCAGCAATGCCGGGCGCATGACGTGCTGGCGCTCGGCAAGGGCGAAGCGATGCTGATGTTGCTGCATGACGTCGACCTGCCCACCGGCCGCAAGGTCTGCGAGCGCATCCGCACCGTCTGGTTCCAGCAGCATCTCGGCGCCGGTCCGGTGAGCATGGGCCTGACCGCCTGGCGCGGTCCGGGCGACACCGGCAGCGCCTTCCTCAACCGCGCGGAAGGAGCCCTCGATCGCAGCCAGCGCGAGGGTGGGCCGCTGCGGACGGGTTGATTCCGGCTGTCGGCGCGAGGTCTTCTCGCTCATCAGCCCCAAGACAGATGCGCCAATGGCACGGCAGACGACTTCACGTTCAGGCCGTCTGTCGACCTCAAGCGAGTTCGCCGATGCAGGGATAGGCTTGCCTGAGAGGAATCAATGAGCAGCACGCCTGCGCCAGAACTGAGAGCAGCGGGCGAGTGGATCACAGCGGCCGATGCGCTCCTGATCGCTGCCGGAGCTGGCATGGGCGTCGACTCCGGACTTCCCGATTTCCGTGGCCGGGACGGCTTCTGGAATGCCTATCCGGCGATGCGCGGGGCGCGCCTCAACTTTGCCGACGCTGCAAATCCTGAGTTGTTCCAACGAGACCCAGCGCTCGCCTGGGGGTTCTACGGACACCGGCTGCAGTTGTACCGCAGCACCACCCCTCATCCTGGCTTCCACATCTTGTTGAACCTCGGTGCAGCCAAGCACTCGGGTGTGTTCGTATTTACCAGCAACGTCGATGGGCAGTTCCAAAAGGCCGGCTTCACCCCAGACCACCTGGTCGAGTGTCACGGCTCTATTCACCACCTTCAGTGCGCGATCCCCTGCTCAGATGAAATCTGGACAGCCGACGGACTGGAAATTGACATTGATCCAGTAGCTTGCCGCTGGAATGGCCCATTGCCACGATGCCCGCGATGCGGCTCGATGGCGCGCCCGAACATCCTGATGTTCAGCGATGGCGCCTGGATCGATCGCCGTACTCGGTCGCAAATGACGCAGTTGCAGAACTGGTTAGGCGCAGCACGCAATCCAGTGGTGATTGAGCTGGGGGCAGGGAGCGCCGTTCCTACGGTCAGAAACTTCAGCGAATCGATCGCCCGTCTGTATGGCGCGAAGCTTGTTCGAATCAACCCCGATGAATACAGCGTCTCGCCTGCAGTTGGGGTGGGCGTGGCTCTGAACGCGCTGAGCGCGCTGGCGTCGTTGCGCGATGAGATTTATCGCAACTAAGCGCGATCTCTAAGAGCGGGTCGGTGCATGCGGCCAATTACCATTTGGCCCTTGCTGTTCCCCTGCCTGCTCGTCTATGGATGACCGCGATGACACATCTCGCACTTGGTTCGACCCCAGCCTCGTGCATGTGCAAGCGGACGAGGCGGTGCTTGAGTTCCTGGATGAAGAAGCTCTGATTCGCTTGAGCGGCGCCCCGTCCTGGAGCAGACTGATCGCGACAAAGACGCCTCGAGGCATCGCCATCACCGTGCAGAACGACGTGGTGATGGCCATGGTTCGACACATCGAACGACGTGGCGACGAGACGATCATCCGGAACCAAGTCTTCCAGGTGAATCCCGACTACCGAGGTCGCCGCTTCGGTGCCCGAGCATTGACGGTTCAGGCACGTGCGGCCCAAGCGCTTGGATTTGATGCCATCGAACTCGATGCGACTGGCAATTACGTCATGGCGACCACAGGCCACCCACGGGACCGACATTCCGGCTATTACGTCTGGCCAAGGCTTGGATTTGACACAAACATCCCCCCATCCACGTTGCGTCGCTTGCCCCAAAAGTACAAGGGTTGCGCTCGCATTTCTGATCTGATGGCCAGCCAGGAAGGCCAAGATGACTGGTTCATACACGGCGACACGCTCAACGACGCCCGATTTGACGTGGCGCCGGGCAGCAAGTCATGGGACCTGCTGCTGGCATACTGTCAGCAACGCCACATCAGAATCTGATCATGCGCTTCGACAAGCAAGCTTTCAAAGCCTCGGTTCAGCCGATCTCAGCGGACGAATCGCGTGCCAACCTGGCTGCGCTCGTGGCGCCGTGTGAGGGGGACGTCCGGTTCGTGACCGTCGAATGTGAGTTTGATGAAGAGGTCTCCGAGCTGTCCTCAAGGGCAACGCAACGTGCCGGAGATCCGCGCATGTGTGCCTGAGACCCCCTCTACTGAAAGCGCCCAAAGCCCAGCATTGCTGGGCTTTTTCTTGTTGATGACGTTCCAGACGGCCCCTCGACCGAGATCAACGGCTTCAGCTCAGACGAAAGACGGCAGACCTGCGGATCTCGTGGAGCGCCCTGCCGCGCGTTCACCAGCCGTTCGAGGCTGACGCCGGCCAACGCGTCGAATCGCTGGACCGACGACCTGCCCCCCCGCATCGAGCAGGACGATTCCCACCCAGCTCAGAACGGATTGATCGTCTTCTCCCGCCGGTAGTGGATATAGCCCACGCTCGCACCCGCGCGCAAACCCACGCCCAGCCGGATCGGTGCCAGCGTGATGCCGTCCACCCGCTGGTAATTGATGCCGGCGCCGCCGACGTAATAGAGACTGCCATCCACGCCAGGGAACCGGCGGTAGATCGCCGACGCCTTGGGCAGCTTGTAGACCAGGGTGAACACCTTGGACGCGTTGGCCCCCAGGTCGAAGCCCACCGACGGTCCCGCCCAGAACACCTGGGCCGTGCCGCCATGCTTCATGACCAGACTGCCCTCGCCGTAGCGCAGGCCGATCGTGATGGCCGCGCCGGCTTCCTGGCCCTTGATGTAAGCATTCGGGCGGCCCTGTTCCTTGAACGCCTTCTCAATCACCTTGGCCAGCCCCTCGGTGGTCTGGCCGAAAAAGTCGGTGGCCGCGTGAAGGACGGAATCCTGGTCATAGGTGTCGTCGTCGTCCTTCGGCTCCTTGGATTCCTTGGGATCCTGCGCCAGCGCCGGCCAGGCAGCGCCCAGGCCGACCGGCAGCGCCAGGCCGGCGGCAGCGAAACGGCCCAGCTGTCCCAGCGCGGCACGCCGGGCGAGCGGATCAGTCGCGGCCTCGGTGCACGGCAGATCGGCCATCGCGCTCAGGCGCTGGCGGTCGTGGGGGTGACCGTGGTCGTCGCGGTTCATGCTCATCGTGCTCATCTCCGGATTGAAGGGACAGCCCGCAGCGGGGCGCCGATCGGCTCTCGATGATCGGCAGCGCCGGCGCCAGGGCGACAAACTCGATGCTACGCCGGCGCCGTGATAAACGGCGCGCCGGGCGGTGCGCCGTCCCGATACACTGCGCAAACGCCGCCGCCCGGGCGATCTCCGGAGCGACCCATAGACCGGCACCCGATGCCGGCAGGCGTCATCGCACAAGTGCACGAGTGGAGTGTGTCAAGGAGGACATGCAGTGAGTGATCTGCCCCGACTGGCCCGAGCGCTGGAATATCTGGACATGGCGTCCGCCCTGTACCTGGCCGGTGGCGCGGATCATTCCGCGCAACTGCTGGCCGCCGCCGGTGAGCGCCTGCTCGGTGACCTGGCCCGGCTGATCCAGTCACCCGAGCATGGCCCCGAGGTTCAGCAGTTGCTGGCCCGGGTGGCCCAGCACCATCCCAATCCGCCGGTGCCCGAAGTGCCCAGCCATGCGCAGTCCAAACAGCTGCAGGCCATGCTGTCGCGCCAGGATTCACCTGAATCCACCGCCCTGCGACAGGCCACCTCCGCCTTGCTGCGGGCCTCGTGGTACTTGCTGGAAACGATGGGCCTGGAACCGCTGGCGCCCTCGCGCCTGCACCAGGCCATCGAAAAAAGCACCATCTACGCAGAGCTGTAAAGGACCCCCCCTACGCGCTGACGCGCGCCCCCCAGGGGGCGAGCAGGGAGCCCGGCAGAGCCGGATCTCCTTGCTCCGCTGGATAGGTCGGCCCTTGGGGGCCTCTGTTTCTTGCGTGCGCTTTGGGGATGGGCGCTGTCTGCATGTCAGGGCCTGATGCCCGGCGGCCCCATTTCCTCACCCGCCATGTTGGGAGGGCGCTCATTCCCTGCTTGGGGTGGATTTATGGCGCGGTTTCGCGGGATTTCTGCGCACGGCGCGCCTTTTGGCGGTCGGCGGCGGTATCGTCACGAGGCCGAACTCATCGGCGTCGACGCAAGGAAGTTGTGATGAAGACGGATTCCGGAAACGATGAGCGCCGCCACTTCTCCCGCATCGCATTTGCGGGGCAGGCCCAGCTCGTGACCGTCGACGCCCGCGTCGCCGTCCAGGTGCTCGACCTGTCGCTCAAGGGCGCCCTGCTCCTGCTGCCCTCGCCCCAGGCCGTCGAAGCCGGCGCCCTCTGCCTCCTCGATCTCCCGCTCCAACCCCACGACGGCCGCATCACCATGGCCGCTCAGATCGCCCACGTTCACGGCGATCGCGCCGGACTGCTCTGCCTCGGGATCGACATCGAAAGCATCACCCATCTGCGGCGGATGATCGAACTCAACCTCGGCGATGCCACCCTCGCCGAACGCGACCTCAAGGCCCTCGTCGCCACACCCTGAGCGGCATGGCGGCTTGACCGCTTGACCGCCTGACCGCCCGAGCCCTTGTTGCCGCCGACGCGCCGCGCCTACTCGGCGATGAAGCGTCTCAGCACCGGGAAGGCGGCCGCCGGATCGTCCCGCCAGGCGCCGTGGCCCACGCCAGGGAAACGCGCCAGCTGGCGCCACTGCGCCGGAATGGCGGCGTGGATGTCCAGCGCATCTTCCAGCGGGCAGACCGGGTCGTCCTCACCCACCATCACCAACACCGGGCATTGCGCCTTGGCCAGGCCCTGCAGCAGGCCAAGGTCCTGTTTCTCGCCGGCCACGAAGTGCAGCAGGATGTCCAGGTTCATCAGCGTGCGCGAGCCCGCCTCGGGGTCCGCCGCCGGCTTGGTGTTGTAGAGGTGGCGCACCCCCGCCCAGTAGGCCTCGAAGGTGGCCTTGGACGGACGGCTCCAGAAAGCCTCCGCCAGCGCACGCGCCTGCGGTCCGCCACGTCGCTCGAAGGCGGCCAGCTTGCGATCCAGGCCCATGTGGTGCGAGGTGCTGGACAGCACGACCTTGGACGCATGCGCCGGATGCCGCGCAATGTAGCGTTGGGCCACGAAGCCGCCGAAGGACTGGCCCAGCACGATGGGCTTCTCGATGCCCAGCGCATCACACAGCCGCACGATGTCGTCCGCCCAGTGGTCCAGGGTCCATTCGTCGGAGGGGCGCGCATCGCTGCGGCCGTGTCCGCGGTGGTCGTAATAGACGATCTGCGCCAGATCGCCCAGCTGGCTGAACGCCGGCTTGAAGGCGGAATGGTCGAAACCCGGGCCGCCATGCATGCAAATCAATGTGGGCTTCTCCCGCATGCGCGGGCCGTCGGGCACCAGGCCCGGACCTTCCACATCCACGAACAGGCGAACGCCGCCACCGATGTCGATCTTCATGGGATCGAAGTATGCCGCGACGCACCGCCGGCCCCTCGCCGACCGCACTCGTCCGCGCACGCCCGACTTCGTCGCATTCCCCCTGGCAGACCCGCCTGCGGGCCGACAGAATCCGCCCATGTCTTCGGTCATGCCTCCTCCGGTCGTCCCCGCACGCCCGCCCACGCCGCGCGAGGCGGCGCTGCAGCTGTTCAACCTGCGCATGATCGCGGCGATCTTCTATTTCTGCCTGGCCATGGCCGGCGCCCGCTCCCTCACCTGGATGACCCACGACGACAGCCTGGGCGGCTGGCTGCTGTCCTGGCTGCAGTTCACCCGGCAGACGATGC